>CAWDOM010000006.1:0-168746 GCA_963803925.1 uncultured Actinomycetota bacterium | reverse complement strand
GAGCATACGTTTTGTGCAAAGAATAATCAGGGGAAACCATGCAGCGCTGTGAATACTGTTGACATGGAATATGTGCAGCGGAAGAAACGCGCTGAAAATAAATATTATGGCCGCCGCCAGCGCCGGCAGACGGGCAAGGTTGAAATCCCTGGCGCAGGCATACATGAAAAAACCGCCAAGCAGGAAATGAGCGACAATCTGGTATTCGAAAAGCAGGGGTGACAGCCATTCGTTTGACGCGAACGGTATAAGCATGAGATTGAACGGGTAAAGTACCGCTGTCTGTATGTCGGCGAAGAATGGCATTCCGGAAAAAACGTACGGGTTCCAGAACGGGAAAATCCCTTTTTTCATCCATACCGAAACGAACAGGCGGTAGGGGAAATTCTGCTCGATAAAATCGTTCCAGATATATCCCCGGGGCGTGATAAGCGGCCAGTAGTAAATAATCACTGCCGGAAGAAGCAGGGCCGGGACGATTATGCGCATGGGAAGATGAAACCGTTTTTTTGCGGATTCCGGGCTGGAATCCGGCGTCTGCGCAGCCGATGTTCGCGGCCGGTGATGGTTTTTTGAATGTGCCATGCTGATGCTCTCCGATGCGAAAACTGAAATCCTTTGCAATTACGAATTTATCCACAGGCAGTCTTTTTTTGCGATTCAAAAATCGCCGGCGCTTAAATCAGCCGGCTGTCTTTTGATTCTCCGGAGTTCTGTGCCTGAATGCCCACCTGTGGCTGATCAGATAATTGGATGCGGTACCGGCAACGATACCGATGAAATTAGCGATTTCCTCATGGAATCCAAGCAGTTCTTTAAGTGCTACCAATATTCCCCAGTTGACCAGCATCGCGGTAAGACCCGACGACAGGTTGAAACGGAGCAGGTTACCGGCTACCGGCAATAAACCAACGGCTTTGCGGTCACTGAAAGTCCAGAGATAATTCCAGACGAAATAGCGCACCACATAGTCCACATCCTTGGCGAGGATGTCAATAATCTTCCCTTTGCCCTCGTCTCCCCACTGGGCACCTACGACAACAACATTCGCCATATGGGCCTTATTTCTTCTGTTCGTATTCTTTGACTTTATCCGCGGCCCGTTGAGTCCAGGGATCATCGGGGCGTCCCAGCTGTGCGCGCTGCTTCCAGTGATAATAAGCCTTATTTAAATCGCCGGTCTTCTCATACAGCAGGGCTAAATTGCTGTGCGCCTTTGAATATTGGGCATCGGCTTTGAGTGCCGCCAGGTATTCGCTCTTAGCCTTATCATCAAGCCCGCGCTGTTCATAGAGAATACCGAGGTCGTTATGCACCGCGGCATATTTGGGATCGGACATCAGAGCCTTTTGATAATATCTCATCGCGCCGTCGTAATCGCCGGACCGCTGCAATTCCAATCCCGCGTTGCGCATCTCCACGGCCGAAGTCAGGATTTCTTCCTGCATCGCCGCCGGCTTGGCTTCGGCTGCGGGCGGCGCTTGCGGAGGCAGGGTCTCGGCCTTGCGGCGCCGTGGACTGGCGGCGGGCTCAGCCTTGGCTGCCTCTTTTGCGGCCGCGGCTTTTTGCTCTTTTTCGAGCTTCGCCAGAGCATCACGTTCTGCATCCTCTTTGGCTTTTTGCGCCGCTTCTGCCTGCCGTTTTTTGTCGGCAGCGAGTTTCTGCTGCTGCTCTGCGTCTTTACGCTTCTGTTCTTCCGCGCGCCGGAGATCTTCGTCTGCCTTGCGCTTATCTGCTTCCATCTTGTTCAACAATTCGCTGTCGATCGCCATCATGGACTTGCGGTATTCCTCGTCCGCCTTGTCGAGTTTATACTGCTGATTCCCGCGTTCCGCCTCGACCAAATCCGCCTCGATTTTAACCAATTCAGCCTGCGCGATTTTCAACATTCCTTCATGCTTCTGGTATTCAGCCTGCGTGCGGCTCACTTCCTGCGCCGGCTGCTCTTTATTCTTTTCCAAGTCAGCCACGTGCTGCTTCGCGGTGTTGAGTTGGCCATAGGTGCGCTCGGTTTCTTTTTTCGCAGCTTCCGCGGCTTTGATATTACGCTCCAATTTGGCTTTATTATCATCATATGCTTTCTGCGCGGCCGCAACATTGCCACTGCCCGCGAGAGCCAGACTTAAGTCCTCTTTAGACTTGGCATAGGCATTCCAGGCATCATTGGCCCCGGCCTTGGCCGCGTTGGCCTGCATCACGCTGGCCTCAAACGACTGCTCGGTCGCAATCTTTTCTTTGGCTGCTTTTTGCATGGTAGCATCAAGGGAATCCAACTCCCCCCGCGCTTTTTCCCGCGCCGCATTAGACTTGCTCAGCTCAAGCAAAATCTGCTCGATCAGCGCATCCTGCTGCTGCTTGCGCTCTTTGACCTGCTCCACGCGGCGCTCCGGGTCAGAACTGTACGCGACTGGCTTGGCTGCGGATTTTTCCGCCGGCTTTTCCGGCTTGGGCTCGGCCTTTTTGGCCGCGCGGCGTGACGAACGTTTAGGTTTTTCCGCGGGTTCTACTTTTTCGACTTTTTTAACTTTCTCGGTTTTCTCCGCCTTCGCCGCCGTAGCAGACGCTTCAGCCGGCTCTTTTTTCTTTTCAAACAGCGTGCGGCGCCGGCTCTTTGCAGGCGCCGGCTTTGGTTCTGCCGCGATTTTCGCTTTTTCCGGAGCAGGCGCCTTGACCGGCGCGGGGCTCACCGCTGCGGCCGTCGGAGCTGCCGCAGGAACGCTGGCAACTGCCGGCTTAGCGGCCGGCATATCCTGTTCCTGCTCAAACTGCTTTTTAGCCGGGGCGACTGCCGTAACCGTTGCGGCAGGAACCGTGACTGCCGGGACGGGGGCGACGGCAACCGGCGTTTCCGCCACCGCCTTCACCAGCTTGCCCGGTTTAGAAATAACCACCACGCCGTTGGTAAGCCCTTGGGCAAAGTCATAGCGCAGGGCTTCGGTCATATCGATGATAATAAAATCAAGGGAATAATATGAGTCATTCAAATCCGTGGCCTTCCGGGTGCCTTTGACCATGCGTAACTGTTTTATCGGCCCCTTGTCCACGGTGACGATTTCAGGACTGTTCGTATAAATCTCCCCCATGAAATCAACGATCACCTGCGGCGGATTGGACAAATCATAACATTCTATCTGAATCGACTTATTCGTCGACACCATGATCTGCACCGCATCGCTGTCTTCTTTAATATCGGTGCCCGTCACCGTGACCGACTGAGCGCCCAACGGAGCCGCACTCCCGAGCACACACACTACTGCCACTGCCACCCACCACATATGCCTGTTGGACTTCATGGGTCCTCCTTTCCCAGCGCCGAAACCCATTTCTTTGCCTGAGGTTCCTGTGTCTTTGCAAAACCCTATCTATCCCCGCGCGGGCGGAGATGATCGTATCCGAAACGATTAACGCGCTTCCAAAAGTTTTTCCACTTCGCGCCGCAGGCGCTCAAATTCTTCCTTAGCCGTCCGAAAGCCCGACTCAGCTTTGATCTTTTCGGTATTCGTATCTTCCAGGGCCTTGCGAATACGGTCATATTCTTTCGCCAGGTCCATGATCAAGCTATTTCTGTTGTTTAACAACTGCCGTAGGCGGTTCAATTCGTCTTCGTTGTATTTGTAGGTGCTCTCCATCGTCTGCACCTGAGCCGCCTCTTTGATCTTGTCCTGCTTGGCTTTCTCCAGCGCCTCCTGCACCTTCTTGAACTGGAGGGCTAATTCAGATAGCTTCGTCGTCAACTCTTCCTGGCGGCGCTGAGACATTTCATACTCTGACTTAATCTGGCCGAAATCAATACTGAGCCGGCGCCGATCGTCTGCTCCAGTTTTTTCTTTTCCGACTGCACCACATCGAGCTTGGTCTTCACATTGGTAGCCTCGCTGTTGAGCCCATCGATCTTCTGGGTCAACGCTTCCAGCTGCCGGCCGTACTGCTCATACGCGTCGCGGGCCTTGGCGTAGAGTTCACGTTTGGCGATCAAATCATCTACCCGCTGTCCCAACGCCGGCGCCGCCGTATTTCGGCATCGAGAGCCTCATTCAGGCTGTCGGCCTTGGAGATCAAATCATTGAGCTTTTGCTCCAACTGTGTTTTTTCAGTCTTAAAACTGGCAATCATCGATTGGAGCTGCTTCAATTCTTCGGTAAGGGTATTGATATGCGCGTTGGCCTGCTCTTTTTCACGGACCGCGTCACTAACGATCCTGTCTATTAATGACCGGTTAGCAGCCTCATCACGCTCCCCTGGTTTTGCTTTGGATTCGGTTTTGGGTTCGACTTTCAATTCCGGCTTGGCTTCGGATTGGGGCGCGGCCGCGGCCTTTTTCTCCGGCTCCTTCACGGCTGGTTTTGCCGTTGGTTCCGGGACATCCGCAACCGCTGCTGTTTCCTTGTTGGCCTTACGGCCAAAAAGCCGACGTTTTTTCTTTTCCGGTTGTACGGTGCCGGCTTTCGGCTCTTCGGTTTTCGGCGCTCGGGGCGCTATCACGGCTGGTTTTGGGTCTCGGCTTTCGCGGCTTCGGCACGCTTTGGTTCCGATTTTTTCGCAGCCGATTTTTCTTCTTCACTCGCCGGCGTTGCCGCGGCAGCGGCGCCGGACTTCTCCTGCGCGATCTCCTTGGCGACAACAATGGGCGGCTTAAGCTGCACGGTGTCTGAAGTTTTATCTCCGGCTTCCCGAATACTGCTGTCAGCCGAGGTTATCTTGATCGTTACCATGGTGCCGTCCTGGTTCAGTGAGTAATCAGCCTTAGACAACAAGTTGATCGCGATAAAATCAAGCGGGTAATACCCCTTCCCAGAGCAGCAGGATCCCCTTCCCCCCGCATAAGGTTGATCTTTTCCAAGGAGCTGATATTGACATCCATGACCGGGGGCAGATTCGTGAAGACCGTACCGAGGAAATCAAGCACAATATAGTTAGCCGGGGCGATTTCATTTTTGAAGGTTTCTATCTGCAGCGTGCCGCTGCATGCAATCTTGACCGTCACTACCCCCGCGTTGGCCTCGTACCGGATATCTTGCACCACTGCCGGTGCAGCCGCGGCGTGCACTGGTACCGCCAGCATAGCCCCTGCCAACACCATCTTGGCCAAGATCCCTGTCTTCATGCGCCCTCCCCACGTGTTAGAACTGGCCACGGCCGCTCTCCTGCATGTGGTGCGCCGCCATATTTTACCAGCTTTGCATCTGTAATATGCGCACTGGTTTTGATTTTTTCCAGCACGGGCTGAGAAATCTGCGTGTCGATGTTGAGCACGATGATAGAATCGCCGCCTTTACTGGTCCGGCCGAAATTCATGGCCGCGATGTTGATCTTATTTTCGCCGAGCACCATGCCGATCTGACCGACGATACCCGGATGATCGACCGTATGCGTGATTAACAGATAGCCTTCCGGGATCGCGTCAATATAAAAATTATATCTCGATCCCGGACAATACGCGGGGTCGTTGCGGTAAACAGCGTACCGGCGACGAAACTAGTGCCTTTACTGGTCTCAACTTCACAGCTGATAAGATTGGGCACATTTTCCGCCTCCATCACTTTCGTCTCGCTGACCGTGATCCCGCGCTCCTGGGCGATAACCGGCGCGTTCACATAATTGACCGACTCCTGCAGGATATGCGCCAGCAGTCCTTTGAGCAGCGCAATCGTGATCGGCGCGACTTCATTGTTGGCTACTTCCCCACCATATTTTATATTTACTTTGGTGATATGTCCAGAGATAATCTGCGCCTGCAAACTGCCGAGTTTTTCCGCCAGGCGCACATATGGCTCAACCAGCCGGCACGCTTCGCTTTCCAGGCAGGGATAATTGACCGCGCTCCGGATACCCTTGCCCTGCAGCATATCCGCTACTTGCTCGGCAACCTCGATCGCGACGTTCACCTGCGCTTCTTCGGTAGAGGCTCCCAGATGCGGCGTGGTGATAACATTGGCATCGTGATAAGAGCGCTGTTCTTCGGCGGTTCGTCTTCAAAAACATCCAGCGCCGCGCCGGCGACCAGTCCGCTCTTGAGGGCATCGGCGAGCGCCGCCTCGTCCACAATGCCGCCGCGCGCGCAGTTGAGTACCCGCACGCCTTTTTTCATCTGCGTGAATGCTTCCGTGCTGATCATATGCTTTGTTTCGGCGGTCAACGGCGTGTGCACCGTGATAAAGTCAGCGCGTTTATACAGCGTCGGCAGGTCAACGAGCTCGATATCCGCCTGCTGTGCCTTCTTCGTCGCCAGATACGGATCAAACGCGACAACCTTCATGCCGAACGCCGCGCAGCGCTTGGCCACTTCAAAGCCGATACGGCCCAGGCCGACGATCCCGAGTGTCTTGCCCATGAGCTCCATGCCCATGAATTTTTTCCGCTCCCATTCGCCCTTGCGCATGGAACTGTCCGCCTGCGGGATATTGCGCGCCAGGGACAACATCATGCTCATCGTGTGCTCTGCCGTGGAAATGGTATTGCCGCCCGGCGTATTCATCACCACAATGCCCTGTTTGGTGGCAGCCTCAACATCCACGTTATCCACGCCCACGCCTGCCCGGCCGATAACTTTCAGATTCTTACAGCCGGCCATCATCTGTGCCGTTACCTTCGTGCCGCTGCGCACCAAAAGAGCGTCATACGAATCCAGGATCTTCTTTAACTCCTCCGGCGCCAGCTTTGTCTTTTCATCGACCGTAAAGCCGCGTTCTTTCAAAATTTTGATGCCTTCTGCCGAAAGCGGATCGCTGACCAATATTTTCATGGGGAACTCCTTGCCTGAAAACGTTACGTACCGCGCACGCGCGACACCAGTAATCGTCGCGCCTGCCTCGCCGCCTGTTGACGGCCCTGTCCGCCGGAATTATGGCGGAACTCTATCCCAAATATCACAGAAATTTCCGAAGAAATTCCTGTGGGCGTATATCAGGGCCTCCTCTAATATCCACCCTCTGCCAAACTCAATCCCCGTCCATGCAGGAGCGAGTTACCACGCCCTTACGCATTCAACGCCAGCTCTGCCGCTCCCACTCCCGCGCCGGCGGTGAACTTATAACCCATCCGGCTGAGCACGATCTCCAGACAACTAATGCCCGTGATAGTATCGAATTCATTCATGTACCCCATCGTGGCCATGCGAAAGATCTTGCCCTTAAGCTCTTCCTGGCCGCCGGCCACGGTCACGCCGAAGTCGTCGCGCATAACCTTAACCAGTTTTTCACCGTCAATACCCTGCGGCACCTTCACCGCGGTAACCGCGTCCGACGGATGCTTGGCATACAAATCCAACCCCAGGGCCTTCATGCCCGCGCGTATCGCCTTGGCCAAACGCTGATGGCGCAGGAACGTCTTCTCCGAGTTTCGGCGCGGAGCATCTTCAGCGCCGCATTCAAACCAATGCACAGCGATATCGCCGGCGTGAACGCCGTATCGGTTTTGTCCAAAGCTTTCTTGGCCATACGCAGGTCAAAATAATACCGCGGACGCTTTGCCTGTTCCACGAGTTTCCACGCCTTGGGGCTTGATGGAACAGAACCCCAATCCCGGGGGTATCATCAAACCTTTCTGGGACCCCGACACCACCACATCAATACCCCAGGCATCTGTCTGCAAATCCATGGCGCCCAAACCGCTGATCGCGTCTACCACCTGCACGGCCGAAGAATTTTTCATGAGATGAGCAATGGCTTTCACATCCGTGATAACACCGGTGGATGTTTCGCAAAACGTCGTGAAAACCACTTTAGCTGACGGGTTATCCTTTAATGCCTGGGCAATAACTGCCGGTTGCACCGCCTCGCCCCACGGCACATCGATCGTCACGGCTTTAATACCGTAGGCATTGCACAGTTCCGTCCAGCGTTCGCCGAACTTGCCGCCCTGCACGCAGATGGCCGTGTCACCGGGCGAAAGCAAATTCACCACCGTCGCTTCCATGGCGCCAGTACCGGACGACGCGAACGTGAACACGTCATTCTTTGTCTGGAACACATACTGTAACCCGTCATTCATCTCTTTGAAAATAGCCATGAACTGCGGGGTGCGGTGATGAATAGCCGGCTGGGCCATGGCCAGCAGTACCCTCCCGGCGGGACCGGCGTGGGTCCGGGCGTTAACAACACATTTTTTTTCATTGCGCTCCCTCCTTAATGAGTGCGTAACTTGCGGAACATTCGTGACGCAAGTTACTGCACGAATTAACACTGAGCATCAGAGTAATTTCAAGAGAAATTACTCTGTGGTATGCGAAGTGTCCTCATACAACCACGGCCGCATCAAGTCGCCTTCTTCTTCTGTTTGGGACTGCTCGCGATGACCTGGTCGACCACGCCGTAGGCCAGCGATTCTTCGGCGCTCATAAAATAATCGCGGTCGGTGTCTTTCTCTATTTTTTCCAGCGGATGGCCGGTGTGCTGGCTCAAGATCTGATTCAAACGATCCCGCATCTTGAGGATTTCCTTCGCCTGGATACTGATATCCGCCGCCGCGCCCTGTACCCCGCCCCACGGCTGGTGAATCATCACGCGGACATTCGGCAAAGCAAATCGTTTGCCCTTGGTGCCGGCGGCCAATAACACCGCGCCCATGCTGGCGGCCTGACCCATGCAATACGTATTTACATCACATTTGACGAACTGCATCGTGTCGTAGATCGCCAGTCCCGCGGTGACAGCCCCGCCCGGCGAATTGATATACACATTGATATCACGGTCCGGATCTTCCATCTGAAGAAATAACAGCTGCGCGATAACCAAATTGGCCACCATATCGTCGATTGCCGTGCCGATAAAAATAATACGATCCTTCAGCAGGCGCGAATAAATATCATACGCCCGTTCGCCCCGATTGGTCTGCTCAACCACCATCGGCACCAGCATCTGTCCCTGTTCCTTCATAGAGCTGCTCCGTGCCGGGTATTAGCGTCCGGCCGGCGGTTTGTCCGGTAATTCGGTCTCGGTAATCGCGGCCGCGGCGACAAGAAAATCAATGAGTTTGCCTTCCCACAATTCGCTGTACATATCGTCCAACATATCGTTTTATGCAGATACTCGAACACCGCTTCTTTTTTCTGTTGCGATGATTCGGCAATAGCCGCGATGCGCGCCTCGATATCCTTTTCTTCCACCGTGATTTTTTCCTGTTCGGCGATTCGTTCCAGGATAAAAAACGCCCGGATCTGCCGCACCGCCTCCTCGCTGAGGGATGCCGTCAGCTTAACCGTTTGTTCGGCAATATCCTTGTCAGCCCATTCCCTGGTTTTTCATCCGGCGCTGCACCGACGCTTGCAGCGTCTGAATGCGATGCTGCACCATCAGCGGCGGCACATCGATCGGCATAGCCTGCACCAGCTGGTCGATGACCTGACGTTTTAACTCCTGCTGACCGCGGGACTGCTTCTCCGCCGTCAGCTCTTTGTGCAGACGCTCGCGCAGAGCGGTCATTGAGTCCGCGCCCATGGTCGTGGCGAAAGCATCGTCAGCGTCCGGCAGTCTCTTTTCTTTGATCTCCGCCGCGCTCACACTGCAGCGAGCGGTTTTTCCCGCGAGCTCCGGCGGGTGATAATGCTCCGGCAACGCGGCATCGAACTCTCGCGTCTGGGCGGGCGTTATGCCAACGAGCTCTTTGGCCATCGCGGGGATGAACATCTGCTCCGACAACCACAGCCACACTTTTTCTTTCTTATCCACGATGCGGCCGTCCACCGAAAACTGATAATCAGCGATCAGATAATCGCCCATCTGCGCCGGCCGGCTCTCCACCGGTAAAAACTGCGCGTGGCGGTCCCGGAGATAGTCAAGAACCTGGTTCAATTCCTCGTCGCCGACGCGCGCGCTGACGCGGTTCAACTTCAAGCCGCGGTAGGTCTTGAGCTCGAACTCCGGCGCAATATCCACCGTAGCGTGAAATTTCAGCGGTTTGTTTTCCTGAAAATCAATATCCGAAATTGCCGGCGACTCAACCGGTTTTAATTTTTCCTGCGTCAGCGCCTGCTGATACGCGTCGTTGACCAGCGAACTGAGCACCTCTTCGCGCGCCGTGCGCTGATAATGCTGTTCCAGCATCTGCCGCGGCGCCTTGCCCTTGCGAAATCCCGGCACCTCGGCAGTCCTGGCTAAGCGGCTATAAAACGCGCTGAATCCTTCGCTGATCTTCTCCGGAGGGACTTCAATGATAAGACGTTTCTGACAGGCGGCAATTTTTTCAACAGTAACTTTCACGCAGATACTCTCCTTGGGCATCGCAGGTTGCAAAAATTTTGGAGCGGCGGATGGGAACCTCACGTCGTCCCTCGATTCCGCCCGACAATCCGGGCTTCACTCAGGACTCCTTAAAGAGAAGCCCTCATGGCGTAAAGCCACGTTGTGGCCACGCCACTTTACGTGGTTTCCCTTTAATTAATATTTCCCTTCCTTCCGCCGGATGTCCCCGTGCGCCGATAGGAGGAAACGAATCTTTCCTCCTATAACCTCTTTCGGGGGTTCTCATCCCTTTTCTAAATTGGAGCGGCGGATGGGAATCGAACGTCGTGTCGCATCCTGCGGCCGCTGCGAGCGGTCCTCGGACGCTCACTCCTTAAAGGGGAACCCTTACGTTTCCCCTTTAATATTTCCCCTCCCTCCGCAGGGAGGTTCCCGTACGCCGATAAGGGAAAACAATCTTTTCCCTTATGAACCCTTTTTGGGTTCTCATCCCTTTTCTAAATTGGAGCGGCGGATGGGAATCGAACGTCGTGTCGCATCCTGCGGCCGCTGCGAGCGGTCCTCGGACGCTCACTCCTTAAAGGGGAACCCTTACGTTTCCCCTTTAATATTTCCCCTCCTTCCGCAGGGAGGTTCCCGTACGCCGATAAGGGAAAACAATCTTTTCCCTTATGAACCCTTTTTGGGTTCTCATCCCTTTTCTAAATTGGAGCGGCGGATGGGATTCGAACCCACGACATCCTCCTTGGCAAGGAGGCATTCTTCCAGCTGAATTACCGCCGCATGTATTTCTTTTCGAGCATATCCCTTATAAAAAATGGTGCGGACGGAGAGAGTTGAACTCTCAACCCCTAAGGGATACGGTCCTAAGCCGTACGCGTATGCCAGTTCCGCCACGTCCGCGCAGCAGCCATTCGCTTCTGACCGGACCATACTCTGCCATTCAATTCCTGGACCGGTAAAGCGTGGTGGGTCGTGAAGGAATCGAACCTTCAACCCCCTGATTAAGAGTCAGGTGCTCTACCAGTTGAGCTAACGACCCGCATGCTAACACTCAGAGTTACAAATTATAACAAAAACAATACGCCAGGTCAATAGATGTTCACGTAGTCTCAAAGAATACCTATCATGAGGCCAAACGCCACCACAACCAGCAACCCCGAGACAATGACCTGGAGTGATCGGATGGTCATCTTTTTAATAAGACGCGAACCAACGAAAGCCCCGACAAAAGCAGAAGACGTAGCCACCAAGACAAGCCGCCAATCAACTCTTCGTTGCACAGCTATGGCTTCCCATCCGTATACAAGCATTCGGGATACATCAACCATAACAGCCAGCACCACCCCAGTTGCGATAAACTGCTCCTTGCCCAGACCTGCCTTGATCAAAAACATGCTTCGGAATGCGCCCTGGTGCCCGGACAGCCCACCGAAGAAGCCGCTGATACACCCGCCAACCGCGAGGAATCTTTTATCAAACGCAATAGCCGCAAATCCGGGAAATAAGTCAAAGACAACGAAACCCATAATAACCATGCCAATAATCAGCTTCACCGGCATAACCTTACCAGCTATTCCCATAACAGAATACGTAACGATAGGCTGTAATGATGTGAGCCATCCCAGCAAAAAAGCGCCCAGAAATGAGGCACACATTGCCGGTACGCCAAATTTAATCACCACGAACCTATCGGCTCGCAACCCCAAAAGCCCCAGTTTGAAAATATTGTTGGCAAAATGAACCACAGCCGTAATGCCGATAGCCACATCCAGAGGGAAAAAAATAGCAACCACCGGCATCAACAATGTTCCCAGCCCGAACCCGGAGAACAAAGTCAACCCCGATGCAACCAACGCCGCCATTGCGATAACGATAGTCTGCATAGCCTATCTCTCTCTACTCTCTACCTGATTCTATTATTTTGTTATTATCAGTTAATAGCGGTTAAAATCAGTTAACACCAGTTCCTATTTCGCCCCTCGCCTGCCCTCCGTAACTCTGAGCAAAGAGTATCGCGAAGGATAGTGAAGGAGGGTCGTTCGTCCTAGTCCCGCAACTGCGGGACGGTCGTCCTAGCGAGCGCAGCGCCTGTCCGCCGCGCTGTTTGGCGGGAGCGGTCGCTTGCCCTTCGAAGCTATCACGCGAAGCAGAGCGTAGCGTGATGATTAGCGAAGTAGGGTCCCTCGTGACTTCGTTGTTTACCCTCTACTCTCTACTCATCCCGCTATCTCCCCTAACTTTCGTTCAAATCCATCCCGCAGGGCTTCATACTCGCGAAACACACTATCGAGCTCTGTATAGAGTGCCTCAATGCGGGGGGACAATTCCTTGCTGACGCGAGCCAGCGCGGCAATCGCCTTGCCGTCAGACCGGTGTGAAGCGGCAATAAGCTCTTCATTGGTCCGGTGCGATTCTTCCTCCAAATCGCTGATCACTTTTTCCAGCTTCTCTATCTTTTCCTCAAACGGCGTGAGCACGCGGGAGCGTTCCTGGCGCAACTCTGCTGCCTCGCGTTTGCGCGCCTGGTGTCCGGATACCGGGCTGACATTTGGACAAGGTTTCAGTTCCGGCGGTTACGTTCGCTTCGTCCTGCCAGCCGACCTGCGCGAGAAAATCCTCATACCCCCCTTCAAAATAACGGGCACCGTTTTCGTCAAAGACCAGCAGGCGTTCGGCAATGCGCTCCAGGATAAGCTCATTATGCGTTACCATGATCACTGAGCCTTCGAATTCGCTGATCGCCCGGCACAATGCTTCACTCGATTCCAAGTCCAGATGGTTGGTCGGCTCGTCAAGAAGCAACAAATTCAGCCGGCTTCATCAGAATTTTACCCAGAAGCACCCGGCTTTTTTCCCCTCCGGAGAGCACGGAAATGGGTTTAAGCGCCAGGTCCCGGCCGAACAACAGCGCGCCGCAGATAGCGCGCGCCCGCTGCGGCAGGCCATTCGCGTCCGCGTTCATGATCTCTTCCAGCACTGTGCGCTCCGCGCTCAGTTGCGCCACATTCGCCTGCGCGTAATACCCGATCGATAACTTGGGATGCGTCCTGATCATGCCGCTGACCGGTTGCAGTTCTCCGGCAAGCACGCGCAGCAGGGTTGACTTGCCTTTGCCGTTTTTCCCGATCACGCAGAGCCGCTCCCGCTTGCCCGCCCGAAACGAAAGATCCTCAAACAATCCCGGCCTCCTGCCGTCATAGGAAAACCCGATATTATACGCGCTCAGCATAGTCGCCGCCGGAAACGGCGCGGCAGTAAAGGAAAAATCAAACGTCTCGATCGCCTCCAGTTTTTCCCGTATCTCCAGCTTTTCCAGAGTCTTGATGCGTGATTGCGCCAGGCCGGCTTGACGTGCTTTGGCGCGGAATTTGCTTATGAACACCTCGGTCTTGCGGCGCCGGCGTTCGTCGCGCTGGCGAGTTTTTTCATAAATAGTCTCGTCCTGCGCGATCTGCTGATAAAAATGCTGTGTAACTCCCTTGATCTTGCGCACTTTTTTGCGGTGAATGCCCACGATATGCGTCACCACCATATCCATGAAACTGCGGTCATGCGTGATCAGCATCAGCTCCCCGTTCCATTCCCGCAGAAAACGGATCAGCCCGCGGATAGCCACCACATCGAGATAGTTATTGGGCTCGTCGAGCAACAGCAGGTTGGCCTGGGAGACAAGGATTTTCGCCAGATTGATCCGCACCTGAAATCCGCCGGAAAAATCCCCCGGCGGACGCCGCATATCCGCCATAGAAAATCCCAGGCTGGCGAGCACTTTTTCCGCTTTCCAGGAAGCGTCGCGGTCGTGCTTCCGGCAACCCGCGGCAAGCCTCGGCAAGCACCGTGGTTTGAGTAAAAGCGGATCGTTTGCTCCAGACAGCCGATGCGGTAATTCTTCGGCACCACGATGGTTCCCGAATCCGGATGCAGCGTTGCGTTGATCAGGCCGAACAGCGTGGTCTTGCCATGGCCGTTTCTGCCGACCAGGCCGATCTTCTCATGACTGCCTATGGAGAAGCAGACATCATGAAAAAGCTCCTGCTCCCCGAATCTCTTGGATACATCACGCAATTCGATCATCGATCTTCTTCAATGAACGCCGGAAACATTAACCGCACCGTAACCCCTTTTCAATCCGTATGTCCAGAAATTACTTTCATAAATACCTCTGCATACTCTTTTAATTTCACTTCGCCCACGCCGTATATATTGGCGAAAGCGCTTCTGGTGAGCGGTTTTTTCCCGGCCATATCTTTGAGCGTTTTATCGCCGAATATAATATACGCCGGCACGCCTTTCTTACGCGCCAGTTCGGCGCGCGTGGCGCGCAGCCGCTGAAACAATCCTTCATCCACCCCGGCCCATTCCTGATGCCGACGTAACAGTCGTTGCTTCGCGATCTGTTTTTTCTTTTCCCGCACCAGCGGTTTGGCCAGCACCGGCACGGCCGAGCCTTCAAGCAATTGGTGACCACGCGGAGTCACCGTGAGCGTAGCATAATCTTCTTGCCGCAGCAAAAAACCCTGCCCTACCAGCTGTTCGATCATATACCGGATATACGCGATGGATTCCTGAGAGAGCGCGCCGAACATCGGCAACTCATGATGCCGCAGATTCGTTATTTTATCGATCACCGTGCCTTTTAACACATCCGCGACATACCCCGCGCCGAATCCATACCGTTCCTGCGTGACCCGCTGCACGCAGCCGACGATCTCCCTGCCCACCGACACCGGGTCCTCGACCATATCCAGTTCATTCAGACAATAATCGCAGGCGTCGCAGCCGTGAATGCCATAGCGCTGTCCGAAATAATTCACCAGCACCTTATGCCGGCACTGCGGCTGCGCGCAAAAATTATACATCGTTCCCAGCTTTTGCAGCATCGTCGCGGTCTCGGAAGATTTTCCCGCGAAATAACTCCACAACTGATAATCCGCGCCGCTGTAAAACATATAACAAAACGCCGGCAGACCAGTCCCGGCCGGCACGGCCGGTCTCCTGCTGATAATGTTCGATGCTTTTGGGCATGCCCGCGTGTATCACAAACCGGATATTCGACCGGTCAATCCCCATGCCAAATGCCACGGTCGCCACGATAATATTGACGTCCTCCCCCATGAACCGTTCCTGATTTTCATGGCGCTGCGCATCCGACATGCCGGCATGATAGGCCACATTGTCAAACCCCATTTCTTTCAAATTCTTGCACATACTGTCCACATCTTTGCGCCGCAGACAGTAAATAATCCCCGCTTCTTTATCGTGCCGTCAACACCTCGCTTACCTGCGCCATGATCTGCTGGCGCGGCATCACCCGGTACGTCAGATTCGGCCGGTCAACCGGGCCGATGTGCAGCGCGGGCCGGGATAATTCCAGCTGGGTGACAATATCCGCCTGTACCTCATTGGTGGCGGTTGCCGTAAAGGCATGCACGCCGCGCGACGGAAAAATTTCCTTGATCATCTTGAGTGTCCGGTATTCCGCCCGAAAATCATGCCCCCAATGGCTTATACAATGCGCCTCATCGATCACAAAAAAAGAAATATCCCCCTCGTGCAAAAGATCAAGCGTTTCCTCGTTCTGCAAGCGTTCCGGAGACACATACAAAAGTTTGACTCCCTTACGCCGGATATCATGTATCACGGCGCTCTGCTGATCAAGCGACAGGCTGGAATTCAACGATCTCGCGGCAATACCCATGTCATTGAGCCCGTCCACCTGATCCTTCATCAGCGAGATCAGCGGCGAGATAACCACCGCCATGCCGGAGCAAAGCAGCGCCGGCAATTGAAAACACAGCGATTTGCCCCCGCCGGTGGGCAGAACCGTCAAACTGTCCTCACCTTTGAGTATTGAAAGGATCGTCTCTTCCTGTAAGGGAAGAAACGACGCATACCCCCAATATTGAGTTAATAGCCGGTGTATTTCTTCTTTCATAAAATTTAGCTTACTGCCGGGGACATCTGCCCCGGCGTGCGTTCGCGCAGCGGCAAGCGATACACCGTGCGTACTCCCTCACGTCATTGCCCCCCCCATCACTCCGAATACACGCCGTGCACATCGACGATCGATAGGAGGTCTTTATACTGTGTACTATCTTTTAAAGCTGAGGATTATCACGCCGGCAGCGACATCAGGATGCCGGACCATTCACGCAGGCTCGGCCGCTCATGCAGAAAAATAAAGGCCAATACGGCAACCAGCACCAAACTCAGTTGTTCTGAGACCGGCGCGACCTGTGAAGCATTACCGATCTTAAGCGCCCGAAAATAACAACCAGGAAGCTCCGGTCGCCAAACCGGAAAGAACCAGAAAGGTCCAGTTTGTGAGCTCAACAACAACGAATTGCTTTTTAATTTTCCGGTAACCCACACAAACATGCTCAGGACAATAAGAATCACGACGGTCCTTACCCAGGGCATACGCAAAATCGAAATCGATCACCAACCATCCGATCTTGGCAAAAATAGCTGTCAGCGCGGCAAAAAAAGCGGAAAACAGCGCCCAAACCACCCACGATTCAGATATGTTCATGTGGCACCTCTCTTACGCATTTTCTTTCAATAACACCTGCGCCCGCGTGATCGCATCTTTCATGCTGGAAAACACATTCTCTTCGCCGATCAAATCATACAAATTCGACTTGACCATTTCATTAAGCGGTTGGACGTGCAACCCGGTAATAACCAACGGATACGTTCCCGCCGGCATTTATCATAAAACCCTTTCAGTGCGTGCATACCCGTGGAATCGATGAACGGCACCATCCCGAAACCGCCAATATCCGCACGTTAGGCTTCCACTGACCTGCCGGCCCACCTCGTCAAATCTACTCGCCGCGCCGAAAAACAGCGGCCCATTGATCTCATACACCTCAACCTCCGGCGGAAGCGAGAATATTGATAACGGCCGATCCTCAGCCGCCTCGTCTTCCTCGAATTCCCGGACGACCACTTTAATATTCGTAACATCCGCCATCCGTTTCATAAAAAGAAACGAGGACAACACCACGCCCAATTCAATGGCCGGCGTTCGAGACTTCGACAAATTCGTCACCAGAAACGTAGACAAAAGAACCACACTGCCGCCGCGGGACCACTTAAGCAGCTCGCAAAACGACCTCCATTCACTCATATGATACGCGACCACCACCAGGATGCCGGCCAAACAAGCCAGCGGCACAAACTTGATCCAGGCGCCCAGAAAAAGCATTATCAAAAGAACCGTTATGGCGTGGACCACGCCGGCGATCGGCGTTCTGCCGCCGTTTTTGATATTGGTCACGGTTCTGGCGATCGCGCCCGTCGCGGGCATGCCGCCGAAAAGCGCCGAACCGATATTCGCGATTCCCTGCCCGATAAGCTCGGTATTGGAACGATGCCGGGTGCCGATCATGCCGTCGGCCACAATGGCGGATAAAAGCGACTCGATCGCTCCTAAAAGCGCGACCGTCACCGCCGGTTGGAAAAGCTCCCGGACCTTCAAAAAATCTACGCGGGAAAATGCGGCATCGGCAAACCGTGCGGCAACTCTCCAAAACGGCTGCCAATGGTCTCGACCGGCAAACGCAGGAAAGCCGCCAAAACCGACACAGAAATAAGGGCGATAAGCGCCCCGGGCACGCGCTTTGATATCCGGGGCGATATGGTGATCAACAAAACCGTCAACAACCCCAGGGCCAGCGCGTCATAATTAATGGTGCTGAAGTTCTCGATAAAAACACGCCACTTTCCCACAAACTCAACCGGCACCGTATTAATGCGCAAGCCGAAAAAATCTTTGACCTGGGACGAAAAGATAATAACCGCTATCCCGCTGGTAAACCCGACGATCACCGAATGCGGGATAAACTTGACCGCCGTCCCGAGCTTCGTGACCCCCATGATCACCAGCATAATGCCCGCCATAAACGTGGCGATAATAAGTCCGTCCACGCCGTATTTCTGCACGATCCCGTACACGATCACCACGAACGCACCGGTAGGACCGCCGATCTGCACCCGACTTCCCCCCAGCACCGACACCAGGAAGCCCGCGATGATAGCCGTATAAAGGCCTTTATCCGGGGAAACCCCGGAGGCGATCGCGAACGCGATAGCCAGCGGGATCGCGACCACGCCGACAATAAACCCCGCGATACAATCCGCAATAAATTTTTCCGCAGAGTAATCCTTAAGGCAGGTCAATATTTTCGGATAAAACATAGAATGCACCCCTTTATAACGCTCCTGCTGCAGCATTGAGTATAACATGTAAGGAAATATTTTTTTATTATACACCATTCGCACCATTATTGGTTTCTTAAAGTTCCGTAATGTTTCATAAGGGTCCTTAAGGTTACATAAAAGCAACCTCAAGAAACTTGAAGCAACTTCACGTAACCTCATGAAACCTGACAGCTTAATCATCCCTCGTCCCTCATGACGCACATCCCTCGGCTCACCGCCTGCTCTCACAGGCCGCGAAGCATCTCCGGCCGCAACCGCGCCTTGCCCTGTAACGCCTGATCAAGCATATCCAGCAGTTTTGTTTTATCCTGGGGGAAGCGGCCTTGCAAGGGCAGATAGTTCGAAGCGTGATCAGAACGAAAAATGGTTTTTTGCAATTCCAACCCCCGGATAATATCACGCGCTTCTTGCAAGAGTTCCTGCGTGTTCAATTGCCGGAACGCACCCTGCTGCATCTGACGAAATAACAACGTTCCGGGGATAAGCATCAAGGTCAAAAATGACAGATAGCGCGGCTGCATGGCGTTGAGCGCGACGATTGTATCCTGCACATGTCGGTGCGAATGAGCTTACCGCCCAGCCCGAACAGCACGAATACCGAGGCCTTGATCCCCGCTGTTGATGCGCGCTGCTACCGCAATAACCATCTCCCGGGCGGTTGAAGTCTTTTTGCAGCTATCAAGAATTGCCTGACTTTCGCTTTCTTAACCCACATAAATAAGCTTCAACCCGTGTTCGCAAGCCGACAAAGTACCTCGTCTGTACGCCGGGTGATATTGAAGCCGTTGGCGTAACTGGCAACGCGGCTCAGATCAGGGAAACTCTGCTGTAGTTTTTCGAGAATGGGAACCAATTGCGCGTCCGGCATAGCCAAAGCGTCGCCGTCCAAAAAAAAACCCGTCGCGTCGCGGGATAGCGTCGCGCCCCTTGTCCCATATCAGACAGAATTTCTTCTCTGGACTTGAGTCGAAAAGGTTTGTTGTGGTACGCAGCGCAAAACGTGCATTGGTTAGAGGAACAGCCAATAGCCACCTGCAAAAGAAAGCTGTCCGCCTCTGCCGGCGGCCTGATAACCGGCTCAATAATCGACATGCCTGCTCATTTCCTAATACCATTCAACACAACACGAGTTACGGGCTATCGGCTGTCGGCTTTCAGCTTTCAGAGGCACCCGTCATATGTCACAAGGTCACAAGTCACAAGACACAAGTCACAAGACACATGACACATGACACAAGACACAAGACACATGACACAAGTCACAGGACTCAGCGGTCGACAAATAACGAGTAGCTTGGAACGTTGCGCTCCACTTTGGCATTCTGGCACTCTGGCACTTTGGCGCCCTGGTACGTTGTGAAACTTTGGCACGCTGGCACTCTGGCATCATGTGTTATCTCATAGTATGTTCAATGAGTATCTTAACGCCCATGCCGACAAGGACTATTCCACCGATTATCTCAACTTTTTTCTCAAACAATGCGCCAAACGCATTGCCTAACAGCACGCCTATAAATGACAGGGACGAACGTTATGCCGCCGATGATCAGTGCCGGCACAAAGATGGCGACCTTTAAACAAGCGAAACTGACGCCGACGGCCAACGCGTCAATACTTGTCGCAATAGATAGGCCCAATAAAACCATTGTCGTCAGCTCAGGGCGGGTTTGTTCAATATCCTTCAGGCGCGTGGCTTCATACATCATTTTTGCGCCGATAAAGACCAGTAAGCCAAAAGCTACCCAATGGTCAAATTTCGTTATATATACCTGAAAAACCCTTCCCCGCGCCATAGCCGATCAGCGGCATCCCCATCTGAAAGCCGCCAAACATCGCGCCAAACAATAATTGCCCGTTTAATTTTCTCCTGTTTAATGATGACTCCCGAAGCAATGGAAACCGCGAACGCGTCCATTGCCAATCCCAACGCGATCAGGCAAACCGTCAAAATATCCATAGTCTTTCTTTAGTCATTCGTGCTGCGTTCGCTCATCGCGCACTGAACTCACACGGTCCTTCATCGTCATACCCTGCCTCGCCAGCTTTATGGCGGGAACACCGCGCGTGATTGTATTGTATTGTATTGTATTGTCTTTCGTCTTTCGTCTCTCGTCCCTCGTCTCTCGTCCATCGTCAAAGCGAGCCTCAACGAGCGAACGTCCCTCGGCTGAAAAGGCCTTCCCTTACACCGCGTTCCCGGCAACATAACCGGTGGAAAACGCGGCCTGCAAGATTGAACCCGCCGCTTAAGCCCGCGATATCAATAACCTCACCGCAAAAATAAAGCCCGGAAACAATCTTCGATTCCATGGTTTTAGGATTTATTTCCCGCGTGGCGACGCCGCCTTGCGTAATCATTGCTTCGGTAAGCGGACGCGGCCGCTGGATGGTTAATGATAACGCTTTTATGCAGTCGATCAAACTGCTTTTCTCTCTCTTGTTAAGCTCATGGATTTTCCTCTCCGCCGAGATGCCGGCGTTCTGCAGACAGACTAACCCGATCTTCTGCGGCAAAAAATCCGCGATAACGGTCTTGCATTGGCGATGCGGCGTCCTCTGTCCTGCGTCATCCAGAGACTGCATAAGCTCCTTGACGCTCGCCCCGGGAAGCACATCAACCGCGACGGTAACGTTCCCTGACCAAGGCCAGCGCATCAATAATCGCGGCGCTGGCATCCAAGAACAAAGGGCCGGAAACGCCAAAATGCGTAAAGATCATTTCTCCCCGCAGCCGCTTCTTTTTCCCGCCCTGCTTAAACGTGATCTGCGCGTCCCCGACGCTTACGCCCTGCAACTCTTGCATCCAGGGCTCCTGAGCTTCTAAATCCCACCAAGCCCGGACGCAGGGGCCACAATCTGATGCCCGCCTTCTCTGCCCAGCGAAAACCGTCGCCGCTCGAGCCGGTTTCCGGATAGCTTTTGCCTCCGGTAGCGACAATAACGCGCGACGCCAAATATTCTTTGCCGTTAGCAGCGCGCGCGCCGCTGACTTTTCCTTGAACAATGAGCAGTTCACTGACCGGACTCGCGACGCGTATCGCTACCTGTCCTTGCTGCAGATACGATTGGAAAGCGTTTACCACATCAACGGCGCGCTCGGAACGCAGGAAAAACCCTGCCCTTATCGCTGACCTTCACCAATACTCCTCGGGCGCGCAAAAAGGCAATGAGTTCCTGATTATAAAAAACGCGGAACGCATTGTTAAGGAAGGCTCCTGAATCACTGTAATGCGCGAGGAACGTATCCACGCCTGCGATGTTCGTAACATTACAGCGGCCGTTACCGGTCAACAATAATTTCTTGCCCAGCTGCTGGCTCTTTTCCAACAGCACCACTGATTTTCCGCGCTCCGCAGCGCGTCCCGCGGCAATCATGCCCGCAGCTCCACCGCCGATAACGATCACGTCATACATGCCGGACCTCGAGGGGAATGAACTAATGAGTTAGCGGGTTGGCGCGTTAGCGAGTTATAACTTGCCGTGCGATTGAAAATTGCATTTTCAGCTACTATCTTGCTTCTGCTCTCTCTACTCTCTACTCTCTACTCTCTACTCTCTACTCTCTACTCTCTACTCTCTACTCTCTACTCTCTACTCTCTACTCTCTACTCCGTTAAACTGGCGCGCCTAGGAGGACTCGAACCCCCAACCCTTTGGTCCGAAGCCAAATGCTCTATCCAGTTGAGCTATAGGCGCGGTTACTCAAATCAAAAATCAAAATGTAAATATCAAATATTACGAAACAGAAATGGCGATATCAAAAACACGTTCGGCTCTTTTCCATTTTGCATTTTACATTTTGATATTTTATTTGTTGGATATTTGGCCTGCCAGCTTCGCCAGGCGCTTTGCCAGTCGCTGGCATTGCTTCAAACAGCGCTCGTCCGGATTATTTATGGCCGCCGGACCGTAATGGTCGCCGCGAGGGATCTCCCTGGACAACCATGCCATGGATCAGAAATGCGTTCAAGATACCCATGATAGTGGTTTCATTGCCGCCCGCGATATTGGCTGAGGAAGCGAATGCCGCGCCGATCTTGCCGTCGAGTTGGCCGTGAAATTTTACGCTCTCATCAAGCAATTTCTTTACCTGGTAAGCCATAGACCCATAGTATGTCGGCGAGCCGAACACCAGCACATCGTACTTCGCTAACTCAGCGGCGGAAACATCGGCGATCGGTTTTATGTCCACGCTCAGGCCTTCAGACTGCAAAGACTTCGCGATCTCCTCTCCCATTTTCTGTGTATTGCCCGACAACGAAAACCACGTTACGAGTGCGCGCGCCATATTTGCCCCCTTTCTCCTTATGATATCCGGCAATCGTTATTCGGTTGCGATTCCCGTATCGTCATTCGGTTACGGTCATGGTTTTAACACGCAACCGTTCGTCGTAACCGCTACACCTGCCTCGCCAGCTTTATGGCGGGGGCTTCGTCACCGTATACCGTTTGCCGAGTTACGTATCAATTACGTTTTGCGAGAAACGCTTGCTCGATGTACCGGGTAATTATTTCCCGGTCGGTCGGTTTTTGGCCGCGGTGAGCAGCACGTGCAGCGGGACGACCTCGACGTCGGACAGGGTCCAGACGTCGCGTTGGAGGTGTTCGACGGCGTGGTATTCGGCGTGGGTTTCGATGGGACGGATGGTGATGGACATGGATGGGGGGAAGAACGTGGATTGGGCAGGAGATCGCGGATCAGAGAGGACAAATCCGCGCATTTCTGCCGATCCGCGGTTCAGCTGGCACATCGGGCATCGTTCGGGCTATCAAGTGTGGCCGGCAATTTGCGGCGACCGCCCTAACGGGCGGATTTCGCATTTCTTGGCGCCTCGAACTTGGCCAACAGAGCGTCGAGCGTTTCGAGCCACTGCGGATCGGCTGCGGCGCGCGGGCCGAGGCTCGGGCAGCTAGCTCCGTCTCGCTGCGGTCGTACTACAGTGTTGCAGTTGGTTGCCCACCAGGTTGCCGCCAACCGCGCCCAAAGCGCTGCCCAGTGCCACCAGCGCGGCCGACGTAGTCCTGCTGGGCGCCGTGATCACCGGCAATAACGACGCGCTGCACATGGCGCCGTAGACCATGCCCGGCGTTAATCGCCGATGGTCCGCCCCAACTGTTGGAGGTTGTGGTGCACACCTTGTTTCCACTGTTCCAAGTCCATGGTTTCTCCTCATCTCGATGAAACCCAGAAGGGTCGGAACCTGCACCCCTCTTTGCGGCTTTGCGCCTTTGCGTGAGCTTCTGCCAGCACTTTCTCAGGATCGCCAAGAGCGGCGCGCAGCGCGGGCCGCGTGCCCTGGGCCGTCGTCGGCAGCGACCACGCCGGGTAGGCCGACCGGCCTACGCCGACGATCAAAGCATATCCGTGTTCGAAAACCATACGCACCTCCGATGATAAGCTGGTCGTGAAGACGATGCGCATCATACCATTAAGCGGTGGAGTGCGCTATGCGGGACGAACGATCGGCTGTGTGGCGCAGTGGGAGCGCCGCAGAACTCGCATGACCGACTTTGCCCCTGCCTCACACCTGGCACACCGCGCCAAACCACTTGGCCACGAGCATGACGTCCCGCACGTCCACGTCGCCATCGTGGTCCAGGTCGTACGTCGAGTTCACCGGCAGGATCTGCCAGGCGCCGGCCGTGGCGATGATGTCGGCCACATTGACGGTCGTGTCGTGGTTGACGTCGGCGGACAGGCTGCAGGCCATGCCGTGCGGTCCCTGGCCGGCCGGCACGGTCAGCCCGTGGCAGACGGTGCACTCGGTGATCGCGCCGGCGTAGCCCTGCAGGGCGATCGTCTGGATGTTGTCGCGCGCCTCCCGGCTGGGCAGGATGGCGTGCGTGCTGTTGTGGCAGGACTCGCAGTACAGCCCGCCGTGCCCGGTGGAGTTGCGGTAGAGCGTGTTCGGGTTTTCGGCGTATTGGGGTCCGTGGCAGGCCGTGTCGCCGCAGCGTGGCTCGTCTACCCAGGGGATGCGGTTCTCGTTGCCTACGTCGTTCATGTCGCCGTGGCAGTTGGTGCACCACATGCCGCCCTGTGACATCACGTCGCGCAGGCAGGCGGTCTGCACGCCCGGATGGCATTGATAGCAATCGTTGGTGCCGTCGTTGGGGTTGACCGGCATCTTTCCGAGCGTGCCCGTGCCGCGCAGCCAGGTGATCGCTTGGGTGGTCGTGATCCTGTCCTCAGGGGCGTGTTTGTTGTGCATGGCATGGGAGAAATACGGAATGCCAGGCTGCAGCGGCGTGCCCAACGCAGGTGAGGCGTGGCAGCTGGCGCATAGACACCGGCCGGCTTCCCATCAGGTTGGTGTTTTCTTCTTCGTCGTGCAGCGTCAGGATGTTGGTCCGATAGTTGCCGGTGCTAATGCCGCCCACGCCGCCGTCGTGGTGGCAGTTGACACAGTTCATCTCGTCGGAGACCGGCGCCACGACCGTGGTCTCGGCCAGAATCTCGCCGGTCGCAGTGCGCTTGGCGACCATGTGAGTCAGTTGGTAGGGCTGCCGTACGGTAGGCTGGCTGTCGGTGTACGGCGTGATCGGCACGCCCTCGGCCTTGAAGTGGTTGCCCTGCACGGCCATGGGCCCGCTCATTCCGTTGCCCGCCAGACCGACGTTGGGCGGCAGCGGCTGGGGCAGGTTGAACAACTGCTGGGCGTAGGTCCAGAAGTTGACCTTGCCGGCCGAGTAGGTGTTGTCGACGAAGCTGTACTCGACGGTTACGCCGCTCGTAACGACCTGCGGCTCGCCGCCGCCGGCCGGCTCGCGCACGACCTGCGCCCATAGGTTGTTGTAAGGCGGCAGGATCGAAAAGGTGTTGTACGTGTCGTCCAGGCAGTGCATGCCCAGGTCGTTCCAGCCGATCACGCGGTAGGTATCCTGGGGTGGGGTGGGGGGAATCGTCTCCTGGCCGCCTGGCGGCTGCGCCAGAGGGGTTGCGCTGGCAGCGGTCAGGCCGAAGCCGAGCAGCAGCACAGCGATGAGCAGTGCGCTTGCGTAGCGCAGTGGTGTGGATGAACGGTGCGGGGAATTCATGGGGCCTCCTGATGTGCGCAAACAGGTGCCGGTTGTTGGCCGGCTTTGTGTGTATTTTCATTATATCAGAAATCGTGCATTGCTGTGCTCGATATCACAGACCGTAGGCGGCATCGGGCAGAATCTGTCGGGGTTTTAGTGTGATCGGGTGCTGGTTCGAGCAGCTATCGGCTCTTAGTGACTGACTTGAAACTAGCCACTGGTCTATCGCCCGTAGGGTCTGACGCGCCTTAGGGTCTTACACCTCGGTGGTCGAGCACCCATAGGGTCTAACCCTGAAAATACCCGTCTAACGCCCGAGGGTCTAGACCCGAGCCCCTTAGTTTCACCACGGTTGGGTCCAGCGCATGGACGGGTCTAACACCTTAGCGGTCTGGCTCGGTCGGAGACCGGCCTAGCGCGAATGTTTCTTAGGTTACACCTGGGTAGCGGCCTCACGTCAAACCCGAAGGGTCTACCCTGAGGCACCCGAAGGGTCTGCACGCACGCGAAGCACATCCGACCGGACACCGCCAGTGGCATTTTCGCCGAAAGTGTGCTTAGATATGACCAACGCTGACGTTTTGCTGATCCCATCCACCATGCGAAAACACCATCTACTTCGAGTCTGGCTTCATCCTGCTTGCACTGCTCATGCATCCTTACGGCATTAACTGCTTGCTCGCCGGAGACGCAGGCGTTGCGCAATGTGGTCGAGTATCAGATGCGCAAGACCTTTCCACCGGTTCTTATCTACCGTGACCCCCCTCCCCCCGGCAGCCTGGCCGGCGTGATCCGTGACGCCGCCGGTAACCCTCTGCCAGGCGCCGTCGCCCTGGTCTCCACCGTGCGCGGCCAGGTCTACCAGAGCCGCAGCGATGCGCAAGGCTTGTACCGCATCGATGGCCTGCCGCCGGGTCGATACGTGCCCATGGCCGGCGCCTCGGGCTACGACGCGATCAACGGCTCGCAAGTGCAGGTGAGGCCGGGCCAGTCGCAGACCGGTATCGACTTCGTGCTGCCGGTCCATCAGCGACAGCCGGTCGAGCCGGCCGGCCTGATCATCGGTAAACCGCACGAAGAAAGCTCGCAGTTCCCCGAGCCGATGGTCGCTACCCGAATCCCCTTTACGTTCACCCTGGACGGGGTGACCATCGACAACGGGCAAATCTATCTCCCAGCCAACCGCCCGAGCCGGTCCGGCGAAGTCCCTCCCGGAGCCGGTCTCCGACCGTGCCCCTACACTGGTTATCATCTACCCCAGCCACCCCCTAAACTGGAATGCCGCGTCCGTTGCACTGACGCGCAACGGTAACCCCGTTCTAGCGCTTGGCCCTCACACAAGCGGCGGCCTGGACATCGACCAGCACGCGCGCAATTTCCGCGCGGCCCTGCAGCTCTGGCAAAACGGCCAGCTAACGCCTCTCGGCCAGCCCGACGACACCTGGGTCGCCATGTCGGGCAGCTTCGGCTCGCTGATCCTCTTCAAAGCCCTGGCCGACCTGCCCGCGCCGCCCCCGGCCATCGTCGACGTCGGCGGCATCAGCGACGCGTTCCTGGGCATCCAGGCGCTCTACGACGCGGACCTGGCCATCCCGCCGCCCTACGACAGCGCCGTGGCCGCGCTGGGCCGTCCCGACCGCGATCCGGCCTTCTTCTACGGTTTCTCGCCGGTCTTCAACGCCGACAAGCTGCCCCCGATATTCGTGATCCACACGACCAACGACGAGGTCATCCCCTCCAACCAGGCCGAGGCGCTGGATCGAGCCCTCACCGCAGCCGGCGTGCCGCACGAGCTGCTGCTCTACGAGGACACGACGCACTACCTGGACGCGTATAACCCCACCCCCGGCACGCATTTGGTCTACGAGCGAGTGCTGCAGTACGTCGCAGGCGCGGCGCAAGCGGCTCCTTAGGTTCGTCGACCCATCCGTCGGTTTACTTCGCCAGCCAGGCCCGCCAACCCCGGTCAACCCTGCGTACGTCACCTTAAAGGCAGCCCTCAGCGCCTCGTCCAGGTTCTGCGTCTCGTCGAAGGCCCGCGAGTCGCCAAAATGCAGGTTGAAAGCCCAAAAGGGCTGGACTCCAGAGTGTAGGCGAATCGCGTCGGAATCCGCAGATGCTCAGTTCATTTCGAGAAATCTTCTGTCTGGGGTATAATCACGTTAGTGCGCATTGAACTGATATGACATGTAAGATGTAACGAGGATGCGAAAGATGCAAGTGTTTGAGCTACCAGTCCAGGTTACTATCCCTGGTCTTCTGCGAGCCGTCGAACAGCTTCCTGCGAAAGACCTTGAGGACTTTCTCGCCCAGCGCGTGTGATTCAGAAACGCAATCAGAACGAACGCGCGCTCTTAGATGTCATCTATCGCCAACTTCCCCGACCTCAACATGCCAGATTGATCGAGTTGAGCCAGAGGCTCGAACAAGAGACCATTACAGAGGAAGAGCGAAAGGAACTGCTCGATCTGGTCGAGAAAACTGAGGCGGCCGATGTAGAACGCGCAGAGGCATTGTTGGCTCTTGCTCAGCAAAGAGAAGTTTCTGTGAGCGCGTTGATGCATGATCTCCGTTTGGAAACTCGATTTGACTAGCGAGACTCGGATTCCACCTGCAATTCGTCGTTTTGTTTACGAAAGAGCGGCTGGATGCTGCGAATACTGTCGTAGCCAGGCGCGCTTTTCGACTGAACCATTTGTTGTCGAGCACATTCAACCGGAGTGCTTGGCGGAGCCACTGTGCTGGAGAATTTGGCGCTGGCGTGTTCTGGCTGCAATGGACACAAGGGTAGGAAAACTGAGGCGATTGACCCTGACTGGAATTCGTGGGGCTGTTCAATCCGCGACGTCAGCAATGGAGTGATCATTTTCCTTGGAATGACGACGCTACAGAGTTGTGGGAGTCAGTTCTGTGGCCGCGCAACTCTTGAAGCGCTAAATCTCAACCGCAGACACTGATTAATCTGCGCCGTGTGCTTCATCTGGCGGGAGAACACCCGCCTGCTTCGCAGTAATTTGTCGATGTCCGATTGGAGACACTTCTGATGGCCACGTATCTTTCCGTTTACCGCAATCGTCGGCCAGGAGCGCATGAAGCGCGCGCTGATCCTCAATGCCGTCCATCCGCAAATCGGCGGCGTGTTGATCCGCGGCGAGCGCGGCACGGCTAAAAGCACCGCGGCCCGCGCCCTGGCCTTCCTGCTGCCTGAAATCCGCGCCGTGGCCGACTGTCACTTTGGCTGCGATCCCGACATGCCGTCCACCTACTGCGACGAGTGCCGCGCGCGCGTCGAGGCCGGCGAGCTGCTGCCGGTGTCCACCCGCCGCACCAGCTTTGTCGACCTGCCGGTCAGCGCCACCGAGGACCGGGTCGTCGGCACGCTGGACATCGAGAAGGCGATCCAGCGCGGCGAGCGCCACTTCGAGCCGGGCGTGCTGGCCGCGGCCAACCGCGGGCTGCTGTACGTCGACGAGGTCAACCTGCTGGACGATCACGTCGTGGACCTGCTGCTGGACAGCGCGGCCATGGGCCAGAACGTCGTCGAGCGCGAGGGCATCAGCTTCAGCCACCCGGCCGAGTTTATCCTGGTCGGCACCATGAACCCCGAGGAGGGCGACCTGCGGCCCCAGCTGCTCGACCGCTTCGGCCTGGCCGTGGACATGGCCGGCATCCACGATCCCAAGCTGCGCGTCGAGATCGTCAAGCGCCGCATGGCCTACGAGCAGGACCCCGATAGCTTCCGCGACGTCTGGGAGCCGCGCGAACACGAGCTGTCCGAGCGCATCGAGCAGGCCCGCAGCCGGCTGCCGCTGGTCACCTACACCGATCGAGATCTGTACGCCATCGCCGCACTCACCGGCGACTTCAAGGTGGACGGCCATCGCGCCGACATCGTGATCCTCAAGGCTGCCCGCGCCCATGCCGCGTACGAGGGCCGGCTGTCCATCACCGATCGCGATGTCCTGCTGGCCGCCGAGCTGGCCCTGCCGCATCGTATGAAACGCCAGCCCTTCCAGGAAGCCGGTCTCGAACAGAGCCAGCTAGAGGATAAGCTGCGCCGGGCGCAGGAGCAGGCGCAGGCGGAGGTCTCAGAGGACTCCCCGACGGCGCAGATGGCGGACCCCTCAAAAAAAGCGCCGAGGGGTCCGAATCGGTAGACGATAACAGTCAACCCGGACCCCAGTCCTCCGACTCCGCGCCACAGTCCGCCAAGCCAGGCGACAAAAAGGGCGGGGAGAAACCGATTACCGTCGGCCAGATGTTCCAGTCCAAGCGACTGGACACGCCGCTGGATAAATTGACGCGCAAACAGGCCGGCCGGCGCAGCGTCACCCGCACCGACCGCAAGCGCGGCCGCTACATCAGGAGCCGTCCCGCAGGCCCAAAGCCGGACGACATTGCCTTCGACGCCACCATGCGCACGGCGGCTATCCACCAGCGTCAACGCCACGTAGAGGCCGAGGAGCGCGGCGAGGAGACGATGGCGCTGGAACTGCGTAAACAGGACCTGCAGCGCAAGGTGCGCGTGCGACGGGCGAACAACCTGATCCTGTTTGTGGTCGATGCCAGTTGGTCGATGGCGGCGGCCGAGCGCATGGAGGCCACCAAGGGCGCAATCATGAGCCTGCTGATGGATGCCTATCAGCGCCGCGATCAGGTGGGTCTGGTGGTATTCCAGAAGGATCGCGCACGGCTGGTGTTGCCGCCGACCTCGAGCGTGGACCTGGCGCATCGGGCGCTGCGGGAGATCCCGGTGGGCGGCAAGACGCCGCTCAGCAGCGGATTGCTGCTGGCATTTCGCATCTGCGAAGGCGCTCGCCGCCGCGACGCCGAGGTGCGGCCGCTGATCATCCTGCTCACCGACGGCGCAGGCAACGTCAGCATGACCGGTATGCCGGCCCAGGAAGAGGCGATGCACATGGCCCGGCTGATCCATCAGGCCAACTTCACCAGTGTGGTGGTGAACATGGAGCACGTAGCCTTCGACCGCGGTTTGGCCAACGCCCTCGCCGCAGAAATGGGCGCACCCTGCTTTTGCCTACCGGAGCTGGCCGCCGAGAGCCTGGTCAAGACGGTGCAGGATAGTTTGAGGTTGACGGGGGGGCAGTGAACAGTGAACGAGTGAGACGAGTGGACGTGAGCTGTGAAGAGCTGGCAGTGTTAGTGAGCTTCAAGGATGTGCCTGCTCGTAGTGTCCACCGTTCACTGTCCACTGCTCCACTGTTCACTGTCCACTGCCCAACCCGCTCGACCCCGCGCATGAGACGACAACAGCTAACGGCAGACGCAGCCCTGCTATTCGTAACCGCAGTCTGGGGCGCCACGTTTGTGATGGTCCAGGAGGCGGTGACCGGCTTTCCGGTCTTTGCGTTTTTGAGTCTGCGCTTTATCATGGCAACGGCGGTGCTGTTGCCGCTTTTTTTGCGTTTTCGCCGGCGGTCGTGGCAGGCCTGGCAATGTGGGCGCGGCTTCTTCAGTTGTTGTTCAGTCAGACACGGTCAGGATCAGTCAGACTAGTCTCCTGCCGGGGATCGTCGATCGGTCTGGCGTTGTTCGCCGGCTACGCATTTCAGACCTTTGGCCTGCGCCTGACGACACCGGCCAAGGCCGGCTTTATCACCGGGTTGTCGGTGGTATTGGTTCCCCTGGGCGAGACCCTGTTTTTGCGCCGGCCGCCGGGTCGCAACGCCATCGTCGGGGTCGGCCTCGCAGCGGTTGGACTGGCGCTGCTTAGCCTGCAAAGCGACCTGTCGGTGAGCTTTGGCGACCTGCTGGTGCTCTGCTGTGCCATCGCTTTTGCGGCTCACATCCTGTTGGTCGGCCATTTCGCGCCATCCTGGCCTCCCTTGCGTCTGGCCTTTGTTCAGATCGCAACCGTGGCCGTGGTCAGCAGCCTGGCGGCGCTCTCCGTGGATCGGCCAATCGGCTGGCCGCCAGGCAACGTCTGGTTTGCGGCGGCATTTACCGGGCTGTTTGCGACCGCGCTGGCCTTCTTCATTCAAAGTCGCGCCCAGCAAGCCACCACTTCCACGCACACTGCCCTGATCTTCGCCGCCGAGCCGGTGTTTGCGGGCATCTTCAGCTTCTTGCTCATCGGCGAGGTGCTCGGCCCGCGACAAATCCTCGGCTGTGCGCTGATCCTGGCCGGCATGCTCGCGGCGGAGGTGGCCGGGACCCGAGGAAATGGTGGAGTGTGGAGTGGCAATTGCCAATTGTCAATTGTCGGAAGTCGGAAGCTTCCGACCTCTGGCATTGACAATTGACAATTGACACATTGATAATTACCCACGTCACTGCTGTACAACAACTTCCTGACCTCCGGCATTGACAATTCACAATTACAATTGAAAATTCCACATGCCTGATCACACCACTACCTTGAGAACTTTGCGACACGAAATCGCCCACTTCGTCGACGAACGCGACTGGCAGGTGTACCACACGCCCAAGAGCCTGAGCATGTCCATCGCCATTGAGGCTGCGGAGCTGATGGAGCATTTTCAGTGGCATGGCAACGAAGCCTCGCGGCAGGCTGCTCAGCGCGACGACGTGCGCGCCGCGGTGGCCGACGAACTGGCCGACGTGCTGATCTACTGCCTGGCCTTGGCCAACGTGCTTGAGGTGGACGTGAGCGAGGCCGTGCTGGCCAAGCTGGCACGCAATCAACAGCGCTTTCCGCCCGGCCAGTTGCCCAGCCGGCACCGCTTGCTGAACGATGTTTCGCCCGCCTCCAACGACGATTGAACGAGTTGATTTGAAGCATCAATCGAGATTAGAATTTGTCTACGAAAACCGAGCAAACCAAACTACGCCTCCCGGATATCCCCGGCAGCTACTACGATCGGATCATGGAGGCGCGCTGGCACGAATCGAACGGTGAATTGGAAGAAGCCGTCGCCATCTACCAACGCCTCGTCGCGCGCATCTCCAATCTGCCAGAACGACGACGTGCGCCTGGCAGCGACCTTAACTATTTCCTCGTCGCCGCGGCGAGTGATCTGGCGACGATAAGGGCCAGTCAAGGGGATTTCGAGGCGGCACAACTGCTGTGTGAACAACTCCAGATTTGGGATCCCGACGACGTCGACTGGTGGCGTCAGCGTTTGTACACGCTCCTCATCGACCAGGGTCAGGTTGAGGAAGGACTGGCCGGCCTGAAGCAGCTCGCCGACAGCGAGCCGGACAAGTTCGAGCATTGGAACGTGTTGGCGGCCGCGGCCATGGGCGAACGGCAGTTTGACCTGGCCGAGCAGGCGTTGGATCGAGCGGCGTTTCTGGCGCCGCTCGCCAAGGATGAGGACGCGTCTGCGCAGGTGCACCTGACTCGTTTTCACGTCTATCGTCTGCAGCACCGCTGGAGGGAGGCCGGAAACGAATGGGACAAAGCCGTCGAACTCGACGCTGACATACGGCAAACTCAGGAGGGAGTCCTGCGCATGTTCCTCGGAGCCGGGCTATGGGATGACGCCAGCCGCTATGTTGGCGACCCGTTCCCAAAACCAGTGGGAGAATACTACCAAGGCTACCTCGCCTTCCGACGCGGGGACAAAGTGCGGGCGCGCATCCTCTGGCGCAAGGTGGTCGAAGCTGACCCTGGTAAGGATCGGGCGGTTCTAAACGCCCAGGCCATGGCCTGGTGTCACTTGGACGAGCCGCCAAGGCGCTCAGCCTGCTGCTGCGCGAGGTGTCGGCCAGTCGGGAAATACCGCCGCGGACCGCACTTGTTTTGACCCTTGGCTGGGCTATGGAAGGCAACCTCGAAGCCGCAAAAGCCGATCTGGGTATGGCCATCCGGGGCCTGAGCGACACCGTTGGTGCAAAATTCCCGCTGCTGGATTGGTACGATTTCGAGCAGCTCGTCCACGACGAGGCGATCAAAGCCGAGCTGCGCCCCTACTTCGAAGCCGACCTGGAAGTGAGATAGTGCGACTAGACAGACTGCAGTCCTTGGAACCAGTCGCAGGCAGAGCTTTGCCTGGGACTCGTTTTTTGTGACGCACATTAAGGGTGGCGACGATGGCGACGCTTGCCCAGGATGCGTTTGACCACGAACTGCAGGCGCTGGCATATGCCCGCCGTGGTTGTCAGAAGCGTCGTGTTCATGGCCTGCGTGCCGTCGCCAAATTGCGCCGCTCCCGTGAGCGCGGCCGCCAACGGCGTAGGCACTGCCAGGTTGCCGTAGTCGACGACGGCGCTCGTACCCGCCGGCGGCATCAGGACAGGCCCTCCGTCCCCGTGCCAGGCCGCCCAAGGCCCGACCGGCGTGCTGGTGGGAGTGGGTGTCGGCGTGGCAGTCGGCGCCGTGGCTGAAGTGTTTGGGCGTCGGGCGCCGCACCGGTCCGGGGTGGTACACGAGCGCCTTCTGGCGTGAGCAACAGGAACGATTGATCGGTGTCGCTGATTGATCCAGGCGCTCAGCGGCCCAACCTGAACAGATCGAGCTTGACTTTGGCCCGCCAGATGTCTGTAGGTCTCGCTGTCAGCATCGACAGTCTCCCAGGTTTTCAGCCATCCATCGACCAGGGCCCGGTCCTTCTTGGCCAGGCCGAGCTGAATGTAGGAGATGCACAGGTTTTCGAACTCGCTGATGTGCAGGGTTCGTCGGTCGATAAGTGGTCGCAACAGGTTCATGGGCCTCGTCGAAGGCGCCCTGACTTGTCGCTACATTGGCCATCGTGATGTTGCCAAAGAAATAGTCGGGGTAATCCTCGTGGATGCGCCGGATCAGCGCCAATGCTTCATCCTTCCGTCCCTGTCTTTCGTAGGCCACTGCCAGGTTGTTCAGTACTTCTGGTGTATCTGGCGCCAACTCCAAGGCTTGCAGCAACAGGCGTTCAGCCTCCTCCGGCTTGTTTTTGCGCACGGCACGCGTCGCCGTGGCAAGGATTTCTGCCACAGCCGGCGAGAGCCGGTTCATTGGTTCCCAAGTGATGTCGAATTGATAATGGATGGTATCTTGCCATTTGCCCCGCACCCACGTACGCACCGGGCCGTCCGGCAGCAGACCGGCCTCGGACGCAGCGCGGGCGGCGCGCAGCCGCATCTCGTCTGGGCCGCGTTGGCCGAGGGCGAAATCACGCAACGCCTGGAGCATCTCCGGCTTCTGGGCAAAGCAGCGCAGTCTCCAGGGCGAATTCCCGCCCGTCTGGGTCGCCGCGATCCAACAGGATACCTACCAGGGTGACGAGCTCCGGATGTTGCTGCAACAGGCCCAGCGCAGCCTGCTGACTGGCGCCTTCCCGCCGGTTGTTCTTGGTGCGCTGAAAATGCTTGAGCGCATCGGCCAGGGTCTGTCGGGGTACCCACTGCTGGAACGGGAAAGGCCAGGGCCTCTTGTGGGCGCTTGCGGTGCAGAAGCCGCTCCGCCTCCTGCAGCCCGGCCTGGCGCACCGCCTCGCGCTGCGCCGAGGATTTGGTTCGAGCAGCAGCGCCTTCCGCGCTTTCTTGGACATGTGTCGTCAACTCCGTGTTCGAGCGTGCGGTCGGATCTACCGATCAACACAAGGTTCTGCTTGTCGCCGGTGCGGGCCGGCACCTTGCGGCCGAGCCACATGGCCATATTGTCTCACCCATTATAGAAACAAAGGGCGATGCACCATGGCCAAATTCTGTCCTTGTTGGTAAAGATGCAAACGATGCGAACCTCGCAGGTCGGAAGGAGAAAGCCTCAAAGCAAACGGAAACAACTCCGGTGACCGGACCAAATCGTTGAAAGCTAGGTCAGTGCGCCGGGACAAGAGCAACGCCTCAAGTAGCCACAAAGCCGGTGCCCGATCTCTTGAGGGGCAATCTGCTGGTCGGCGTCATAGACGCCACCGTCTCCAGTGGTCTTGAGCACACCCCAATCCAACATGGAGCGCACGATCCGTGGAACAGCGGTATCCAGCGTGGTGCGATGTCCCCAGTCGGCACCGATTGGCTGGCTGAGCTGAGCCTGCCGGAACGCGCCTTGCAAGCGCAACAGACGACCGACAACCGGCGGTGACCTCACAAAACAGCGGAAAGGCCAGCAAAGTCATTCCCCAGTTCAAAATCAGTCGTTCATCGATGATGCAGGCTTCGAATCGAGCCAGTGCCTCCTCGCGAAGCAAAATGTGTGACTCCGGTACCCGCCACCAGATGCGTGTCAATACGTTTGCCGTCTTGCGCAGCGCCTCTTTGCCAGCGATATCGCCGGCCAACCGTTGGAAGAGTACCTGCATGCAGCGCGTCGGCGTCACGCAGCTCGCCAGCTAGCAATGCTGTCTGATCCAACCACCGAAGACGTATGAAGCGGTCGAAGCCGATGCTGATCGGGCGTCATGATGTCTATTATTCCCTGCTCGGGGCGGTCTCAGACCGTGCCCTCTGTGATGTGCACCCACGGTACGATCACTTCCTCCACGCTCAGCCCGCCGTGGGTGAGTAGAGTTCTCGCCCTGATTGGCGAAGGCGGTGCGGTCTGCGGCAAAGAGGGTCAGCAATCCGGCCGGCAGGCCGCCTGGTATCCAGGACAACGAATCGGCCACCTCACCTTGTGCGCGTGCTGGAGGAAGGTAGCATCCGTGTAGAAGCGCACCCGGCTGCCGCGCTGCTCCACCAGCACACCTTCTCTGGGCCGGCCGATGCCCTTGGCTTCGACGTTGCCGTGATCGCTGGTTAACCAGACGTCGAACCCGGCAGCCAGGAGGCGTTCCACAACCTGGCCGGGCATCCGCGTTCGACCCACCGACGAACGCGGTCGTGTAACTCGCCACGGCCGTCGATCGTGCCGTGCACCATCTCGTCGACACTCGTGATCACCAGCCCGAGCGCGCCGGACCCGGCTGTCGGCCAGGGTCCAGTCCAAGTGGTCGGTGCCCAGCAACCAAACTGCGGCGCTGGCGAGCAGCCCCTGATCCTCCCAGAAACGCTGCCAGCGCCGGCCGTCGACATCGGTGCGCTGCCAGGTGTCGGGAAAATAGAGCGGGAGCTCGCCTGCGAAGATGGCCTGCCGAGCGATAGGCGTTATTGTGGGCAGCACAGAAAACAATGCCTGTTCGTCGAATTGCCACGTCCGGCCTTGATCTTGCCAGGCGTCGCGCAGAACCTGCCATTGGTCCAAGCCAACCCATCGAACACAATCAGCGCCAGCCGGCTGCCGCTGCGAATCCTGGCGCAGGCGGTGCGCCAGGAAGTGGGCGACCTGATGGCCGAGAATGGGCGCCGGCAGGTAGGGCAGGCTGTGAAGCGTGTTGTAGTGGACCTGCAGCCAGGCGGCGAAGCCGGCGGTCAGGCGCTGCTGCGAGGTGTCGAGATGGGCTGCGCAGGCCGCCGGGTAAGGCGGCAGGATCGGCCAGTACGGCCTCGGCCAGCACCAGCGCCTCGGCCCAGGTCGGAGCCAGGTCGAGCCAGGCGTGGTAGCCGGCATCGAGCGCAGGCATCTGGCGGTTGACAAGGTCTAGCAGGCGCGCCAGTCTTTGGTCCGATGCGCACAACGTGTCGACCGCCACGCCGACGGCCCTCCAGTTCTGCGGCGACCGCTCGGCGATGATGGTCGCCGGGCGCAGCTTGCTTTCCAGGAAGAGGGTATCCGCCAGCGAGCGGATGCCCGGCCGGTCGAAGTCCACGACAAGGGGCTATGCGCGTAGACCGGTCCTGGCTCGACCACAACGAGGCTCTTCCTGGCGCAGAAAAGACGCCATTGCTCTTCGAGGAAGCTGAAGAAAGCCCGGCGGTCGGCCAGCCAGCGCTCGATGGGAAGGTCATCCATGGCCGGCATCTGGTGCAGCAGGGCGACCAACCAGGCCTGCAGCCGTTCCGGCAGGGGCCAGCCTCGGTAGTGAACCACGCAGCAGGCGCTCGACCAGGTCGTCCAGTCCAGCCAGCGAGGTCGGCGTCGAGACCGTAGACGTGGCGGGCGATGAAGGCCAGGGAGCGCTGGTCGCTCAGCCGTGGCCCCTGGTAAGCGCGGCAGGCGTCCAGAAGTGTATCCAGCAAATCGGGCGCGGCGCGGAAGAAGTCCCGCACTACCGGATAGCTCAGGCTGGGGCAGAGGTCGTGCAAGGTCAGGGTCAAGGCGCGTCCGGTTTGCAGGAGGTCATAGGGCAAACGCCGAACGCCGGCCTGATCGGTGCGCACGATTAGCGCCGGCGACGAGCCAGAGCCCTCGCCCCAACGATCTCGATAGCGGGTCTCGTAGACGTAGCGAAAAGCCACGGGGTCGTCAAAGGTAAGAACGTCGAAGCCGCGGCCGGCCAGCGCGGCCAGCACCTGCTCCTCCAGCAGCAGGCCCTCGGGGTTGGCCGCGAGGCTTAAGTTGTTGGTCGGCTCTTGGATGCCGTGCGCGCCTCTGGCGACTGGGAAGCTTGGCTCGACTTCTTCTTGCAAGGGGTCACGGACACTGGGGCAGCAGCCGTGGATACGGCCCATCGTCTGCTTGCGCTCTTCGAAGCGGACGCGCAGGCGATACGGGACATCGGCCGGACCGCCGGCAACATTCTGCGGGTCTTCGACGTTCTACGGCGCCGGCCTGTGGCCACCGTCGACTATCTGGCGGCCGCGAGCGGAGTCTCCTACGCGACAGCTGTGAGGGCGGTCAGAACCCTGACCGAGACGGGCCTGCTCCGGGAGCTCACCGGCAGGCGCCGTGGCCGCGTATTCGCCTACGACCGATACCTGGCCATACTCAGCGAGGGGGCTCAGCCGCTGTGAGTTACGCACCGGCACGTTGCGTTCGCAGAATAACCTGCTAATCTACTAGCAGATTAGTAGATTAAGCGTCGACTCAACCGGGGCGGGGATGTACTCCTACCAGAGCACAGACACTATCGAGGCGGGTCTCGCTCGGCTGAGCGAACTCAAGGCGCGCCTAGACTCGCGTGGGCCGCTGCCGCGCAACTGGCTGGGTAGGACGCGCCGGGAGCTCGAGGCCGAGGCGGTCGCCGCCTCCACCTCGATGGAAGGCGTAGCGGTCACGGTGGACGAGGTGCGGCGCATACTCGCGGGTGACCGTCCTTCTTCTGTGGCTCGTCACGACGTGGCTTTGGTTGAGGGATATCGCGACGCCATGAAGTTCGTGCTGAGCCGGGCCGACGATCCGCAGTTCGAGTGGCAGTCGGAACTCATCCTGGGCATCCACTACCGGGCCATGGCCGAGGACCGCGCGTTGGGTGCCGGGAGGTTCCGCCAGAGCCAGAACCGCGTGGTCGACGTGGCCGGGGCTCGACAGGTCTTCCTGCCTCCGCCCGCAAGCGAGGTGCCCGGGCTGGTGGCTGAGTTGGCGGCCTGGGCTGGGGAGCAGAGGCAGACCCCTGCCCCGTTGGTGGCGGCTACGGTCCACTGCCGTCTGGCCGGCATCCACCCCTTCTCCGATGGCAACGGGCGCACCGCCCGTATCCTCGCTTCGCTGGCCATGTACCGGGGAGACTACAAGTCGCCCGAATTTACCAGTCTCGAAGAGTGGTGGGGTGGGCACGTCACCGACTACTACCGAGCCTTCGACTGTCTGGGGTCGGAGTGGGCCGACGACGTGGACGTCACCCCGTTCGTCGAGGCCCACATCCGGGCCCAGGTGCGTCAGGTGGAGGCTCTTTCGCTGAGGCAGGCGACCGAGAGGGTGCTGTGGCTGGCGCTGGACGATGTGACCAGATCGGTGGGCGCTGGCGACGGAAGGATGGCGCATGCGCTGTACGACGCCTTCTTCGGGCGCGAGGTGACCAACCGCTTCTATCGCAGCCTCGCCGACGTATCGGTGGCAACCGCGGTGAACGACTTGGCCAAGTTGGAGGCTGCCGGTCTGCTGAAGGCCGTGGGTGCGGGCCGCAGCCGCCGGTACCTGGCGGGCGGCCGGCTGACCGCACAGATAGCCGAGAGCGCGGGCATTACGCCGGCCCCGGACGCCAAAGCGCCGCTGCAGACGCGGCGCGAGGGCCTGATTGTGGCGTTGGCGGAGCGCGCGAAGGAAGGCGGGACGGGGCTTTGAGCCGCGAACATCCGACGAAGACATGGGCTATCGAGGACATCGACCGTATGCTCGAGCTGCTGCAGCCTATCGAGACCCCGGGTTTTCAGATTGCCACGTGGGTCCACCCGGAACCCATCGAGAAAGACGGCAAGCTGGTGCATGCTTTCGGCCGGTCCGACTATCATCCGGTAGTTCAGGAGTTCATCCCCCTCTGCTGCGAGACCAGCGCGTTCATAGATCCCTACAAGCGCCTGCCGGAAGACCCGGACTGGCTCAACCGCCGGGAGCCCGAGACGACCCGCGTCTTGGAGAAGCCGGCCGACATGGAGACTGCCACTCTGGACCAGATTCGACGCTATCTCGTGATTCTGGCTCGGGGGGAGCGCTTCTGTGGCGGCTACATAGACGGCCAGTTCGAGAGTGGCTGCCTGCAGGCGGCCATCAAGCGGCTGCGGGAGTTGCGCGCAGCCACGGGGGGTGATCATTGAGCGGCGCACCATCGTGGTGATCGCCGACGAGGCCCACCGCAGCCAATAGGACTTCATCGACGGCTTCGCCCGCCACATGCACGACGCCCTGCCCGGCGCCTCGTTCATCGGGTTCACCGGTACGCCCATAGGCCTGAAGGACCCGAACACCCGCGCCGTCTTAGGCGACTACATCAGCGTGTATGACATCCAACGGGCGGTGGAGGACAAGGCCACCGTGCCCATCTACTACGAGAGCCGTCGAGGGCTTCTTCTACTTGCTTCCAGCGTCGCGTTCTGCCGCCTCCGCACAATGACGCATGGCCTCCTCTTGGCGTCTGCGCTGCGCCTCCTCCTGCATTGCGGCCTTGTGGAAAGAAGCGGATATCCGTACGGCTGCGGGGTGGGGCGACGCGGCGAAGGGTAGCGGCGTCGAGGAGGGAACTAGTTGATCCGCCCCGCCTTGAACGCCTTGGTGAAGGTACGGCAGTAGCGGTCGCGCCCGAGCAGCAGCTCCGCCGCCAGCAACTCGCCGCGTAGCGCGCTGTCGAGCGGGTCCATGATGGCCATGTCGAGCCCGGCCGTGAGGGTCAGCGTGAGGAAGACCCGGTTGATCAGCTTGCGTGCCGGCAGGCCGAACGAGATGTTACTGAGCCCCAGCCCGAACTTGACCAAGGGGAACTCTTCGCGCACCAGCCTCATGGTGTCGAGGGCTACCAGGGCGCCGTCCTGCCGGGTCGAGACCGACATGGCGAGCGGATCGATGAACACGCGCTCGTCGGCGAGTCCGGCCTCCCGGGTGTGGGCGATGATCGTGCGCCCGATAGCCAGACGCTGCTCGACAGTGCTCGGTATGCCGCTGTCATCCAAGAGAAGAGCGACGACGCCCCAGCAACGCTCCGCCACGAGCGGCAGCACGTCCTCCAGGGAGTGGGTCTTGCCGCTGATGGAGTTGATGAGCGGGGGAGTGGTGGTCGCGTCGAGGCCGGCCAGAAGAGACGCCGGTTCGGCGCTGTCGAGGGCGAGGGGTACCGTGACGAGGGGCTGGACGGTCCGCACCAGCCACACCAGGTCTTCCGGTTCGCGCTCCGGCCCCGTGCCCGCGTTGAGGTCGATGAAGTCGCCGCCCGCCTCAGCCTGGCGCACGGCCAGATCTTGTATGAACGCCGCGTCGCGCGCCTCCACCGCCTTCGCGATGAGCGGGAGCGTGCCGTTGATCTTCTCAGCGACTACGAGCATCTACAGCCCACCGAGGTAGCTGCGCTGCACGCGCTCGTCACAGGCCAGCGCCGACGCCTTGCCTTCCAGGACGACCTTGCCGAGTTCCAGGATGTAGGCCCGGTCGGCCAGCTTGAGAGCCATGCGGGCGTTCTGCTCGACGAGCAGGATGCTGATACTGAGTCGCTGGCTGACGTCGGCTATCTGTCGCCCCACCTCGGCCACCATGAGCGGCGCCAAGCCCGTGCTCGGCTCGTCCATGAGGATGAGCTTCGGCCTTGCCATGAGCGCCCTGGCCAGCGCCAGCATCTGCTGCTGGCCGCCGCTCAGTTGTCCGCCCAGTTGGTTCTTGCGCTCTTCGAGGATGGGGAAGTGCTGGTACATGTCGCGGAGGTCGGCGGTCACGCCGGCCCGGTCGTTGCGCAGGTGCGCGCCGAGCTTCAAATTGTCGAGGACGCTCATGGTCGAGACGATCATCCTGTTTGCCGGCACTTGGATGATTCCCAGCTTGGTGACCCGGTGGGCCGGCAGTTGGTCGATACGTCTACCGTTGAAGCGTATCTGGCCGGCGCTGGGTTTCTTCAGCCCCGAAACCGCTCGCAGGAGCGTGGTCTTCCCGGCGCCGTTGGCTCCGACCACAGTCACGACCTCGCCCTCGTCGATAGCCACATGCACATCGTCCAGGGCCTTTGCCTTGGCGTAGTGGGCGCAGAGGCCGTCTATCTCAAGAAGCATCGGAACCGTCCCTTTGTCCCTCGATCTCGCAGATCTCCTCCGCGCCAAGGTAGGCTTCGATAACCAGCGGGTTCTTCTGAATATCCGCGGGCAGGCCCTCGGCGATCTTCGTGCCGTGGTCCATCACCACGATTCGGTCGCACAGACTCATGATCGCGCCCATGTTGTGCTCGACGATGAGAATGGTCGTTCCCGCGTCGCGGATGTTACGAATCAGCCCCATCATGTCGGCGATCTCGTTGGCGTTCATGCCGGTCAACGGTTCGTCGAGAAGCAGCAGCGACGGATTGGTGGCTAGGGCAAGGCATATTCCCAGACACCTCTGCTGCCCGTGGGGGAGGTTGCCTGTAGGCTCGTGCTTGAGCTTCTCCAGACCCATGCGGTCGAGGATGTCGGCCGCCTTGGCGTTGAGCGCCAGTTCTTCATCGCGACCCGACGGCAGCCGCAGCAGCCTCTTCCAGCGACGCGTGCTGTAGGCCATATGCATGGCCATGTAGACGTTCTCGAGCACCGGCATCTCCATGAAGAGCACCGACGACTGAAACGTCCTGCCGATGCCCAGCCCGGCGATCTCGTACGACTTGAGCCGGGTGATGTCCTGGCCGCGCCAAACAATGCGGCCGGTGGTGGCCGGATAGAAGGCGCAGACGGCGTTGATGCAGGTTGTCTTGCCGGCGCCGTTAGGACCGATGAGCCCCAGAATCTCGCCTTCGCGTACCTCGAACGTCAGGTTGTCGAGCGCGACAAGACCGCCAAAGCGCTTTGTCACGTCATGAAGCTCAAGCATCGACTTCACCCCTGGCTCCGGCATCGGGCTGTGCAAGGACGGCGACGGGCAACTCCTCCTCGGGCGTGCCGTCGCGAATCCCGCTGCGCCGCCAGACTCGGCCTAGAGCCTTCGTGAACCGGTCGGCGCGGGTGATGATGCCGAGCAGGCCATCCGGGAAGAACAGGATGAGGACGATCAGAACCACGCCTACGAAGAGGGGCGCGACCAGATTGGAGAACTGGACGACCTGCGGCACAACGGTCATGACAGCGGCGCCAAGCAGTGGTCCGAGCACGGGATAGCCCATGCCTCCGAGGACGGCATAGGCCTGGATGTAGACGTTCTTCCACATGCCGTACTGCGTGGGCGACACGAAGGTCGTGTAGCTTGCCAGGAAGACTCCCACGACGCCGGCGAAAGCCGAGCCGACCACGATCGACACCATGCGGTAGCCGAAGACGTCGATGCCGAGCGACTCAGCCAGGCGGGGATTGATGGCGATCGATTTCCACGCCCGGCCGGTCCACGACCGGTAGAAGGCTCCGCACACGAGCACGATCACGATGAGTATCAGCGCCGCCAGATAGTAGAACTGGCGGGGCCCCTCGAAGACTATCGAAGTGCCCCCGGGCAGGGGGATACTATCCGGGGCGGGGATGCCCGACATGCCCGCATACCCGCCGACCCATTCGATGCTGCCCACGATCACCGGGAAGATCATGCCGATGACCGACGACAGGATGACGAAGTTGAACCCGCCCCTGCCGCGGCCGATCATGATGTATCCCAGGCCCCAGCCCATCAGCGCGCAGAATATGGCCGCGGCCGGGAGGCACAGCCAGACAGAGATGCCCCATTTGATCGTCAGAATGGCGGTCAAGTAGGCGCCCATGCCCCAGAAGGCCGTGAGGCCCAGGTTGCAGAGGCCCGTGCGGAACATCATGACGAAGGCGATGGCCAGCATGGTGTTGACCATGATGTCGATGATGATGCCGAGGTAGTAGGGCGAGGTCACCCACACCGGAACCAGCAGGCCGACGACGATGAAGGCCAGAGAGAACACAAACCTCGGGGAGCGGATAGTTTTCACTGTGTCAGATCCCTATGTCGACGCCCTTGCCGAGCAACCCGGCAGGCTTGAGGTAGAGGATGATTCCAATCACGGCGAAGATGATGACCTGCGTGATGCCGCCCAGATAGTAGAGGCCGAAGCTCATCATCTCCCCGATCACGAGCCCGCCGGCCACCGCGCCGAACAGGCTGTCCATTCCGCCGACCATCATCATGAGGAGCACGGTCCAGATGACGTTGTTGCCCATGTCGGCCGAGATGCCGTAGTTGGGGGCGAGGAGGGCCCCGGCGAGTCCGGCGGTGCCGGTCGCGAGGGCCAGAGTCAACATATAGACGCGATTCGCGCTGATGCCGTGCAGAGACGCTATCTCAGGCTGGAAGGAGGCGGTCCGCATCGACCGGCCCATCTTCGTCTTCATGACGATGAGAAACAAGGCGGTGGTGATGACGATGCCGCACACGATGACCAGCAGCTTCGACTGGGTGATGTTCACCCCCCCGACCTTCCAGGAGCCCTTGAACACCTGTTCTATGCTCCGTGGCACAGTTCCGAAACCCAGCAGGACGCCCTGGTTGAGTACGAGCATGAGGCCGAGCGACCCGATCAAGGTGGCGAGGAACGCCCCTCTGCTCTGCTGTAGCCGGCGGAAGATGAGCACGTAGCTGAGGGTTCCCACGAGCGCGGAGACCAGCGCCCCTATGATCGCGGACGCAGCATAGGGGACACCGGCCTTGTCGATGCACAACCATGTGAAGTACGCGCCGATGGTGTAGAACATGCCGTAGGCCATGAAGAGGATCTTGTTGACGCTGGTGATCAATACCAGGCCGACGGCCAGGATCACGTAGACGAGACCCATGACCAACCCGTCGAACAGCAACTGGCCTAGGACGTTCATCCTCGTTCTCCCATCATTTGGAGGACCGCGAACTCTGCATTATGCACTACGGTTTGCGCGCTGCGCGGGAACTATGCTATTTCCTGAAGCTGGGGGGGAGCCAGCCGGTCTGGGTAGCTTCGATCTCAGCCATCTGCAGGATAGCCACATGGAAGAACGGCGGGTGTGTCACCTTGCGGTAGTAGAACGGGGCATGAGCCACGCCGGCCGGAACGTAGACGGCGGTCTTCTTAGTAAGGATGAACTGCTGGGCCTCGTCGCCGGTGCCCAGCCAGAGCTCGACCTCGCCACCCAGTTCATCCGGATTCTCGTAATCGCTTCCGAAGAACAGGTGCACCTCGTCGGCTGGGTGCGTATGAGCGGTCTCGGTGACGCTCTCATTCATGCTGGGGATCTCCCAAGTCTGGCCCAGACCATGCCCCGTGCCGGGAGCGAAGCACTCGTAGATGGAATACCACATCTTGTTCAGCGGGTTCTCCACGTTGTCGAACATGAAGACGTGGTTGACCTTGCCGACGAAGTGGTCACGTTCCTCGTGGCGGGGCATTTCGCGGACGTATTGATCGTACTTGCCGTTGGCCATGTCTAGCTTGCCTCTCCTAGCGTTTGACGATAAGTTAATTGATATCAGTCAAGCACACCGTAGCAGGCGCCTGTCGCGGAGTCAACACGGGTTCTGCGGCCCACGAAGCGGTCCGCCGCCGGGTTGCCGAATTGACATCAATTAAGTTCTATGGTACCAAGGCCCTAGTGAGTCGCCACGCTGCCCCATCGAGAGAGTGCAGGTCTCGGGGGTCCACCGCCGGTCGATTCTGTCGAGAAGAATACGCCGCGATCTCGATGGGCGGGGCCGCGGTATCGATCAAGAAAGGTGGTGCCCTTTGGCCAAAGTCATGATCATCGACCTCGCCATCTGCAACGGCTGCCACAACTGCCAGGTGGCCTGCAAAGACGAGCACGTGGGTAACGACTGGTCGCCTATCGCCAAACCCCAGCCCGACACCGGCCAGTTCTGGAACAAGGTCATCGATCTGGAGCGGGGCTCGGTGCCCAAGGTGCAGGTGACCTACCACCACAGCATGTGTCAGCACTGCGAGGAGGCCCCCTGCATCGCAGCCTGTAACGCGGGCGCCATCTACCGCCGGCCCGACGGCATCGTCATCATCGACCCCTTGAGGTGCCGCGGCAACCAGATGTGTCTCGCGGCCTGCCCCTACGAGAACGTGATCTTCTTTAACGACGACCTGGGCATCGCCCAGAAGTGCACCTTCTGCGCCCACCTGCTCGATGCCGGCTGGACCGAGACCCGCTGCTCGGATGCCTGCCCCACCGGAGCCTTCACCTTCGGCGATGAGAACGACCCCGCCATCAAAGAGAAGCTCGAAGGGGCCGGGCTCCTCAAACCCGAGCTTACCACCCGTCCCCGGGTCTACTACCGCAACCTGCCTACGAGGTGGATCGCCGGAGCCGTGTTCGACCCCGAGGCCGACGAGTGCCTCCAAGCAGCGACGGTGACGGCCGCCAACCGCGCGACCGCCGAAACCATAACGACGAGCACCGATAATTACGGCGACTTCTGGCTTCGCGATCTCCCCGAGGGCGTCTACACCCTTCGTATCGAGAGGCCGGGCTACCTCACCAAGAAGCTGGGGCCCATCGATACGACCGCGGCAGATCAGAACGTGGGCGACGTGGAGCTGTGGAAAGGAGACGGCGGTGAGTGACCCCGTCGAGAAGAAGAACGCCGTCACCGGCGAGCGGACCATCGTCAGGGATATGTGCTTTCTGGGCGCCAACGGCGGGGCCAACGCCTGCTTCGTCGACGTTAACGAGGGCAAGGTGCTCCGCATACGCCCGGTGCGCTACTACGATCGGTACACCAAAGAGGAAGTGAAGCCCTGGCTCATGAAGGCCCGGGGCAAGACCTTCGATCCGGGCGAAAAGACCCTCCCGCCACCGCTCTCCCTCTGCTACAAGAAGCGGGTCTTTTCGCCCGCCCGCATCCGCTACCCCATGAAGCGCGTGGACTTCGACCCGAACGGCGCGCCGGGCTCCACCGGCCCTGGCGGGCGCAACATCCAGAACCGGGGCGTCAGCAGATTCGCGCGCATCAGTTGGGACGAAGCCCTCGACATCGTCACCTCAGAGATGAAGCGCATGCGCGACACCTACGGACCGACCGCTATCCTTTACCAGAACGACCAGCACGGCGAGAACAAGACGGTGCACGGGCCACACGGCTGCGCCCGCAAGTTGCTCGACCTCTTCGGCGGCTACACCCACCAGGTCCGCCAGGCCGACAGTTGGGAGGGCTGGTTCTGGGGAGCCAAGCACGTGTGGGGCTGCGAGTACATCGGCCAGCAGTTGCCGCAGAGCAACCTGCTCTACGACATCTCCAAGAACGCGGAACTCCTGCTCTTCTGGGGTTGTGACCCCGAGACCACTCCGTGGGGCTGGGGTGGCCAGTTGGTGAGCCGCTTCAACTACTGGTGGACGGAACTCGGCATCAAACAGATCTACGTCGCTCCGGACTGCAACTACGGCAACGCCGTGCACGCCGACAAGTGGATCCCGGTGCTGCCGAACACCGACGCCGCTCTCTATCTAGCTATCGCCTATCGCTGGTTCGAGAAAGGCACGTACGACAAGGCGTATCTCGAGACCCACGCGTACGGAGTCGACAAGTTCGAGGACTACGTAATGGGCCGCGAGGACGGCGTGCCGAAGACGCCTGAGTGGGCCTCGCCCATCACCGGCGTCCCCCCTCGCACCATCAAGGCTCTCGCCGATGAGTGGGCCTCGAAGCGCACCACGGTGGTCATCTCCAACGGCGGACCGGGCATTCGCGGCCCCTACGCCACCGAGCCGGCCCGCCTGCAGGTGCTCTGCCTCGCCATGCAGGGCTTGGGCAAGCCCGGCTGCAACCAGGCGAAGATGATCGAGTGGGGTCTGTTCGCCCTCCCCGAGAACCAGTCGGCGCCGCGGCCTTCAGCCATCATCAGCGTAGATGCAGCCTATCGGGGAGATCTGCCGCCGGAGTGGAAGCGCGAGTCGTGCATCCCCAAGACCCTTGTGCCCAAGCTCATCCTCGAGGGCGAGGGTACCTGGTACGGCAACCGCTACGGCGCGCGGAGCGAGCGCGAAGACCAGTTCATGCAGTACACATATCCCGCGCCGGGGGCCTCCAAGATCCATATGGTCTGGACCGATTCCCCCTCCTGGATCACCTGCTGGAACGACGGCAACAGTTTCATCCGGGCCATGCGGCACCCCGACATCGAATTCGTCCTCTGCCAGCATCCTTGGATAGAGAACGACGCTCTCTTCGCCGACCTGCTATTGCCGGTCAACACCAAACTGGAGGAGGACGACATCGCCTCCGACGTCTACAGCGGGCAGATGGACATGCTCTTTCCCGAACCGCGTTGCATGGAGCCGCTGGGGGAGAGCTTCAGCGACTACGAGATCGTGTGCAAGGTCGCCGAGCGGTTGGGCCTGCTGGAGGAGTACACCGGCGGACTCAGCATCCCCGACATCATCAAGTTGGGCTGGGAACACTCCAACGTGGCCGACAGGATCTCGTGGGAGGAACTGAACGAGAAGGGCTACTACGTGGTCTCGCCCCAGCCCGATTGGGAGAGTATCCCCGCCGGACTGATCAAGTTCTACGAGGACCCTGAAGGCAACCCGCTGCAGACGCCCACCGGCAAGCTGGAGTTCTACGCGACGGGGCTGGCGGAGCACTTCCCCGACGATCCTGAGCGGCCGCCGGTGCCCAAGTGGATCGCCGAGGGCGAGACACACCAGGAGTCCGTCGGCACCGCACGGAGCGAGAAGTACCCGCTGCTTGTCATGAGCAACCACCCGCGCTGGGGCGTGCACTCCCAACACGACGACGTCACCTGGTTCCGTGAGATCGACACCTGCAAGATCCGCGGAACCGACGGCTACCAGTACCACCCGCTGTGGATGCATCCGCGAGACGCGGCCGCTCGCGGCATCAAACACGGTGACGTGGTCTCCATCTACAACGAGCGGGGCATCGTCCTCGCCGGCGCGTACGTCACCGAGCGCATCATCCCTGGGGCGGTCGGCATGGACCACGGAGCCAAGTACGACCCGATCGTCCCGGGTGAGATCGATCGGGGCGGCGTCATCAACACCATCGTGCCGGGTAAGTGCACGTCGAAGAACACTGTGGGTATGGTGGTTTCGGGCTTCCTCGCCGAGGTGGAGAAGACCGATCTCGAAGGGCTGAAGCGGAAGTATCCCGACGCATTCGCGCGGGAATGCCACATCACTGCCGGCCCCTGCATCGCCGGAATACAACAGCCCGTCGGGAAATGAAGCCCCGCGCCCAGGGCGCGATAGGCCGCCCAGCGCGACCTGGAGGCCGCGGCTTGGGTTTCCGACAGGCTCAACAAGGAGGAAGAAGAATGAACGTCAACGACGCGATAGTCACTCGCAGAAGCATCCGCTCCTACCTGGACAAGCCCGTTTCCGACGCCGATGCGGAGACGATCGTCGGCGCCGCCCGCTGGGCGTCCAACGCCGGGCCGTACTGCATCTCGGTGATCCGTAACAAGGACCTTATGGCCCGCCTCAACGAGAAGACGCTGGAGGCCATGCTTGCCTCGGGCGACGAGTTCACCATAGGCCGCGCCAAGCTTCCCGGCTACCTCCCGTTCCACGGCGCGCCGGTGGGCGCCCTCTACTCGGCTCCCACGGAAAACCCCCTGGGGCCGCTCAACTGCGCGGTGGCGGCCGGCTACATGATCCTCGAGGCCACCGAACTCGGCTACGGCTCGTGCTTCATCCGCTCGCTGGCGCACTGCCTCAACAAGCCCGCCGGCGCAGATCTGGCCCGCGAAGCCGGCATCCCCGAAGGCTACACGTTCCAGTGCGGAGTGGTGTTCGGCCACACCGACGACGAGATGAAGTTCCGGCGGATGGACATCGTGCAGCGCGGCGAGGTCGTCTACATATCGTGACGAGCGCCCCGGTCGCGGACACATATAGAGAGGGAGGGCCCGCCGGCGACCGGCTGGCCCTCTCGCTGATGCTGGTCATGGTCGCCAACAGCATCGCCATGTCGGTCGTGCCGGTGGTGCAGAACCAGCTCCAAGAGCAGTTCTCGCTCTCGGGCGCCGACGTTGGACTGCTCACCTCGGCGTTCATGCTCGCCTTCGCGATCGGGTCTATCCCCGCCGGCGTAGCCGTTGCCCGCTGGGGAGGGAGAACGCTGATCGTCGGCATCGTCGTCTTCGTGCTGGGAGCTCTCGTGTTCGCAGTGAGTTCCTCCTTCGCGGGCTTTCTGGCGGGCCGTCTGCTCCAGGGCTTGGGCGGGGCGACCATCACTCCGGTGACAAACCACCTGTTCACCCACTACGTGAGGCCCGACCGGCAGGCCCGGGCGCTCGGCATCTTTGGCAGCGGGCACGGTTTGGGTGTAATAGCCGCCCTGCTCATCATGCCGAGTGTCCAATCGGCTGGAGGGTACCGGAGCGTCTTCCTGCTGACGGCCGGGCTCGTGCTTCTGCTCGGTCTGATGGCCGTCTTTCAGGCGCCCGTGCGCGCGCCGGCAGGCGAGGGTTCCCGGCAGGCCTCGCTGGGGGCCACGCTCCGCGACGTCGGGGCGGTGGCCGCCAATCGCAGGCTCATCCTGCTTGCCGTGATCAACATCGGGGTGATGGCCGTGGTGGTCGGGATCCTTGCCTGGACACCGGCCTTTCTGCAGGACCAACGCGGCGCCGGAACGGCCGTGGCGGCGTATCTGACGGCCGCGGTCGGAGTGGCCCAATTGCTCGGCAACATCGCGGGGGCGGCGGCGATGGCCAGGTGGGGTAAGCCTTTCGTTCTTCTCACGGGCATGGCGGTCATGGTGGTGTTCACCGCCCTGGCTCCGGTCGTTCCTGGAGCCGGGCTTGCCATCGGTTTCGTGATCGTATCGGGCTTCATGACCATGGTGTTGTTTCCCGCGATCCTGGGTTCGGTGCCCGACATCGTCCCCCAGGCGAAACAGGTCGGCTCGGCCTCGGGCTTTCTCAATCTGACCAATCTGCTCGGCACTCTGTTGGCGCCCTGGGTGTTCGGCATGCTTCTCGATCGGTACGGCGCCACTTCAGGCCAGAACGGATACCTGGCCGGCTACCTCTGGCTTGCTCTCTTCCCCTTCGTTGGAACCATCGCAGGGGTGGTGTATATAAGGGGCAGGCTGTCCACTACCAAGCACGTTCCTAAGGATCGGTGATGGTCATGAACGCTATGAACGGCGCGCAACTGTACGCTGAAAGGTCGAGGCGAGTCTGGGATGCGGCGGTCCTCAAACAACCCGACCGGGTCCCTCTCAGCATGACAGCCGGCTATCTGCTTGCGGAGTACGGCGGCATCACCCACCAGGAGCTCCAGGACGATCATGAGCGCGCTCAGGAGATCCTCGAGAGGTTCGCGTGCGAGTTCGAGCCCGACAGCATTCTCGGGCCCATCATGCCGGGGGCCTCCCCGGTGCTCGGCGACCGTATGACCGCCTGGCCGGGCCTCGGCCTCCCCGCCTCGGGTTCGTTCCAGTTCCTCGAAGGCGAGTTCATGAAGGCCGATGACTACCCCGCCTTCTTGAGCGACCCGTCTGACTGGGCGATTCGCACGTATCTGCCGCGCGTCTTCTCCGAGCTTGAGGGGCTGCGCACTCTGCCGCCGCTCGGCATGTGGGCCTACGGCTTCTACAATCTCGACAGCCTGCACTTCTACTCGTCTCCCGAGATGCGGAGTGCCGCACGGGCCTTCGCCCGGGCGCTCGACGTCGCTGCCGAACAGGGCGAGCGCATGGCCGAAGCGCAGCGGCGCATGGAGGCCCTCGGCTTTCCGCCGGCCTTCTTCCTCGGCCCCCACGCATCGGCGCCTTTCGACTTCATGTCCGACACCCTGCGTGGCATGCGGGGCATCATGCTCGATATGCTGCGCGAGCCCGAACTGGTGCTCGCCGCGGAGGAGCGGGTCACAGGCATCATGCTCGAGCACGTGCTCATGAGCTGCAAGGCGACCGGATTCAACCTGGCCGGCTTCCCGTTACACCGTGGCTCCGACGGCTTCATGTCGCTCGCCCAGTTCGAGAAGTTCTACTGGCCTCAGCTAAAGAACATGTTCCTTGTCCTTATCGATCAAGGCATCACTCCGTTCGCCTTCTTCGAGGGAGCCTGGGACAAGCGCCTCGAGTATCTGCGCGAACTGCCTGCCGGCAAGGTGATCGGCTGGTTCCAGAAGAGCGACATCTTCAAAGTGAAAGAAGTGCTCGGCGATACCATGTGCATCGTGGGCGGCATGCCCAACTCGCTGCTCGCCGGGGGAACCGTCTCGGAGGTGCGCGAGTACACTCACAGGCTCTGCGAAGTCGTGGGCAAGAACGGCGGCTACATCATGTCGACCGGAGTAGGCGAGCTGGAGGGGAGCAAGCTCGAACTTGTGCGAGCCTGGGTTGACGCCACACGGGAGTACGGGACCTACCGATAGACCAGGGAGGCGGAGATGAAAGCGCCCTATCCACACCTCATGAGCCCCGTACAGATCGCGGGACACACCCTCAAGAGCCACCTCATTTCCCTGTGCAGCCAGCCGCCATTCCTGCAGGGTCCCGAGTCCTATCCGACCGATGCCATCATCTCCCACTACATCAGCCGGGCCCGCCACGGCGTGGCCATGATGACCCTCTTCGGCACCAAGGTGGGGGTGAAGACGCCCCACTATTCCGAATGGGACTTCTTCGACGCTCGCTGCCAGCACGCGATCTCTCTGTTGACCGATGCGATTCACGCCTTTGGAGTGAAGTGCACCATGACGCTCGGCCCCGATATTCCCGAGGGCTGGGATGTCAGTGACGGGGTGTCGTCGTTCTTCATCCGCGGCGACGGCAGCACTTCCGGCAGCGGGCGGGAGATGCCCGAAGCGATGCTCATCGAGGTGGCCGACGAGATGGTGCGCCTGGCGCTGGCCCTCAAGGAGACCGGCTTCGACGGCGGCTACGTCCACAACTCGTACCGGGTCAATCTCGGGCGCTTTCTCACACCGGCTACCAACAAACGCACCGACAAGTACGGAGGTGGCTTCGAGAATCGCATCCGCTACCCGCTCTACGTCTTCGAGCGGATCAAACGGGAGTGCGGGCGCGACTTCATCATCGAGACGACCGTGACCGCCGACGAGCGTGAGGAGGGCGGATGGACGATGGACGACACCGTTCGCTACGCCCAGGCCCTCGATGGCTACGCCGATGTCTTGCACATCCGTCCGCACAGCGTGGACATGTCCAGCTGCATCGGCGTCCACGGCGGCGCGACCCCGTGGCTGCCCTTGGCCGCGGAGGTCAAGGCTCGAGCGAGTACCGGCGTGAAGATAGTCGCTATCGGCGGCTTCCAAGACCTCGAACTCTGCGAGCGCGCGCTCGCCGAAGGCCGGGTCGATCTGATCGGCGCGGCCCGAGCATTCATCGCCGACCCGGACTTCGGTCTGAAGGCCGTGGAGGGCCGCAACGCGGATGTGGTGCCGTGCATCAGGTGCAACAAGTGCCACCGGTCGGGCGCCGCCGACCCGTGGGCTCCTCAGTGTTCGGTGAACCCGAAGTGGGGCATGGAGCACCGCGTCAACGAGCTGGTGTCGCCGCCGAGTCGCAGGAAGAAGGTAGCGGTGGTCGGTGGGGGCCCGGCGGGCATGAACGCGGCTCTCATCTGCGCCGAGCGGGGCCACGAGGTGACGCTCTACGAGCGGAGCGGCCACCTGGGTGGCCAGCTGCCGGCCGCGGGGGCGCCGGCGTTCAAGTGGCCCATCGCGAAGTTCGCCGGGTACCTGGTCGGGCAGGTGGCGAAGTCTCCCGTCGACGTCAGGCTGAACACGGCCGTCACCCCCGAGATCATAGAGGCTGGGAACTACGACACAGTTCTCGTCTGTGTGGGCTCGAAGCCGATCGTGCCGCCGATTCCCGGCATGGATTCCGAGGATGTGGTCAAAGCCGCCGACGTGTTCGGCAACGAAGACAGGCTGGGCCAGAGAGTCGTGATCGTGGGCGGAGGGGAGATCGGGGTCGAGACGGGCATGCACATCGCCGCGCTCGGCCACGAGGTTACCGTAGTCGAGATGCTCGCGCTACTGGCCCACGACTGCGCTCCCGTGCACTACCGCGCCCCGCTCGAGGAGGCGTGGCTGGCTTTGCCCGGCTTTCACTATGAGGTGAACGCGAGGTGCACGAAGGTGGAGAGGGGGAGGGTCACCTGGTCCGACGCGGAGGGCGTCGAGCACGAACTCGAGTGCGACACGGTGGTGCTCGCAGTTGGGTACGAGCCTCGGAGCGCCGAAGCGACCGCCTTCTTCGGCGCTGCGGTCGAATTCGAGATGCTCGGCGACTGCGCTTCGGCGCCGGGCATCCAGAGACTCATGAAGAACTCGTTCGTGGTCGCCAGCCAGGTCTAACAGCCCGGCTAAGGACGGGTTCGCCCGCCTGACCGTCAGCCGGCACCCGGATGACGGGTAGCCGGTTCGCTGTGATCACCGAATTCGAGGGCGCGCTGCCCGAGATGGAGCAGGGTATCGACCGGCTGGGAGCGAGATCGAGGGCCATCGACCACAAGCCGGTCAGAGCGCTCACTCTGTCTGCCGAGCACATGCGGACCATGGAGCGGGCCGTGCTCTTCAAGGACGAGGCCATAGAGGCCGCGCTTCTGTCGACAACTTCAAGCACGTGGCTCGGGACTGCATCGCCGATGGCGCCGAGGTCATCTTTCGGCTCATCGCGGCGCCACTCCGCCCTCCACGTGCTCCATGTCGAACCACCACTGTAGATCGGGGTCGGCCTTGCCGTAACCGAGGGCGTCGTCGAGCCAGATGAGTCCGCGGCGGGCCAGGCGCGACCGACCGGCCAGGTGGGTGGCCATAGAGTGATACCACGTGTCGGCCTTGTTCCACGGGCACACCTTGATGCACCGGCCACAACTGGCTCCCCGGGCGTTGGTCACCCGGAAACGGGCGCACGACTCTATGTCGTTCCGCCAGATCTCGTAGCCATTGTGGAGGGTCTTCGGTCCGTGGGTGATGGAGTCCGACGGGCATTCCCGCGCGCACTTCTTGCAGAGGCTGCAGAAGTCCTGAAGGCCGAAGTCGATAGGCCGATCGGGCAGCAGAGGTAGGTCGGTGGTCACCACCGCCGCCTTGAAACGCGGTCCCATGAACGGATGTATCACGATGCCCCCGATGCGGCTGACCTCACCCAGGCCCGCCATCATGAGGATCGGGGGGATGACCACCTTGTAGTCCATGGAGTGGTGGGCCCGGGCAGAGTAGCCGAGCCGGCGGATGTAGTCGGCCAGTATGGACGAGATGAGCGCGGTGGCCGAATACGAGCGGAAGCTCTGGGAGTTGCTGAGCCAGTCGCGACCGCTGGCGGCGGCGAACGAGGGATATCCCTGGTCCACCAGGACGGCGATGGCGTGCGTGTGCCCCAGTTCCACCGGCTCTCCGGTCTTGTCGACGGAGTAGACCGCGTAGGGAGGCAGCTCGCAGATGCCCACGTCGTCGGCCCGCAGAAAGAGGGCCGTTTGCTTAATGTGCCTGCTCATGACCGTCGTATCGTCGGGCAGGGGCGCCCGCGTCGCCTCCACAGGCCCGTCGACGGCCGCCGCCAGGTGGTGTTCCACGGCCTTCATCGCTCCCGACAAGGGATACTTGTCGACGAAACGCAGGAATTCCCGCTGCGGCACCGGGCCGGAATCTCCGCGAAGGAGCTTGAAGAACCCGTGCTCGCGTTCGTCGAAGCGAGCGACCTCTCCGGTGATCGTCGTCGTAGGACGGTCGACGCGGCGCAGGCGGTGAGTGGGGTAGCGCAGGTCGAGGTGGTCACGACGAAGACCGCCCGGAATTGCGAGACGGTCGGGGGATGCGGTCGTCACGAATCGGTCCTCCTCGGTATCGAGCTTGGCGGCTCCAGTCTACCTGAGGTCGAAATCAGACGGTTCGCGCGCAGGTGGTCGTGCGGATCTTCTCTCGCGGGAGTAAGCCCCAGGGCGGAGTCTCGACACGAGCGCTCGCGGAAGAACGCCCGGTACCGCTACGATCCGAATCGATCGGCCCGGGGCCGGCTCAGCCAGGCAGGGGAACCGGGCTGATCATCCCCCCCAAGCGGGGCCTGCGTACCCTGCCCCCTCTTCGGTGTACACGTAGTACCCGTGGTTGGTTCCCCATTTTCTCGCGGCGGCGTCCAAGGTCTCGTTGCCGCAGTTCAGGCAGTCCAGGCCCATCTGCTTCTTGCCATGCTTCAGAAGGGCGTCGGCGATAGTGCTCTCGGTGCCGGCCTGTCCGAGTTGGATGTAGAACACCCAGTGAGAGGCGATGAACTTGAGGTCCTTGCTCTCGAGAGCGGCCGCCAACTGGGGAACGTTGTCCCGACCGGAGTAGTACATCGACACCAGCACGTAGGCCGCCTCTAGCCGCTCGTCCACTTCACCGCTGGTCAACGCCGTCATGAGAGCCGGCTCGGCGGCCGGTCCCATGGCCGACAAGGCGTCACCAGCCCACATGGTATCCGGCAGCATGGGCACGAGCGCCTGCGCTGCCGGATCGCCGATGTCCTGGAAGACCAGGTAGATCTCATAGTCGCGTGTGTCGCCGTATCCGGCGTCACTTCGAGCTTCTATCAGCAGCGGGAGCATCTCCTCGGTGGCCAACACGTCCGCCACCGCAGCCTTCTTGGTCTGGTGCATTCTGAGGAGCACTCCCAGCGCGTCGTATCTCGTGGCGCTGTCGGCGCTTGAGAGCCGGGGGGTCAGAGCCGTAACGGCGGGTGCCCCTATCTGCACCAGCACATTGTCGACCCATTCCTTCTCGCCTAAGAGGTCGATCAAAGGATCGACCGCCGGTTGGCCAATGCGCGCCAAGACCCTCTCTAGTGTATTGATGCCGCCGAGACCTAGGCTCTCTCGCGAGCGGGTTTCGAGGAGCAAGGGCACGAGATCAGGCAGAACCAAGTACGGCCCGACCGCTGTGATGTCACGCTCGTAGAGGGCGAGCATCCCATCGAGAGCCTTGTAGCGGACCGCTGAGTCGTCACTCTTCAGTTGCTCGCTCAGGGCCGACAGGGCGGGGGTCCCTAGCTCGAGGACCAAATTGGACACCCACTGGCCGGTGCCAAGATGCGCCAGCAGTGGCTCAATGGCGGCGTCGCCGGTCTGGACTATCAATCGATCGATCGCGATACAAGCCGCATCGTTGGTCGAGTTGTCGACTCTCGCCTGTACAAGAGTCGCTGCCGTGTCGGGCAAGCCGAGCAAGGCCGCGGAGGCGACGTTTGCCAGCCCCCCGGAGGGATCGGTGGATGATGGCAGCGTCAAAGCAGCAATCAGATGAGCAAGGGAGTAGTCAGCGCTCATCTGCCCGAGAACCTGCATCGCGTTGATTCTCACACTCATGAGACCGTAGTCGGGTGAGAAAGCGAGCTTCGCCAAGGCGTCAGCCGATTCCTGATCATCGACTACGCCCAGGCAGGCGATCGTGGTCTGGAGCGCGGCCTCGTTCGCCTTCATCTGTTCGGCATCCATCTCTCCGAAGACGAAGCCGACAAGCGCCTCCCGAAGCGCCTCGAGCCCATCCGCCGCCACGTTGTTCGTTTTCGCGGCCAAAGCTAGATCTTGGGTCGACTGGAGAGAATGGCGCGCGGCCAGATCTGCGGCTGCGTGCTGCCGCTTATCGGTCTCGGTGGTGGTAGAGAGCGTCCTCACCAACTCGGCGTCGGAGGGCCTGAAGAGATCAAGACCAATCGCGAGGCCAAGGAAGCCGGCGGCGGCGAGTACGACGACCGGCGTGCCGATGAGGGCGATCTTGGCCGCCGTGCGTCGTCGCGCCCACCAAGAACGGTTGACGGGCTTCGGTTCGGATCTGGCCTCGAACCCTGGTGGGATAGGCTGATCATCCGGTCGATCGCTCGGCCGGTCCGTCGATTGATTGACGGCACCGATCACCAACGCTTCTGGCGCCGGGTTGATCCCGTCCTCTACGACCTCCTCGAGGCGATCCGTCACCGGGGGTCTCGCCGCATCGGCCGACGAAGCACTTGGCGCAGGCGGCGAGGCAGTGGCCGGGAATTCGGCCGGCCGTCGAGCGCCGCACTGCCTGCAGAACTGGTGAGTCTCACCCAGGGCCGTTCCGCATTTTCCGCAGAACATGATTGCCCCCTCGCAGATCGGAAGGTGGCTAGTGTGCACTTACAAACCTAATCCCAGTAGCGGCAATTATCAAGCGGTGCGAGAGCGCTTTGAAGGCCACGCTGGCAGGTCCCGACGCAACTCCACCCGGGTGAAGTCCCATCAACCCAGTACAACGCACGCGCGGGTCATGTTCGACTCCGGACAGGCCTGGTGATGTTGCGACGTGTCGGGGGCGATGCCTGAGCCGAGGCCGGAACCAACCGCGCCCGTCGATTCCGTGGTATCTATGGAAAAGGTGGGAGGGTATCTGTCCGCCGGGAGGCAGAGCCGGCCCCCCACATCGTGATGCGGTCATCTCTCGAAGGAGGAGGCGACGTGGCCCAGAAACTCTACCCCCATCTCATCAAGCCGACGCTCGTACGGCAGGCGCCGGCCGGGCTCTATCCGAAGCCGCTCATTTGGATGGAAGCCAAGGACATGGAGGGCTTCAACGCCCACTTCGTCTACGGCTTCATCACGGAGCCGGGCACTGTGCATCCCCTGGAAGGGATGGTTGTCCATCCCTACGACGAGGTGCTGGTCTTCGCCGGCTACCAGGACGGCGACGTACGCCGCATCGAGGCCGAGATCTCCATCGTGCTCGGCGAGGAGCGCGAAGTCCACACCTTCCACAAGCCCACCTACGTCGTCATCCCCAGAGGGTCTGCCGCACGGCCCGGTCACCACGCACTGGGTCGACCGGCCGCTCGCGCACTACATCATCGGCCTATCTCCGGAATACAAGGCGAGACGTCTGCCCGCCGGCACTCCGACCACCGGCTCCAAGTACGCCCATCTGGTGAAGGAGCCTCCGCTGCGAGCTCCCCGACAGCCAGACGACCATGACGCGGCGAGGAGAACCGCGGGCCGACCTACGCCGACATCATGGACGAGCACGGCATACTTCATCCTGCCAGTCTCGGGCGTGGGACCCGGCAACGGCGACGACATCGTCTGGCTGTTCGGCGAGAACCTGGAGGGCTTCGACGTCAACTTCACCTGGGGCTACTACACGAAGACCGGCAAGTGGCACCGGGGCGGCGAAGTGCACACCCATCCGGAGGCCGAGATCCTCTGCTACCTGGGGCTTGACCCGGACGACCTCGACTACCTGGGAGCCGAGCTCGAGCTGGGCATGGGCAAGGAGCGAGAGCGGCACATCTTCAACACGCCCACCATCGCCATCTGCCCCGAGGGCTTTCCCGCACCTGCCGCTCATCACCAGGTGGGTGGATAAGCCCTACGCCTTCATCGTCATGTGCCTGAGCGGTGACCATGACTCGCCCTGGGTAGAGGTAGCGGAGGACTGACGGCCAGACGGCGTCTCGGCCGAGGGCCGCTCGGCGCCGCGCAGGCGTTGGACACCGGACATGGGAGGCGCAGGCCTCCCATGTCCTTCGCATATCTTGGGATGCAGACCATGAAATACCGCAGGTTCGGACGACTCGGATGGGAATCTTCGGTCCTGGGGATGGGCGTCATGCGTCTGCCCGGCGAGGTCGGAGAGCGGCGCGGCGACGCATCGACGAGTCTGAGGCGATTCGGCATGATCAGGCGCGGCATCGACGCAGGCGTCAACTACGTCGACCTGGGCTTCCCCTGGGACATGGCGGCGCCATGAGCCATCCTCCGGCACTCGTACGGCAGAGCGCTCGACGGACGGGTACCGGAGAAGGGTCAAGCTGGCGCTCACCGTTCCCGCGCTGTCTGATCTCGTCGCCCGAGGACTTCGACTCTGCTCTCGAAACCGACAGCTTGCGTGGCTGGGTTCCGACAGCGTGGACTTCTGCCTCCTCGGCCGGCTGACTCGAGACAACTGGCCCCTCTTGCGAGCAATGGGCATCCTCGACCGTCTCGAGAAGGCCCAGGCGGAGGGTCGCATCGGCCACGCGGGCTTCTCCTTTCACGATCACTACCAGGTGCTCAAGAGCATCGTGCAGGCCTACGACCGCTGGGCCCTCTGCAGCGTCGAGTACAGCTACATGGACGTGAACCACGATCCAGGCGCGAACGGCATACGCTTACGCGGCCGACCAGGGCCTGGCCGTCGTCGCGACGCGAGCCGTTCAAGGGCGGAAGGCTCACGAAAGAGCCTCCCGAGGAGGTCGCGGCAGATCTGGGCTCGGTCTCCTCGAGAGTGGTCGTCGCGCTGAGTGGGCCCTGCGCTTCGTCTTCAACCACCCGGGTGTCTCCGTCGCGGTCGTCCGATATGAGCAGCATGGAGCAGCTCCTCGAGAATCTGACGCGTGGCCGACACGGCCGAGGCGGACGGTCTCTCCATTCGCCGACGAAGTGACCATCAGCAACGTCAGGGACGCCTTCCGCAAGCGGCAACAGGTGCCCTGCCCGTCGTGCCGGCCGTGCATGCCGTGCCCGGTCGGGCATCGACGTGCCGCGCTTCTTCGAGATCTACAACGACGCTGCCATGTACGACGACGTGGAGACGGCCGGTCTCTCTGCGCCCAGGAGCAGATCCACCCAGAGGACTGCACGGAGTGCGGCGTCTGCGAGACCCGCTGCGCGAAGAGACTGCCCATCGTCGACTGGCTGGCGGCGGGAGCCGGACTTCCTCGAGCTCACTCCGACCGTGCGGAGCGCGCCCGCGGGCCCGAGCGGCCTCCACGACATGGGCGACAGCGGCCCGCGGTCCATGCTGTTCGCAGTCTTCCACTGGTCTTCGGCAGCCGCTCGACGCGGGCTGTTGGCGCCTCACGCGTTTGACACTGCATCGACGGTGCTAGGTTGAAGTGGTAGTAGTGCTACTACCAGAGACTTCCGTCTGGGGAGGACTCGCTGTGGTGGAGACCGGGCGCAGACGTCTCGCACGTGTCATGCGCGCAGCGAAGCAGCTCTTTTTTGCGAAGGGCTTCGCCAACACTTCTCTGCGCGCCATCGCCGCGGACGCCGGCACCAGCGAGAGCGGCGTACTTCGGCTCTACAGAGCAAGAACGGGCTGCTTCGAGCCGTGTACGCATCGTGCTACGCCGAGATCAACGACCAGGTTGACGCAGCGATAGCCGCGGCCGCCGAGACGAGACCCCGACCCTCGGAACCTCCTGCTCGAAGTCATGCGCGCGGTCCTCGAGGGGTATCAGGCCGATCCGGCGAAGAACGACCTTCCTCCTCAGCCACTTCGGATTCCGGGACAGCATCGGGCCTCCGCCCAGAGAGCGACGTCGATCCGGTCATCGACGCGGCCGTGCAGGCGAGTACCACCGCTATCTCGATCGTATCCACAGTCTCTGCGCGGGGGTCGTGGCCGACTGGCCGGCTGCTGGCCGAGGCGGGTGTCACCAAAGCAGCCTCTCGGCGGAGATCTTCACCTCGGTCGTCTACGGCATCCAGACCAGGCTGGTACATGGCCGACGAGGAGCAGGACCCCGCCCAGCCACGGGTCTGCGCATCGACGAGGCCGTGGCCACCTGAAGTTCTTCTTGTATCCGGAGACAGTCGGACGAGCTAGCGAGTCCTAGGAGGAGGTCTGATGCCCAGCACGATCGACGAGAGTATTTGTCTCAAGTGTGGGTTGTGCATCAAGAACTGCCCGCACGGAGCCATACGAGGGCGACGAACCATAGCAAGGTCAGCACCTCGGATGTCTACGAACGGGTGTGGATAGACCCGGACCTATGCCAGGATTGTGGCACGTGCACCTCCATGGACTACTGGTGCCCGGCCGAGGCCATCTCGCAGCCGAGGGCGAATTCCCGAGCCGCGAGCCTGCTGACGGCCGAAGAAGTACTCCAAGTACATCTACAACTACGACGGCAGGTCGACTAGCCACTTCACCGAGGGCATCCCGTTCAAGATGATCACCCGCATCGACAAGGACGTCCTGCCGGGCAGTGACTTCTACATGATCCACTGGGTGCTGCCCCACGACGAGCCGTTCCTGGAGATCGGCCATCCGCCGCACATCCACAAGGACGCGGAGCTGCTGTTCCACATCGGCTCCGACCCCAATAATCCGCAGGACCTCGGTCGCAGAGATCGAGCTGTCTACCTGGGGCCGGAGCTGGAGAAACACGTCATCACCAAGTCGTGCGTGATCTTCATCCCGCCGAACTTCATCCATGCCCCCTGGAAACCGCTCAAGTCCACGCGGCCGTGGATCTTCATCGAGGTGAACCAGGGACCCATGCACACGGAGAAGGGCTACCACCAGTTGCTCACTCCAGAGGCCATCGCGGGCGAACCGCATCTTGTGCATTTCGAGGACGAGGGCTACTAGTTAGAGTATGATCTGAGACCGGGCGCCGCCGCGAGCGCGCCCGGTGCTGGCTCTGGGGGAGGCGAGAACATCAGCAATGTCAACGTGGCTGCAATACATCTCACCGGCATAACGATGGGCTCCATCTACGCCCTCATCGGGCTGGGCTACGTGACCATCTACCGGACGTCCCACGTCGTCAACATGGCGCAAGGCAGCTTCGTGATGATGGGAGGCCTTCTTCGGCTACTCCCTGCTGAAGGAGATCGGCCTGCCGTATTGGGCCTCGATAATAATCAGCATCGTCGCCGTGATGGTCGTCTCGGTCGGCATGTACCTGCTCGTGCTCAAGCGGATCATGAAGTCGTCCCTGGTCAACATGATCCTTGCCACCGTGGGTCTGAGTCTGCTCTTCGAGAGTCTCATTCTCCTCAAGTGGGGCGGCTACAGCAAGCCGACGCCGACCTTCACCGGAGACAAGCTCCTGCGGACTAGGCGGTGTTCATCTTGCCGTCCAGAAGCCTGTGGGTCATCGGGCTTATGGTCGTGGTCTTCGTCGCGCTGTATTTCCTCGGCTCACGGACCCGGGTGGGCAAGCAGATGACCGCCACCGCCACCAACCCTAACGCCGCCCGGATCTCGGGCATCTCTACCCAGCGGATGATCATCCTCGCCTTCGCCATCTCCGCTGCCATCGGAGCCATAGGCGGTCTGGCCGATAAATTCGTGATACCGCTGACCTATCAGTCGGGCGCGACTCTGGGGCCTGACCGGTTTCGTCGCCGCCATTCTCGGAGGTTGGGGCTCGAGCGGGGGAGCAGTGCTCGGTGGCCTCGTGCTGGGGATCATCCAGTCGATCTTCGCCGGTGTCCTCCCGGCCGGGTGGCAGGACGGCATCGCCTTCGTGATCCTGATCCTGCTCCTCTACTTCCGTCCGCAGGGACATTCTGGGGACGACGATGACGGAAGGTGAGATGTGACCCCGCCGGCCGACACCGGCCGGAGCGGGCCGTAGGCGGAAGCAGCGCAGACAGGACTGGAGCGGGCTCGTACGGCGGGTTCTACCGCGCTCGCTACAGCACCGTCGCCAAAGTGGTCTTCGTGATCGTCCTTCTCGTCTGGCCGCTCGCGTACAAGAACCTCTACGCCATGAGCGTCATGACCACGGCGGGGTTGTTCGCCATGCTCACGATCGCCGTCGGCCTGATCCTCGGCCAGGCCGGTCAGCTGTCGTTCGGGCACTCGGCCTTCTACGGAATCGGGGCCTACATCGCCGCGCTGCTGCTCGCTACAGGCTGCACTGTGCCGACTCTGGCGAGCCCTGGTCATCGGCGCCATCGTCCCAGGGATCATCGCTCTGATCATCGGCCGGCCCGTACTCAAGCTGCGCTACTTCTATCTGGCTCTGGCGACCATCGGGCTGGGTCAGATATTCATGGTGATCCTCATCCAGCTGCCGAGTGTCACCAGGCGGCATCAACGGTCTGAACGGAATACCCACGCTGAGCATCTTCGGATTCAGCGTCGAGAGCTCTGCTCCGGCAGTACTACGTCGTCTGGGTGCCGACGCTGGTGATCCTGCTGCTGCGTCCAGCGGGGGCTCAAATACCGGCTCGGGCGATCCCTGCGCGCTCTCGCGACCAGCGAGATCGCCTCGGCCACCCTGGGAATCAGGACGGCCAACTGGAAACTGCTGGCCTTCGTGGCGAGCGCCGTCATCTGTGGCCTGGCCGGCGGTCTGTTCGCCTTCGTCACGGGATCGATCGCTCCCGGCTTCGTTCACCTTCAATGTCGCCGTCCTTCCCATCGTCATGTCTCTGGTGGGCGGAGCCGGCGACCATCTGGGGAGGCGTCCTCGGGGCCATCATCATGGCGTGGGTGATCAACTACTTCACGGGCCATGCAGCAAGTACAGCGGGGTGGCCTACTCGCTCATCATGATCCTGCTGCTTGCTGTTCCTGCCGGTCGGCATCCTCGGCGTTCGACCCGCCTCGTGGGCTTGGTTCAAGCGGCTGTTGAAGAAGGAGTCGCTCGGCCAGAAGGCCGAGATGGCGCTGGAGCCGAGTGGTCGCCGCGGCCGCTGTCACCGCGGCCGCCGGGCCGAGGCCGCCGGCCCGGCGCCGGCGCCGCTGACCGCCGCCGCTCAGTCGACGACGGCCGCTCAGCCGGCCGCCGCCTCGACCGGGTTGATCGGCTCCGGGGCCTCTGCAGGAGGACCTCGCCCGCGCGAGGAGCGACGAGCACAGGGAGGCGCTACTCCTATCCATCGAGGATGTCTCCATCGCCTTCGGAGGGCTGAAGGCCGTCAATGAGGTCTCGTTCGACGTCAAGGAGGGAACCATCACGGCCCTCATCGGTCCGAACGGCGCCGGCAAGACCACGTCTGTTCAACGCGATCAGCCGGCAGCAAGAGCTGTCAGTGGCGGCCGGATCGCGTTCGACGGGCACGGAGCTGACCAAGCTGAGCCCGGCCAACGCCGCGCGGCTAGGCATGGCCCGCACCTTCCAAGACCTACGCATCTTCGTGAACATGAGCGTGCTCGAGAACGTGCTGGTGGGGTGCCACCGGCACGAGCGCTCGGGCTTCTGGTCGTGCTGCCTGGGTCTCCCGCGCCAGCGGGCCGAGGAGCGCCGCTCTCGCGAGCGGGCTATGGACGCACTTGGCGCTCGTCGGCCTGTCGGACGCGGCGTCCAAACCGGCCGCCAGTCTGCCGTACGGTCAGCAGCGCCTGGTGGAGATAGCCAGGGCTCTGGCCTCGGAGCCCCGCCTGCTCATGCTCGACGAGCCGGCGGCGGGCATGAACGCGTCGGAGCGGGCCGATCTTGGTGCGAAGAATCGCGACTATCCGCGACGCGGGCGTGACGGTGCTGCTCGTGGAGCACGACATAAGCCTGGTCATGGGCATATCCGACTCGGTGAACGTTCTCGACTACGGCAAGCTCATCGCCTCCGGGTCGCCCGAGGCCGTCAAGCAGGACCGGACTGTGATCGAAGCGTATCTGGGCACGGGTCACGGGGCGGGACGGAGGTGTGCGCCGGCGAGCGAGGGTGGCGAGGCGGCGCCGTGCGCGGAGCCTGAGGTGGCGCTGGCGGTCAAGGACATCGTCGCGGCGTACGGCTCCATCCAGGCCCTCCACGGCGTTTCCATATCAGTCGCGAGAGGCGAAGCGGTGGCCGTTTTGGGCGCGAACGGCGCCGGCAAGACCACCCTGCTCAACACCATATCGGGGCTCGTGCGTCCCACCAGCGGCACCGTCACCTATCTGGGCGAGGACATCACCGCGGTACCGGCCGAGAAGATCAACTCGCGCGGCATCTGCCAGATCCCCGAGGGGCGTCAGCTCTTCCCGACTCTGACGGTCGAAGACAACCTTCTGATGGGCGCCTCCGGGAAGCGGAACTGGGAGAAGGGCTACACGGACGACGTGGCCTACGTTTACGAACTCTTCCCGATCTTGGGTGAGCGGCGGAAGCAGATGGCCAAGACCCTATCGGGAGGCGAGCAGCAGATGCTGGCGATCGGCCGCGGTCTCATGGCGCAGCCCAGCTTGCTGCTGCTGGACGAGCCTTCCATGGGTCTGGCGCCGCTTGCGGTGGAGCGCATCTTCGACGCGCTCACGCGCGCTGAACTCGCCAGGGCATGACGATGCTGATGGTCGAGCAGAACGCCGAGATGGCGCTCGTCGCTCGCGAGCCGGGTGGCCGTGATTCAGACCGGCTCGGTAGTGCTGACCGGCGAGTCCCGAGCGACTTGCGGACGGACGATCGCCTGCGCGCCGCCTACCTTGGGGGAGGATAGGCGCGCGAGGCTTGTGCGATTCGTCGGAAGAAAACAGGGCGGTCACAGAGAAAGGGAGGGACGTATGGCACGTAAACTCACAATCGCGGGGTTGATCGCCGTGCTGCTGGTGGCGGTCGTGTTCGTGGTCGCCTGCGGTGGCGACACGACCGACGACCACGACGCGGCGCCCGCGAACGACCACCGCGCGACCGGCGCAGCCGGGCCTGCCACCGGTGAGCCGATCAAGATCGGGGTCACTGGCCTCGCTGACCGGCAAGCCGCGCCTGCCTTCCCGGCCGTCCAGAAGGGGTACCAGCTGGAGGTCGAAGCCTTCAACGCCACGGGCGGCCTCAACGGCAGGCCGATACGAGCTGATCAGCGTCGACGACAAGTCCGACCCCGCGACCGCCGTGTCGGTGGCGACGAAGCTCATCACCCAGGACAAGGTCGTTGCTCTTCTCGGCGGCCGCTGTCCACGCCGGCGGCCCTCGCGGTGGAGCCGCTCGCCGAGCAAGTACGAGTCCCGGTGCTCAGGTGGGACACCCCGACACTGGATTCCCCGGCCACGAACGCCAAGTGGGCGTTCATCGCCAGCGTGGGCCCGCAGGATGTGGCCGACGCCCTCGAAAAGCAGATCGCGGCCCAGGGCTGGAAGAAGATCGTGGCTGCCGCCGACATCCTGCCCCCGAACTTCCAGCCGCTCCAGATCCTGGAGAAGGACGCGGCGTCCAAAGGCTTCACCATCAACTACCTGAAGGACACCTGGCAACTCGACGCCACCGACCTCACGCCGCAGATCAACAAGATCTACGCCGCGTACCAGGCCGACAAGCCGGACGTGCTGTTCGTGATGTCGGCCATCGTGCAGACCCCGGTGCTCACCAAAGGTCTCATGGATCTGGGGGTGACGGTTGCCCAGCCAGTCACGGCCCGGTCTCGGGCCATCCGGGTATCTTCGCCAACGGTCCTGAAGCCGTGGAAGGCCTGTACTTCATCGGCGCGGGCGTCATCAATCCCTCGCAGTTGCCCGATGACTATCCGAACAAGGCAGGTCATGCTCGACTTCGTCACTCGCTACACGGCCAAGTACAACGAGCCCGCCAGCCTCTTCGCCGGACTCGGGTACGACTCTGCGCACATACTCTTCGAAGGTCTGAAGGCGGGCGTCGACGACCCCGCGAAGATCCGCGACGGCATCGAAGCCATCAAGAACTCTGCCGCTGTCGCAGGGCTCATGGCACCTATCCGCGACCGATCACGCCCTCCACGGTGGCTACAACGAGTGGCAGGTCAAGGGTGGCCAGTTCACCTTCGTGAAAGCCTGAACTAACAACAACCTCCCTGCACTACCCCCTGTGCAGGCGCCGCGTGCCCGGCTTTGCCGGGCACCCGGCACACACTGAGAGAGGAGGGTTGCCGATGGCAACGTCAGATCTGCGAGAAGTACATCACGGGACCCGCGGATGACGATGGACATTCCTCATCCGGAAGTCACCAAGCCGCGCTTGGCGCTGCCGAGCGAATCGGGCGGATGGGGCGACAGGGATTTCCGCATGACATGGTGGCCCATCACCGAGCCCTTCGAGATGATCGCCGAACCACCATGCCCACGACTTCGACCAGTTCATCATATTCGTGGGCGGAGACATCACCAACATGATGGATCTCGGCGGCGAGGTCGAGTTCTGGCTGAGTGAAGACGGCCGGAACCTGGAGAAGTTCACCTTCACCAAGGCCGACCTTCGTCTGGATCCCTGCCGGGCTCTATCACAGCCCGCTCAACTTCAAGAGGATCAACGACCCATCGAAGCCCATCCTGTTCCACGACTCTATTCTTTGCGACCGAATACTCAAGGAAATAGTGGGGACTCATGAACATGACGCGTGAACAGATCGCAACGTGGCTCGACGTGTACTTCGAGGCGGCCAACGACAACCAGGGCGCGATGGAGTCCGTGGCCCGAGCTCAGCAAGTACTTCGCCGCACGACATCGCAGTTCTGGATGTACACGCCGCCGCCGTTCATGACGCCGCCGCTCAGTCGCGAGGAGCTGCTGATGACGTTCGTCCACCCCGGGCATCCACGAGCGGCTCACCCCCAACTACTACGTCATCGACGTGGAGACCCTGCAGGCGGTCGTGCAGTTCGAGCTGCAGTTCACCCACACGGAGTCGGGAAGGACCTGGCCCGCGCTGCAGGCGAGCGCCCACTACCACCTGAGCGGAGAGCGGCGACGGCGGGCTCCGTGATCGGCAAGATCCTGTATTGGACGCAGTCCCACCCGGACCCGGTGGGGGACGATTTCGGCTCGCTGTTCACGCTGTGGGGCAACGCCAAGGAACAGGCTCTCGTGGAGTTCGGGATGAAGCGCTTCTTGGCCGGCTCGGGAGGATGAGGGGCCGCTACCGGCGCGGCTAACCGGGGTTCTTGATGCTCCGCGAGACGAAGTGTCGGGGTATAGTGCCTCGAGACCCATAGACGTCCGGAGCAATAGAAGGTGGACCTGGCCATGAGACCGTTCAGGATGGCCTGGAGAAAGCGGCAAAACGACCCGAGCCTCGCAGCCCCCGTGCCGCTCGATACGCTCGATGACGGCCAACTCCTGAGCCTGGTATTGCTCGATTCGACCCACCACCGCGCACCCGAGGCCGTGCGTCTTCTGAAAGACGGCGAGTCTCTACGGCAGGTGGCAACCGAGTGTCCCAATCCCGCGTGTCGGGAGATCGCCTACGAACGGCTCGGCGAACCGCAGCGGGTGTTTCTCACACGGTGGCTCGCCGACCCGGATCTCACGCACGAGGTGATCGTCTGCCAGGGCCCCTCCTCGGTTGCGAAGAAGCGCCTCGAGGAGGCGGTCTCGGGGCTTACCGATCCGGCAGTTCTGCGCGAACTGATCGTGCTCACGAATGACGACGCGCTAAGGGCCAAGGCCTTCGAGAAGCTTGGGGCTCTGGCGCCAGATGACGAACTGCAGACGATCGCGGCGGAGATTGCGGAACGGCTGCTCGAAGAGGTGCTGGCCGGTCCATTCGCGCACCCAAGCATAGATCTGCTGCACGGGCTGCGCGGCTCGCATAGGTGGGTGCCGGGTCTGGAGCGGGTGCTCGACGACGAGGCCTGTGCGCCGGTCCTGCTTGACGTGCTCAGCTTCATAAGGTTCAAGACCGACTCTCCCGGCTGGGGGCGGTTTGTCAGAAAGAACGCGGCGCGGATCTCGAGGGTGCTCACGAGGACATTCGCCGGGGCGACATCACCGTACGAGTTGCTGAGGTTCGTCCGCGACTGCGAAATGCTGGAGCTCGCCTGGCATGGGTGCGTGAACGAGAGCCACGTGGACATGCTCGCGCGGCACATGGTGCGATACGGTATGCACCGGGACTACGATGGATCACCAATGGCCTCAGAAGGCGTGCTCGAAGACGTGTACAAGCATGGGTTTTTGCAGGATTCGATCCGGCGATACAGCGGCACGCTTCTCTACAAGGGGGGTTCCATCGAGTCGGGCGTCGGCGACGACACCTATCGGGACATCTGGCAGGACAGGTACTTCGTGGTCTAGTGTGAACTCCGCGGGGTCGCTATTCAGTGTGGCGTACGAGGAAAGAGAGCACCGGGGATTCCGAGGCTCTCTCCAGCGAGCAGCAGGGGCGGTGCCGACCTGGCGCGGAGCGCGCTCCTACAGCTCGTAGTCGTGGTACCGCGATCGCCTCTGGCCGTAGTGCTGGACGATCCTCTCCGCGTACAACGAGACCATGCCGCCCATGTGGTGGGTGACCACCTTCAGGCCGGGGAATCGTTCGAAGAGCCCGCTGAACACTATGCGGGTCATGGCAACGGTGGTCTCGTACGGCCAGCCGAACGTACTCGCGATGGCGTACTTCGAGGCCGTCTCACTGGCATAGTCCGGGAAATCGTCGCCCCGCCAAGGATGGATGTAGAGCGGCAGGTCGTAGGCGGCGAGTTTCTCGAAGAGCGGCAGGAACTCCGGCGAGTCCAACGCCTTGCCGTCGATGTTGCTGTGAACGTAGGCGCCCTTGAACCCCAGTTCCTTGACCGCGCGGTCGAGCTCCACGAGGGCCGCGTCGACGTCGAGTTGGTTGCGTGGGGCGCGGCGGGGAAGGGGTAGAATAGTCATATGGAAACGAAGAGGTTCGTCTACTACGAAGAGAACGGGCTGCTCGTTGGTTGGCTCGAGGAGTATCCCGACTACCGCACCCAGGGCGAGACCATGGATGAGCTTCAGGCGAACCTGCTCGATCTCTTCAAGGATCTCAACTCAGGCGAGGTCCCGTGCGTGCGCAGGATCGGTGAACTGAGCATCGCGTGAAGCGCGTCGACCTCGTTCGACTCCTCGAGTCGAAGGGACGAGTCCTCATTCGCCGTGGGGGAAAGCACGACTGGTATCAGAACCCCGCAAGCGGCGTGAGCCAGCCAATGCCGCGACACAGAGAGATCGCCGAAACCCTGCGAAACACATCCTCAAGATGCTGGGGTGAGGTGTCCATCGGCCGAGCCCAGGTCGACGGCGTGGCGAGCACGCCGGTAGCTACTCGAGCGCGAGGATGGTCCGGATTCTCTCGGCTGAGCCCCGGCTCTGTTCATCAAGCGGCACCAGCTCCACGTCGGCCGCCGACCCGACGCCCACACCCAGTTCCACCGCCCGGCGGATCTGGTCCAGCTCGAAGACGGGCTTCTTGCCCAGACGTGGTGCAGCCGAACTCCCTGAGGATGCGCCACCCCCGCGGCATCGAGGGCCACCCTGTCGGCGCTCGCGAGCATGAGGCCCGGCGCGACCTCGGTCCCCTTGTCCGGGCCCCCGTCGATGAACGCGAGCGCCGCGTCCATGATCACGAAGTCCACGGGGTAGGCCGCGTTGATCTCGGCGATCATGAGCCGCTGCGCCGGAGAGCCGTGCAGCTCGTGCATGTAGTCGTAGTCGCCTCCCGGGACCTTCTTGGCCACCAAGCCCACCGAGTTCTTGAGCGACATGGTGAAATGTCCCCCGTACCCGTGCGTCTTGAGGCAGCAGGTCTGGATGACGACATCGGCCTCGAGCACCACCTTCGCGAGGTAGAAGCCGCGCGACCAATGGTTGCCGCTCCGCTCGATGTGCGCCCAGCGCTCCGCGGGCTCCTCGTCGAGCACCACGACCCTGAAGTCCACCTGCTCGGCGAGGGCGAAGATGCCCAGCTTCTCCAGGTTGGCGCGGGTGTCTCCCATGCCGCTCCGCTCGGCCAGGGTGATCTGGCCCGCTCCCGGCACCCTTCAGCAGCGTGACTATGGCCCGGACGGTTTCCGGGTGGGTCGAGGCCGGGAAGGGGTCGGCGCTGTTGAAGTTGGCCTTGAGGACCACCGACTTGCCGGAGAGGTCGGGCAGGGCGGCGTGCTCGAAGAGGCGTTTGACAGCGGCCCCTCGGTCGAAGGAGGAGGTCAGCAGGACCTTGGAGATATCAGCAGGATTCACGTGAACCGTTTCCTTCCTTTGGTGCCGTGTGTTAAGCATAGCCCAGGGAGAGAGGGACGAAATGCCGCATCAACGCGCACCGGGGGCAAATCCTCGCGCTCTTGGGACGGGCAACGAGGTGCCGCCAGCGTTGAGTCTTGACGCGGGGAGTGCCGCTCGCGTGTGTCGTCGCCGCTGCCGCGCTACACCGGCTAGAGCGGCCGATAGACGTCGGCCCGGTGCTCGATGCGCACAACCAGAACCAACAGATTTGGTTCGTCGATCGCGTAGACCACGCGGTAGGCTCCCCGACGAGCCGACCAGTACCCCGAAAGCTGACGGAGCAGAGGCTTTCCCACGCGCCGGGGTTCTTGTAGAAGCGGTCCGGTGAGGAACTCAACCACGGCGGCAGCCACCGCTTCGGGAAGTCGTTCGAGCGACCGCGCGGCACTCCGAGCCACTCGCAATTCATAGCCGCCCATGCGGAACTTACCGGCCCCCGAAACGCGCCCGCAGATCGGCGCCCGTCAGGAATTGTCCGGCGTCGAGTTCCTCCCGAGCCTCCCGGATCTCCTCGATTGCACCGGGCCGAGACAGCAGGTCGAGCGTCTCCTCGAGCGCTTCGAGATCGTCGGGGCTGAGGATCACGGCAGCCGGCCTGCCGTTCCGTGTGAGTATCACCCGGTCATGACCGGACTCCACTTGGTCCACTATCTCTGAGAGGTGGGCCTTCACATTGGCCAAGGGCAGTGTTCTATCCATGACCATAATTATAGTCACATGTCTCCCGATGTGCACGGTCGCCGGGCTGCGCCTGTTTCGTGGGTTGATTGTCGCGCGCCGGGCGGGCGGGTGCCTGCGACTTTGGTCGCATATTGGCTGATGACGCGCGGCCCGGGTTGCTCTCTGATGCGTTCAGACCAAAGGACGGGTCATCTGGGGAGAGGCACGGCGCAGACGGGCATCCTCGGTGACGAGCGGAGCGCGGAGTTGCTCGGCTGCAGCTAGGTAGGTCGCATCGTAGGCGCTGAGGCCCAGCCTGCACGCGATCTCGAGTATCCGGCCGGCTGGAGGCTCCCGCTGCAGGACGCGGACCACCCTGACGCCTGTCTCCAACCCAGCCGCCGCGGCTTGAAGCGACAGAGCCTGGGCCCGCACCAGTCGCGCAAAGACGTTCGCCAACTCGTACACGATCAACCGGGGCGCCCACCAGTCGTGGTCGGCTGCCCACAGCCGCCTGGCGTCGGCCGTCTTCTCGCCGCTTGTCAGCAGGTAGACGATCACATTGGCGTCGACGACCAGCACGGAGCAGAACCCTACTCGCGGCCTTCGCCAATGGCCTTGTCGAGCCATTCCTTCGTCAACGGGAACGCGAGCTCGATGGGCGGCGGCAGTTCAGCGGGCCGGTCGGCAAGAGCGGCTTCGAGCAGGGCAATGACTTCCTTGCTCAGAGACCGGTGATCGCGCGTCGCCGCCTCGCGTAGGCGCTGGTGTAGCTCCGCCGGGATGTCCTTGATCAGTATGGATGGCATGAGCTCAGTGTACATCGCGCCTCGAACTTGTGGCTAGTCTGTGCGTTTACCAGTCTGGTATCAACCGGCCGCGAGGCCGTGGAGAGGGACGGCAGGGGAAGGACATCGTCAGCAGTCATTCGTCGTCGGACCAGTTGAACAATACGCCTGCGTACGAAGCCACCGTCGAGCGGGACGGCTGTCTTCTTGACCGTTCGTGGGGCTAAAGAAGAGGACGCCTCTCTCTGTATCTTGGGGCAGGAAAGAGGCTGTATTGGTCGGCACCATAGCCCTCCTTGTAGAGTGGTCTTCACGCCCGGCGGCTGGTGGCGCCGCCTGCTGGAGTCCACTCTCACACATGGTGACCGGCGATCACGTCAGCCTTTAGATAGAGCTTGGCGCGGCGGCCGCCAGCGCTGCAATCCGCGCCCGGCAGACCCGTTGCCCGAGCACTTCCAATACATTCCGCTTGCACAGTGAATAGCAGAGCGTACAGGCCACAGAATGGTGCACGCCGGGAACATCACCGCGTGCAATCGCGGCCAGCGGTGCCCTGGTTGGGGGGATCACAGCAGAAGGCATCGAGCAAGGCCCAGGCCAGTCGCTGGCCCCACCCGGAATTCAACACGGGGCCCCCCCGCGGAATCCGCGCCCCATCTCCCTCTCTCGAGCATGCCATATCGCTCCCCCGCCCAGGTGGGCACCCGGCGTGGTATCATCTCCCGCACAGGCCGCCGGCCGAGCGGGAGTCCGGGTGGCTGCTCGGTCATCGAGAGGGAAGACCGCGAGGGCCGCAATCCCGCCCAGAACCCCTCCGTCTGCCACCCGCATCCACCTCGGCCCCTGCGGCTACCGGAAGCGCCTCATAGGCACAGCTGTCCCAGGCCCCCCGGCCACGAGCCCCGTCTGCCTCCCGGCCGACTACTACCAGTTCTTCCGCGAACTGCTGTTCGCCCGCGAGCACCAGGACACTTTCGCGCCCCGAGCCGACGAACGGAGTCCCGTCTTCCGGACGTTGCCACAGAGCCGGGCGCGCCGAGATCGCGCGTGCATTGATGCCGGTCTCGACGCCTCTGCTCCCCGAGGATCTCCGTCGGGCGGGTGGGGGAGTCCAAGGACAAACACGGGTTGCGGTGCTCTTAATGGCGGACGGGGAGTGGCAAGAAGCGATGGGCGGAGAGGGGAACTATGATGCGCCGACGGGTCGCGTCTCCGCCCTCACCGCCGACTGATCATCGCCGTGACGAGTTGTGAGGATGATTCGACCGTCGGATCGGACGACGGGGCGACGACCTAATCGTTCACCAGCGAGAACTGGTCCCTCCTGGTGAACAATGCCGACGACCACAAGGGCGCCAGAGTGGACCTTGTCGGCAGAGTCTTCCGAGTCGAGAGAGATGAGGATGGCGTCTACCTCGAGGTTTGGGCGACACCCAAAGCAGCGAACGCAAGACCATCGTCTCGGCCACCCGCCGATCCGGGTTTCGGGTCAACGAGGATGAGACCACGTGCAGGTAAGTAGGCAACGTGTAAGGGGGATCTTCCAAGGTGACAACGTTCTGGGGCAATCACCGCAGTACAGGTCCGGTCGCGTCCTGATCAAGCTGCCGATGCCACAGCGGGCAGCGCCAAAAGCCTCCAGGACGGTGAGTGAGGCTGCGGTAGTAAGGACCAGCATGGTCTTGTGGTGACGGTCAGCAGTGTCGAGTTGCTACGACAGAGCACTTGGGTCTTCATGACCATCAAGAACGGGGACGGACGACACCTGCGAGCTTCACAGCTTTGAAACCAAGGCAACACAGGGGTCGAAGCAGCATGAAGCAGAGGTGTTTTCCGACTATCCGGAGGTGCAGTCCGATCTGCTGCCAGGCACCGAGTCCTCGGGCGTAATTGTGTCGAGTGCCATGAGCGCAGCGTCCGCGACCAAGCTGTATCTGGAAGCCCGAACAGATGACTACGAACTGAGTTCGAGCTGTACGTCTTCGCCGTCCCTGGGCGCGGTAAGCAACAATGGACCCCACCCGCGGCTACATAGCCCTGACAGACCCCGACTGGTACGACTACCTACGCCATCAGCCGCACCTCGACGAGGTCAACTTCTGGCAGCCGCACGGCGACCACGCGTTCCGGGCCCTTTCGCCGGGGGAGACCTTCTTCTTCAAGCTGCGCGCTCCGCACCGGGCCATCGCCGGCTTCGGGTTCTTTGAGCGCTACGAGTCGATGCCCGCGAGCTACGCATGGGACTGCTTCGCCAACGCCAACGGCGCCCCGGACTTCCCCGCCATGCTCGACCGCATCACCCGGCTCCGTAGAGACCCCTCGACCTCGGCCGGCGCCGCGGCGGGTGATTTCCGCATCGGCTGCATCATGATCGCCGCGCCGGTGTTCTTCGCTCCCGACGAGTGGGTGTCTCCGCCGAGCGACTGGGCGCCGTCCGGCATCCAACAGGGCAAGCGCTACGACCTCACCGTGGGGGAGGGCGCCCGCGTGCTGCGCGACTGCATGGAGCGGGCCACGGGCGGACTCCACTACTGGAACGTCCCCGACACGCGGCTCGTGGCCGAGAACTTCGCCCGCTACGGGGCGGCCGTCGAGGTGCGTCCGCGCCTGGGCCAGGGACTCTTCGGCCTCGCCGTCCGCGACGCCTACCACCGCGCCTGCGCCGTCACCGGCGAGCACTCGCTGCCGGCTCTCGAAGCAGCTCACATCCTGCCCTACGGCCAGGGCGGCGAACATCGCGTGGACAACGGCCTGCTCCTACGCAGCGACCTCCACCGCCTGTACGACCGCGGCTACGTGACGGTCACGCCGGACTACGTCTTCCGGGTCAGCGACCGCCTGCGCGACGAGTTCCAGAACGGGCACAGCTACTACGGGCTGGATGGGGCGAAGATCGCGGTGCCCTCAGTGCAGGCCTTGTGGCCGAAGAGGGAGTTGCTGGAGTGGCACCGGGAGAAGGTGTTTCGAACGTGATTGGCGGGTGGCGAGCGACTACGCCGAGTTGTCGGAAGAGCATCAGTGCGGTGCTCATTGCCGCGCAGAAAGCAAATCGGGAGCCAGGGGGGATGTGACATGGCGGGCAGGGTGAGGCGCAAAGTGCAACGTGGCCAATTCGACGAGCCGTCGTCTGCGATGTTGTCAGAGAAAGAGATGCTGGAGGCGAATCTAGCCGAGGTGCCGGACCTCCTCAATGGAGATCAAGGATCTGTATCAGCGCGGGAAGGCTACGGTGAGGATTGGCGCCAGCGAGGTGAGGCTGTCGAAGAGGCTGTCAGCGTGCAAGCAGCGTCGACATTCCTTCGCCTACCTGTACGTTCGAGCAATCGGTGTGGGAAGCGTGGGGTCATTGTTCTGGTTCAGCTGACGCACGACTCCGAACATCGATGCCGTGTTGAAGACTCCTCGCCCGAGCCGGGTGAGCACATATTGATCAAGTCAGTTGGGGACCAGGCAAAAGCTATTAGACTTGCGCATCCATTCGTAACGTGTGTTCATTTTATGGAAGCATATGGTTCGCAAGTATTCTCCAATACAAACTGTCCATTCTACATAATGGAAACTATGTTGAAAACAGAAGGAACTTCAGCTAATCGGCGAAGGAGACGCAAAAATCCCATTGACGTTCTGGCCGGAGTAGAGAAGCTGGCAGACGCACTGAGGTTCCTACATGCTAGACAACATAGTACATTAGCGATATAAAGCCAGCAAACATCCTGGCTTCCGCTGGTACCAGTCTGAGATTGCCGATTCAGCATAATGCCAAACAACTGAACCGTAGCAATGATGCCACAACGGTGAGATTCACATATGATTTCGCACATCCTGAGCTGCGGCTCTTGGCTGAGGAAGAACGAAAGCGGGATCCAAACGCCGCCGTCATTACTATTAAGAGAAGCGACGTCAAACCTGAATGGGACTTGTACTCCCTTGGACTGACACTACTTTGGGCATACGAGGAGGCAGCTGAGGCAGGATTGGGCGACGACTACCCCGGCAGAGACAAACGTACCCCAAGCCCAAAGTTCTATCTAGACTACCTTCGCTTGATGGGCGCGCGACTGAGTTGCAGTGGGAATCTTCAGAATGTCCGGCTTCCGCCAAAACTGCTACCAGAGAGAGTCAGGGGACGTCTGACGTGGGCCGATCTCGAAGCTATGCACTATGCCGATTCCGACGACCTCTGGGAGGACGCGAAGCGAGCATGCGGCACCTCTCGCATTGAGAATGACATCGCCGAGCTGGTGCCAACGCCCGACGGCACCATACGCCTATGCGGTGGTACGAAGGTTCCTTTGACCAGCGCGGCGGGACTGCTTGTGGAAGCGCCGGTTTTCCGTCGCTTGAGCCAGGTAACTCAGTTGGGTTTGCTCGTGTCTGTGTACCCGGGTGCCTCACATACGCGATTTGAACACTCCCTCGGCACCCTTGCTGTTGGAAGCAAGTATTTGTCAAGCTTGTACCGCTCGCCCGATGATCCACTATTCAAATCCATAATGAGGGAATCGGACTACAAAGCCGCGCTCGTCGCCTGCCTGCTACACGACCTGGGCCAGTATCCTCTGGCGCACGACCTAGAAGAAGTTGATGAACTGGTGTTTGGCCATCCGCGGGCCACGATTGAGTTGCTGCAACATCCAGATGTTGCTGGACAATGATAGCGCCCGGACTCCAGGCTTTGGGAATTGAGATTGAGGATGTCGTGGCGGTGATGAAGGTCGGGGAGGAATCGTCACTCAAACACCAGATACTTCACAGCTTGATGGACGGCATTATCGATGCAGATCGTGCCGACTACATACCTCGTGATAGTCGTCACATGGGTCTGCCTTACGGCGAAGGCGTGGATGTCGATAGGATTGTCGATTGCCTACAGGTCGTGTACGAAAGCGGGTCAGAGCCGCACAGGCACGGCACGGCCACCATCGGGGTGAACGACAAGGGCCGCATCTCCGCAGAGAGTCTGGCTTTTGCCCGCTACGCAATGTTCTACTCCCGGACTGGCACCACACAAATCGGGTCATGAAAGCCATGCTCTGGCGCGTGGCCTATGGCGTACTCAAGAGGCACCATTTGCACAATCGGCAGGAGATTCCTGATCAGCTTGAAGAATGGGAAGAGAGGTGCTCGAAGTTTCGCGCCGAGTTCACGCAGTTCTGCTTTGATATTTCGCTCGGGGCCAGAGAATGCGAGTTTGAGAACGAGCAGCTTTCCCTCCCTATCGAAGGCACCCTCAATACGGTGCTCCATCCGTCTGACGTCACCCATGGTCAGTTGGCTCGCGCACAGGAGTGATGAGTTTGGCCAGCGGCTAGCTGTGGACCTGCTCAACAGGAAGCTCTACAAACGGCTTTGGGTCGTACACACGATGGAGAGCCCGACATATGGCCGATCGTGCGCGGCGCATTTCAGGGGACATACGAATGCGGAGAAGGGCGGCTCCGAACGGCACTCTGCAAGGCTGTCGCCAGAGAGTGTCTGAGCGATCGCACCACTGCTGGCGCCTATCCCGGCAAGACGCTGAGAAGATCGACCTAATGAAAGAGGAACTCCTGTCGGGACATGCCGAGCAGCTCCGAGAACGCGGAGCCAAGATACCAGCCGGGAAGGCGGAGGCAGCTGGCAGAGGTGGGCGTGCTCGCGTGAGCCAGTCGGGAGTCTCGAACGATCGCCCGTATGGGGGGCTCTAGATAGCACCTTCGATCAATCCGTATCCAAAGTCCGTGTGTTTGTGGGTCCCCGAGCGCGACGTGGCTGTCCAGAATCTGCTCGGTGACGTGCAGGCAGTGTGGTCAGCAGCGCCTCGCGTCCTTGTCTCACCGATAGGCGGACACGCGTGGCTGGCGTCCTCTGCAGAGCAGGGAACCATTGGCAACATGGCCGTCCTTCGGCGACGGCAACCGGAATCGCATCCTGCGCGACTGCATGGAGCGGGCCACGGGCGGACTCCACCACTGGAACGTCCCGACCCGCGGCTCGTGGCCGAGAACTTCGCCCGCTACGGGGGCGGCCATCGAGGTGCATCCTCGCCTGGGTCGGGGCCTGTTCAGGGTTGAAGTCACCGACGCCTACCACCGCGCCTGCGCGTCACCGGCGAGCGCTCTGCTGCCGGCTCTCGAAGCCGCTCAACATCCCGCCCTATGGCCAGGGCAGCGAACATCGCGTGGACAACGGCCTGCTCCTGCGCAGCGACCTCCACCGCGTGTACGACCGCGGCTACGTGACGGTGATGCCGCACTATGCCTCCGGGTCAGCGATCTCGCCTGCGCGACGAGCTCCAAGAACGGGCGCAGCTACTACGGGCTTGCGTAATCCGCTCGAACCGATCAACCGAAACGCCGTCATGCCGATCAACGAAAAGATGCCACGCCGATCAGGTCGGAGCGAAGCGACGCTCAGGTGGCGAACAGGTACAGATCGATCGGCATGGGTCAACTCGCACCGGTCCTTTTCCTCGATTGAACCTCCTTTCAAGTCGGATGCGGACGGCGTTGTGCAGCAACCTGTCGAGCACGGCGTCGGCCACGGTGCGGAGACAATCGCCTGAGTCCTCGTCCTCCTTGGCTGTACCTTACCCTCCGCCGGTAAGAGTCAACGCCGCCCAACACCCCATCCCTCATAAGCAGCACCCGGTCCGTCCCCGCCCCAATCCCCGGATTGTGCGTGGCAATCAGCATGGTCACCCCCCGCGAGTGGCATAGCTCCACGAGGTAGTCGAGAATCGCCGTCCCCGTCTCGGTGTCGACACTCCCCGTCGGCTCGTCGGCGAGAATGATCGCCGGTTCGTTCACCAGGGCCCTCGCTATCGCCGCCCTCTGGCGCTCGCCGCCTGACACCTTGGTCGGCACGAAGTGCATCCGCTCCTCGAGGCCCACTCTCACGAGCATCTCCGTCGCCTTCTCCCGCATCGCCTTTCTCGACAGGCCCAGCGGGTACATCGGTAGCTCGGCGTTCTCCAAGAGGCTCAGGCTGGGGATCAGATGGTGGAATTGAAAGACGAAGCCCACCGTCTTCGCCCTGAAGCGGTCGAGGGGCCGGTAGGTGCTGAGGCTCCTGCCGTCGATGAAGATCTCTCCCGACGTGGGCGTGTCGAGCGCTCCCACCAGGTTGAGCAGCGTGCTCTTGCCGCAGCCCGACGGGCCCATGATCGCGACGACTTCGCCCCGCTCGACCTCGAACGAGATGCCGTTCAGGGCCTTCACCAGGCCGTCGTCGTAGTGCTTGACGAGGTCCCTGACGGTGATCATGACGCCTCCGGCAGCAGGGGGGGGAAGGCGACATCATCGTTCGCGAACCGCTCGACGATCATCTCTTTCAAATTCTGGCCCATTTCTGGTTCTTGGGCCGCGAGGTCAGTGCTCTCCCCGGCATCGCGCGCCAGGTCGTACAGTTCGCAGGCGCCCGACGGCATGCGCATGATGAGCTTGTGTCCCCTTGCGGTCACCGCCATGGACCTGCCCCGCGGGTCGCCCGTGGCCGTGCGGTAGGCCGCGCTGACGGAGAACTTGGGCTTCGCGCTCCAGTGCCCACTCATACTCCCGTCCCCGTTTCCGCCTCCGCCGAGCATGGACGGCGCGAGCGACTCCCCATGCATGTGGGGCGGCACGTCGCAGCCGAGAAGGTCGAGAATCGTGGGGGCGATGTCCACCTGCTCGGCGCTCGTCGCGACCCGCCGGCCCGGCCGGCCGTCGGGCAGGCGCACGATGAGCGGCACATGCAGCAGGGGGTTGTAGAGCAGGGGCCCGTTGTGACCCTGGTATCCGCGTTCGAACATCTCCGCGTGATCGGAGGTCACCACGATCATCGAGGTCTCGAGAATGCCCATTTTTCCAATTGATTCGAGAAAGCCCCCGAACTTGTTGTCGATCTCCAAGATGTGCTCGTTGTAGCGGCCGCGTAGCATGTCGACGGCGGGCTGCGCGGCCTCCGGATAGAACCGGTTGAAGTAGGGTCTCTGGCTGCCGATGACGTCGAAGCCCTTCTCCTTGACGAAGGCGCCCCTGAACGACCGGGAGGGCAGATAGGGCTCGTGCGGCGGATAGATGTGCAGCCACAAGAAGAACGGCCTACAGGCGGAATGAAGAATTTCCAGCGTCTTCCTGAAGGTGCCGTCCAGGGACGCGGTCACGCCGGTAATGCTCCTCTCCCCGAACCGGCCCGCCACCATCCTACTCATCCAGCCGTCGCCGGTCGCGCCGAGTGAGTTGACCCACAGGTATCCGGCTTTCAGGCCGATGACCGCCGCGGTGCGGTAGCCGTTGCCCTTCAAGACGTCGGTCAGATCGTCGGCTCTGTTGCGGCTGGTGAGCAGCGCGCGCGCCCGCTCCGACCCATGCTTCAGCGGATACCTGCCGGTCATGATGCTCGCCAGGCTCGGGATGCTCGAGTTGGAGTTGGCGCGCATGTTCTCGAACACGTAGCCGCCGTCCGCGAAGCTGTCGAGAAACGGGGTGGTGTGGCGGCGGTAGCCGTAGAGCGACATGTCCTTCGCCGACAGCGAATCGAAGGTGACCAAGAGGACGTTGGGCGTATCACTCATGGCGCAGCGCCTCCGCCGGCAGGAGCCTGGTGGAGAGGAAGGCCGGGTACAGCGAGCTGAGCAGCCCCAGGAGCAGCGACACGCCCAGCGAGATCAGCACGATGCGGGGTGCGGCCGCGGCCGACGTCCACAGCCAGAGTCCCGCGGGATGCACGAAGCGAAGGCTCCACACGAGGGCCACGCCTACCAGGCTGCCGATGACGCCCCCGATGAAGCAGATGATGAGCGACTCCCAGATGATGGTGCGCATGACCCTGGCCCGACTCCAGCCGATGGCCATCAGGATGCCGATCTCCTTGGTTCTCTCCGAAACCGCCATGACGAGGGTGTTCATCACCACGATGCAGGCGCCGACGAGCGCGATGAGCGAGATGGCCCACGCGGCGCTGTTCGCGACCTGGATCAGCGATATCTGGCCGGCGAAGTCGCCGCTGCGTATGACCGCCAGTCCCGGCAGGCGCGCCTCGATCAGGTCGGCGGCTTCCTCGACCGGCACTCCCTGCTTCAGGCTGACGAAGGCCAGGTTGATCGACGCGCCTCGGTTGAGGATCCTCTGGGCGTCGCCGATGTCGATCACAGCGGCATTGTCGAGCATGGCGCTGCCGCTCGAATAGACCCCGGTGACGGCGTAGCTCTCGTTGTCCGCCAGGGAGATCTGGTCGCCTACCCGGCGGCCGGCCGCCTGCGCGGCCATCCGGCCCAGCAGGAGGTGGTGCTTGCCCGTCTCGAGCATGCTCCCGTCGACAAGGCTGAGTCTCCCGGCGAACGATTGCACCGGCGCGACGCCCATGACCAAGAAGTACGAATTGAAGGAGGTGTCGATCGCACCGATGACCATCGACGAGACGCTGTCCACACCCTCGACCTGAGATAAAGCTTCATAGTCGGCTGACGAGATCTTAGAGCCGAACGGGCTAGGCGCGCCTGTGGACTGCACCGCGAGGTCGACCTCGTAGCCCCCCATCGTGTCTTCGATCTGCCTCGTGAGGCCCTGGCTCACCGACGTCAGCGACGCGAGCATCATGATGCCGACCGCGGCCCCCAGGGCGGTCAGGATGCTTCTCGTCTTCTTGCGGGTGATATTGCGAAGCGCGATCATCGGAGTCCATCTTCGCACTTGCCGGGCCTTGACGGGAGTATCGTTGAACACGATCGTCCGGAGAGCTCGCACAGGAGGACAGCATGGAAGCGCGCAGACTGGGAAGTGCCGGACCGCTTGTCTCGGTGGTCGGGCTCGGCTGCAACAACTTCGGCATGAAGCTCGACGAGCGTCAGACCGGCGCGGTGGTGCACGCCGCCCTCGATGCCGGCATCACTCATTTCGACACCGCTGAGAGCTACGGGGGCGGGCAGTCGGAGGTGTTCTTGGGGAAGGCCCTCGGCAGCCGGCGAGAGTCGGTGGTGGTGGCGACCAAGTTCGCTGATCGCCCCGAAGGGGAGCCGTACCGGCCGGGGATTCTGCGGAAGCGTATCCTCGAAGGCTGCGACGTCAGTCTGGGACGGCTGGGTACCGACTACATCGACCTCTACTATCAGCACCATCCCGATCCGGAGGCGCCGGTCGAGGAGGCGCTCGAGGCGCTCATGGAGCTAACCGCGGCGGGCAAAGTGCGCCAGGTCGCCTGCTCCAACTACGGGCCGGAGCTCGTCGACCAGGCGGTGGCGGTGGCCGGCAGGCTCGAGTTCGCCGGGTTCGTCGCCGACCAGGTGCATTGGAACCTCCTCTCCCGCGAGGTCGAGACCGCGACGGTGCCGATGCTTCGCCGACACGGTCTTGGCATCGTGCCGTTCTTCCCCCTGGAGGCCGGTCTACTCACGGGCAAGTATGTCGAAGGGGAGGAGTGGCCCGAAGGATCGCGGTTCGTGGCGCTGCCCCGCTTCTCGAGGTTCGCCACCCCCGAGAATCTCGCCCGCGTGCGCAGGCTGGCCGAGTTCGCCGGCGACCGGGGTCACAACCTGCTGGAGCTGGCCTTCGGTTGGTTGCTCTCACAGGAGGGCGTGGCTTCGGTGATCGCCGGCGCGACCACTCCCGAGCAGGTGAAGGCCAACGTGCGGGCGGGCACCGCGTGGCGTCTCTCCGCCGAGGAGATGACGGCGGTGCCTGAGGAATAGGTTCGTTGCGACCCCCCGGTGGGTGTGGCCGGCCGCCGGTGGCGAGTCGTCGCCTACCCTATGACGACCCGGCGCGGCGCTGTCTGTCTCCACCGGCCGGACTTCCGCCGCGCGCCGAGGAGCGCCCGCACACCATCCTCGATGGCCCTCCACTCCTCGTCACTTCGGGGCTTGTGGGAGTGGAGCGGACGACCTTCGGCCGGTCGTTCGGCGAAACGGGCCGATAGCTGCTCGGACGTCGGGTCGTCTCTCTCGGCGAGCACGTACGTCTGCGCGGTGATGATCATCGCCCGCAACCGCTGCCAGTCGTCAAAGTCGATGCGCCGAGTCACGCTGTCTCCTCGAGTATCTGGTCCAGCCGAGCGGCTACCTCGGCCTCAAGGGCCTGGGCTCTAAGGTAGTCGAGGTCGAGTTCTGGGCGGTGAGCGCGCAGAAGCACCGCCGCCCAGCGGCAGTCGTTTTCCGACGACCAATGTACGCAGGCGGCAAGCCGGTCGACGATCACGTCCTCCAAGCCGAGCACATAGGCCGAGGTTCCGGCTATCTGCACCTCGGTCAACCGGTCGCGCTGACCGGGAGCCAGCCGGCTGCCCGGAGCCTCTACGATCAGTCCGAGGTTCGAGCGCATCCAGTGCCGCCCACGGCGCTCGAATCCCCAGCCGGGGAGGATCTCATCCAGAGGCTCTGACGCGCTCACCAAGTCGATGTCGACCGTGGTGTAGCCTCCGGCCGAATAGAACTCTACCGCCTGCCCGCCAACGATGACTGGGGGCTGCCATCCCCGACCGACACACGCACGGGTGAGCAGCCCCATGAAGGCGAGTCGCTTCTCGAGTGGGTTCTGCAGTAGTGAAAGGAACTCGGCCAGGTTGGTGGCGTTGGGTGACGCGGGAGCCGCGGGAATTGTCACCGTTTGGTCGGCGCGCTTGCGTGTGCTCGACCTCAGCAAGATGTCGAGATCAGACTGCTTGAAACGCCAGCGTCCCCCGACGCGAATGCCCGGGATGCGGCCGTCGCGGGCGAGCTGATACACGGTTCGCGTGGACAGCCCCAAATGCGACGCGGCCCTCTTGACATCCCAAAGCTCCTCCATGCAGGCATCCTACCATGAATAGGAAGAAACAGGACAAAATAGGAAACGCTCAGACATCGAGCGCCCGAGTGCGCCTGGCAGGTCGCTGTTCTGCAATGGCGCCATGTCGGCTCCCCTCCTTGCCACAAAGCTCTATGCTTCGCCGTCTCGCCCCGGCCGGGTTCGGCAAGACCACCCTGGTGGGGGAGTGGCTTGTCGAACGCGGCGGCCTCGACCCGGAGGTGCGGGCGGCCGATCTGCGCTTCACCCTCGCCGAAGCCGCCGAGCTTCTCACCCGGGCGATGGGTCTCAGTCTCTCAGGCCTTCAGCGGCAGTCATCGTTTCGTGATGGACTACCTGCTCGAGGAGATACTCCGGCGGTTCCACTCAGGTGGATGCCGTCACCGCGTGACCGCCGCCCCATCTGGGGTAGCCGCCACGGTAGTGTCTGTCGTGGCGGCTACCGGCGTACCGCCAGGGGCGCCCTCGTCGGGAGAGGCTGCGCTACGCTCCAACTCCAGCCCGGGGACCCAGGCCAGCCAGCGGGGCAGGTACCAGTTCCACTTGCCCAGCAGGGCCATGGTGGCCGGCATCACCAGCGTGCGCACCACCGTCACGTCGAACGCTATCGCGACGGCCAGTCCGAAGCCTATCTGTTGAAACACCACGAACTCGCCGCTGGCCATGCCGCCGAAGACCGCGACCATAATGAGCGCGGCGCCGGTGATGAGACCGGAGGTGGACGAGATGCCGAACACCACCGACTCCCGGGTGTCGCCCGTGCGGTCGTAGTGCTCGCGGATGCGGCTGAGCAGGAAGACCTGGTAGTCCATGGAGAGGCCGAAGAGCACGCAGAACAGCAGCAGCGGCACCCAGGTGGTTATGCGGGGCGTCTGCTGGAAGCCGAACAGGTCGGCGCCCACTCCGCGTTGGAACACCAGGGTCAGCATGCCGTAGCTGGCGCCCACGCTGAGCAGGTTCATCACCACCGCCGTCGCCGAGATCACCACCGAGCGGAACACCACCAGCAGGAGCACGAACGAGAGCAGCAGAACCACCGCGAACACGATCGGGGTCATGAGGTCCACGATAGCCAGCATGTCGGCGAACTGGGCGGGACCTCCCCCCACCAATGCCTCCAGGGGCGCGTCGCCGATTGCTTCGGGCACTATCGCGCCGCGCAGGTCGAGCACCGCCTGGTTGTCGGAGCCGTCGTCGGTGGCGGCGCCGGTGAGCACCAGCTTGAGAAGGCCCAGGTCGCCGCTGGGGCTCGTCTCGTAGCCGATCACCTGGTAGCGCCCGTCGGCGGTAGCGGCCGCCCCCAGGCGGGCGACCGCCCGCTGCACGGCGGGGTCGTTCTGATCGCCGTCAAGGGCGACCAGGAGGGGAGAGGTGAGTCCGGCGGAGAAGTCCTCGGCCAGCATGTCGTAGGCCTGGCGGGCGGAGAGGTAGGGGGGCATATCGCTGGCCCCGGTCTCGCCGCGCTGCAGATCGAGGGCGGGCACCAGCAGGGCCACCAGGATCCCGGCGCCGATCACGAGGGCTATGACGGGGCGGCGCATGAGCGCCCGCGCCGCGCGGCCCCAGGCGCCCTCGACACCCGGGGCGGGGCGGGTCTTGCGCCAGGGTATGCGGAGCGCATTGACGCGGTCGCCCAGCAGCGAGAGCAGCGCGGGCAACAGGGTGAGGGCGGCCACCACGGCGGCCAGCACCACCAGTATCATGCCGACCCCCATGCTCACGAAGATAGAGAAGGGAATCATCAGCATGCCTATCAGCGCGAGCATGACCGTGATGCCGCTGAACACCACCGCGCGGCTGGCCGTGGCGGCGGAGCGGCCGATGGCGTCGACCACCGACAGCCCGGCCGCTCGCTCCTCGCGGAAGCGGGAGAGGATGAACAGGGTGTAGTCGATGCCCACGGCCAGACCCATCATGGTGACGACATTGGCGGCGAAGATAGAGATCGAAATGGCTTGTCCCAGGAGCGAGGTCAGCGCCAGGGCCACGAGGATGGCGGCGATAGCGAGCACAAAAGGCACACCCGCGGCCACCAAGGCCCCGAACACCACCACCAGCACCACCAGAGCGATAGGCATGCCGATGGTCTCTCCGCGCTTGAGGTCGCTTGACGCGAGCGGATGGGCCTCGTGCTCCCAGGTGCCGCTGCCGGTGATGTCTATGGTGAAGCCCGCGGGCTCGAGGCGGGTGGCGGCGGCCTGCACCAGGTCGTAGACGGGGGCGACCTTGTCGGAGGCCTGCTGGGTGTCTCCGCTCAGCGTGACGGGCACGATGGTGGTCAGCCTGTCGGCCGACACCAGGGCGGCGGCGACTGCGGTCTGTTGCGCGGCGGCCGCGTCGTAGTAGGTGAGGGCGAAGGTGACGTTGCCGGCGCCCAGGGCGACGATGCCGCGCTGCAGGTCCTGCACGGCCGCCTTGAAGGCGGGGTCGTCCACGGTCTTGTCGGCGCTGCGTACCACCACGATCTCGGTGTCGGCGTTGGCTCCCGGCATGCGTTCGCCGATGAGCTGGTCGGCCCGCTCGCTCTCAGGGTTGCTGACGAAGGAGTCGCTGGCGGAGAGGTCGGCCATGAACAAGACCACCATGACCACGGCCACGGCGACGACAAGGCCCCACAAGCCCAGGGTAAGCCAGGGACGGCGCGCGGCCGCGTGCGCGAGGCGCTCGGTGAGGCCTCGGCGCGGTGACGGCGCGGCGTCAGGACCGGCGCCCGCGCCGCGCTCGGGCGCCGGCCCTCGCGCCGCCGGGCCGCGGGGCGTCCCGTCGGCTGGTCCGAGGGCGGCGCGGCGCTCGGCGGCGGCGCGAGACAGGCGGGTCATCGCTCTTCCTTTCGTTTCTTCAGGCCCGGGATGACCGGGATAGGTGCTTGCTCGAGCCATTCGCCGGCGACCCCGTTCAAGAACGCCTTCACCAGGCTGCGTGCGTGGGCCCTGAAGAGGGTTTCGTGATGGCGATGGACGCCTTCCAGCACGGCGATGCCGTGCAGCAGCGACCAGGCGCCGTGAAAGACCAGGGCCAACTCCTCGGGCGTCGAGGCCTTGATCACCCCCGCCCTGGCGGCGCCGGCCAAGGCCTCCGCGATGGTGTCGAAGACGCCGGAGGGGCCGAGGAGCCCGTCTTCGTCGAGGTCACGGCCAGCCATGGCGCTCACGCTGTCGAGCATGAGAGTGAGCTCGCGCCGATGCTCGCGCGCGAACTCCAGGTAGGTCATGGAAAGCTCGATGAGGCGTTCCCTGGGTGGCAGGTCGGCCGGGACTCGTTGGAAGTGCTCGGCCAGCAGCTCGAGACTCGACATGGCCAGGGCGTCGAGCACGTCGTCCTTGCCTTCGGGAAAGTACCTGTAGAGTGCGGGCGGGGTGAACTCGACTCGGGCTGCCAGGTTTCTCATGGAGAGGTTCTCGGCCCCCTGTTCCTCCACCAGACGGCGGGCCTCGCGCAAAATCTCTTGGCGTGTCTCCTGGTGGCGCCGCTCACGACGGCCCACCGGCTGGGTCGGGGTCGTCGCCGCGGGCTCCGCTGCCTGCCCCGAGGTCGGCGCCGCGGTGGGGTTTTGCTGCCTGTCGCTGCTGTCCATGAAAGCTGCCTCGCTTCGCATACGTTACGTATCGTAACGAACGTGAACGAGAGTAACGTAGCGGACGGGGAGGTGTCAAGAGATGGCGTCGTGGACGCTCGCCCAGCTGAGCGCGCGCACGGAGAAGGGTAAGCACCTGCCCTCGCTGGAGACGCTGGAGAAGGCGGGGGCAGTGCCTTCGGTCTGCCGGTCGCCGCGCTGGTGGCCACGAGGCGCACGGTCGGTATGTACGGCCTGGTCAACGTGCGCACCGACGGCACCAGGGTGCTCTGCGGCTCCATGAAGGAGAACTCCAAGGACTTCGACATCCAGTTCTTCTATGCGGGCGTGGAGGTGTAGCGAAGGGTGACGCTAGGGCCCCGCACTCGCGAGCCGTCCAAGGTCCATCCTTGGTTTGATGCCCGTGATATGACGGTCTGCGACGATCGCTTCGAATGTCGTATACCCGCGCAATCCCTCGTTCGCTTGAACTGGCTCTTGTCTGTACGGCTAATTACCGTACAATGGACGAGATGATCAAGACAACCGGGGAGTACGCCGTGGCCACGAGAGAGGCACGCTTGGAGATCCGCTTGACACAAGAACAGAAGGGGTTGCTCGTCCGCGCGGCGGCCCTGCGCGGAGCCTCCGTGGCCGACTTCGTTCGCCAAGCCGCGCAGCAAGCGGCCGCGCAGATCGTCACCGAGCATGAGATCGTCCGGCTGTGCGCCCGAGACCAGAAGGCCTTCGCCGCGGCACTCCTTGTGTCACGCGAGCCAAGTGAGGAGTTCAAGGCCGCCTACGCAGACTACCGGGAGAGGGTGGGGGCATAGCCGATGGGCCACGCCGGGCCCCGGCTACGCTTCGAGGCCCTGGGTCCCGAGCACGACCGGCGCACCTTCTCCTGCGGCGTCCCCGACCTCGACGCCTATCTGCGGGAACGGGCCGGGCAGGACGTCAAGCGACATGTGGCGGTGGTGTTCGTGCTCGTGGAGCACGGCCCCGGCGTCCTGGGCTACTACACCCTTTCTCAGCAGGTGATCAGCCTCGAGGATCTTCCGGCCTCGACCGCCAACAAGCTGCCGCACTACCCGTTCATTCCGGCGACCCTCATAGGGCGTCTTGCGGTCAGCAGCGAGCTACAGGGAGAGGGTCTGGGGTCGCTCCTTGTCATGGACGCGCTTCATCGCAGTTGGAGGGCGGCGCAGACGGTCGCCTCATACGCAGTCAGAGTCGACGCGACGGACGAAGAGGCTCGGGCTTTCTATCTCCGTCACGACTTCCTGGCATTCCCGACCGAGCGCTTGAAGCTGTTTCTTCCGATGGCCGACCTGGACCGCAGGTTCGGAGGTTGAGGTTCATAGCGACCACCGGCCGCATCGACAGACCCGCGGGACTACCGAGTGTCCCGATGGCCGAGAGAGTAGCCCGACCCCGGCCCGCGAGTTCGTAGCCCGCAAAGCCTTCAAAGTCTGGCGCTGTCTAGACCGGGCCCCAGCCACCCCCGGAATCGAGTCTTAGCCCATTATCAGCGGGTTCGCGGCGTTTCTGCTTGTGCCGCGCCGCCCCCAATGCTACAAAGGAGGAAGTGCCCCGGCATAGTTGGGGCGGGGAATCAGCAACCGAGCGGAGACTTGGTTGGGGGGATCACAGGCAGGCGCTTCGAGTAGGAGCTTGGCCAAAACCTGGCCCTGTTCCCGGCACCGCGTCGCCAACCGGCGCCGACGTGCATTCCCGTCTGGGCCAGGGACTGTTCAGGGTCGAAGTAACCGACGCCTACCAGCGCGCCTGTGGCGCCGGCGGTTTCTTGTTCCTTTGCCGAGCCAGAACCTCCTCAGCCGACAATAGCCACCCCCCGCTTGCGGTTGTTCTGCAGCCGCCCCCTTACCAGGAAGTAGCTGGCCCGGGCCACCACCGGGGCGATCTTGGCGAGCTTGCTCTCGAAGCACACGCACTCGTAGAGGCCGTAGGCGTCCTCTAGGGTGAGGAACATCGTCCTCTTCCCCGAGCGCATCCAGGGGTTCTGGGCCCGCTCGTAGACCCCGGCCACCGTCACCGGCACCTCGTCGCCCATGGCCGGGAGTTCGTAGCTCATGGTGACGCCCATGCGGCGGAGTTCCTCCTCGTACAGCTGCAACGGGTGGCAGGTGACGGTGAGCCCCAAGAGTTCGAGTTCGGAGCGGACCTTGTCGTCGGCGCTCCAGGAGCGCTCCAGCCCCGCGCGGCTGGGCGGGCAGTGGAAGGCCCGCAGTTGGCCGCGCCTCCCTCCGGACGACCCGGCCAGCGCCTCCAGGCGATCGTGAAGAAGTGGCAGTCTCCAGAGCAGTTCGGTGCGGTCGGGCTCCAGCGAGTCGAAGGCTCCCACCCGGATGAGGTTCTCGGCCACGGTGCAGTCGAGGCGGGTGCGCAGATAGAAGTCCTCGAAGGATGTGAAGGGGCCGTGGCGGCGCTCTTGTTCGATGCGGTCCAGGGAGCGGTAGCCCATCTGCTTGAGGCACTTGAACCCCACCCGCAGGGCCCGGCCGGCGTCGGGGGCGATGCCGCTCATGGGAGCGAGGCAGGCGCCGGGCATGACGCCCCCGCGGGCGCGGGGCGCCCGCGGAAGAAGGACGTCGCCGGGGAGCGGCGGACCGGCGGCCGGCGGCGGAACAGCGACTGTATAGGTAGTCGCCGGGGCCACTATGGATTGTGCGCACAATGTGCGCACAAATGACGGGTCGGCTCCGGAGAGGTGCGACTCATTACAAGGTGCCAGACTCGCTGCCGGCGCTTCGGCAGTGCCGGTCGAAACGGCTCCAGGTTTTGCCCCTTCGGTTTTCGCCCCCTCAGTCGAATGCAACTGTTCCAGCGCCACCCGCAGGGCCTCGGCGTAGGCCGACTCGCCTTCCTGCTCGGCGGCCAACTCGGCCAGGTCGGCGTCGGTGAGACCCCAGTGGTGCTCGGCGGTCCAGGCCTGGGCGAAGGGGTCGTAGGGGGTCGGCGCTCTGGGGGTCCGCGGCGCCGCTCCGCGGGTCGCCGCCTCGCCGCCGGTCTGCGGCACCGCCTCACTAGCGGCCCACGGGTCCGGGGGCTCGGCATCCTCCACGGTGAAGCCCCGCCCCGACAGGTTGATGTCGAGCGGCCGCACCTCCAGCCCGAACCGCCGGGCGTCGTTCAGCACCGTGCGGGGGGTGTAGAAGCCCATGGGGTAGTTGTTGAGCACCGAGCAGAGAAACTCCGCCGGGTAGTAGGCCTTGAGCCACGCAGTGGCGTAGGAGATAACGGCGAAGCACACCGAGTGGCTCTTGTTGAACCCGTAGGCGGCGAAGCCCTCCAGTTGGCGGAAGACTTCGCGGGCGGCATCGATAGGCACGCCTCGGGATACGGCGCCGGCGACGAAGGTCTCGCCGATCTTGGCCATCTCCTCGCGGCTGCGGTCGCGGGTCATGGCGCGGCGCAAGGAGTCGGCGTCGGCTAGGTCGAAACCGGCCACCGACTGGGCTATGCGCAGCACCTGCTCCTGGTAGAGGATCACCCCGTAGGTGTCGGCCACCGCTTCTGCCATGGCGGGGTGGGGGAGGCTGACCGGCTCCATGCCCCAGCGGCGGTCGATGAAGGGGCCGATCATCTCGGCCTCCAAGCGGTCCGGGACGGTAGAGGGCGATGGCGGCGATGACGTCGTCGAAGTCGCGCTCCTGCAGACGGCTGGCGAGGTTGCGCTGGCCGGCCGACTCCAGTTGGAACAGGCCGATCGAGCCTCCGTTGCTGATGATCTCGTAGGCCGCCTGGTCGTCGGGGGGCAGGTCGTAGGGCCGGATGCGGCGTCTGCACACCGGGGGGCCAAGGAGATTCCCGCAAAATGCGGGTTGTCTGTCATGAGGAAGTGGTCCAGAAGGCACCTTTCGTTCGTTGCCGGACACTTGTATGTGTAGGAGCGGCGAGGAGTAGCGGCGGGCCTTGTCGCCAGCCACTTCACATAGAAAGGAGGGCTTATCGGCAAATCACTCTAGAAACGCCGTTGTCGGGACCTGATTCGCGCCTGTCTGTCGGCCTATACCCGTGAGCCCGACGGACTAACAGAGAGGAGAGCCATGAGCCTGCTATCAAGTCGCAGAAGGAGCGTGTTCGCTGTCATTTGCGCAGCCCTACTGATGCTGGGAATCGTGACCGTATTCTGTCTCGCGTCCGAACCCGACCCAGTCGCAGCTCAACAGGCCGAAGTCACCACAACCGTTTCGACTGCGGTCGCTACGCCAAACGGCGAGGCTACACCACCAGTAGAGGACCGATGGGCTGCGGGCCTGAGAAGCTCCGTGAGCGAAGCCGCCGCTGAACTCGATTTCGCAGTCTTCACTCTGGGGGACGCTTACCAGGGATACCCACTGACCGAGATCATGGTGATGAACGACAGCCTCTACCTATACTACAGGTTCGATCCACAAAGCCCGGAGGCCGAGGCTGCAGGTTGGGAAGGATTCCTTGTCCGGCAGTTCTCGACAGCCCGCAACGCAGCCCACCTAGACGAGCTTCGCAATGAATACCCGGTCATCGGCACGGGCTCACAGCCAGAGGCAGACTACGAGATACGGAGGGGAGCCGGTGAGAACCGATCGCTAGCAGTGCTGGAGCGATCGGGCACAACGGTGATGATCGGTATGTTCGTCAATCCGAAGCAATCAGCTCTCGTCGAAGCTGCCGGCGCGCTCAAGGAGGTGGCGAAATGAGGTCCAGTAGACTCCACGTTGTTCTCGCTTCGGTCGCTGCGCTGGTCATACTTCTGGCGATGACGGGTTCGGCGCAGGGCGCGACTTACAACCCTTCGTCGTGGATCGCCTCGCTACACTATGACGGCACGGACAATGGAGACGCTGGGGAGAGCTTGTTTCCGATCTCTGGAAGCTCTGGCAGGCTCATCAACAGCTACTCCACATACTGCAACTACAATGGCTATCCCGCCATTGATGTCGAGGATGCCAGTGAAACCTGCGTTCCTTTTAAGATCACCACTACTGCTTCTGGCACATCATTTGAGGGCTATGCGATCGGTTCCGCCCACCCCAGTAATCAGCGACCCTCGACCTACTGGAGACAGCGCAGCCTTTCGGCGGTCGCGTGTCCGCAGTGCGGTGCCTACCATACTGGCTGGACAGTCTACGAGTACTGGCTGTACTACGCGGCGAATCCCACCGACTACTACCTCTATCCTGAGCACGAGCAGGATTGGGAGAAGTACTACATCTACTTCTACAACAATGCGGCAACCGCAGTTCGACTTAGCAACCACCACACGTTTCCGACCATAGACTGGGTAAGGCTCGAGTTGGATGGACTTGTTGAGGGAGTCACTCACCTCAAGCTGAGTATCGAGGGGGAGGGAGGCCGAACTGGCTCCCACGCGTTCATCTATGACGAGTACAATCCGACTATCCAGGACGGCGTCCGCATAAAGTACGACGGGTACATTACCAAGAGAGGTGGCAGGCTCGACGTCGGAAACGGTTTGACGCTGCCGTGGACGATCTTCTCGAATGATCCCAATGCGTACGGAGTGACATCATATACTCTATCTCCCACTACCTACTATGATGGTGACCCATTCATAGACGGCCATGATGAGTACACCGACGGAATGCCCGCGCCATGGCAACGAGTGGATTGGGACTCACCTCCGGGGCCCTATTGTCCCTGGACGCTCTAGCTGGCCTCGCGAGATTCCCGAACACGGTCTCGAGACCTTGGAAGACAACCATTTGGAGGCTGAGGTATGGCCAGTCGAGCGGCACGGCTGCTGCCAGTGGCGGCTCGTACGATTGCGGTCCTTGGGTTGATCGCTGCCTATTCGGCGACAGTGATAGCTACTTTTGAGCTGGCGAGGATGCCCGATGGCCTGTTGATGGCTGCATTGGGTCTGGCGGCCACGGGTGGTGTCTTGCTTCTAGCCGTGCTTCTCCTGTTCGCACGGGGAAAGAAGCGCCTCCATTTCGAGGCTACGGCCGGCTTTCTTCTCCTTCCCCCCGGTCTTGTCGCCTCGCTGCTCGCAGCAGGCGATGAAGTAGGTCTCCAGGTGCGCTGGCTTCCATTTGCCATCATTCTGGTTGGATGTGGAATCGTGCTTGTCCTGCAGGCCGCGAGACTCAAGTGGGAGTCCCGGGAATGGAGAAACAGCAATCGGGAAGAACTGATGTGAACGACTCGATGAGGGTCGTCTGCGTGTAGCGGGACAATGTGTAGGCTGCCCCGCGCCAGTGGTGAGGCGAGCGGCGCGGCGTTCGCTCGAGCCAAGCGAGCTCGCCAAGAGGTACGATCTGCAGCGTGGAGGGCCTGCGGCCGGCGGCAAGATGCCTGTCCGGTCGCAGGCCCGACGCTACCCCACCTTCTTGGGAATTGCCCCCGTCCCCGCCCCGAGCGCTCGATGCTTTGCCCGCTGCGCCCTCCTCCTCTCCAGCACCTCCTCCAGATCTAGCACCTCCTCAGCCACGATAGCGAGCCCCCGCTTGTGGTTGTTCTGCAGCCTCCCGCGCACGAGGAAGTAGCTCGCCCGGGCGACCACGGGGGCGATCTTGGCGAGCTTCGACTCGAAGCAGACGCACTCGTAGAGGCCGTAGGCGTCTTCCAGGGTGAGGAACATGGTCCGCTTGCCCGAGCGCATCCAGGGGTTCTGGGCCCGCTCATAGACGCCGGCTACCGTGACCGGCACCTCGTCTCCCATGGCCGGGAGTTCGTAGCTCATGGTGACCCCCATCGTGCGGAGGTCGTCTTCGTAGAGCTGCAGGGGGTGGCAGGTGACGGTGAGGCCGAGGAGTTCCAGTTCGGAGCGGACCTTGTCGTCGGCGCTCCAGGAGCGCTCCAGCCCCGCCCGGCTCGGCGGGCTGTGGAAGGCCCGCAGTTGGCCGCGCCTCCCTCCGGACGACCCGGCCAGCGCCTCCAGACGATCATGAAGAAGTGGCAGTCTCCAGAGCAGTTCGGTGCGGTCGGGTTCCAGTGAGTCGAAGGCGCCCACCCGGATGAGGTTCTCGGCCACCGGGTAGTCGATGCGGGTGCGGAGGTAGAAGTCCTCGAAGCTGCTGAAGGGGCCGTGGCGGCGTTCCTCTTCGATGCGGTCAAGGGAGCGGTCGCCCATCTGTTTGAGGTACTTGAAGCCGACTCGAAGCGCCCGGCCGGCGTCGGGGGCGATGCCTGTCATGGGAGCAAGGCAGGCGCCGGGCATGACGCCCCCGCGGGCGCGCGGCGCGCGCGGGAGGAGCAGGTCGCCGGGGCGGAGCGGCGCGGCCGCTTGCGCCGCGCCGGGCGGACGGGAGCCGGCGACCGCCGGGGAACCAGCAACGACGTCAGTACCCTCCGCGCTCGCTTCTGAATGTGCGCACATTGTGCGCACAACCAAGAGCGCGCCCTCAGGGAGTGACTGACTATCAGGTGCCGGACTGGCTGCCGGCGGTTCGGCACTGCCAGGTCCAGACGGGACAGGATTTGCCCCTTGGGTTTCCCCGGGGTTCTCCGGTGCGTGGGGCTTCTCGGCGCTGTGCAGCTGCTCCATCGCCACCCGCAGCGCGTCGGTGTAGGCCGCCTCCCCGTTCTGCTCCTGCTCGAGTTCGGCCAGATCGGCGGCGGTGAGGCCCCAGTCGTGGCCGGCGGTCCAGGCCTGGGCGAAGGGATCGTAGGGGGTCGGCTCGCCGGCGGTGTTCCAGACTGAGGGGGGTGTCTCATCCTCCACCGTGAACCCCCGCCCCGACAGATTGATGTCGAGCGGCCGCACCTCCAGCCCGAACCGCCGGGCATCGTTCAAGACCGTGCGGGGCGTGTAGAACCCCATGGGGTAGTTGTTCAGCACCGAGCAGAGGAACTCGGCCGGATAGTAGGCCTTGAGCCAGGCCGTCGCGTAGGCTGATCACCGCGAAGCAGACACGATGTGGCTCTTGTTGAACCCGTAGGCGGCGAAGCCCTCCAGTTGGCGGAAGACCTCGCGGGCGGCGTCTTCGGGCACGCCTCGGGCGAGGGCGCCGGCGATGAAGGTCTCGCCGATCTTGGCCATCTCCTCGCGGCTGCGGTCGCGGGTCATGGCGCGGCGCAAGGAGTCGGCGTCGGCCAGGTCGAAACCGGCCACCGACTGGGCGATGCGGAGCACCTGCTCCTGGTAGAGGATCACCCCGTAGGTGTCGGCCACCGCCTCGGCCATGGCGGGGTGGGGGAGGCTGACCGGCTCGAGGCCCCAGCGGCGGTCGATGAAGGGACCGATCATCTCGGCCTCCAGCGGTCCGGGACGGTAGAGGGCGATGGCGGCGATGACGTCGTCGAAGTCCCGCTCCTGCAGACGGCTGGCGAGGTTGCGCTGGCCGGCCGACTCCAGTTGGAACAACCCGATGGAGCCGCCGTTGCTGACGATCTCGTAGGCCGCCGGATCGTCGGGCGGCAGCTCGTAGGGCCGGATGCGGCGCCCCGTGCGCTGCCGGATGATATGGCACGTCTCCGAGACGGCCGAGTGGGTGCGGAGGCCCAGGATGTCCATCTTGACCAGGCCCAGGAGGGGATCACGCAATTTGCGGATTGTTCGTGCAGTCAGGTGCGCCCGAAGGCACATTTCCCCGGCTGCCGGACATACACCAATAGCGGCTGAAGGGGCCAAGGGGATGCACCTACTCAAACGCAGACGAAGGGGCGCCTGTCGAGCATTCGGTTTGTGGACACATCCGTTGATTGTTGAACATGCGGACCTTTGGTTCGCCCCAGCGAAGTACACTCGTAGAAAGCGGAAGTGTGACTATATGGCACGAATTGACCGGAGAGAGCAACGGGTGATCGGGCAGTCCCTCCCGCGCAGAAGCCGCGGGATTCCCACATGGCTCGTTCTTAGCACGGAAAGGAGACAGATGGGCAAGCGACCTTTGCGCGTTATGCAGCTAGCAGTCTTCTACGCATCAACTGCCACCTTCTCGGTTGCATTGTCATTACTGGTATTCGGGTGTGGATCGGCGCCACCCGCTCAACCGAACGCCGAGGATCGAGCAGAGAGCCCAGCATTGGCCGACCCCAGTCCAACCAATGATGTGGTTTACACGAATATGCAAGTGACACAAGGACAAGACATATGGGATGAATTCGTAGGAAAATGTGACTCCGGTCAAGAGTGCTCCATCAGGATAGTGTTCCACACGGACACAAAAGAACTTGCGTATCCGCCGGAGTTCCGTGGCGAAATCAATGTCCCGAACAGCGCTTCGGTTTCGGAATACTACGCCGACATTCATTTTGACGGTGCCAAGTATAGCTATTCATACACCACGGGAGGTACTATATGCACTGAGGAGTATAGAGTCATGTGCAAATTCTATGGCAAACCTTCAAACCAAAGTGCTGATTATGATGAGTATGCAGTCTATGTGTTGCTAAACGACAATGCGGTTACTTGGGACCAGATTGTCTTCAGTCACGCCAGTTCGCAATACCCGACAAGAATACAACACAGGCTTGTCTACGTTAACCTGGGGAGTAGTCAAGACGACTATATTCGCTAGTTAACACCCATAGATGCTTACAACCGACAACTAACTGTCACAAGAACATGGGGGGAACACACGATGAGGAAGAGTCTGCAGTGCGTGGCAATTGCGTTGGCGCTGTTCCTGCTTCTATCCTCGGGCGCCTTCGCGTCGCCGGCCGTCTCTACGGAGGCCCCGGTCATCACAACTGCCCACGTCTATCCGGTAGTCCCAGGCAGCGCTGAGTGGAGCACGTACTATGGTCCAGAGCAGAAACTTGCCGCTTCTTATGTCGACCCGTGTGAATTGGCAAGGATGAGCACCGCGGCTCTGGTTGAGACGGTCATGACGTATCCGTTGCTTGGAGACATGTTCGCGTTTGACACGCTGGAGACGGGAATTGGAGCCGTGTCAACTCGTTTCGCCGGGATACGGGAGTTGTCGTCACGCCCGGATGCAGCGGAGGAGCTGCGCGCCTACCGGCATGGCATCACCTCGACTGGCCGCAAGGCGGACCTGGCGCGCTATTGCGCCGACGCGTTGCTGAAGCATTTGCAGCAGGTCAATGGCAGCGTCACTCCTGATGTCGGGATTCTGGCGACTAGCTCCTATGTCACAACGCCTAACGGAACCCGAGTTCCCACAATCATGGACCTAACTTGGGCCGAGCTTGGTACTACGTATGACGAGCAACTGGCGTGGGCCTACTACTACTGCGAAACGTACCCAAGCGCCTACATTCTTTACAACCCAGCCCCCAAGTACAACTGTCACTCGTATGCGTGGTATTGGGCCTCCACATCCAACAGACACTGGATGAACAGCCCGAGTGCCTACATGTCCGACGGGAGCTACATCTCCTGGACGTGTATCGTCGGTGCAAAAGTGTTCTACGATTCGGCCTATGGCAGCAATTATGACCACTCCGGCATAGTCCAGACGCTACCCAGCGGCGGTGCTCCGGCAAGGATCAGATCCAAGTGGGGCTGCAATGCTACTTTCTCCCACTACGTCAACGATTGTGTGTACATGAATTACAGCCCGCTGATCACGTTCTGGAAAAGGCCGTGAGGCGGCGACGGCTCTCCCGACTGAAAGGCTGAGAGCGAGACGCGGCTTCCGTCTCTGCTGGATGGGCTGTCAAGGCGTTTCACGGCATATTGAGAGCCTGTGTATGGGGGGCGCCGACACCGCCCCCTATCACTTGCTGCACTCGCCGTGATCGCACTCAAGCCCGGAGTGGACGGCAGCGCGCGAGGGGTCGCCTACTCCGGTTGCTGTTGTTTCGAGATTCGAATGGCAGCGTGGCTGAATCAGTATGGCTCCCGCGCGCCCGCTGCGCGGCTGCGTTCGCCACTCTGGTTCGGAGTGGGGCTGTCGGCCTGCCGCCGTTGCATTGCTCTCCGCGCCAGTACCTCCTCCAAATCCAGCACCTCCTCAGCCACGATAGCCAGCCCCCGCTTGTGGTCGTTCTGCAGCCGCCCTCGCACGAGAAAGTAGCTCGCCCGGGCGACGACGGGGGCGATCTTGGCGAGCTTCGATTCGAAGCAGACACATTCATAGAGGTCGTAGGCGTCCTCCAGGGTGAGGAACATGGTCCGCTTACGCGAACGCGTCCAAGGGTTCTGGGCCCGCTCGTAGACCCCGGCCATCACAACTGGCACCTCGTCTCCCATACTGGGGTCTCGTAGCTCATGGTGACCCCAATCCGGCCAAGTTCACGACGCATTCGTGGCGTCGCTCGCCGCAGGCATCGTCGAGAGAAGAGATGCGTTCTGCGGTCCCGAGGGGGCGGCTGAAGGCGCCCCCTCGCTCAGGTGGACTCGGCGGCTGCGTGTCTCCGCGTCGGCGCACGACAGGATGACGAACGCATACAGACAGGATGGATTCAGCCGACCCGCTTCGGAATGGCCTGCGTGCCGGGCGCTCGATGCTTGGCCGACGCGGTCCCGTCGCTGTAGGTCTCGATCTCGCGGCGACCGTGCAGGTTGACCGCATCGGGGATGCGAGCCAACTGGCACCTGTCGTCGGCGTCGTCATCAGCCGCGTCGGCCAGGGCATCGCTTCCTTGGGCTGCGCCTGCGCCCCGATTGGAACGGTTGCCCGGTCGCCCTGCGATGGCCTTCGGGTGCCCGATTCGGCCGCGTCCTTCACTGCGCCTTGACTGAGTGGCCGCGCCCGCATGTCGTCCGGTGAACGCTTCGCGCTTGCGTCTGGCCAGCACCTCCTCCAGATCTAGCACCTCCTCAGCCACGATAGCGAGCCCCCGCTTGTGGTTGTTCTGCAGCCTCCCGCGCACGAGGAAGTAGCTCGCCCGGGCGACCACGGGGGCGATCTTGGCGAGCTTCGACTCGAAGCAGACGCACTCGTAGAGGCCGTAGGCGTCTTCCAGGGTGAGGAACATGGTCCGCTTGCCCGAGCGCATCCAGGGGTTCTGGGCCCGCTCGTAGACGCCGGCCACCGTCACCGGCACCTCGTCTCCCATGGCCGGGAGTTCGTAGCTCATGGTGACGCCCATGCGTGCGGAGTTCCTCCTCGTACAGCTGCAGGGGGTGGCAGGTGACGGTGAGCCCGAGGAGTTCGAGTTCGGAGCGGACCTTGTCGTCGGCGCTCCAGGAGCGCTCCAGCCCCGCCCGGCTCGGCGGGCTGTGGAAGGCCCGCAGTTGGCCGCGCCTCCCTCCGGACGACCCGGCCAGCGCCTCCAGACGATCATGAAGAAGTGGCAGTCTCCAGAGCAGTTCGGTGCGGTCGGGCTCCAGTGAGTCGAAGGCGCCCACCCGGATGAGGTTCTCGGCCACCGGGTAGTCGATGCGGGTGCGGAGGTAGAAGTCCTCGAAGCTGCTGAAGGGGCCGTGGCGGCGTTCCTCTTCGATGCGGTCAAGGGAGCGGTCGCCCATCTGTTTGAGGTACTTGAAGCCGACCCGAAGCGCCCGGCCGGCGTCGGGGGCGATGCCTGTCATGGGAGCAAGGCAGGCGCCGGGCATGACGCCCCCGCGGGCGCGGGGCGCGCGCGGGAGGAGGACGTCGCCGGGGTGAAGCGGCGTTTCGCGCCCGGGGTCGAGGGGCGCGGCCGCCTGCGCCGCGCCGGCCGGACGGGAGCCGGCGGCAGACGGGGAACCAGTGACTGTGACGGCACCCTGCACGCTCGCTTCTGGATGTGCACACATTGTGCGCACAACCGAGAGCGAGCCTCCGGGGAGTGACTCATCATCAGGTGCCGGACTGGCTGCCGGCGGTTCGGCACTGCCAGGTCCAGACGGGACAGGATTTGCCCCTTGGGTTTCCCCGGGGTTCTCCGGTGCGTAGGGCTTCTCGGCGCTGTGCAGCTGCTCCATCGCCACCCGCAGCGCGTCGGTGTAGGCCGCCTCCCCGTTCTGCTCCTGCTCGAGTTCGGCCAGATCGGCGGCGGTGAGGCCCCAGTCGTGGCCGGCGGTCCAGGCCTGGGCGAAGGGATCGTAGGGGGTCGGCTCGCCGGCGGTGTTCCAGACTGAGGGGGGTGTCTCATCCTCCACCGTGAACCCCCGCCCCGACAGGTTGATGTCGAGCGGCCGCACCTCCAGGCCGAACCGCCGGGCGTCGTTCAGCACCGTGCGGGGCGTGTAGAACCCCATGGGGTAGTTGTTCAGCACCGAGCAGAGGAACTCGGCCGGATAGTAGGCCTTGAGCCAGGCCGTCGCGTAGCTGATCACCGCGAAGCAGACCCTGTGGCTCTTGTTGAACCCGTAGGCGGCGAAGCCCTCCAGTTGGCGGAAGACCTCGCGGGCGGCGTCTTCGGGCACGCCCCGGGCGAGGGCGCCGGCGATGAAGGTCTCGCCGATCTTGGCCATCTCCTCGCGGCTGCGGTCGCGGGTCATGGCGCGGCGCAACGAGTCTGCGTCGGCGAGGTCGAACCCGGCCACCGACTGGGCGATGCGGAGCACCTGCTCCTGGTAGAGGATCACCCCGTAGGTGTCGGCCACCGCCTCGGCCATGGCGGGGTGGGGGAGGCTGACCGGCTCCAGGCCCCAGCGGCGGTCGATGAAGGGACCGATCATCTCGGCCTCCAGCGGTCCGGGACGGTAGAGGGCGATGGCGGCGATGACGTCGTCGAAGTCCCGCTCCTGCAGACGGCTGGCGAGGTTGCGCTGGCCGGCCGACTCCAGTTGGAACAACCCGATGGAGCCGCCGTTGCTGACGATCTCGTAGGCCGCCGGATCGTCGGGCGGCAGCTCGTAGGGGCGGATGCGGCGCCCGGTGCGCTGCCGGATGAGGTGCACGGTCTCCGAGACGGCCGAGTGGGTGCGGAGGCCCAGGATGTCCATCTTGACCAGGCCCAGGGCGGCGACGTCGTCCTTGTTGAACTGGATGACGGCGATCCCCTTGGCCGCCCACTGGAGCGGGGCGTAGTAGGTGATGGGCCGGTCGGCGATGACGAAGCCCCCCAGGTGCGTGCCCAGGTGCATGGGGAAGGCGTCGAGGCGCTCGGCGAGGTCGAGCAGACGCCAGTAGCGGCCGCCGGGAGTCACGGTGCCGTCGGGGGCGACGGCTGGTGGGGCGGAGTCCTGCAGCGGCGAGTCCTTCAGCTCCGGCCAAGCCCCGGCCAGGTACTCGCGCAGCCGGGCGGCGTCGCCGTGGCGCGGCACGTGCTGGGCGAGGGCGTTGATCTCGGTGGGCGCGAACCCCAGGGCCTCGGCCACGATGCGCACCGCCGAACGGGGGCTCATAGTGTTGACGTTGGCCACCACAGCCACGTTCTCGTTTCCGAAAGTCTGGTAGATGTGTTCGATCACTTCGTCGCGGCGTGACGAGCAGAAGTCCACGTCGATGTCGGGCATCTCGCGGCGGTTGGGGTTGAGGAACCGCTCGAACAGCAGGTTATGGCGGATAGGTTCGCTGGCCGTGATATCGAGCGCGTGACACACGACGGAGTTGCCGGCGCTGCCCCTCCCGCTACAGGCGACGCCTCTCGTGCGCGCCCACCTCACGATGTCGTGCACCACTAAGAAATAATGGGCGAATCCCATCTGCTCGATCATGCGGAGCTCCTTCTCCAGAAGCTCCACGGCGCGGGGCGGCACCGGCCTGTACATGCGGGCGATGCCCCTGAAGCAACGCTTGGCCAGTAGGGAATACGCCGTCTCCCCCTCCGGGATAGCCACCCGCGGGAAGTGGTACTGCCCGAGGCCGAGGTCGACGTTGCAGCGGGCGGCCAGCTGCGTCGCCGCCTCCAGGGGGGAGGGGCGCCGGCGGGCAGCGCCGGGCAGCGACCCGGCCGGCTCTAGCGAGCCGGCCCACGCACCCGTGGTATACTCCGCCGAGAATGCAAGAGCCATTGCGCTGCAATGGTAATGCATATCAGAGGAACCGGAGGCCGCGCGAGCATCAGATTTGCCGTCCGACGCGTCTGATATGCTGTAAATAGTGCTATTGGTGGCCAATAGGCCGTATGGTGGAGAGGTGGTTTGCTCGTGCGCGCCTCTGCTTCGACCTGCCATGGATGCAATAGAAGTTGCAGAGCAATAAAGATGCATGGCAATCTCGGGGTCGTCGCAATCTTCCCAGTTCTCCTGCCTGACCGGCCCCGGCGCCGCGACCGGCGTAGGCTCGGGCGCCGGGGCGATGAGTTCGAGCAGCGGCGCCGCGAAGGACTCAACCTCAGCCTTAGACTTAAGGCATCGGACGCCCGCAACGGGGTCCGGATATGTGGAGAGTGGCTGATCGCGGCCGGCGGCGCGGCAGACCAGATGCAGGGCGCGACCGTCCTCCCGGGCGTAGTGGGCGTCGGTGGTAAGGACGGCCGGCAACCCGCAGCCGGCAGCGAGGCGGGCGAGGCGCTCGGAGTAGGTGAGACAAGAGAGGCGCCAGGGCCGGCCGTCACGATGAAAGCCCACGTCATAATCGGCCGGGTTGAGCCGTTGCGGCTGGCCGTGGGGCAGATCGGGCCGGGTCGCCGGGCGGCGTGAAGCGGGGCTGGGTCGAGAACTCAGGTACAGGGGCGTGCCATGAGCGGTATCGAGGTCCCCGGCCGCGACTGCCCCGGCCGTCGTGCCGCCGCCGGCCAGATCGCCTGCCGGCGTCTGCCGGTGCCCCAAGCGGTTGCCCTCGACGCGGATCTTCTCGAACACCCTCGCGCCGTGTAGACCGGGGCGGGCCTCTTCGTGGGGCTCATAACCGAAGTACTGCAACTCCACGTAGAGGTTGGCGGCGCCGAAGAGGTCGCGCAGGCGCAGCAACGCCGCCTGCGCCTGGCCGTCGAGGCCCGCGTCGACCAGGTGGCCGACCTGTCCGTGCCGGCAACCGGTGAGGCAGATGAGCCCTTCGGCGTGGCCGGCGAGCGACTCGATGGTGACGGCGGGTGGCCGCTCCCGCTCAGGATCGGCGAGGTGGGCGGCGGTGAGCAGCCGGCAGAGATTGGCGTAGCCCTCGCGGTTCTCGGCGAGGAGCACTAGGTGGTGTGGGCCGGCGGGTGAGTTTGGCGCCGTGGGCGCCGACCCCCCGGCCGTCGCGCCCGCCCGGCCTCGTCGCGCCTGCGGGGCCTCAGGGGCCGCCCCACCGGCCGGCCCCCCGACCGCCGCGTCGGCCGTCGCGCCCGTGTCGCCGCCGGCTGTAGGCAGCAGCGACTCTACCCGCACCTCTGCGCCGAAGATCGGCTTGATGCCCCGCTTCTCGCACGCCTTGGCGAAGCGCACGATGCCGTAGAGGCCGTCGTGGTCGGTGAGCGCCAAGGCGGTCTGTCCCAACTCGGCGGCTCGGGCGACCAGTTCCTCGACGCGGCTGCCGCCGTCGAGGAACGAGAAGTTGGAGTGTACGTGCAGGTGTACGAAGTCGTCGGCCGCCGCGGGTGGGAAAGGGGCGGTCGCATCGACGCGGGCGGCCTCGGGCTCGGCAGGTCGGCGGTCGCCGGCCTCGGGCTCGGCGCCGTCGCGCCTGATGTAGTCATGGCTGGGGGCTATCTTCCGCACTGGAAGACAGCCGGATTCGACGCGCGGGGCGCGGCTCTCGGGACGGGGGGTCTCTGTCATTGCAATAAACGTTGCATTTTTGAATATAAGAAATACCCACCACTTTGGGCTGTTTGCGCTCGATACGAACATATGTTCGCCGAAGAGACCCCATTATAGACGAACATATGTTCGTCTGGCAAGCGCTACGAGAGGCGATGCACGCGGGTGCGCGCGGGGTGGTGTGGGCGCGCTCGCGAACCCGCGGAGCCTTAGTCCGGGGGCGTCGCCGGCCTACGTATCGGCTTCGGCCCGCAGTCCGGCTACGGCTGCTTGGCGGCCTGTAGCACCGCGGTCATGGTGTACCCCGCGCCGGCGCTGGTCATCGTCCCGTTGAGCACGAAGGTGTCGCCCTGTCTGCTGACAGTGGCCGTCATGGTTGAAGTCGCGCCCTCGCTGGGCGGGAGCTGGAAGGTAAGCAGCGGCCCCGAGAACGTGAAGGTAACGGTCGTCGGCTCGGCCTCCCCGGTGTTGACGTCTTCGCCGAGATCCAGACTCGACATGTCGATGGTGATGATGGCCTCCCCGGTGCCGGTCTCCATATCGGCGGTTATCTCCATGGTGAGGGGAATGGCCTGTCCCTTGAGCTGCTCGAGGATCGCCATGACCGCCGCGATTCCCACCCCGGCGGCGCAGCCTTCTTCTGGGCTGTCGGCCGATGCCGCGGCCTCCTCGGCCGCCGCCTGCATGGCCGCCTCGTCGATGACCAGATCGGTGAAGGTGTAGGTGCCTATCCACATGCCGTTGAGGTCGATACGGTCGAACGTAATGACGCTGGCCGCGCCGTTGTCGGTTCGGGTCACGATGATCTGGGGCACGTCTTCGGAGTCGTCGGGCACCATCACGGTAGCCCACACCACCTCTCCCGGGGCCGCTTCGAGCGGCTGTGTGGCTTCGTCGCCGACGATCTCGCAGCCATCGGTGGCGGTGAGGACGACCTCGGTGCCGTTCACCGACGCGATCATCTCGATGGTGGCTTTGACCGTCCAGACGCCGGGTTGGTCTTGGCTGATGGCTACGGCGTCGATCACACCGCCCTTCTCGAGGTCTTCGGCGGTCACCTCGGCGAGGCCCAGCTTCACACGCTCGTCGTTTATGACTTCGAGCACGGCCAGGTCGACCGCCAGTATCTTACCGCCCAACTCCGCCGGTCCGGGCCGGGCGGTCTGGCTGAGGAGGTCTTTGATCTCGCCCGCCGTGAGCTTGGGGTTGAGCGACAGCAAGATCGCGGCGGCCGCCGCCACTTGTGGCGCCGCGGCGCTGGTGCCGCCGCCGTAGTTGGCGTAGCCCTCCTGGTTCTTGTAGCCCGCGCCGATCGGCTGGCCGTCGGGGTCGATGCCCTGGACCACTTGGTGCCCCGGGGCCGCCATGGTCACTTCGTACTCCTGGCCGGGAGTCGCGTTGAGCTCGTTGGACCCCGTCTCCTGCGGATTGTGGGTGCCGTCGTTGAGGCAGTTGCCCACCGTGATCATGTTGGGAAGCGCCAGACCGCTGGGATACCGTTTCTTGCCGTTGCGGGGCTGGCCGTCGTTGCCCGCGGAGCATACGAAGAGAACGTCGGGATGCTCTACGCTCATCTTCTCGAAGAACTTGCGGTACACGGTGGCCATAGCCTCATTCTCGGCGTCGGCGCGGTTGCCCCACGAGCAGTTGATGATCTTGGCTCCGCTCTCGATCTGCTGAGTTATGGCGACCAAGGGCCCCATGGAGTAGCTCTGACCGGCGCTGTTGCTGGCCTGGGTGGGGTCGTTCGGGTCGGCCTGGGCGATAGGGGTGTTACTGCCGTACTGGCCCGTGAACCTGTTGATCATCGATACCTTGAGACGGTTGCCAAGCGCCGTCGACGCGATGCCCGTCAGGCCGCCGTTCTTGGGATCGGCTCCGATTACCCCCGCGACCATCGTGCCGTGGCTGCCGGTGGCGTCGGTGAAGGTGGCTCCGTCCTCGGTTTCGATATTGGGGGCGGTGAGCTCGCCCGCGGTCGGGTCAGGAAACGAGGTGACGGCGTCACCGTCGAACTCACCCGAGCCCTTGTAGAGTCCGTCGTCGACTACGCCCACGTTGACGTCGTTGAGGTAGAGTCCCGATCCGCGGATGTAGGTCCAGGCTGTGGGGGCCCCGATGAGCTCGAAGCCCTTGCCGCGTCCGTCTGCGTAGGCTGGGTCGTTGAGCGGGTTCTGGCGCACTCCCTGGATTTCGACGTCGTTCAGCGTGAGAAGGTCAGCGCACGCGAGCTCGACCCCGGGGGCAGTCTGAGCCGTCTGCAGGGCGGCGGTGAGATCAGCTTCGGTCACGCCAGGCGTCTCGATCTGGAAGGCGTTGATGAACTCGATCTCTCCGACGACCTTCCCGCCGAGCGTCGCGGCCAGAGCTTCCGCAACGTCGCGAGGCTGCCCGTCGGCCAGCACCACGATGATCTCGTTGGCGGGTACGAATCCCCAGGTGGAGGTATGGATGACTCTTGCGGGGTCCGGCGCCTTGCAGGTGGCGGCGCCCATGAGCGAAGGCTTCTCGGTGGTCGTGGTGCTTCCGCTGTCCGCTGTGGTGGTGACCGTGGATCCATTGTCACCGTGGTCGCGGATGAACCCGAAGTAGGCCCCGAGACCGCCGCCGATAACGATCAGCGCGATCACCGGGATGAGGATGGGGAGCAGCGAGCGGCGCCGCGGCGTGGGTTGCCGTGTGGGCGCGCCCGGCGGGAACAGCCCGGGCACCCGCGAGGCCGGGAGCCAATCGGGCAACCGCGGGTGCCATACCAGGCTCTCGGGGCCGAAGGCCCCCGCCTGCGCCCTGCTGTAGAGCTCATCCCAGGTGAAAGGTCCGAGTTGCTGCGCCAGACCGGCGCCGGAGGGGCCGGTCGGCGCCGCGTAGTACCAGTCCGTGGCCGTGGAATGCGTGTTCATCGCGCTACCTCTGTTGGCACCGTGTGTATGTGCGCTCCGTGAATGCGGGCACCATCACAACTATACGATACGAAAGGGCGGAGACCGACGTCTCGTGCGCTACAATGTGCGCCGTCGAACCGTGGTCGTGTGGTATCGCCGCGGACGACCGAAAGGGGCCGGCTATGCCGATGAAAACAGATATCGCCCGCGTCCCGGCGAAGCGGCCGTCGCGTGCGATAGCGGCCGTCCTGCTGGCCATCTCTCTGTCGGGCGGTGTTCTCACGGCCTGCGGCGAGGGCGAGACGGTCACGACCACCTCGGCCGCGGCGGGCGGTGGGTCGTCGACCAGCGCGACGACCGGCGCCGCGGTCACGACCACCACTCCGGCCGCCCCGCCGGTGACGACGGTCGCCACCACGATGGTTCAGGCGACCACCACCACACTATCCATCGATCCGGCGGCTTTCTCGGCGTCGGTCGACAACCGGCTCTTCCCGCTCCTGCCCGGCACGGCCTCGGTCTTCGAGGTGACAGGCGGAGACGGCGCCGCGATGATCGCTGTGAACGTGCTTGGCGAGACGCGTGTGGTGATGGGGGTCGAGTGCGTGGTGGTTCGCAGCGGCGTCGACCGCGACGGCCAACTGGTCGAGGAGGTGCTCGACTGGTACGCCCAAGACGGCCGGGGCAACGTCTGGCGCTTCGGTCGCGCTGTCACGAAGTACGACGGCGCTGAGGCGGTGGGAACCACCGGCTCGTGGGAGGCGGGGGTCGGCGGCGCCGTGCCTGGAATCGTCATGCCGGCGGCGCCGCAGGTGGGTGACACCTACCGGGTCGCATACGTCGAGGGCGAAGTCGAGTACGCGGTCGAGGTACTCGCGGTCGACGTGGCAGTGGAGGTGCCCTTCGGCTCGCTCACCGGGGCGCTCAAGACCAGGGAGTGGTCGCCGCTCGAACCTGGGGTCGTCTACGAGAGATACTACGTGCCCGGAGTGGGCCTGGTACTGACCGAGCAGATCGAGGGGGGCGCGGTCTCAGAGAAGCTGGTCTCACAGTACGGACCCTGATGCGGTTGAGAGGCGGCGCGTAGCGTCGCCCCATCGCGCCCGCGGCTCCCGGGCGGCATAGCGCCGGTGTCTACTCCAACGCCTTTTCGAGCTTCCGTCGCAAGGTCGCCAGGGTGTACGGCTTCTGTAGGAATCCGGAGGTGCCCTTGCCGGCGAAGCGCGCGGCTATCTCCGCCTCGGAGTAGCCGCTACACAGCACCACCCGCACGGCGGGCTGGGCTTCCCTCATGGCGCGATAGGCCTCTTCCCCGTTCAGGTGGGGCATGGTGAGATCGAGCAGCACGGCCGTGATCTCGTCGTGATGCTCTAGAAAGAGCTCGACCGCTTCGCGACCGTCGCAGGCTACGAGTACGGCGAAACCCAGCCGCTCGAGCATGAGCTTGCCCAGCGCCCGAATGGTCTCCTCGTCGTCGGCAAGGAGTATGGTGCCCGCGCCCCGCCAGTCTGTCTCCTCGGCCGGCGGCCGCGTCTGGTCTCTCGCGGGGCTCTCCACCGCCGGAAAGAGGACCTTGATCGTGCTGCCCTTGCCCTGCTCGCTATACACGACGATGCCCGCGTTGTGGCCCCGCACGATGCCGAGCACGGCCGAGAGCCCAAGGCCCCGGCCGGTGAACTTGGTTGTGAAGAAGGGTTCGAAGATCTGGTCGATCGTTCTCTGGTCCATTCCCGCCCCGGTGTCGGAGACCTCGAGGGTGACGTAGAGTCCGGCAGGCAGGATTTCAGGCGCCCGGCTCTTGCCGAAGTAGTCGACGCTACATTCCTGTGCGCCCGCGGAGATGGTGATGACTCCGCTCCGCTCGCCGATGGCCTCGGCCGCGTTTATGACGAGGTTCATGACGATCTGGTTTATCTGGCTCACATCGCCGCGCATCCGCGGGAGGTTCTTGCCCAGATTGAGGTTGAGCAGCACCGTCTTGGGGATGGAGCTCTTGAGGAGGTTGAGCATGTCTTCGATAAGCGCGCGCAGGTCGATCTCTTCGATGATGAACTGACCCCGGCCCGAATAGGCGAGCATCTGCCGGCACAGATCGGCTGCCTTTCTGGAGGCCGACACTATCTCTTGGACGCTCCGGCGGCCCGGCGTTGAGAGCGGCATGTCGTGCAGCGCGAGATCGGCGTGGCCGAGGATGGTCGTGAGGATGTTGTTGAAGTCGTGGGCGATGCCTCCGGCCAGCACCCCAAGGCTTTCGAGCCGCTGGCTGTGCTGCAACTGCCGCTCGAGAGCCAATCGCTTCTCCTCGGTCTGCTTGCGTTCGCTGATATCGCGGACGATGGCCTGGATCATCGTCTGGCCGTCGACCGAGAAGACCCTGTCGCTCACCTCGATCGGTATGCAAGACCCATCCTTGTGCATCGCGACGAGTTCGTGGGTGGTGTGGTTGCCGGCCTTCGTCTGCTCCAGGTGCTCGCGCAATGCGTCGCGATTCTCGGGCGGCACCACGTCGTCGAAGCGGAGAGAGAGGAACTCATCGTGAGAGTAACCGTAGAGCTCGGTGGCCCGGTCGTTGACCTCTATGATGCGCGCGTCAGGGTCGCCGAGAATGATCGCGTCCTGGGCCTCTTGCACAAGGTACTGGTAGCGCTCGAGGAGAGAACGGCGCTTGAGCGATTCGTGGTAGGCGGCCGCGAAGCGCTCTTTGAGCCCGTGCTGCCAGTAGACGGCGGCCGCCACCACTGCGGCGACGATGAGGAGCCCGATGAGACCTCCGACGATCGCGGCCCTGGTGCGGGCCGGTCCCAGGGCCTCCGAAGCGTCGATCTTGGCAACCACGTGCCAATTCGAGTCGGGAACCGCCTGCAGCGCGGCAAGCACGTCGACTCCTCGGTAGTCGGTTCCCTCCATCACGCCCTCGTGGCCCATAACCGCGGCGGCGGCCGGCACCGAGGCATCCGACAACGGCACGCGCATGGTCAGAGCGGAGCTGGCCACCAGGCGGGGAGTGTTTAGAAACAGCACCTCGTCGCCTTCTCTGCGTATGAGCAGCGTCTCGGCCGACGCGCTTTCGGTCGGCCAAGAATCGAGCAGCGGAAAGAGGTATTCTGACGCGCTGGCTCGCAGCAAGACGCAGATCGTCGCTTCGCCGCTACCCGCGACCAGCAGGGGGGCGATCGCATCGACATGCGGCGCAGACCCATCGGCCATGACGTGCAGATCGGTGAGCACCGGCCTGTGCCCGGCGCAGGCCAACTCCAAGGTCGCGAGCGCATCGGCGGATAGGTCGGCCTCGAAGCCGGCAGGTCCCAGGAGGAGCGTGCCGTCTCTCTCGAGAAGCGCCGCCTGGCAGTTGTCGAACAGCTTGGCCTGCGCCTCGAGTGAGCGCATGAGGGTCTGCCGATCGCGCTCATCGCCCGACTCCGCCCATCTGAGGGCCGTTTCGGCGAAGGGCTCGTTGCCGGCGAGGCTCGCGGCGTCGTGCAAACGCTCGGTGCGCCACGCGCCGATCTGGCCCACTTTGAGCAGGCCGACGCTGACGAGGTCGTCCTGGACCTCTTCACGCGCGCCGCGGGCCTGCTCGACCGTGAGCCATGATCCAACTCCCCCGACGGCGAGCAAGAAGAGAACGAAGGCGACGACCTGCCAACGACGGATGCGGCCCGTTGGATGGCCGATCTTGCCTAGGAGGTTCTTGACCAGAAGGAGCACTCCTGACCTTTCCCGCGACACGCTCGCGCCCCATGATGCGCAGCACGATGCAGCATACGTACCGCAGACCACTGTGTCAAAATGAAGCCTGCGGCGGCGAGAAAGTGCCGCGACGCGGGCGAGGTGTGAGACGCCCGGCATGCCAGCCAGAGCGGGCGACCTCATGGTCATCAGGACGCGGGTGGTATCGTTGCGAAAGAACAAACCGCCCGCCCGCTGACGCGGTGGGTCGCCCGCGGGGGCCCGGCACGACGAAGGGGGGCATCATGGGCGACGTTGTCAAGCTCGACCTCAAGAAGCAACTCAAGCACCTCTACCTACCCTCGGCCAAACAGCCCGTGCTGGTCGACGTACCCGAGATGCAATTCGCCATGATCGAGGGGCAGATCGAAGCGGGAGCCACCCCCGGTGAATCGCCGGGGTTCGCCGAAGCGATCGGCGCCCTGTTCGCCGTGTCGTACACGCTCAAGTTCGTCTCGAAGAAGCGCCCCGACAACCCGGTCGACTACACGGTCATGGCTCTCGAAGGTCTCTGGACCACACCCGCGGGCGGCGCCGACTACGCCGACTTGAACGAGTGGATGTACACCCTCATGATGATGCAGCCCGACCACATCACGCCCGAGATGTTCGACGAAGCGCGCGTGCAACTCATGAAGAAGAAAGCCAAGGAGGGACACTCCACCGGTTCCCTCGAGACAGTACGGCTGGAGCGCTTTCGCGAGGGCCTCTGCGTGCAGATGATGCATCTCGGTCCCTATGTCGACGAACCCAAGACACTTCAGCAGATGGCGGTCTTCGCCGAAGCCGGCGGGTACGCCTTTCAGGGGCGGCACCATGAGATCTACCTGGGCGACCCGCGCATGGCTAGGCCGGAGAACCTGCGGACCGTGCTGAGACACCCCGTCACCCGTGCCGGCTAGAAGACCGCGGCGGGGTCGGCGGGGTGGGTCTCCGGGCCGCGCCGCGCTGCCGCTGCTCTGGGTGGGTGCGGCCGCCGCCCTTCTCGCGGCCTTCGTCGCCCTGGCGTGCCTGGCGACGTTCGCCCCGGGTCTCGCCGCCTGGGACGCGCGCATCGCCGAGGCCGTCGCGGCCCGGCGCGATGCTGCGTGGAGCCGGGCGTTCTGGGTCTTCACCCTACTCGGTGACGACCCGCTCATGGCGGTTCTTTCGGCGGCGCTCGTCTGCCTGCTCTTCGTCTGGGGCCGGAGGGCCCAAGCGGCCGCGGCCGCGGCCGGTCTCGCCGTCGCCTGGCTCGTTACGCATGTCAGCAAGGCGGCGGCCGGCCGTGGTCGCCCGCCTCACGATGCCGCCCTCATCGAGATGCCGGGCTCCCATAGCATGCCATCGGGGCACGCGCTTATGAGCGTGGTCTTCTTCGGGTTGCTCGTCTACGCCTGCCTGGCCCGGCGGGAGGGTCGCCCGTCATCTCGCTTCGACGGCGCCGGGCACGCGTCGTGGGCCGCGGCCGCGGTCGTTTCGGTGGGCGCCGGTCTTGCCGCCCTGGTCGGATGGTCGCGGGTCTACCTCGGTGTGCACTGGCCGAGCGACGTCATCGCCGGATGGTGCGCGGGCGGCGCGGTGCTCGTCGTGACCCTCGGGCTGACTCGGCGGTGGCGCCGCGCACGCGGGCCTCGGGGCCTGTTCCGCGCGGCCGAGCCGTGGAGAAGTCCGGCGGCGCGAGCCGCGGCGGTCGCGACGGCGATCGCCGTCGTATGCGCGGTGGCGGCGGTCACCGCCCTTATCGATCCGCTGTTCTGATACTTCGCCGGACGGGCCCAGCAGGGCCCGCGGCTCCCCCGGAGCAACGGCGGCCGGAGCCTCCCTGCTCTACGCGGCGCCGGTGCTGAAGGCCTTGCCGTCGTCGTGGCACATCGACTGCACGACCTGGCGTCCGGTCATGGCACCCGACGGCAGGCCGCCGCCAGGCCCGACCCACTGGCCGGCCAGGTAGAAACGGTCGAGTCCGGGAAGGGTCTTGCGCATGGACGCGGTCATGTTCATCGGAGTGGGCGGCGGTTGCTGGTGGCGCGAACGCCTACCTCATTCTACAATCCCTGGGTGGCGATGGATCGTCCCGAGACGTCGCCGGGCCGACGATGTCGGCGCGGCTGGATGAGACCGAGGTGGTTTGTAATGACAGCGGCCGGAACGAGCGAAGGCCTATGGCTGCGATCGATCGAGATCAGGGGCGACGAGTTTCCCGATGCCGTCACCTATCCGTACACGATCGGCGCCCTCAGGCGCCGGCAGCAGCTGACTCTCCGGGAGAGCGTGACATTCTTCGTGGGCGAGAACGGGTCGGGCAAGTCGACTCTCATCGAAGCTATCGCCCGCCGTTGCGGGCTGCACCTGTGGCACGAGGTGAAGCGTGGGGTGGTGTCGCCGCAGGCCGCCTCGTCGCCGCCCGTGGCGCCCTACGTTCCGCCGGCGGGTAGGCTGAGCCAGCATGTGGGCGTCACCCTCGGCAGGAACCCTGTGCGAGGAGGCATCTTCACCGCCGAGAGCTTCAGGCAATGGGCCGAGTTCCTCGACGACCTGACCACCGTGGATCCGGGCCAGGCCAAGTACCACGGGGGAAAGGACCTCACGTCGCGGTCGCACGGTGAGGGCCTTATCGCGTACTTCCGCGGCCGCTACCAGATACCCGGACTCTACTTTCTCGACGAGCCCGAGGCGGCCCTGTCGCCCGCTACCCAGTTGGAGTTCCTGCGCATGCTCGTGGAGTACCGGCGGCGCGGACATGCCCAGTTCATCCTTGCTACCCATTCTCCTATCCTCATGGCGCTGCCCGGCGCGCAGGTGTTCAGTTTTGGCGACGCCGGCATCGAGGAAACCGGCTACGAGCGGACCGCGCACTACCGGCTCTATAGGGACTTCATGGCCGATCCGACCAGCTTCCTCCAAGGCTAGGCCACGGCACCCGCCCGGCGGGACACGTCTCAAACAAAGACGGAGCGGGCCGAAAGACCCGCTCCGCCGCACCCGAACCCCAGACGTTCCCGGTCAGGTTCGGTAACCCGCCTACGACCGCGCTACTCGACCGTGATCTGCACCTCGAAGGTCTGCGCGGGAGCCACGCTCTCCCAGGGGCGGGCATAGACCAACTTCAACGTCGCCTGCCCGGGGGCGAGGGCCTTGAAGGTGAAGGTGAACGTCCCACCGGCTCCGACGACCTCTGTGTCGGCCGCCTCCTCGACATAGGCCGGCTCGCCGTTCTGCACCAGCACGGCGGCGTCCTTGTCGCTCAGGGTCGCGGTCCAGGAGTAGCCGGTCGTCGGGTTGCCTGGGATGATCACCTGGATGGTATCGCCGACCTTGACAGTGAAGCTCTTGCCATTGTCGGATTGCGCCAACTTCAGGGGAGCCGCCGATGCGTTGGCCGAGGTGCACCCGGTGGCCACCCCCGCGGCAATACTCAAGATCAAGACGAGAACGATCGCTCCCACACCCGCTCGCTTCCACTGCTTGTTGTCCATCGTGTGCCCCCTTCGTGGGTCCCTCACATATCGTTGATGCCGCTGTGACGCAGCGAGGTGAGGCCTGGTTTCCGGGGCGCACCAGCACATGGACGGCCACGCGGGCCTTTATGCGGGCCTTACGAGGCCGGGGTGTCCGCCGCCTCGGCGGCCTTGCGGGCCGCCTTCTTGAGAGCGCGGGAGCACATCCAGACAGTGAAGGCCAGGAGGACGACGATGCCGATCGACGCGGTCACGATGACCGCTGCCGACACCGGCTGCACGATCATGGTGACGATGTTGGTAACGAGCGTGACGCCCCACAACACCAGCGTGGTGCGCCGTTGCGACAGACCCCGGGCGAGGAGGTGATGGTGCAGGTGGTCCTTGCCGGGGCTCGACAGGGGGTTTTTGCGCTGGAGGAGACGGCGGAAGACAACCTGAAAGGTGTCGCCCAGGGGCAGCAAGAAGGGGAGAAGCATGACCACCACCGTGGGCACGAGGCTGAAGGCGGTGGTGATCTTGAGGCTACCGAGAATGCTCGACGCCGACAGGACGAAGCCGAGGAAGTATGCTCCGCTGTCGCCCATGATGATGCGTGAGGGCGGGAAGTTGTGTCGCAAGAAACCGAGAGACGCGCCGGCCACCGAGGCTAGGAGCAGCGTGGCCGCGGCCGCCTTGGAGCGGTCGCCGATGCCCTGGGCCGCCACTGCCAGAAGGCTCATCGCGGTGATGAAGCTCACACCTCCGGCCAGCCCGTCGACGCCGTCGAGCAAGTTGACCGCGTTGGTGATGGCGAGGATCCACAGCACCGTGAAGATGATCGAGAGGGCCGTAGCGAAGTCGCCACCGAAGCCCACCTCGATGCGGATGCCCACGCCGACCAAGAGGAGCGCCGCGAGTAGCTGCACCAGCAGGCGGATGAACGGGGGCAGGCCCACCTGATCGTCGATGAAGCCGGTCATGATAAGGAACGAACCGCCCAGCAGGATGGCGAGGATCTGCAGTTGCACATCCTGGATGACGATGCGGCGCAGCAGTGTGGCGATGACCAGGGCGAGGATGACCGAGGAGTAGATGGCCAGCCCACCGGCGTTGGGGAGAGGCTCGCTGTTGAGCCGGCGCGCGTTGGGCTCGTCGGCCCACCCGACCCGCAACGAGAACAGGCGCACGCGTGGCATGAACCACCACGCGGCCAAAGCCGCCATGAAGAAGGTGGCTATGACCGTGACCCAGCCGAGGTGGTCTGGGGATGTTATGCCGAGCGCCTTCAGAAAGCTGATCAACGCGTCAATCACGCTTGAAATGCCTCCCCGGCCGCGGACTCCTGTCCGCGACTCGATCGACGTGCAATGAGAATCGTACCATCGGAGGGGGGCTACCGCCGTCTAGGCGTTGTGCGGTAAAGTTCGCGCTGCAACCGAAACGGCCCTCGCGGCCACGTTGAGAGGGGATCGGCCTCAACATGAAGAACAGCGAAGCGGTCAAGATCGGCATACGGTCACTCTGGAATCGTACCATCGGCATGCCTGTCTGCGTCTCGTTCGAGGTCACGCACTCCTGCTGCGCCGACTGCCATCACTGCGATAAGGGCGGCATCAAAGACGATGCCCGGCACATGACCCTCGACGAGTACCGGCGCTACTCCGAGGAGTTGAGGCCCGGAGTCTGCCAGATGTCGGGCGGCGAGCCGCTGCTGCGCGGTGACCTCGAGCAGATAATCGAGGCCGTCAAGCGCCCGAACGGGCTGCCGATGGTGGTGCTGGTGAGCAACTGGTGGCTCATGACCGAGGAACGCTACCTGGCCCTCAACGAGGCAGGGGCGTCGCTCTTCTCGGTCTCGCTCGACTTTCCCGACGAAAGGCACGACCAGTTCCGCGAGGTGCCGGGGCTCTTCGCGAAGATGGGCGAGATCATCCCGCACCTGGTGAAGAAGTACGGGCGCAACAACATAGTGCTCAATTCGGCGCTGACTCATGAGAATTTCGACACTATCCCGGGACTGGTCGCCAAGGCTGAGGAGTGGGGCACCCAGATCTCGTTCAGCGCCTACAGCGCCCTGCGCACGGGCGACAAGAGCCTGTGCATCACGACACCTGAAGACTTGGCGACTCTGCGCAAGCACTTCGATTGGGCCAAGGCGTATAGGCGCACGGCGAACACGATCGTAAACTCCGACTACGTTCTCGACATGACATACCGCTTCTTCGCCGAAGGCGGCTTGGGCGGCTGCCAGGCGGGACGCAGGTTCCTGGTCGTCCGCCCCGACGGGCTCATCAACGCCTGTTCCATGTTCCCCGACATGCAGTACAAGACCCGCGAGGAGATGGTGAAGGGCTTCAAGGCTACGCGCGACAGTTGCGACGCCTGCTACGTAGCCATTCGGGCCGGCACCGAGAGGTCGCTGGTGCGGATGGTTCAAGACAATCTGGGTCTCGCGGCGAGTACTCCGGGGTTCGAAAAAGACTGAGTTCCGCATCCACCGCGAGTCGTGCGGCTGGGTTTGAGGAGAGGCGGCGGTCGCCGCGTGGCGCGATCATGGCGGCCCGGGCTCGTCGCCGGCCGGTTACTGGTCTTGCTCCGCTCCCGCCTCGGTGTCGTATTCGTAGCCGTATGTGCGCCCGTACCCATATCCGTAGCCGTAGCGCTTCTTGTAGTAACTGGTGGGCCTATCGGTGCCGGCGGCCACAGCGCCGATGATCCGGGTGCCTGAGCGTTCGAAGATATCGCGCACCTCGCGGATGCTGTCGCGGCTGGTCGTATCGAGTCTCGCCACCACTATCACGCCGTCGACGTGGCGGGCGAGCGCAAGAGCGTCCGACACCGCCAGGATGGGCGGAGTGTCGATAAGCAGGTAGTCGGCCATGGGCGTGAGTTCTTTGATGAGGTCGGTCATGCGCTGTGAGGCCAGCAACTCCGCGGGATTGGGGGGCAGGGGGCCCGAGGCGATGGCGTACATGTTGCGCTGAAGCAGGCCGCCGTTCTTGTCGTCGCTGGGCAGCCCGCGCTTGTCGGGCGGCATGAAGTCGGTGGCCTTCACGTATTGCAGCACATCCTCCAGCCGCTTCGATCCGGCCAGCAAGTTGGAGAGGCCGGCTCCGCGCCGCAGTCCCAGGTATTCGTTGAGCATGGGTCTGCGCAGGTCGGCCTCGACGAGGATCACGCGCTTGCCCGAGAGCGCCAGGCTGAGGCCCAGGTTGATGGTCGTGGTGGTCTTGCCTTCCTTGGGGGCGCAACTAGTTACGAGCCACACGGGCTGTCGCCTGTCGAGGCTGAAGTACTGCAAGTTAGAACGCAACGTGCGGAACGACTCGAGAATGGCTCCATCGTTGGAGAAGCCGACGGGGGCTCTGCTCCTGCCCCGGCCTCTGGCGCCGCCCACTCCCTTGCGGCTCAGCCAATCTCCCTTGATGAGGGGAACGCTCGCCAGCACCGGCACGCCGAGCTCCGTCTCGAGCGTCTTCTCGTTTCTCAGGCGCCTGTCCATGCGGTCGAGCAAGAACGCGAAGCCGAGGCCCAACACGAGTCCGACGAAGAGGGCGATGAGCGTGTCGCGCACGGTCTGCGGCGAGAAAGGCACGGTAGGAGGCGTGGCCCGCTGGACCACAGTGAAGCCTCCGTTTTGCATGGACTCTATGATCTGCAGGCTCTCGTACCTGTCGTTGAGCATCAGGCCGTATTCGTTGGCGAGATCGTCGGGACTGAGCGAATCGAGCTTGTCTTTGACCAGTTCGCGGGCCGCGGCGACGGTCGCCCGGTCGATGGTCTGCCTGAAGAGCACGAATTGCTCGGCGAAAGCGTTGGCGACGTCTGCCGCCTCCTGCGGATCGGGTCCTTCGGCCGAGATGTCGATCACGTTGGCGTTGCTTTTGGGCTTGACGCTCACCATGCCGAGCAGCGAGGCAGGGCTGCGCTGGCTGACGCTCGCGGCGGCGACCGACTCGGCTATCGGCTCCAGTTCGACCAGCACGGCGCCGGTCTGTATCTCACGGTCTTGGTTTGTGTTCGTGAAGACTTGGGAGCCGAACAGAGCCTGTTCGAGGTTGGTCTTCTGGTAGAGCAGGCGCGCGTACGAACGGTACTGCGGTGTGGCCTGAAGGGAGATGAGCAAGGCCGCGCCCGTGACGATCACGACAGCGGCTGCGATGATCCACCAACGCTCCCGGACTACCCGCAGATACTCGGTCAGTTCGACCGGTTCTTCGCTCTCGATTTCGGGGTCGCTGATCGGCATAACAGTAGCGAGGATAGTACCACGGAAACGGCGCCGACCCTCCTGGGGCCAAGGAGACGGGCGGTCGGCGACGTATCCATCAAGAGAGTACTAAGGTCCTAGACCGCACATGCCGATATGTCTCTTCGTATGCTGCGCGCTGTAGCGGCCACTATAGGCCGAGTCGTGTTCGTAGAAGGGGGTCGCCAGATGAAGAAGGTCGTTCTGTTAGCGGTTGCGGTCGTTGCCCTGTTCGCGGCTATCAGCGGCGTTGCTCTCGCCGTCAGCCCGCAGGACATCTACAACGATTACCTTGCCGACGGCAAGCTCGACGGCAACTACACCGACGATGAACTACGCGCCTATCTCGGCGATGCCACTCTCGACCAGTATGGCGATCCGGCTCTGCTCACCGCTCTCGACGGCATCGCTCAGAGCATGCTGGGCGGCGCTGAACAGGGTGGTGGCGGCCACAGCGAGTTCCCGTTCACCGGGTTCCAGGTGGCGCTCATGGCCATCGTTGTCGCGATCCTGATCGCGGGCGGGTTCGGGCTGCGTAGACTGAGCCGCGACCGGCGATAGCCATCGGGGTCCCGACGGGCTCACACGAAGTACGGGTTCAAAGCCCCCGTCTGCTCGAGCAGACGGGGGCTTTTCTACTTCTTGCGGTGGGTGAGCTTGAGCGCCGCCCAATCACGGTCGAGCGCGGCGGTCTTGACGTCGACCAGCGTATGGGTGAGGGCCATCCGCCTTACGACGTTCTCATTGAGATCGCCCATGAGACCGCCTCCGCGCGCCGGCTGCTTCAACCACGAGATCCAGAGGCTTCCGCCCGGCGCCAACGCGTCGCGCAACCGCGCGAAGGCGGTCGCGAGCTCACTCTTGTCGCGAGCGAACACCTGTATGTAGTCAAACCGAGCGGGTGTGCCTTCCAGTTCGCCGAGCGAGGCGATGGTGGCGAAGCCCTCGGGCAGAGGCAGCAAGGGGTTGTCGTCGTCCCGCGGGGGAGAGACGATCAGACCTGATGAGCGGGGCCGCATGCCCAGCTTCTTGTGGAGTGGGTTGTCGGCGGCGGCGCCGTCCTCTTCGGTGGGCTTGTTCGGTTCTTCGGGCATATTCTCTCCGCGGTAGGGGAATACGGCGGCCGGTTGCGGCCGCTTTCGGGGTCATCTTAGCATCGGCCCGAGGTATGGACTATCGTCGAGGCGTGCTCTACGCTCTAGCAGCCGCCCACGCACGAAGTCGAACGCCAACAAGGGCACGCGGGCCGGAGTGAGGGTGTGTACTCGCACGCAGGGCGGCAACCGGCACCAAGGAGGGGATGATGTTCTGCAGCACTTGCGGCCAAACGGTCGAAGAAGGCAAGACGTTCTGCAAGGCGTGTGGAGCTCCGGTGGCCCCGGGCGCGACCCCCGGGCGGCGGGCGCCGTTCGAGGAGCAGCTTCCGCCGGCGGGGCAGCCGTCGGGATTCCCGCCGCCGGGCTCGCCCCCTGGCCATCCGGCAGGCTACGCATCAGGTTGGCCGCCCCAGGAGCCTCCTCGCAAGACAGGCCGCGGCGGTCTCGTCGCGGGCATCGTCGCGGCGGTCATCATCGTGCTCGGGGGCGCGGGACTTGGCGCGTACTTCGGATTCCTCCGCGACGGGGTCGACGAGCAGATTGCAGGGTCGAGCGGTTCCACTGTGGTCTCGAGCACCTCGACGGCCAGACCACCCAGCAGTGCGACGGTGGGCGGCACGACCGGCTCGACAAGCGCGCCAAGTGGTTCGACACTCGTGCCCGGGGGTACCGTGCAGACGATCCCCAGCCTGAATACCACCACGAGTCGGCCGGTCACCACTACGACCGAGGACCTCGCCACCGTATACCTGACCGTCACAGACGAACTGATCGCCGAGCTCGAGGCCGACGACGCCCGCATACCCGAACTAGCCGCCAAGATCAACGCGACCGCGCCCAACGTGCCCCAGGCCGTACGCACCGAACTGCTCGAGATGGCCGACAGCCTCGACGAATCAATCTCCGGACTGTACGACCAGACCGTGCCTCCAGGTTTCGAGGAATCGTTCTCCTGGCTGGACGAGGCGGCTCACTACATGCGATCGCGAATCCACTCGACGATCGGCGGCATCGAGATCATGTGGAGCACCGGCAAGGTCGGCTCCGCCAACGACTTCTTCAACCAGGGCCGCGACGATCGTGACCTCTATCGGAAGGCGATGGTGAGATACCACGAGACCCTGCCGGTGGACTAAGGGGCAACCTGAGGTATACACTCGTGTAAGCGGATGTTGGCATATATAGACCGGGGGCTGTACGCTGTACCCGGCACATGAGGCTATGCGCAAGGAGGAGCGATGGAAAGTGGAGAGCCACGCGAGCAGGTCGTCAGGGACGCGGTGCGCTCCCGCTACGCGGACATAGCCAAGGCGGGAGCTGGTTCATCTCAGGGCTGCTGCGGCACCTCGTCGTGCTGCGACTCGATGCCGTCGTCGTCTCGCTCTTCCGTGCCGGGTGTAGCCGCCGACGAGGTGGCGACCTCGCGCGAGCTCGGGTACTCCGATGAAGAGCTTTCTTCCGTGCCCGAGGGAGCCAACCTGGGACTGGGGTGCGGCAATCCCCAGGCTATCGCCGCTCTCGCGACGGGCGAAGTGGTGCTCGACCTGGGCGCCGGCGGAGGATTCGACTGCTTCCTAGCCGCCCGGGCCGTGGGTTCTGGCGGAGCGGTCATAGGCGTGGACATGACGCCCGAGATGGTCTCCCGCGCTCGCGAGAACGCGAGGAAGGCCGGCCATGAGAACGTCGACTTCCGTCTCGGCGAGATCGAGCATCTGCCTGTCGCCGACGCATCCGTAGACGTGATCATCTCCAACTGCGTGATCAACCTGTCGCCCGACAAGCCCCAGGTGTTCCGGGAGGCGTTCCGGGTTCTCAAGCCGGGCGGACGGCTTGCTGTGAGCGACGTGGTCGCTACGGCCGAGTTGCCCCGGGAGTGGCTCGACGACATGGGCAAGCTCTCGGCCTGCATTTCGGGAGCGGTGAGAGTGGATGAACTCGAAGGCATGCTTCGGACGGCCGGCTTCGAGGCGATACGGGTCAGCCCCAAAGAAGAGAGCCGGCGATTCATTCGCGAATGGGAACCAGGCTCCAACCTCGGGGACTACGTGCTTTCGGCGAGCATTACCGCCCGAAGGCCGCGCTAGAGGCCTGCTAGGAGGCGCTTTCCCACCACCTCGAACTGAGACGTCCCGCGGGCTACAGCGATCGCGGCGGCGTGCCGATGGTTTTTGACGTGGGTCACGCACGGAGAGGATTCCTCGCGGGCGTGGTGCATCTGTCTAGAGCGGGGCCCGTCGCGTACGCGCGGGTTCACGGAACAAACAACCGGAGGTGCAGATGATAGGTTCGTTGAAGCATGCGCGGTCGGCCGGCGGAAACAAAGCGGCCATCGTGCAGGTGCTGGTGCTCGTGGCGCTGGTGGTTGGACTCATAGCGGTCTTGACCGGCTGCGGTGGCGGTCTTGAGGGCACGTGGTCCAACGATCAGGAGGGCACTGTCGTCATCACGGGCGACAAGATCAGCGTGGACGACGGGAGCGAGTTCGGGCTCGACTTCACGTACAAGATCGACGGCGACAACCTTCTGCTCACTCTCGAGGGCCTGGTCACCGACCAACCGGTCCCCTACAAGCTCGATGGTGACACGCTGACGCTCAGCATGGAAGGCGAGTCTGTGACGTTCACCCGCAAGTAGAGCCTACGCGGCGGCCCAGAGGGCGCCGCGGCCGGCTGAGCGGTGAGACCGGGGGCCCGGCCGTATGGCCGGGCCCCCGGTCGTCTGTCTACTCCACGAATCCCTCGATCACGTACGTCCAGCCGGCCTTCTTGTCGCGGTGCAGCTTGATGTAGTTGCGCTTCTCGGCGTCGAGCAGCAGGCTGCTGAAACTGCGATAGCCGTAAGCCGACTCGTTGAACGAGGGCCGCTTGCGCTGCATGGTGTCTTTGACCATGGAAGCGAAGATAGGGTCTTTGTTCTCGCGGACTAGGGCGGCGATGGATTCCAGCAAGAGGTCGAAGACCTCCTTCTTCTCGGGCGGGATGTCGACCGCCTGGGGCCCCTGCGTAGCCGGGGCCGCGGCCTGCTTCTCGAGGTCTTCGTAGAAGATGAACTCGTCGCAGTTGCCGGCCAGCAGGTCAGACGTCGATTCCTTCATGCCCAAGCCGATGACGTGCTTGCCGTTCTCCTTGAGCTTCGAGACCAACGGCGAGAAATCGGAATCGCCCGAAACGATGACGAACGTGTCGATGTGCTCCTTGGACCAAGCGAGGTCCATGGCATCGACGGCCAGGCGGATGTCGGCCGAATTCTTACCTGTCATCGACCGGCGCGGGATCTCGATGAGCTCGATGGCGTTCTCGTGGAGCGGCTTGGTGTATTGCTTGTATTCACCCCAGTCGGCGTAGGCCTTCTTGACGATGACCTTGCCCTTCTCCACCAGACGCTCGAGGATCTTATGGATGTCGAACTCGCCCCGGCGGTGCTTGAAGCCTATGGCGAGGTTCTCGAAGTCTATGAAGACGGCTAGAGTGCGTTCAGATTCGGTCATGAGAGTCAAATGCTCCTTCCATGAAGGTGCACAGGTACAGGTGCCTCATTTGGTCAATTCTTGCACGTTTGCCTTGTTCCTGTCGCGCGGGTAACCCGTCCCGGCGAGTCGAGACGGGGCGCCGGGCGCGGGCCGGCCGGCCCGCGCGTCCGTTCGAGACTCGGTTGGGTCAACCGAGGAACGTATACGCCGATTCCTTGTGCTGGGTGAGGTCGAGGCCGATCAGCTCGTGGTCGTTGCGCACCCGCAGGCCCATGGTCTTGTCGATCACCTTGAGGAGTATGAACGAGACCACGAACGAGAACACCGTCGCGATGAGGAAGGTCACGAACTGCACCAGGAGCTGATGCCCGGCGCCGCTGATGAGCCCGTCGGCTCCGGCCGGATTGAGTCCAGTGCTTGCCCAGATGCCGACCGCGATGATGCCCCAGCTTCCGGCGACGCCGTGGATGCCGAAGGCATCGAGCGAATCGTCGTAGTGGAACTTCGTCTTCACGTACATCACCGAGAGATAGCAGACCGCGCCGGCGATGCCTCCGATCGCGAGCGCGCTCATGGGCCCCACGAAACCCGAGGCCGGGGTGATGGCGGCGAGTCCGGCGATGAGGCCCGAGAGAAGGCCGAGGGTGGTCGGCTTCTTGGCGAGCACCCAGTCTAGGAGCACCCATGCGATGGCGCCCGCCATGGCTCCGAGTTGGGTGGTGACGAACGCCAAGGCCGAGATCTTGCCCGAGGCGAGCGCGCTGCCGCCGTTGAACCCGAACCAGCCGAACCACAACAGGGCCGCACCGAGGGCCACGAGAACCAGGTTGTGTGGAGAGCCGGTCTCGGGATAGCCGTGGCGTTTGCCTACCACGAGCGCCGCGGCGAGGGCGCCCATGCCCGCGCTGATATGAACCACGGCGCCTCCGGCGAAGTCGAGCGCGCCGTATTCACGCAGGAACCCGCCGACGCCCCAGATCCAGTGGGCCAGCGGATCGTAGACCAGCGTGGCCCAGAGCACCGAGAATACCAAGAAGGCGCTGAACTTCATGCGCTCGGCGAAGGCGCCGATGATGAGCGCTGGGGTGATGACCGCGAACATCATCTGATAGATCATGAACAACAGATGGGGGATGGTGGCGGCGTAGTCAGGATTCGGATCGAGGCCCACGCCGCTCAGGCCGGCGAACGACAGGCCGCCGATGAGGCCTCCATGGTCGGGGCCGAAGGCTAGGCTATAGCCGAACAGCACCCACTGGAGGCCGACGATGCACACGGCGGCGAGGCACTGCATGAATACCGACAGTATGTTCTTGCGGCGCACGAGGCCGCCATAGAAGAGAGCGAGGCCCGGCGTCATGAGCAAGACCAACGCCGAACTCATGACTATCCATGCGGTATCGCCGCTGTCGATCACAGTGTTCTCCTCCTCGGTTATCCGCCGAACGCCATCCCTGTGAGCCGCCGGCCAGCGCTCGGCGGCAATGCTGTCAAGTGGAATAGGGTATCAGGGGGAGTGGCCCCACCGGAAGAGACCCCGATGCGCGCGCTGAAGCGCCATGCGGTGTCTCGCTGAATGGAGTAGATTGAAGCACGAGAGACAGACCCGGCCGTGCGGCCGGCTGCTGCATCGCTCGTCATCCTGAAAGGGGGGCCGTTCAGTGCGAATCGGACATGCACGGCGTGGACTCTTCGCGATCCCCTGGCGGGGGGTCGCCTTGGCCTTGCTCGCGCTGCTGGCGGCGCTGGGTCTACTTCTCGGCGGGTCTTCCCCGGTTCCCGCCGCGGCTGAAGGCGCGCAGGCCGCGTCGGGTCTCGGGGCGGGCATGATGCACTCGCTGGCCGTGAAAGAAGATGGCACGTTGTGGTGGTGGGGGCTCGACGGCTACGACGAGGAGACAGGCGATCACTATCCGGGCGTCCTCACCCCAACACAGGTGGGCTCCGATAGCGACTGGGCGGCCGCCTCGTCGGGTCCGTTCGCGTCGTTCACTCTCAAGAACGACGGCTCACTGTGGTCGGTGGACTTCATTATCGCCGCGGACCCCGGTGTGCCGGTCGCTCCGGTCGTAACACGCGTTGGCTCCGACAGCGACTGGATCGCGGCAGCCGAAGGCGGGTTCACATCCCTGGGTCTGAAATCCGACGGCTCTCTTTGGAGCATCGGCTACAGCTTCGCAGAGGGGATCGACGAGACCGAGCCAAGCTTCACGGCCGAGAGAGTCGGCGACGACCTTGACTGGGCCGCGGTCACGGCCGGAGCGTGGAGCGCACTCGCGCTCAAGACCGACGGCACCTTGTGGTATGTGGAACCGGGATTTGATTTCGACGCCTTCGAGATGTTCGGCGATCCCGCGGAGACTGTGGCCTCATTCGACGTCTTTCCGGTGGACGGCGACTCCGACTGGGCGGCCGTGTCCGCCGGAGGCGACCACCTGCTGGCGCTGAAGGCCGACGGCTCGCTCTGGGCGATGGGAGGCAACACCTACGGCCAGGTGGGCGACGGCACCACTTCCGACCGCTACGACTTCGTCCAGATCGGCAACCAGAACGATTGGGCGGCGGTGTCGGCCGGGCTCCTGCATTCCCTGGCCCTGAAGGCCGACGGCACTCTCTGGGCGTGGGGGCGAAACGAAGACGGCCAAGTGGGCGACGGCGCCACCCTCGATCAGCACTCTCCGGTGCGCGTGGGCAAACTGGGCGACTGGCTGGCGATATCGGCCGGGTACTGGCACTCGTGCGCGCTCGACGGTGACGGCGCGTTGTGGGCGTGGGGTGACAACGACAACGCGCAACTCGGCGACGGCACAGTCTCCGACCGGACTGCGCCGGTGAAGGTGCTGAGCGGGGTCAGGCTACCCGGCCCGGCGGGCCAGGGGTCGCACTTCACCGACATCTCCGCCTCGCCGTACCGGGCGGCCATCAGGTCTTTGGCTCAGAGGGGCATCGTTCTGGGGTACGGCGACGGCAGCTTCAGACCAGACCAGCCGGTCAGCCGGCAGCAGTTCGCCAAGATGATCGTTCTCGGCCTCGGGCTCAAAGTGACCGAAGGAGGAGTCGCGCTCGCGTTTCCCGACGTGAGCCGGCCCTCGGACGATCTCTATCCTGACGACTACGTGGCTGTAGCGAGCGGCCACGCTCTGGTGCAGGGCTACCCCGACGGCACGTTCAGACCGGCGCTCGACATCACCCGGGCTCAGATGCTCAGCATCGTGGTGCGGGCGGCGCTGGCCTTCAAGCCGGGGGCGTTGCGGACTCCTCCGCCGAACTGGGTCGGAGGTATCTCCGCCGGGGATCCCATCCACGGGGCGAGCATCGCTGTGGCTGAATACAGCGGGCTGGCGCTCGGGGTCGATCCCACCTCTTTCTCCATACACGGCAAGGCGACCCGCGGCGAGATCGCGCAGGTTATTTGGAACCTGCGTTCCAAGTAGCGGGACAGCGTGGTCTGGGCGGCGAGACCCGTCAAAAGAATGGAAGTCATAGAGAAGTTTTAGTGGTCTAATGACCCTGAGGCGGCTTCACCCTGCCGCACGGTGGCGATTTTCGTGATAGCCTCATCGGTTGGCGGACGACCGGTGAAAGGACTCTTCGCCGCCTAGCCCTGTATACAGTGGAGGAAACGGTATGAAAGTGCTTGATGAAGGGGTTAATCCTCTGTTTTCCGACCCCGATCCCGACAAGGCGCGCGATTTCTTCCGACAGAAGACGCGAGCTATGGTCGACAAGCGCATGATGGCCAAGGAAGCGGTAGAGAAGTACGTTCACGACGGCGACTACCTCGCGATCGGTGGTTTTGGCGCCAATCGCATCCCGAACAGCATCGTCCACGAGATCGTGCGACAGCGACGCAAGAACCTTGGCTTTCTGGGCCATACCTCTACTCACGACTTCCAAGTGCTGGCCGCCGGCAAGGTGTTCAACCGGGTGGATTCGGCGTACATCGTGGGCCTCGAGGCCCGTGGGCTCTCGCGCAACGCCCGCCGGTATATGGAGTCCGGCGAAGTACAGGTGACCGAGTGGAGCAACTACGCGCTCGCCGCCCGGCTGAAGGCCGCGGCCGAGGGTGTCTCCTTCGGCCTGGTGCGCTCGATGCTGGGCACCGACACCTTCAAGATGTCGGCCGCCAAAGAGATCGTGTGCCCGTTCACGGGCAAGAAGTTCGCGGCCGTGCCGGCCATCTGGCCCGACGTCACCGCCATCCACGTACACACGGCCGACATGTTCGGCAACTCGGTCATCCGCGGCATCTCTGTGGCCGACCTGGAGTTGGCCCGAGCGTCAAAGCGCCTCATCATCACCACCGAGCGCCTCGTACACAACTCGGTGATACGAGACGATCCCACCTGCACGTCCATCCCGTTCTATCTGGTGGATGCGGTGGTGGAGGTCCCCTTCGGCAGCTATCCCGGCAACATGCCCTATCTCTACTTCTCCGACGAGAAACACATAGCCGAGTGGCTTCAGGCCGAGAAAGACCCGGCGGAGTTCGAGAAGTTCCTCGACCACTACATCTACGGCGTGGCTGACTTCGAGGAGTACCTCGTGCGTTGCGGAGGCCTCCGGAGGATGGAGGAGCTGCAGAGACTCGAGAACGTGGTCGACGGCCAGACGGACGCCTGAGGCGAAGGAGCTAGTTGAGATGGCACCCGAATACAACATGATGGAACTGATGATCTGCGTGGCGTCCAGGTACCTGGAGAACGGCAAGACCGTGGCTGTCGGCACCGGGGCCCCATGTGCCGCCGCCATGCTCGCTCAGAAGACGAATTCACCCGACCTCGTTGTTCTCTTCGAGGCCGGCGGCGTCGCGCCGCTCTTGCCCAAGATGCCGATCTCGGTGGGCGATTCGAGCACGTTCTACCGTGCCGTTATGGCCGCCGGCATGGCCGAGATGATGACCACCTGCGCCCGCGGCCAGGTTGACTACGCGTTCCTGGGCGGCGCCCAGATCGACAAGTTCGGCAACATCAACTCCACGTGCATCGGCGACTATCATCACCCGAAGGTACGCTTTCCCGGCAGTGGAGGCGCCAACGACTTCGCTTCCCTCTGCTGGCGCACGATGATCATGACCGTTCACGAGAAGGCCCGCTTCGTCGAGAAGTGCGACTTTGTCACGTCGCCCGGGTTCTTGGGCGGCGACGGCGGCCGCGAAGCGGCCGGCCTGCCCGAGGGCGGTCCTTACAAGATCATCACCGACCTTGCCGTCATGGGCTTCGACCCCGACACCCACGCCATGATGATCGAGTCGCTGCACCAGGGCGTCACGGTGGAGAAGGTGCAGGCGGAGACCGGCTTCGAGCTGGGAGTGTCGCCGACCTGCGGCCACACCGAGCCGCCGACTGCCGAGGAGTTGCGCATTCTGCGCGAAGAGGTCGACCCGCTCAAGCTGGTCATCGGCAGAGGCTAGCCGCCTGACCGATCATCTGGTTGGCCGCGAACGGCCGCCGGGCGCGGCCTGCCACTCCATCGGTCTCTTGGCACTCCTAGAGGAGTTCCAAGAAACTTTCCATGGCTTGGCGGGATTTGTCCTGCTGGGCGCCCGCGCGGGCCAGGGCGTCGCCGTCTATTGCCAGGAAGGGGATGCCGGCCTGCATGAAGGCCGACCTGACGACAGGCAGCGAGCCCAGTCCGTGCCGGCAGCCCCAGTGATTGAAATGCACGGCTCCGTCTACCTTGAGGTGCTTGGCCAGCGCTACCGTCAGTCTGGCCCGGCGCGCTGAAGTGCCCCAGAGAGCATTGTCGGTAAGTCTCTTGGCCAAACCCGGGAAGGGATCGTCGACATCGACAGTCTCGTAGTGCATCTGGCCCATCTCTTCGAAGACCACGGACGCGCCGTGCTCCGCCAGCATGGTGAAGATCTGGTCGTCGTGATGTGGCACGGTGTGCAACCAGAGCAGGCGCTTGAGCTTGCGGCCCCCTTGGGGGACCACCGGCATGAGGTCACTGCGGCCCCGCTCGGTCAGAAGGCGTTCGAAGTCCTTGGCGCCCTCTTCGGTGCCCCAGAGAAGCTGGCCGAGAAAGACGACGGCGAAGGTCTTGCGTCCATCCATCTCCAGGCGTCCCGCGAGCCGCTCCTCCATGAGGTGGCCCCAGGCGGCCGAAGCGCGGTTCGACAGCTCGACGGCCTTTCTCAAGTTGGGCTTGTGTCCGGTCCAGCGTCCGACATCGTCGTGCAGCTCACGGAGTTGCTCGGCCACGTCGGCCACGGCCTCGGGCGACGACTCGCCTTCGTCGGGCGGCAGCGGCACGCGGATCTCACGGAAGGGAACGTCGTAGCGCACCGCCAGCATCTCGAGCAGGCACTCCTTGCCCAGACAGAGCGGCGTGGTGCCCAGGCACATGGAGGGCGGAGGCAGCATGTCGTTCTCCACCGCCGCCAGAGCGATGCGGTGATAGCTGCAGACGTCGCGGGCGAGCGGCATGCGGGCCGCCGCGGCGTCGAGCGGGTCGCGAAGGTCGGTGCCGGTGAGCGTCGCCGATCCGAGCTCGGGAATCATCGGGGTTATGCCGTAGGAGCTGAGGAGCTCGGTGGGGAAGAGGTACGAGACCCACGGCACGATCGCCCCGGGTTTGAACAGGTCGAGCGACGCGCTCAGCGCGTGCAGGTCCATGTACCTGCGGGCGGTGCGCGCCCTCATGGCCGCCCAGCGCGTCTGCGCAAGGAAGGCGGTGCGGATGAGCGACGCGCTGAGGCTGTCGCCGGTGACGTCGGCCATGCCGGGCATTGGCAGCTAGTCCTCCTCGGCGAACAGGTCGTCGCCCAGATCGTCGTCGAGTGTGGCGCCCCCTAGACGGCCGGCGTGGCCCGGAGATTCGCAAGCGAGCGCGCAGGCGGGAATAGCGTTACCCGAGGTCTGGGTCTCGCGATGGTCGTGCAGCAGATCTTCGTCGAGAAGCTGGGCTTCGAGAAACGCTTCGACCCGGGTGCGCAGGGGGCCGTTGGCGTCGAAGGGAAAGTCCACCTCGATCTCGAGGTAGGGCAGGTTGCGCTGCGCCGCGAGCTCCGCCACCAGGAGCGAATCATAGGCGCCCGGGTCGCAGAAGCTCTGCCGCGCGTAGATGACCGACGAGGGCCGCGTCTCGTCGAAGCGGCTGATGAGAAAGTCGCGCCGCGCGACCGTCGAGCGGCGCGGGCACATGCCGGTCTGGAGCAACTGGGCGGCCAGGTCTTCATGGTCGCCGCCGGCGCCGTCCCCGGCCGTGCCGCGGGGCGTCCCGGCGGCGCCGGCGGCGAGTGGCCGCCATCGATCGGGCGACGTGCACGATTCGAGTCCCGCTACAGAGGCGCCCAACTGGACGACGAGCTTCAACAGGGAGTTGTCGGTCAGGGGGCCGGCGACCACGAACACGCCACCGTGAGCGGGGTCGATGGGATAGTCCAGCGAGGGCGGCTCTTGCGCGGCGACGGCCGCGTCATACTCACCCGCCGCCCGCCCGCCGGGGCGCAGCCAGTTCTCGAGGGCGCGCAGGCCCTCGGCAAGGGTCTCCATCGCCCCGCGCTCCGAACTACGGGGCATATGCATCACGAACACCCGTTCCGGATTGGCAGCCGCCAGCAGGTCGCCCATGCGCCGGGCGGCGTCGCAGCCTGCCGGCACCACGAGACGGTCGCCGGCGGGGGCGCTGCCGGTTGGGCCGAAGAATTCGTCGGCGGCCGCGACCAGCTTGGTCACGTAGGGGCAGGTCATGGGGTGCACACTGAGCGCCGCGCGCCGCGAGGGCGCGCTGGGATCGCGCAGGTGATTGCCGAGCCAGCGGGGTGTGTAACCGCTCCGGACGACGAGGTCCAGCGGCAGGAGATTGCAGGTGTAATAACACGTGGGCATGCTTGAATCCCTGACAGGTTATGGCCCCAAGCCGTCGATTGCAAGACCGGGACCCGATTCGCGCCTTTTCGCGGGTTTCGCCCGTCACGCCGCGGCGACGAGCCTCGGTCATTTCGATATTGCTGTACCACTAACTGGTATGGTATAAATGCCTGAGAGCAATGGGCTATTCTCATCGGGAGGCGACGCGGCATGAACAAAGTGTTTCCAAGCGCTGAAGCCGCCATCTTCGATATCGAGGATGGAGCGTCCATATTGTGCGGGGGATTCGGTCTATGCGGAAACCCGGAGAACCTCATCCGCGCGCTCCACGCCAAAGGTGTCAAAGACCTGACTGTCATCAGCAACAACTGCGGCACCGACAAGTTCGGGCTCGGCGTTCTCTTGCAGAGCAGGCAGATCAAGAAGATGGTCTCGAGCTACGTGGGTGAGAACAAGAACTTCGAGCAGCAGTTCCTGAGCGGCGAGCTCGAGGTGGAGTTGGTGCCCCAAGGCACGCTCGCCGAGCGCATCCGTTGCGGAGGCGCCGGCATTCCGGCCTTCTTCACTCCCACCGCGGTCGGCACCATGCTGGGCGAGGGCAAGGAGGTGCGGGAGTTCGACGGCCGCGACTACCTCATGGAGCGCGGCATCCGCGCCGACTTCGCTATCGTCAACGCCTACAAGGGCGACCGGCTGGGCAACCTCGTCTACCGCAAGACCGCCCGCAACTTCAACCCGCTGTGCGCCACCGCGGGCAAGGTCACCATAGCCGAGGTCGAGAACCTCGTCGAGGTGGGCGAGCTCGACCCCGAGGAGATCGTGACCCCGGGTATCTACGTCGACCGCATCATCAAGGGCGAGCACTACGAGAAGTGGATCGAGAAGCGCACCGTCCGGCCCAAGCCTAGTATGCCGCAGGCCTGATCGCCTGCTCTACCACAAGGAGACGATCATGGGACTCACACGTGAACAGCAGGCCAAGCGGGTCGCCGCCGAATTCAAGGACGGCTACTACATCAACCTCGGCATCGGCATGCCGACTATCGTCAGCAACTACCTCCCCGAGGGACTGGACATATTCATCCACTCCGAGAACGGCATCCTCGGCGCCGGGCCCTATCCCTATGAGGGCGAAGAGGATCCCGATCTCATCAACGCCGGCAAAGAGACCGTGACCGAACTCCCCGGCACCAGCTACTTCTCAAACGCCGATTCGTTCGCCATGGTGCGGGGCGGCCACCTCGACGCGACGGTGCTGGGCGGCATGGAGGTCTCCGAGAAGGGAGACTTGGCCAACTGGATGATCCCCGGCAAGATGATCAAGGGCATGGGCGGAGCCGGCGATATCGTGGTGGGCGCCAAACACGTGATCATCATGATGGACCACTGCACCAAGGACGGAGCCCCCAAGATACTGAAGGAGTGCAGCCTACCCATCACGGGCAGGGGGTGCGTGAACCTCGTCGTGTCTGACATGGCGGTGATCGAGGTAACCACGTACGGTCTGCTGCTGCGCGAAGTGGCCCCGGGCATGACCGCCGACGAAGTGCAGAAGTTCACCGAGCCGAAGCTCATGGTCAGCCCCGATCTCAAGACCATCGAGGTGTGACAACCGAGGCGTGACGCCCGCGCCGCCGCGATGCGGCGGGCGGGGACGGGCTCGGCGGCGGGTCGGGGCTGGTAGAATGCCCGTATGAAGGGTTTTCTGCGACTGCTTCTGGTCGTCGTTCTGGTGGCCGTGTGGATCGGGGCGGTCGTGTATCCCAACCCGCGCCCGTTCATCGACTCGCTCTCGCGGCTGAAGCATCCTCCCGTCGACGGAGGGGCGGCGGCCGGCATCGCTACCCAGATACCCGATGACTACCGGGCCGTCGAGGACTTCGTCGCTCGCTACGTTCCCTGGAAGTCCGCTTGGACGGTCTACAACCTTCCCTGGTACTTCCCCACGGTCAAGGAGATCATCCGCGACCAGGCCGGTGACTGCCAGGCACAGGCGCTGCTCATGGCCAGCATCCTCGAGGCGAAGGGCATGCCCTACACGCTGATGTACTCGTTCGACCACGTGTGGGTCGACTACCCGGGCCGGGCGGTGACCACCCTCGAGGATCCCTCGACGTCGTTCGTGACTGACGAGGGCGAGGGCTGGCTTGCGAGCCTGCCCGACAAGTTCCCCATCTGGACGATCGTCAAGGTGAGAGTCGCCTACCACTGGACGCCGATGCCCTTCGTACAGAAGTCGCTCATCGTGCTGGGCGCGCTCATCATCTTTGGTTGGGGCGAGCGGCGCTTCTTCATGCGGGTGGCGAGGTGGTTCGGCCGGCCGGAGACTCGACGGGGGCCGAGTGGCGCCGCCGCGGTGTCCCGCTCGGGCTAGAGTCGGGAGAGGGCCTCGCGTATGGTCTCCGAATGGGCGGCCACGTAGCCGCTTGAAGGATCTTCGCCACACGAGCGGCAGGCGAGATCGTAGGCCGAGTTGATGGTGGCGCACGAAGGGCAGCTGTAGTGCGCCTTCATCTCGTCCAACCAGACCTCGACGCCGGCGGCGCGGATGCGCTCGAGGTTCTCGTACAGCTCGATACGATGGGGTCTCTCGGCCTGGAATTCCTTCAGATCGGCGCACGGGTAGTCGGCGCACTCGTTGCAGAAGGCGTGGCCACGCCCGGCGGCACACGCGAACAGCGTGCACGTGCGGCAGTAGGGGGTGCGCGTCTCGGCGCGGCAGCCGTCGCAGTGCATCTGCTCGAGGGGAAATCCCCAGCGGTCGGCGATGGCCTTCAGGCGCTCGGGATCTTCGCGGCTCGCGATGAAGATGGTGCAACCGGGGCAGTAGAGCCCGCATACGGCGGCTACCACCGGCACCGGGCCCGGCTGTGCGGTCCCGGTCGGGCCGTCTCCGGACGGCACGCACTCGCGGTCACTCACGGTAGTACCTCCTCGAAGACGCGGGCGAGATTGCCGTAGCAGACCTTGTCGACCTGGGCGGGTTTCAAGCCCGCCCTGCGCAGCAGGCGTGAGATCCGGGGGTAATCGACCGCCCCGGCGAAACCGGCCGGTAGCACCTCTACGCCATCGAGGTCTCCACCCAGGCCCACGGCATCTTCGCCACCCACATTGATGGCATGCCTCACGTGCTCCGCGAGAAGGTCGAGCTCCGGACGCGGAATCTCCGCCACAGCGACCGCATAGTCGCGCATCGCTTCGTCGCTGCCGGCGATCAGGGCCTCCCTGAAGCGGTTGTTCAGGGGTCGTTCGGCCTCGAGGAAGCTCGTGGAGAGAAAACCGGGGGCCAAGGTGATGCCCATGACGCCCCCGCGCTCGGCAAGCGCGCGGATCATGTCGTCGGTGAGGTTGCGGAGACTGGGGCACAGGTTCCGGCAGTTGCTGTGGCTGGCGACGAAGGGCCGCTTCGCGGTCTGGCACACATCCCAGAAGGCCTCGTCGGAGGCATGGGAAACGTCGACCAGCATGCCGCGCTCCTCCATGGCCATCACGAGGTCGCCGCCCTTGGCGGTCAATCCGGCGCCGCCGTCGTAGGTGGACCCTATGAAATCGTTGTCGCCCCAAGCGAGCGTGATGAGGCGCACCCCGGCATCGTAGAAGTGACCGAGCATATCCACGTTGCCCTGGAGCGGGTCGGCTCCCTCGAGGCCCACGATCACGGCTGTCTTGGGGCGGCCGTCGGGCGCGACGCTCTCGAGGGCGTCGCCGCCGCTCTCGGCGCCATCAGGAGATTCGGATCTCCTCTCGGCCTCGACGGCCTGCCGGCAGGCCGTCGCCACCTCGGCGCCTGTGCGCGCCAGGAACAGATACTGAGCATAGTGCTGGCAGAGCCGGCCCACCTCGGTGACCTTGCCCAGGCCGGCTTCGAATTCCTGGCCCTTGTACTTCTGGCTCCATGCCCAGCAGGCGAAGACCTGGGCGCAGATGCCGGCCGACCGGAGGCCGGGCAGAGTGACGTGCAGGGTCCCCGAGCCGTCGGCGCCGTGGCCGGGCAGTCCGTGAGAGCCGCCGCGTTCGCCGGTCATGAAGTCGGCATTGCCCTCCCAGATAGGGCCGATGGTGTCGCAATGTGCATCGAAGAAGGGCATGGCGATAGACCTCTCCTAGTCGCCGCGTGGCATGGTCCGCGCGAGTGTGTTCTCGAGTTCGGCAACGCGGGCGCGCAGGCGGGCGAGTTCCTCGGAATCGATGGCGGTATCGCCGGGCTCCTGACCCACGGCCGAAGCCTCAGACGCTCCCGCCAGATCGGCGGGCTCGGGCCACCCGGCCTCCACCGACTCCATGGAAACCAGCGGGTGGTAGTCGTTCTGCCGGACCTGCAACCCTAGAATATCCCAACGGCTATAGAGGCCGGTGATGTTGATGATCCCCCGGGCCATCTCGTTCAGCTTGAGGTCGATGTCGGCGTAGACGATGGTCTCCTGGTCGCGTACCGGGCCGGCGACGATCTCACCGAACGGGTTGACTATCGCGCTACCACCGAAGCTCTGGTAGAAATCGGTATTGGAGTAGAAATCCGTGGGCCTCTTCTCGGGCGGGATGTAGTTGGCCGCCAGCACGCACCAGCACGCTCCCGATACGGCCATGGCCGTCGTCATAGCCGGCGTCACCCACGGTAGTTCCTCGGCTCCGCCGAGATAGCCGGGCCAGCACGAGCAGTTGACCTGCGTGCCCTGCACTATGTAGCACTGTTTGAGGAGCGGCTGGTCGTGTTCGCCGCAGATGAGACCGCTTATCTTGCCGAAATCCATGTCGTGGACGCGTAGGTTGCGCCCGCCGTCGCCGCGGGTGTGGATCATCAGCTCCTGCACGGTGATGTTGATCTTGCGGTGCACCCCGAGGATCTCACCCTGGCTGTCGATGAAGAGGAGCGAGTTGTACTGGCGCCCACGGTACTTCTTGTCGCGCTCGTTGATGCCGATGACCACGTTGGCTCTCGCCTGGCGGGCGGCGCGGCACAGCAGGTCGGTTTCCTCGCTCGGCACCTCGATGCCGTGGCGCAGGTACTCGGCCCAGATGCCGGTGTACTCGGGGCCGCGACGCAGGTCGATGGCGAAGTGGCAGTACCCGGGGATATGCAACTCGGGGAAGACGATGAGAGAGGCCCCGCTCGACGCCGCTTCTTTGATCTTCGCGACCACGTTGTCGAGCGTCGCGACCGAATCGAAGTACACGGGCCTGTCGCGGTACTCTGGCGCGGCCTGCACTGCCGCCGCCGTGAATCTGGGGTACTCCTTCGGCACTTCGCATCTCCTTGAGTCGGGTCCAGGCGGGAGCCATTCGGGTCGGCTGCGCCTCGGTGGGCCGCGCGGACGGCGGCCATATGCCTGAGTCTACCTGATTGCGGACGAACTGCTAAACTCGCCGCATGGAGAGCAGAACGGCAGTGTTCACGCACCGTGCCGCCGCGGCCGGGCCGCGGCGGGTCGCCCTCGCTCTCAGCCTCCTCCTTCTGCTCCCCCGCTAGGGGGAGATATGGGCGAAGCCGGCGCTATCCGGCACACCAGCACTATCGTTCCAGTGGGACTCAGAGGGAGAAACCATGTCAGCACGTGAAGTATCGGGTCAACAGCCTCATAGCGTGGGCGAGCCCGTCAGCTCGGCCGCCGCTCGGCGCAACGCCGGCGTGCCGGTCGTGTTCTTCGACACCACGCTGCGCGACGGTGAGCAGTCGCCGGGCAGCAGTCTCAACGCCACCGAGAAGCTGGAGATCGCCCACCAGCTCGCACGTCTGGGTGTCGACGTCATCGAGGCGGGTTTCCCGGCGAGCAGCCCGGGCGACTTCGCCGCTGTGCAGTCCATCGCCCGCGCGGTCAAGGGGTCGGTCATCTGCGGTCTCGCGCGTTGCACCGAAAGCGACATCCGCACCTGCTGGGACGCCATAAGGGACGCGGAGCGACCACGCATCCACACCTTCGTCAGCACCTCCGACATCCACCTCAAGCATCAGATGCGGGTGAGCCGCGAAGAGGTGATCAAGATCACTCGCGAGATGGTCGAGCTGTGCGTCTCGCTCTGCCCAGCCGACGTGGAGTTCTCGGCCATGGACGCCACCCGCTCCGACGTGGACTTTCTGGCCCAGGTGCTGGCGACGGCCATCGACGCGGGGGCGACTACCATCAACGTGCCCGACACGGTGGGTTACGCGCTCCCCACCGAGTACGCGGCGCTCATGGAACAGCTCTACCAGAGGATTCCCCGCCTCGGCGAGGTGGTGCTGAGCGCCCACTGCCACAACGACCTGGGTGTCGCCGTCGCCAATTCTCTGGCGGCCATCGAGGTGGGGGCCACGCAGGTGGAGGTGGCCGTCAACGGGCTGGGAGAACGGGCCGGCAACGCCGCGCTCGAGGAGATCGCCATGGCGCTCGTCACCCGCAGCGATATCGTGGGACGGCCGTGCCGCATCGTCACTACCGAGATCGCCCGTACCAGCCGCATGGTGTCGAGTTTCACCGGGCATCTGATCCAGGCGAACAAGGCGATCGTGGGCAAGAATGCGTTCGCTCACGAATCGGGCATCCACCAGGACGGGGTGCTGAAGGAGCCGACCACCTACGAGATCATGAAGGCCCGCGACATCGGGCTGACCGAGAGCGACATCGTGCTGGGCAAGCATTCGGGCCGCCACGCGCTGCAGTCGCACCTGGCCGAACTAGGCATTCATTTGGATGGGCCCGAGCTGGCCGAGGTGTTTCGTCGCTTCAAGGAGACCGCCGACCGCAAGAAGGAGGTCACCACCGCCGACCTCGAAGCGCTCGTCGGCGAAGAGATCCGCCAGCGCGAGGATGTCTACTCGCTCGAGCACGTCTACACCTCGACCGGTACCGACATAATCTCGTCGAGCCAGGTGGGGCTGCAGGCCAAGGGTGAGAAGAAGACCGGCAAGGCCTTCACCGGCGGCTCGGTGGAGTCGATCTTCCTTGCCATCGACGACGCCGTGGGCATCACGGGCAAGCTGCTCGACTACCAAGTGCGCTCCATCACCTCGGGCAAAGACTCCCTGGGCGAGGTGAGGGTGGTCGTTGAAGTCGACGGCAACACGTATGCCGGTCAGGCGGTCTCGATCGACGTGCTGGAGGCTTCGGCCAAGGCCTACGTGCGGGCGCTCAACAACGTGGCCATGGGCCGTGAGGCCGGCGGCGCCCGCGGCGACAGGGTTTACCTGTAGAGGAGTCTGGAGAGGATGCGCATGGAACGCTTCGACGAGCGGAACAACGTACAGGCCCGTAACACCCTGCAGCCGGGCTCGCCCGACTACGAGGAGTTCTACCGGCAGCATCCCGAATGGAGGGCCAAGGACGACGACATCCGCGCGCTCCCCGGCATGGGGAACGTCGGTCCCGTGGTCGACCGAGGGTTCGTGGGGCCGCAGATAGCGGTGATCGCCGCCCTCGGCATGAGCGGCATGGTCGACGGTCCGGTGGCGCCGGAGAGGGTCGCGCTGACCCCCGAGCGGGCCACGGAGAAGATCAAAGGCTTCGCGAAGCACCTGGGCGCCGATCTTGTAGCTGTCGGACCCCTCAATCCCGACTTCGTCTACACCAACGTGGGTAAGGACTGGCACGATCCGGAGCGGGCGTTCGGGCAGCCCATCGCCGTGCCGCACAAGAACGCCATCAGCCTGGCGGTGGGCATCTCGCCGCGCATGTTGCAGACCGGCCCGGTCATCGCCGAGGCGGCCGAGATCATGCGGGTCTACTCGCGCTTGGCGGCCATGGCGGTGAGCCTCGCCGGCTACATACGCTCATTGGGCTATCCGGCCCGGGCGAACGTCATGTCGAACTACCAGGTCTTGGAGGTGCCGATCGCCATCGAGGCCGGCATGGGAGAACTGGGGCGCCACGGCCTCATGATCACCAAGGAGTTGGGCAGCGCCCTCAAGCTCGCTACCGTTACCACCGACCTGCCTCTCGTGTACGATCGGGGTCGCGACATCGGCGTGGCCGCCTTCTGCGAGGACTGCAAACTATGCGCCGAGACCTGCCCGAGCGGGGCCATCAGTCAGGGGCCGAGGAAGATCGCGAACGGGGTGGAGCGATGGACGATCAATCCCGAAGCCTGCTTCACCGTGTGGAACGAGACGGGCACCGACTGCGGGGTGTGTCTCGCGTCGTGTCCGTGGAACCGCCCGAATAGCTGGTTCCACCGGCTGATGGTCGAGATCGCCACTCGCAAGCACAAGGCCGGCTGGTGGATGAGCCGCGGGCAGAAGGTGTTCTTCGGACGGTTCAAGCCGCGGCCGGCGCCGGGGTGGCTCGAAGACGACGACGCCGGCTGGCGGGGCTACCGGCGCCTCAGCTGACCGGCCGGCGGCTCGAGCGGGGGCCCGCCTAGAAGACCACCGGGTCGGCGACGATAAGCTCGACCGAGACCCCTCCGCGCACCGAGTTGCCCACCACGATCTCGTCGGCCGCCGCCAAGTCGTGGAGCGTGAGTGAGCGCGGGTACGCACCCGTCTGAGCCATGAACCGCGCTCGCCAGATGCCCGGCAAGAGACCGTCTTCGACCGGCGGCGTTGCCCAGTGGTCGCCGAACCGGGCGAAGAGATTGGTGATGGCGCCCTCAGTGATCCGATCGAGCCTGTTGAGAAACAGCGCGTCGTAGAAGCCCTGGTGCGTCGCCCGCCTGTGCTCGCGGTTGTAGAAGCCTCGAACCGCCGTCTTGTGACGCAGCAGGGGGTCCGCCTGGTCGGTCCGGAACGGCGAGACCATGAGGGAGACCGGCCGGTGTGGCGGCGCCGGCCGCTCAGGCGCGGCTTGGGGAGGCCCCGCGCATGGCGACACCGCCCGGCAGTCCGGCGGAGCCTGGCGCGTGGACAGGCTGAGGCGCCCATCGGAGTCGAGGTCTATCCTTACGACGAGCGCTCCCGGATCGAGCCGGCCCTCGCCAACGAGGAGTTGCATGAGTCGCGCGCGAGAGAACGAGAAGCCGAGCGCCGCCGCCGAGGATTCCATGCGGTCGAGGTGCTCGTCGAGATAGACGTAGCGGCTGATTATGGCCTCGTCGCTCATGCCGAGCGAGGAACTGAGCGCGACCATGCCGGGATCGCACTCGACCGTCGCGTCCCAGTCGCGCGGCTCGAGCAGGATGGTCTCGAACAGGCGCGCCCCCTCGATGCCGTGCGCCGTGGCGTCGAGGCTCGCCAGGGGAGCGGGCCGCCAGGTGTCGCTCTTGGGCGGTGTGGCGAACGCCGCCTTCGCCAGGGTCTCTTCGTACTCGGCGCCCGCTTCGGCGTCCCACACCACGCCCGAGCCGGTTCCGAGCATGCAGGATCCGTCGCGGTGGACGATAGTGCGGATGGCGATGTTGCCCGTGAAATCTCCACCGGGGCAGAAGAGGGCGATGGTGCCCGTGTAAACCCCGCGGGGTTCGGTCTCGAGTTGGGCGATCAGCTCCATCGTGTGATGCTTCGGCGCCCCGGTTATCGACGCGCCCGGATAGACCGCCGCCATGATGTCGCCCAGTTCGCGGCGCGGATGGACCGTGCCGGTGACCGTGCTCGTCATCTGCCAGACGGTGCGGTATGGCTCCACGGTGTAGAGGGCGGGCACCCGCACGCTGCCGGTGAGACACACCCTTCCCAGGTCGTTTCGCACCATGTCGACGATCATCAGGTTCTCAGCCCGTTCCTTCTCGGTGTCGGCCAGCTCGTAGGCCAACGCCACGTCCTCGGCGTGAGTCGCGCCCCGTGGCCGTGTGCCCTTCATCGGCCGGCTCTCGAGCGTGTCTCCCCGCCTGCGCAGGAACATCTCGGGCGAGAGGCTGAGCACCTGCGCTTCGCCAAGATCGAGGTAGGCGGCGTAGGGCACCGCCTGGCGCAGCACGAGGGCGAGGAAGTAGTCGAGCGGATCGATCGGCGCCGGTCGGTCTTGGGTGCCGGCGGGGGCGGCGCCTCTCGCGGCCAGCTGGTATCGACCACGAACCGTGTAGTTGATCTGGTAGGTGTCGCCGGCCGCGATGTAGCTCCTCACCCGGCCGATGGCGCGGCAGTACTCCTCGCGGTCGACGCTCAGGGCCGGAGCCACTCCCGCCAGGGCCTCCTGGACGGCCGAGACGTCCACCCGGTCGAGCAGGCTCCGCCACTCCCCGGCGGGCATGATAGTCGCCGACGAGGCCGGATACACGGCCATCCAAGCGGGCGGCAGCGCGCCGGCTCCGGGGGGCAAGACAGTGAGCCCGAACGCCGCGCCCGCCTCGTAGGTCATGTAGCCGGCAACGTAGTCGCCCCGAGTCTGGGCTGCTTCGACGTCGGCAAGAAGCGCGGGCAGGTCGGCCGGCGTGTCGGCGACGAGGATGCGGCTGGGTCGCGACAGGACGACCGCCTCGTCGCCGCTGAAGGGCGGCGCCAGCCAGGCGCCTCCTCCGGCAAAGATGGCGGCGCCGGCGCCCGTCGGCAGGTGCTCGGTCATGGGCAGTCCGTCCGGGTGATGAGTGGTCTGTCCGCTACGAGGGGTAGCCCGCGAAGCCTTCGACTGTGACGCTCGGGTGCGGGATCTCGAGCGCGTCCATGACCTTCCACATGGCGTCGATCATGGGCGGCGGTCCGACGACGTAGTACGTCCACTCCTGGGGATCGCCCAGCTCGGTCTCGACCACATCGCTCGTGATGAACCCCGAGTGGCCCTGCCAGGCCGGAGTGGGCTTCGTGATGACGTGCGCGACGCGCATCCCGGGGAGGGCCGCCGCATAGCTCTCGATCTCGTCGCGGTAGAGGATGCCATCCTCGGTCATCGATCCATAGATGAGCACGATCTGCTGCCCTGCCACGCGCCCGGCGCCGCCGGTGTCGACGAGGTAGCGCAGCATGCTCCGCACGGGAGTCAGGCCGACTCCGCCGGTGAGAAACGCGATCTTGGGCCGATCGTTCTGAAAGAGAAAACGCCCATACGGTCCCTCGATCTCGGCTTGGGCGCCGATGGCGAGGGAGTCGAGAGCATTCTTGAACGCAGAACCGGTGAGTCTGGTGGTCAGCTCGATCGTCTGCTCGGTGGGTGAATCGGCGTGGCTGAAGCTGTGTGTGAGCGGACCCTCGGAGGACGCGATGGTTATGGAGAAGAACTGACCCGCGGCGAACGCGTACTCGGGTGGCCGTGTGAAGCGGAAGCTGGTCGTGTCGGCCAGTCGCGGGATCTTCTCGAGGAGGGTGCCGCTGAAGGTCATCGCTGCCATGTCTCGTTCGACCTCCCTTGATTGGACCGGTTGCCCGCAGGATAGAATAGCAGTCGGTCAGAACCGGAGGGTCAGCACTGAGCGAGCGATACGACATAGGTCGGCGTGCGGGCGTCGAGGGTTACTCAGGAGCGGACGGCGTGGTGCGCGTCGCCGCAACGGAGGCGCTCCCTCCGGTGGCGCTGGCGCGGTGCGCGGACTATGAGTTCGAAGCCGTGCGGGCGGCCGTGCGTGAAGTCCTCGTCCCGCTTGGGGGAATGGCGGCCTTCGTGCGGCCCGGTGAGCGTATCGCCGTCAAGCCCAACCTCCTCATGGGGGTGGATCCCGACAGGGCTATCACCACCCACCCGGCCGTGGTGGCCGCGGTCGCGCTCGAGGTGCGCGAGGCCGGAGCGACGCCGGTGGTGGTCGACAATCCTGGCACGGGCACTCTCCACGTCGTGCCCGTGATGGAACGGGCCTTCCGGGCGACCGGGTACCGCGACATGGCCGACAGGTACGGACTCGAGCTCAGCCTCGACATGAGCTGGCAGACTGTCTCGAATCCTGACGGCGTGTGGGCCAAGCGCATCGAGGTGATGACCCCCATCCTCGAAGCCGACGGAGTGATCAACGTTCCGAAGCTCAAGACCCACATGTACATGACTCTGTCGGCGGCGACCAAGAACCTGTTCGGCGTCATCCCGGGGCTCAACAAGGCCGCCTACCATGGCAAGCTCCCCGAGCCCGACCGCTTCGCCGACATGCTGCTCGACGTGGCGTACTTCGTTCGGCCGCGGCTGCACCTGGTCGACGGCATAACCGCCCTCGAGGGCGACGGGCCCGGCACCGGTGGGTCGCCGCGGCATGTCGGCGCGCTCGTGGCGGGTGTCGACGCGACGGCGGTCGACGTCGTCTGCTGCCGCATCACCGGGTTGGAGTGCTCGTCGGTGCCGACCTTGGTGGCGGCCGAGGCCCGGGGCTTGTGGAGCGGGCGCGAGGCCGGCGTAGAGACCCTGGGGGTGCCGGTGGCCCGACTCGCCGTCGACGATTTCGTCAAGCCCGCGCCCTACGACGGCATCGGCATCGGCAGCGGCGGAGTCTTCAACGAGCCCCTGCGCTGGATGCTGCACCACTTCAATCGCATGCCCCGGCCCAAGGCCGGTCGCTGCACGCTCTGCGCGGCGTGCGAGCGCGCCTGCCCCAAGCAGGCGATAACCCTCGACAATCGGGCGAAGGTGGCCAGAGTCGACGATTCACTCTGCATCCGCTGCTACTGCTGCCACGAGATGTGCCCCTCGGCGGCCATCGACCTCGAGTATTCAGTGCTCGGCCGGGTCTTCAAACTGACGGGGCTGCTCAAGTGAGCGCCGCGTCGCCTGGCTTCGAACGGCCGGGCGTCCCTTCGGCGAACGCCGCCCGCTCGGGCGAGACCGGGTTTCGTACGCTGCGCCCCGGCTCCGCTCAGCGCGGGCCCATCAGACTCGTCGCGCTCGACCTCGACGGTGTTGTGTGGCGCGGGCCGCGGGTGTTGCCGGGTGTCGTCGAGGCGCTCGCCGATGTTGTGCGGCGCGGCCTCGACCTACGCTACGCGAGCAACAACTCGACGGCCCACCGCGAGGTGGTGTCCGAACGGCTGAGAGGTCTCGGCCTGCCGGGCGGCCCCGAGCGCGTGCTGACCTCCGCCTTCGTGGCCGGTGTCTGGTTGCGCGACCGCGTGCCGCGGGGCGCTCCGGTCATGGTCGTGGGCGAGGAAGGCTTGCTGCGGGAGTTGAGCGAAGCAGGGTTCACGGCCTACCTGGCCCGCGACATGGTGGCGGGTTCGCTGCCTCCGGCGGCCGTGGTGGTGGGCATGGACCGCGGCGTGACGTTCGCGGGCATCAGCAACGCGCAGTGGGCCATCGCCTCGGGTGCCTTGTTCGTGGCGACCAACCGCGACGCCACGTTTCCGACGCCCGACCGGGAGGTGCCCGGCGCCGGGGCGATCGTGGCCGCGGTCGCGACCGCGGCCCGGCGGGAGCCGGTGGTCATGGGCAAACCCGAGCTCGCCCTCGCGGTTACGCTGGCCTCGGTGACCGGGGTGCCGGCGTGCCAAACCCTGTTCATTGGCGACCGCCTCGAGACCGACATCGACATGGCCGCGGCGGCCGGCATGGTCTCGGCCATGGTGCTCACAGGCATCTCTACTGAGGACGATCTGCGCGAAGCCGAGGCCCGGCGCGGCGCCTCGCTTCCCGACTACGTGTTGCCCGACCTTACGGCTCTGCCGGGTCTGCTCGACCACCTCGCGAGCGCGTCCGCTTGACAAGCACGGCAGCGGTCATCTAGCGTTCCAGGCACGGCATCGCCAGATCCTACCATCACCGAAGGGGCGTCCCGATGACTGAGTTCAATCTCGACAACTTCAGCCCCGACACCTTGGCGCTCCACGCCGGTCACCTACCCGACCAGGACACGCTCTCGCGGGCGGTCCCCATCTACCAGACAACGAGCTACGTCTTTCGCGACGCCGAGCACGCGGCCGGCCTGTTCGGCCTCAAGGAGTTCGGCAACATCTACACCCGACTCATGAACCCGACCACCGACGTGCTCGAGAAGCGACTGGCCGCCATGCACGGCGGCGTGGGCGCGCTGGCCACCGCCTCGGGCATGGCCGCCATCTTCTACGCCATCACCGCCATAACCTCCGCCGGCCAGAACTTCGTCACCGGCGACAAGCTATACGGCGGCACCTACACTCAGTTCAGCTATCCGCTGAAACGCTTCGGCATCGAAGCCCGCTTCGTCGACTCGCGCGACACGTGTAACTTCGAACGGGCCATCGACGAGAACACCCGGCTGATCTACACCGAATCGATCGGCAATCCCAAGGGCAACGTCGACGACCTCGAAGGCATAGCCTATATCGCCCACAAGCACCACATCCCGCTTGTCGTCGACAACACGGTCACCCCGCCGCCGCTCTTCAACCCGTTCGAGCACGGCATCGACATCGCCGTCTACTCGCTCACGAAGATGATCGGAGGGCACGGCACCTCCCTCGGAGGGGCCATCGTCGACAGCGGCGAGTTCGACTGGAAAGAGGCCGGCAAGTACCCCGAGATAACCGAGCCCGATGCCGCGTACCACGGGTTGAACTTCTGGGAGGGGTTCGGCAAGCATGCCGGAGCGATCGCTCCCGGACTCGCTTACCTACTGAAGATACGCACGGGCTTGCTGAGAGACTTGGGGGCCGCGCCGTCGCCGTTCAACTCCTGGCTCTTCATCCAAGGGCTGGAGACGCTGCCGCTCAGGGCCCGCGCTCACGCGGCCAACGCCGGCGAGGTGGCCCGGTTCCTCAGGTCGCATCCGGCCGTGACGTCGGTCGACTTCGCGGGTTTGCCCGACCATCCCGACCACATCCGCTCGCTACTCTACTTTCCGCTCGGCCCCGGTGCCGTCCTCAGCTTCGAGGTCAAGGGCGGGGTCGAGGCAGGCAAGCGCTTCATCGGGTCCGTCAAGCTGGCATCGCACGTGGCGAACATCCTCGACGCGAAGACCCTGGTCATCCACCCGGCCAGCACGACGCACCAGCAACTCACTCCTGAAGAGCAGCTGAGCGCTGGTGTGACCCCGGGGCTCGTCCGTATCTCGGTGGGCATTGAGAACATCGAAGACATCCTCGGCGATCTCGACCAGGCCCTCGACGCATCCCAAGTGGGAGTCGGATAGCGCGGGCGGACTTCCGGAGGAACACATGGGTGCGGTTTTTGAAGACAACTCCCTCTCGATAGGCCGTACGCCGCTCGTCAGGCTCCATAGAGTGGCCGGCAATACCGAGGCGCGGGTGCTCGCCAAGATAGAGGGGCGCAACCCGTCGTACTCGGTCAAATGCAGGGTGGGGGCGGCCATGATCTGGGACGCCGAGCAGAAGGGCCTCATCAAGCCGCACACCGAGGTCATCGAACCAACCAGCGGCAACACCGGCATCGCGCTCGCCTACGTGTGCGCCGCCCGCGGCTACAAGCTCACCCTCACAATGCCCGAGACCATGAGCGTCGAGCGGCGCAAGGTGCTGGCCTTCTTTGGCGCCAACCTGCTACTGACGCCGGGGGCCGACGGCATGCGGGGTTCGGTCAAGCTGGCCCAGGAACTGGCCGCGAGCGATCCCGAGCACTACTTTCTGCCCGACCAGTTCGGCAATCCGGCGAACCCGGCCATCCACGAGCGGACCACAGGTCCGGAGATCTGGGACGACACCGATGGGCAGGTCGACGCGCTCGTCGCCGGCGTCGGCACGGGGGGCACTCTGACGGGCATCGCCCGCTACTTCGAGTGCCGCATGGGCAAGGAGATATGCTCGGTGGCTGTGGAGCCCGCTACCAGCCCGGTGATCGGTCAGACACTCGCCGGACAGGCGCTCAAGCCCGGAGCGCACAGGATCCAGGGCATCGGCGCGGGCTTCGTGCCCGCGAATCTCGACCTCTCCATCGTCGACCGGGTCGAGCCCGTGTCGACCGAGGAGGCCGTCGCCATGGCCCGGCGTCTGGCCCGAGAAGAAGGCATCCTGGCGGGTATATCGAGTGGCGCGGCCGCGACAGCTGCCGCGCGGCTCGCCGCTCAGCCCGAATTCGCCGGCAAGACCATCGTGGTCATCCTGCCCGACGCGGGCGAGCGTTACCTCTCCACCGAGTTGTTCGAATGATGCAGCAGGCCGACCGCTATTCCCGGCAGACCATCTTCCCGGGCATCGGGCCCGAGGGTCAACTCAAGCTCGGCGCCGCCTTCGTGGTGCTCGTCGGCTGCGGCGCCCTCGGGACCGTCATCGCGAGCGCGCTCGCGAGGGCGGGCGTCGGCCGCCTGCGTGTCGTCGACCGGGATTTCATCGAGTCGCACAATCTGCAGCGCCAACTGCTCTTCACTGAGCGCGACATCGAGGAGAATCTACCCAAGGCCACGGCCGCCGAACGGCACCTGCGTGAGGCCAACTCCGACATCGAGATAGAGGGGGTGGTGGCCGACTTCAACCCGGCGAACGCCGAGAAGCTCGTTGCGGGGGCCGACGTCGTCGTCGACGGGCTCGACAATTTCGAGACCCGCTTTCTTATCAACGACGTGGCGCTCAAGCTGGGGATCCCCTGGGTGTACGGAGGGGCTCTCGCGTCGACCGGCATGACCGCGACCTTCTTGCCGGGCGAACCGCCTTGCTTCCGTTGTCTCATGAACGCTCCGCCCCCGGGTCTGGGGATGACTTGCGACACCGCCGGAGTGGTCAACGCCGCCCCTTGGATCGTCGGCTCGCTGCAGGCCGCCGAGGCCGTGAAGCTGATCGTCGGCGGCACGCCCGCGGCGCGCGACCTCTTGGTTTTCGACCTCTGGGATAGGTCGTTCCAGTCGGTGCCCCTGGCGAGCTTCGCCGCGGCCGGCTGTCCCGCCTGTGGAGGAAGGTATGAGTTCCTCGCCGGACCCCGGCGCACCCGGGTGACGAGCCTCTGTGGCCAGAACGCGGTTCAGATCTTCAATCCCGCGGCCGGCGGCATCAGCTTGACCCAGCTCAAAGACAGGCTGGCGGCTCTCGGACCCGTGGAGGGGAACGAGCAGATGGTGCGTTTTTCGGCGGGCGATCAGGACCTGGTGGTCTTCTACGACGGCCGCGCTATCGTGCGCGGCACCAGGGACGAAGCCCTTGCCAAGGCGCTGTACGCGAGATACGTCGGCATGTAGCGCGGGCCTCGACGGGGCTACGAGTCGGGCTGGGCCTGCAGGTAGCTCCACAGGCCCACTCGCACCGGGGTCGCCCGGAACTCCGGCAATCGTTCCTGGAGTAGCGCGGACTCTTCGACCGACAACGCCCCGGCCTGGCTGACGAAGTCCACTGCTCCAGGAGTCAGCGGCCGGCCGGGCAGGTGTTGCATGAAGGCGCCTTGCAGTCTGCCGATCGGCTTGGGGATACGGAGGATGGGCCGGCGGCGTCCCATAGCCCGCAGAGCGAGTTCGAGGAACTCCACCAGGGTGACTTCGTCGGGTCCGCCGAGTCCGAAGGTCGTGTCGCGCCCCTGCTCGGGTTGCGTCATGAGGAGCGTGAAGAACCGACCAACGTCTTCGATGAAGAGCGGGCTGAGGGGTTCCCGGCCGTCGCCGAAGATCGGCACGAAGGGCAGCAGGTCGGAGTAGCCCAGCAGCCGGTTGAGGGCCGCGTCGTTGCGTCCATAGGCCCAGCAACCTCTCACGATGGTCCATTCGAGCCCGCTCGAACGGATGGCCTGCTCGGCCTGCCACTTGGCCCTGTTCCATGGCTGCGTGGCGGCTTGAGAAACGCTGATGCCGCTCATATACAAGAAACGCGGCTTCGACGTGGCGCGAGCGACCGCCTCGAGCAGATTGAGGGTGCCGTTGCGGTCGACTGCCTCGTAGGTAAGGCCGCGCCCCGGATCCTCCGCGGGGGCGCCCGCGAACTGGGCGGCCTGGACGATAGCGTCGACTCCCTCGACGGCAGCGCGCAGACTGGCGGCATCGGTAACGTCGGCCTCGGCGAAGTCCAGTCGTCCCTCCGCGAGCGCCGTGCGTCCGGGCTCTCCTTGACCAAACGTGCCGATCGCGCGGGTCGTCGAGCGGCTCATGGCCCTGACCGTAAAACCGGCCGCGAGGAGATGCCGGGTGATCGCGCTCCCGATGAAGCCGGTCGCGCCCGATACGAGGATCGTCATGCTGTGCCTCCTTACGCGATGAACGCCGCTCATCGCCCTCAATCGTCCCACTTTTTGGGCGCCCGGCGGTACGACCGCGCACGGGGGAGGCACTGCCGATATACTCGATTACCGTCAGGACGATCCACGGGCCCGGAGGCAGCCGTGAACGGCAACCCCATGTCTTCAGGTTGGTACTACTTCAAGCCGGACGATCCCAGCTCGGGGCAGAGCGGGCCTCTCGAGTGGGTGCAGCTTGCGGCGCTGGCCCATAGCGGCGGTCTACAGCCCGGCGACTCTGTCTGGCACCAGTCGCTACCGGGTTGGACGCCCGCCTCGCAGGTCGCGGGACTCTATCCGGCCGCGCCGTTCACGGCCCCGCCGGCTCGAGCCGGCGGCTGGGCGACCGCCGGCGCGCCGGCGGTACAGCCCGCAGGGTGGAGCACGCAGCCTGCCGGCGCGCCTCGCCGGCGCTCACTTCTTCCCTGGCTCATCCCGCTGGTGACGCTTGTGGTGGTCGGCCTCGCCTTGGGGCTCTACTTCGGGTTGCGAGGCGGCGACGACGGCCGGTCGAGCACCGGATCGGGCACCACGGCCGCGACTACGAACCTCACCACGGTCACCACCGGCTCCGGCACGACGGCCACAACGGCCGGGGGTCGCCCGGGCACATGGCTGGTCATGATGTATGAAGACGCCGACGACGAGATCCTCGAGGAGGACATGGTCTTCGATCTCAACGAGGCCGAACTCGTTGGCTCCACCGACGAGGTCACCATCGTCGCGCAGATGGACCGCTACGCGGGCGGCTACGAGGGCGACGGCGACGTGACGTCGACCAAGCGCTACCTGCTCACGAAGGACAGCGATCTCTACACTCTGAACTCCGAGGAACTGGCCGACCTCGGCGAGCTCGACATGGGCGACGGCCAGACGCTCTACGACTTCGCGACGTGGGCCATAGGCGCCTATCCCGCGGAGCACTACGTGCTGATACTGTCCGATCACGGCGGCGGCTGGACCGGTGGGTGGAGCGACGACGATCCGCAATTCATGAGCGGCCTCACCATGCAGGAGATAGACGACGCGCTGGGCGCCGTCATAGCCGCGACGGGCATCGACTCGTTCGAACTGGTGGGCTTCGACGCCTGCCTCATGGGTCAATTGGAGGTGATGAGCGCCATCGCGCCGCATGCGAGGTACGCGGTAGGCTCCGAGGAGACCGAGCCTTCGCTCGGCTGGGGCTACGCCGGGTTCTTGCAAGCGCTGACCGAGAACACCGCCATGACCGGACGCGAACTGGGCCAGGCCATCGTCGACACGTACATCGACCAGGATACCCGGGTGACCGACGATCAAGCTCGCGCGCTCTTGACGGGCGGCGACTACACCGTCGACGCGGTGGCCGGCGAACTCGTGGTCGACACCACGCTCTCGACCATCGACCTTGCGGCCATGGAAGAGCTCAACTTCGTCGTCAACAACCTCGCCCTGGCCTTAGCCGGCGTCGACCAAGAAGAGGTGGCTCAGGCCCGCGCCTACTCGCAGTCGTACGCCAGCGTCTTCGGCAGCGACAGCCCAGCTTCTTTCATCGATCTTGGCCACTTCGCCGACCTGATGCTGCAGATCACGAGCGATCCCACCGTGGCGGAGGCCGCCGAGAGCGTTAGAGCCGTCCTAGGCCGCGCGGTGGTAGCCGAGACCCACGGCGGCGAACGGCCGGGATCGAGCGGGTTGTCGATCTACTTTCCGAACTCGTCGGAGTACGAGCTCACCTTTGGGGGCGGAGAGGTCGACTACCTGTCTTCCATCGGCCGCTTTGCTACCGCCTCGCTATGGGACAACTTCTTGACCTACCACTACACTGGGGCCGGTTTCGACGCGAGCCTGGCCGACGTGGGCGCCGTTACACCTGCCCGAGGCCAGGAGAGCGATTTTGCCGCGGCTATCGCCGAGTCGGCTCCGGCCGCCAGCGCGCAGATCGTCGGACCCGGCGCGGGGCAGATAACCATCGCGCCGATCACCCTGTCGGCGAGCGAGATCACGCTGGATGGCACGGTCTCGCTCGCGACCGAGATCACCGGTAGCAACGTGGCCTACGTCTACTACTACGTCAGCTACTACTGGGAGGACGACGGCTCGTATCTCACAGCCGATGGCGGTTTCGTCGAGCCCGGATACACCAAGGAGATAAGCGGTGTCTACTATCCAGACTGGGGCGAGACGGGCGTCATCGACATAGACTACGAATGGGAGCCCACCGTCTACTACATGAGTGACGGCATCGAGGCCAACGACCAGTTCGCGTTCTTCGCCCCTAGCGTCTACGGCGCCGATTCGAGCACCGACATCTACACCGTGCGAGGCGTCTACACCTTCGCCGGCACCGGCACCCAGCTCGAAGCCGAGATGGACTTCAACGGCGACGGCGACATGCAGGGAGTGTGGGGGTTCTCCCGGTCGAGTGACGGCTCGGGCACTTGGCACGAGATCATCCCGCGGCCTGGGGACACCTTCACGATCACCGAGGAGTACCTCGAGTTCGACGAAGATCCCGCCGGGCTGTTCGTGGACTACGACGGCGGCACCATGACCTTCGGCGACACACCGTTCACGATGGTTCCCTACTACGCCTTCACCGGCAGCTACGTGCTCGGCATCGGAGTGGAAGACCTCGACGGGAACATCAGCTGGGAGTTCGCCGAAGTGATCGTCACCGAGTAGCCCGAGTAGCGGAGGAGCGACGGTGGATGTGCTGTGCACGTACGAGCGCAACGGCGTGGTGCTGACGGTCACCGGCTACACCGACGCACCCGCGGCTTCGCGTGGCGCGCGTTCGCGGGCGCCGGGCGCCGGGCGCTTCGACATAGGCGAGATCACTCTCGAGTTTGAAGACGCTCAGGCGATCGTCACCGCGCGCGTCCGCGGCGGCGGCATCGCCTTCGTGTACGGCGACGTGGCGCTGAAGGATCCGCGTACCGACCGTTTCTACGGACCGGTGGCCCGCGGGCACGCTCGCGCGGAGACCGATCGTCTCAGCTCCGGGGGCCTCCGCCCCGAGTGGGGAACTGACTTCACCGCGCGCGTCGCGCTGGGGCTGGATATGACTGTGCTGTCCGACGGGGCCGGCGCCGCCTTCTGCTTCGCGTCCCCCGAGGGCTACGGCAGCCTCAGCCGGCGGGTCGACGGGGTGTTTCAGCCTTCGGGGAGCGCCCAGTCATTTCGCGCGCGCCTTCTCCTCGACCAGGACGGCGGGGTGAAGCGTCTCATCGGCTACAAGGCGTTCGGTAGGCGGACGCTACCCCGGCCTCTTCTGCCAAGGCCCGGCGACACGTTCACGCCCCTCGTCGAGGTGCTGTCGCCGAATGACGGTGAGGGCTGGAGCGTCTCCGGCGCGTCGACCACACCGCTGACCTTCAGCGAGCGGGGACCGGTGGCCGCGCTTCAGCCACCGCTGCCGGGTGACTACCTGGCCGGTCTGCTGGTCGAGGACCTCGACGGACGAATCTCGAGAACGTATGCGCCGTTCTCCATCGGCGGTGGGTAGGACACGGCGGTCTCCGGGGTCGCCGCGCCGGCGCGCTATAGTTGGTTCACCATGACTTTCTGGCAGGCCAATCAGCATACCTTCGTCAACGCGGGCGTATCGGTCGCTGTACTGGTGGCCGCCTGGCTCGTCTACCTCCTCATGCGTCACGCCATCAACCGGTTCTCGCGCCGTCGCAACCTGGCCGAGATCGATCGCGGCGCCGAGACGCGCCTGCGCATGATCCAGCGGCTGCTGACGGTTGCCCTGTTCTTCGTGGCGGTGGGTCTCGTCTTCTGGATCATGGACGTCTCGGCGCTCAAACGAGTGGCTGTGGGCATGTTCGCGTCGGCGGGCGTCATCGGCATAGCGATCGGTTTCGCCGCCCAGACGACGATGTCGAACCTGGTGTCGGGAGTGATCATCGCCTTCGCCCAGCCCATCCGCTTGGGCGACAACGTCAAGATCGACGGTGAGTACGGGGCGGTCGAATCCATCGGGCTGTTCTACACATACATCCGCACGTGGGACAACCGCCGCCTGATCATTCCCAACAAGCGGCTCTCCGACCAGACCATCTTCAACTACACCATCGTCGACGAGCGTATGCCGGCCGTCGTGGTTCTGCGGCTCGACTACAGCGCCGATGTCGAGGCGGTCAGAGCCATCCTCCTCGAACAGGCCCGTTCGCATAGTCTGTTCTTGGCCGATCCAGAGCCGTCGGTGCAGGTCATCGGCGCCGACGAGCTCGGAGTGTCGGTGCGCTTGATGGCCTGGGCGGCGACGCAGGCCGACGCGTGGGCTCTGGCGGTCGAGGTCCGTGAAGCCGTTGTGCATACGTTGGCCTCTTCGGGGGCGCCCGTCGGCGTCCGCTGGAGCCGCGTGATGACCGAGCCACGGATGCCGTGAGGCGCGCCAGGGAGGGCCGCATCTGGGGACTCGACCGCAACGTGTTCTTTGCGGGCGTGTCGTCGTTCTTCATGGACATCAGCTCCGAGATGGTCTACTCGCTGGTGCCTGTGTTCCTGTCCTCGGTGCTGGGAGTCAACAAGTCGCTCATCGGCCTCATCGAAGGCATAGCCGAGACCACGGCGAGTCTGCTCAAGATGGGGGCCGGCTGGCTGAGCGACAGGCTGGGGAAGCGCAAGCCCCTCATGGTCTTCGGATACAGCGTGTCGACGCTCAGCCGGCCGTTGTTGGCCCTCGCCGGCGGATGGGGGATGGTGCTTGGCTCCCGGTTTGTCGACCGGTTCGGCAAGGGAGTGAGGACGGCCCCTCGCGACGCCATCATCGCCGACTCCACCTCGAAAGGCCGAACTGGGCCGGTCGTTCGGCTTTCACAGAGCTATGGACCAGTTCGGCGCGGTGATCGGGCCCGCCGTCGCTTTTTTGGTGCTCAGCCTGCAGCCCGGCGGATATCGCACGGTCTTCTGGATATCTCTCATCCCCGGCGTGCTCTGCGTGGCTGTGATCGTTCTCTTCATACGCGACCGGGCGCACAGACCCGCGCCGGATCTTCCGGCGCCCCGCGAGCAAGCCGGAGCGGATTCCCCGGCCACGGGGGAGATAGCGTCGCCGGGCGGGCGCTCGGGACGGCTGCGCCGTCTGCGCGGCCCGCTGCTCGCCTACCTGTTGGTGACCGCCGTCTTCTCACTGGGCAACAGTTCCGACGCATTTCTCATTCTGCGCGCGACCGACGCGGGAGTCGCGATCGCTCTCATCCCGGTGCTCTACCTGATGTTCAACCTGATCTACTCGCTGCTCTCGATCCCCGCGGGGCTGCTGGCCGACCGCATCGGCCGGCGCAAGGTGGCTCTGCTCGGGTTCGCCCTTTTCGCGGGGGCGTATGCCTGGATGGCCTCAGCGGGCTCCCAGGCGACCGTCTGGGGAGCGTTCGCGCTCTACGGGGTCTACATGGGCGTCGCCGACGGAAACGGACGCGCGCTGCTCGCCGAATTCTCGGGCTCGCGGCGCGCCACGGCGTTTGGGGCCTACCACATGACGGTAGGTCTGACGGCGCTGCCGGCGAGCGTCGTCGCGGGTCTGCTGTACGATCACGTTTCGGCCGCGGCGCCGTTCTGGCTGGGCGCGGGGGCGGCGGTGCTCGCCGGGGTCTTGATGCTCGTCTTCGTGCCCGAGCCGGCGCGTACGCGCACCGGCTCGCTCGGACCGGCCTCCTAGCCTTCGAAGCGCTGAAGTATGGCCGGCAGCTCGCGGTGGTCGTGGATGACGAAGTCGGCCTCGGGCTCCTCGGGGTGGTCGATGACCGCCGCGCACCGGACGGCGAGCATGCCCAGCGCCTTGGCTCCGGCGATGTCGGTGCGAGGGGTGTCGCCCACGTGCGCGGCTTCGGCCACCTGCGTCCCCAGACTATCGAGCGTGCGGAGGAACATGCGCCGGTCGGGCTTGCAGTAGCCGGTCTCGTCGGAGAAGGTGAGTACCGAGAAGTGCTCGAGCAGGCCATCGCCGGCCATGAACTCCTTGAGTATACGGCCGGGCGTGAGGCTGGTGTCGGAGATGAGCCCCAGTCTGTATCCGGCGGCGCTGAGCCGTGGGATGGTCTCGGCCGCCCCGGCCACGAGCGGCAGCTTGCCCACACGCGCCGATTCCTCGATCGTGGTGATGGCTCGTTCCACAGCCTCGTGATCGACAGACGAGGGAGCAACCCCGAACTGGTCGAGGAAGAACTGGGCCTGCTCGCGTGCGCCGAAGTGGCAGCCTGAAGTCCACGCCTGCATGTAGGCGTCGAAACCGGTCTTGGACACCCTGTCGAGGTCGGCGTCGGAGGGCGTGCTACCCGCGGCCGCGAGCATCTCGCGAAGCGCCAGCGTGCGGAGTGGGGCCACTACGGCCCAACTGTCGCTATCGGGAGCGTATAGAGTGTTCCAGAAGTCGAAGGTAAGGGTCGTCACACGGCCGTTGGATACGAGCAAGGCGTCTCTCCCATCTGTCTGTTTGCAGGGCTAGCGGGCTGCGCCAGGAAAGTATAGAGGTTGGTTCGAGCCTGCCGGCCCTGGGCTCACCGCGCTTGCCGCGGGGCTCGCCGGGCACACCCGAAAGGTAGGGAGAGGCAAATGTTGGTATGCTGTCGCCAGATGAGATGCAGGTTGCTGAAGCCGGCGGGGCTCTTCGTCCTCGCGTTTGTGGTCGTGTTCGCTGCCGCGCTGCTCGCCCCGCGTATCGCGGAGGCCCAGGCGGCGGGCTTCAGTGACGTTCCCGAATCGCATGCCTATCACATCCAGATAGAGACCCTCTCGCAACTCGGAATCATAGCGGGCTACTCGGACGGAACTTTCCGTGCGCAAGAGCCTGTCACCCGCCAGCAGTTCGCCAAGATGGTCATCCTCTCCATGCGCATCACCGTTGGCGAAGACGACAAGTGCGAGTTCGTCGACGTGAAGAAGAGCTCCGATGTAGATCTCTATCCCGACAACTATGTAGCGGCCGCCGCCCGGGAGAACATAGTCACCGGATATCCGGGAACGAATGGGCCTGTCTTCAAGCCCGACGCCAACATCACAATGGCCCAGATGGTCACCATGGGTACCCGAGCCTGCGCCCGGCCCCTGTTCGTGCCCCCCGACAGCTTCAAGTCGGCTTGGGGCGGCTTCGACAACACACACTCCATCATCGCCCGGGTAGCACAGTACAACGGCCTGTTGCGCGATCTCGCGATTCCGGGCACGACCCTCAAGTCGCTCTCGCCGTGGAACAACGCCACCCGCGGGCAGGCCGCGGCACTCCTCTTCAACATCATGGGTACCGACACCGCCGGTCTCAATGGGCGCTTCCTCGGTGATTCGACCGATCTCGTGAGGATGTTCCGCAAGGTGACCAACGGCAACGACGGCAAGTTCAGCGTATCGCTCCCCGAGCTGGCCAAGCTCTACGTGAAGTACGGCAAACGCTTTGGCATCCGGGCCGACATGGCTTGGGCGCAGATGATCCACGAGACCGGCTACGGCCAGTACGGCGGCGATGTGGCGCCGGAGCAGAACAACATGGTCGGCATCGGTGCGACCGGAGGAGGCGTTCCGGGCAACTCGTTCGCCACGGCCGAGCTGGGAGTCATCGCCCACTACGCCCACCTCGCCTGGTACGTGTATCCCGATCACGTTTCCGATGCCTACTGCGTATTGGTGCAGCAGCCTGTCGATGGTCCCATCGCCGTCGCCGGCGACCCCCGCCACTTCGTGCAGTCGAACGGCGCCGTACACAAGGGCAACGTGCGCACGGTCTACGAGCTGAGCGGCAAGTGGGCGCCCGGTTCGACCTACGGATCGGCCATCCAGGGCGTGGCGAGCAAGATCGAAGTCACCTGCGGCCTTTGGTAGCATGAGGTGCGTTCCAGTCCTGCGCTGAAAGGACCCTCTCCGCGTAATGAATGACCTGGCGATTCTCTCCGAACGGCTGCGCGACGCGGCCATGGTGGCCGGTGGCGACCTCGGATGGCCGCTTGAGTTCGCCGAAGAAGTCATCGACGCTCTCGCCGACGCGGGGGCGGTGGTGACCGGGGTCGAGGCTTGGAGTGTAGACGCCGAAGGAGTGCCGGCCTCCGTGGGGTGGTCGTCGTACGACCTGGGCGACGACTACGCGAGCACGTGGGAGACTTCGGTGGCCACGGCGCGGGTCGAGGCGAAGCAGGTGCTCGCGGGAGTCTTGGAGACCGCGGTCGAGGACGAAGTCAACTACATCGGCATCGATTGGGACGCCTCTCAAGGGGAAGAAGTCTAGAAGGATCGTCCCGCGGCGCCCTTGGGCTCAGTAGGTGGATTCGCCGCCGGCCCGTCAGCCGCGAGTGGTACGCCCGTCTCCGTCGATCGGCAGCGGAGGACCGAGGTATCGGGGCTCCGGATGCGTGATGTGCAACTGGAGGATGGCTTTGCCGCGCGCGAGCCACTCGCGCATTCGGTTGCGCAGTTCGTCGGTGTACGGCCGTATGTCGGCGACGACGCCCACGGCTTCGAGACCGAGCGCGCGCGCGGTGTACACAGAGCGCGCCAGGTGAAAATCCTGGGTGACGATGAGCGCCGATCTCACTTGGAAGACGTCGATGGCCCTGTACATCGTGTCGTATGTGTCGAAGCCGGCGTGATCGGTGAATACGTCCCACGGGGGGACGCCTCTCGCGAGCACGTAGGCGAGCATGACGTTAACCTCGTCGTACTCGGTCTGCCCGTGATCGCCCGAGAGCAGTAGCTTCTTCACTTTGCCGAGCTTGTAGAGCGCTATGCCGGTGTCGAGCCGGTCGGCCAGCATGGGCGAGGGTGTGCCGTCCGCGTATACTCGTGCGCCGAGGACGATCGCCGCCTGGGCCCGCGGAGCGTCGGCGGTGGTGTGCACGATGAAGTCGGCGGCCGAGCGGGTAACGATGAGGTTGGTCACGAGGACGGCGGCGCCGAAGAGCACCACGACGGCGGCTACCCCCACGAGTGCCCACACGACCATCCGCCTGCGAGAACGCTTTCCCATTGCGTCAGACTAGCACGCGTCTGCCGGCGGGCGCCGCCCTGTTGGCCGCCCTGTTAGAATTAGCGGTCTGCCGGCGGCAGTGAGCGGCCGGCGTCCAGCAATCGCATGAACTAAGAAAGAACTGGGGGTACGTGGCATGGCTATGACCATGACCGAGAAGATACTGGCTCGGGCTGCAGGCAAGGAGTCTGTAGCGCCCGGCGATCTCATCATGGCGAAGCTCGACCTCGCGCTCGGCAACGACGTGACCACCGGAGTGGCCATCGACGAGTTCGAGAAGGCCGGCTTCGATACGGTGTTCGACCCGGAGAAGATCGCGCTGATCGCCGACCACTTCACCCCGAACAAGGACATCAAGTCTGCCGGACTCGTGAAGCAGATGCGGGAATTCTCGCGCAAGCACGGTCTCAAGCACTGGTACGAGGTTGGCCGCGTGGGCGTGGAGCACGCCTTCTTGCCCGAGCAGGGCATCGTCGGCCCGGGAGATGTAGTGCTTGGCGCCGATTCGCACACCTGCACGTACGGAGCCGTCGGCGCGTTCGCGACAGGCGTGGGTTCGACCGACCTGGCCGGCGCCATGGCTACAGGCGAGGCTTGGTTCAGAGTTCCTGAGACCCACCAGTATGACTTCGAAGGCACTCTGGGCCGCTACGTGACGGGCAAAGACATCATTCTTTACGCGATCGGCAACATCGGGGTCGACGGTGCCCTCTACAAGGCCATGGAGTTTACCGGCTCGGCCATCCGCGGCCTCTCTATGGATTCGCGCTTCACCATCTGCAATATGGCGATCGAGGCCGGCGGCAAGAGCGGCATCATCGCGCCCGATGACACGGTCAAGGAGTATGTCAAGGGGCGGTTTCCGCGTGAGCCGCGCTACTACTACACCGACCCCGACTACGTCTACGAGAAGAGCTACCGGTGGAAGGCGGAGGACGTGCCGCTCATGGTGGCCAAGCCGCACCTGCCCTCGAACACTCAGCCGGCCGAAGAGCTGAACAGCATCAAGATCGACCAGGTGGTCGTCGGGAGCTGCACCAACGGCCGCATCGAAGACCTGCGCCAGGCGGCGGAGATCCTGCGGGGCCGTAAGACTCACAAAGACGTGCGCCTGCTCGTCATCCCAGCGACCCAGGAGATATGGAAGCAGGCCATGGACGAGGGCCTCTTCGACGTGTTCATCGAAGCCGAGGCGGCGGTGTCGGCGCCGACGTGCGGCCCGTGCCTGGGTGGCCACATGGGCGTGCTGGCCAAGGGCGAGCGGGCGGTGTCGACGACCAACCGCAACTTCGTGGGTCGCATGGGCGACCCGGGTTCGGAAGTCTACCTGGCGGGCCCGTACGTGGCCGCGGCGAGCGCTGTGGCGGGGTACATCGCCACGCCCGACCAGATCGGTGGAAGGAGGCGGCCATGACGGCTACGACTTTGCTGCGCGGACGCGTCTGGACCTTCGGTCGCGATATCGATACCGACCTCATCATCCCGGCTCGCTACCTCAACATGAAGACGGCCGAGGAGTTGGCCGCCCACGTCATGGAAGACGCCGACCCGGCCTTCTCGGGCAAGGTGAAAGCGGGCGACATCATAGTCGCCAAGGAGAACTTCGGCTGCGGCTCGTCGCGCGAGCATGCGCCGATCGCGATCAAGGGCGCCGGCGTCTCGGTGGTCATCGCCAAGAGCTTCGCCCGCATCTTCTACCGCAACGCCTTCAACACCGGGCTGCCGATCTTGATCGCGCCCGAAGCCGTCGACGGCGTCAAGGAAGGCGACGAACTGACCGTCGATCTCGCCACGGGCGAGATCGACGACCTGACCACCGGAGTGAAGTATCAGGCACAGCCGCTGCCCGAGTTCATGCGCGAGTTGGTCGATGCGGGCGGACTGCTGCCGTACCTGAAGAAGCGCGCGGCGGCCGGCTGACGCGGCAACGACAGAATCGCGCGCCGCGGCGGGCGACGGGCGCGCCGCGGCGCCGAGGCGCCGGCGGCGCCTACGACTGAAAGGACGAAGATGAAGCACAAGATAGCTGTGATGCCGGGCGACGGGACGGGTCCGGAGGTCGTCGCCGAAGGACTCAAGGTTCTCGAGGCTGCCGCCTCACGCACAGGCTTCACCATGGAACTGACGCGGTACGACTTCGGCGGCGAGCGCTACCTGCGCACCGGCGAGACCCTTCCCGATTCGGCCATCGAGGAGTTCAGGCAGCACGACGCCATCTTCCTTGGCGCGGTCGGCCATACCCAGGTCGCCCCCGGCATCCTCGAGCAGGGCATCCTGCTGAAGGCCCGCTTCGCGCTCGACCAGTACGTCAATCTGCGGCCCGTGCGTCTGATTCCTGGAGTCGAGACGCTCATCAAGAACAAGGGGCCCAAGGAGATCGACTACGCCATCATCCGCGAGAACAGCGGTGGCATGTACACGGGCATGGGCGGCAACTCCCGGCCGGGCACCAAGGATGAGGTGGCCATCCAAGAGATGGTCTACACGTACGACCAGGTGGCCCGCTGCCTGCGCTACTCGTTCGACTATGCCCGCAAGTACGGCAAGAAGGCCCGGGGGGTCGGCGAGAACAACACCCTCGCTCTCATCGGCAAGTCGAACGTGCTCACCCACATGTACAAGCTGTGGAACCGGGTCTTCGCCGAGATCGGCGAGCAGGAGTACCCCGATATCAAGCGTGAGTACTATCACGTCGACGCGACCTGCCTCTACATGGTCGCGAGCCCCGAGATGTTCGACGTGCTGGTGGTCGAGAACATGTTCGGCGATATCATCACCGATCTTGGCGCCATCACGCAGGGTGGACTGGGCGTCGCCGCCGGCGGCAACATCAACCCCAACGGGGTCAGCATGTTCGAGCCCATCGGCGGCACCGCGCCCATGTGGACGGGCAAGAATGCCATCAACCCTCTGGCCGCCATCGGCGCGGCGCAGATGATGCTGGAGTATCTGGGCGAGAGCCGAGGCGCGGCGCTCATCGAAAAGGGCATAGCCCACGCCGTCACGAAGATGAAGTCAATGGTCGCGAACGAGATGGGCATGGGCACCGACGCCGTCGGTGACCTGATCGCGGAGTACGTCGCGAACAACTGACCGGGGCCGTACCATCCGGGCGCCCGTCCAGAACGCCGTGAAGGCGGGCCGGACGGGCGCCCGTCGTTGTGCCCGGCGCCGGCGTGAGAGCCGGTGGCGGCCGCCACCATTGTGCGCCGCGCCTTTGCCGCGGCGGGGGCGTCGAGTTATGCTTGGGTCGCTCAGCCTTCAAGTCGTCTGTCCGGGCAACACGGCTCGAAAGGAGACCCCATGGGAGTCATAGTGGTAGGCGTGGATGGTTCGGAGGGCGCCGCCATCGCTCTGGACTTCGCCATGAAAGAAGCGGCTCTACGCGGCTCCGCCCTTCGCCTCGTCAGCGCCTGGGAGATCCCGGCGTCGGTACTCGCGAGCGTAGTGGCGGGCAAGGAGTTCTACGAGGAGTTCCGCGAGACCGCGATAAAGATAGCTCGCGATGCCGCGGCGCTGGTCGACGAGCAACAGCCAGGGGTCGAGCACGAGGAGATCGTAGTCGAGGGACAGGCCGCCAGAGTACTGCTCGACAATGCCGCCGATGCCGAGCTGATGGTCGTGGGCCGGCGTGGGCACGGGTCGTTCAGGGAGATGCTCCTGGGCTCGATCAGCCGCCAGGTCGTGGTGCACGCCAAGTGCCCCCTGGTGATCGTGCCGTCTCCGCTGCTCAAATAGGCCCGCCGGGCGTCCGATGATCCTCACGGCCGCGGTTGGTCTCGGTATCGTCGAATCGTAGGCATCCAAGGCGCCTCAGCGACCCTTCCTCGCTTCAGCGGAACGCCCCTTCTGCCGATGACCCTAATCGGTGATGTCTGGTGGGCGCCGACCCGCCATTACCGGGTGTACCGAGGAGGTCGATCGCGACGATGACGGATGACCAGGGTCAAATGCTGCTCGACGACGGCAGGGATCTCGAAGAAATGATGCGTATGACTCAAGCGTCGATCGACGGCGCGCGCGAACAGATATTCTGGCTCGCTCCCGACGGCCGGTTCGTGTTCGTGAACAACTGCACGTGCAGCGAGCTCGGCTATCAGCGCGACGAGCTCCTCGCCATGAACATAAACATGATCGAACCCAAGCTTCCAGGACCGTGGACCGAGGGATTCGACAAGGTCAAGAATGAAGGCGCGCTTACGTACGCGACGATCCACCGGCGTAAAGACGGCACCACTCTGCCGGTGGAGGTCAGCGTCATCTATGTGGAGTACGAAGGCAAGGAATACAACATTCTGTTTGCCAGGAACAGCGCCGAGCGCAAGCGTATGGAGAAGAAGCTGCGGCTTACTCAATACTCCGTCGATAACTCGCCCAACCAGATCTTCTGGGTCGGGCCCGACGGTCTTCTGACCTACGCCAGCGAGTCGACATGCCGCGCGCTCGGCTACACGCGCGAAGAGATGTTGTGCATGCGTATCGACGACATCGATCCCACCGCGGCCACCACGTGGGGGCAGCATTGGGAGACCCTGCGGGTTCGAGGGCAACTCCAGTTCGAGACCGTGCACTACACGAGGGACCGCAGGGCTATCCCGGTCGAGGTGAATGCGGCGCACGTCGAGTATGAGGGGCACGAGTACAGTTTCGTGTCGGCGACCGACATCAGCGAGCGCAAGGAGACCGAGGCGCTCTCCCACGACGAGGCTCAACGCAGGCGCATCTTCGTCGAGCAGTCGAGTGACGGCATTGTCGTGGTCAACGCCCAGGGCGAAGTGTGCGAAGCGAACGAGGCCTACGCCCGTATGCTCGGCTACACCCTCGATGAGGTTCGCCAGCTTCATATCTGGGACTGGGACGCCCACCACACCAGGGAGGAGTTACTGCAACTCCTCGAGACCGACACGGCGTCGGGTAGGCGTATCGAGACCATCCACCGGCGCAAAGACGGGAGCCCCATCGCGGTGGAGATCAGCACCAACGGGGCGATCATCGCCGGGCAGAGGATGTCTTTCTGTGTGTGCCGCGACGTGACCGAACGCAAGCGCATGGAGGAGTCGCTGCGGCTCACCCAGTTCTCCGTAGACAACTCGTCGGCTCAGATCTTCTGGGTGGGGGAGGATTCGCGGCTCGTGGCCGTTAACGAATCGATGTGCCGCCAGCTGGGATACACGCGCGAAGAGATGTCGAGGCTCACGATCTACGACGTCGACCCGACCGCTCCCCAGCCCTGGTCTATGTTCTGGCAAGCGATGAAGAGCAGCCAGAGCCAGCGGACCTTCGAGACGGTGCACGCCACGAAAGACGGGCGGCTGATTCCCGTCGAGGTGACCACCAACTACGTCGAGCACGACGGTCAGGGATACAACTCGGTGTTCGCCACCGACATCTCGAGCCGCAAGAAGATGGAAGAACACCTCCGCCTGACCCAACTTTCGATCGATCGCGCCCGCGACCAGATCTTCTGGATCACGCCCCAGGGCCACTTCGTCTACGCGAGCGATTCCACGTGTCAGCAACTCGGCTACTCCCGCGATGAGTTGGCGCACATGACCATATTCGACATCGACCCTACCCTGCCGAGGGACTGGCGGAGCGCGTGGGACGAACTCAAGCGGCATGGCGCGCTCGTGCATGAGGCTATCCACGTGACAAAAGATGGTGTGGAGATGCCCGTGGAGGTCCGCGCCAACTACATGCAGCACGACGGCAACGAATACAACTTCGTGTTCGCGAGCGACATACGCGAGCGCAAGCTCATGGAGGAGCAGCTGCGGCTGACTCAGCTCTCGGTGAACCGCGCGGGTGATCAGATCTTCTGGATAAGTCCCGAAGGCACGCTCGTTTTCGCCAGCGATTCGACGTGCAAGCAACTCGGCTACGCGCCCGAAGAGCTCATGAACATGACCATCTACGATATCGACCCGACCGCGGCCAGGCCGTGGAGAAAAGGGTGGGACAGCATCAAGGAACGCGGCGCCGCCGTCACGAAGCGGTGCATCGCACCAAGGACGGCGTCGAGATGCCGGTCGAGGTGAGCGCCAACTACGTCGAATACGGCGGCAAAGAGTACGACTTCGTGTTCGCCCGCGACATCACCGATCGCAAGAGGGCCGAGAACGAACTGCGGCTCGCCAAGGACAAGGCCGAAGCCGCGAACCGGGAGCTCGAGCATTCGATCAAGCGGACCAACCAGCTCGCCGTCGAAGCCCAGGCGGCCAACGAGGCCAAGAGCGCTTTCCTGGCCAACATGAGCCACGAGATCCGCACCCCGATGAACGGCGTCATCGGCATGATCGACCTGCTGCTCGACACCGAGTTCGACGCCGAGCAGCGCGACTACGCCGAGACCGTGCAGTCGAGCGCCGAGGCGCTGCTCACCGTCATCGGCGACATCCTCGACTTCTCGAAGGTCGAAGCGAAGAAGGCTGGAATTCGAGCACATAGACTTCGACCTCCGCCTGACCCTCGAGGACATGATGGCGCTTCTGGCCCTCAGGGCGCACGAGAAGAACCTCGAACTGGCCGTACTGGTGGAGCCCGACGTGCCGTCGGCCCTCAAGGGCGACCCGGGCCGTCTGCGCCAGGTGCTCACCAACCTGGTCGGCAACGCCATCAAGTTCACCGAATCGGGTGAGGTCGACGTGCACGTCATCCTCGAATCGGAGAACGACTCGGGCGCGGTGCTCAGGTTCGTGGTGGAAGACACGGGCATCGGTATCGCCGACTCCGGTGCTCGACCAGCTCTTCAGTCCTTTCGTCCAGGCCGACGTCTCGACGACCCGCGGCACGGCGGTACCGGACTCGGGCTCTCCATCGCGAAGGGCTTGGTAGAGGCGCATGGGCGGCACGATGGACGGCGGAGAGCACCGTGGGAGCGGGTTCCACCTTCTGGTTCACCCTGCCTCTCGCCAAAGGCAGCCCGATCTCCGAGCGATCTACGACCACCTCGAACTGGGCAACGTGACCGGAGTGCGGGTGCTGGGCGTGGACGACAGCGAGACCAACCGCAAGGTCATGGCAGGCATGCTCGATTCGTGGGGTTGCCGGCACCGGGAGGTCGCCGGCGCCAAGGAGGCGCTCGTCGCGCTCCGCGAAGCTGTGGCGGAGGGCGATCCCTACAGGGTCGCCGTACTCGACATGTGCATGCCCGACGTCGACGGCGAGGAGCTGGCCTACCACATCAAGTCCGACCCCGAACTGGCCGCCACCGGTCTCGTGATGATGACCTCGGTCGGCGCCCGTGGAGACGCGGCCCGCATGGAGAAGGCCGGATTCGCCGCGTACCTGGTCAAGCCGGTGCGACAGTCGCACTTCTACGACTGTCTGGCCGCCGTGGTCGGGCCCGAACACGGGCCGAGCCCGAGGCCGAGGAGCGCCAGGCCCAGAAGATCATCACCCGGCACACGCTGGCCGAGAGAGCGCGTAGGCGATCGCGGATCCTGCTGGCCGAGGACAATCTGGTGAACCAGAAGGTCGCCATCAAGGCGCTCGAGAAGCTGGGCTTCGCGACCGACGTCGCGAGCGACGGCGCCCAGGCCCTGCAGGCGACGCGGGAGAAGCGCTACGACCTTGATCCTCATGGACGTGCAGATGCCGGTCATGGACGGCATGGAGGCCACGCGGCAGATTCGTGACGCCAACTCGGGCAGCCTCAGAACCCCCAAGTCATCATCATCGCCCTCACCGCCCACGCCATGGCGGGCGACCGGGAGCGATGCCTCGAGAACGGCATGGACGACTACCTGGCCAAACCCATCAAGGCGGCCGAGCTGCACGAGGCGATCGTCCGGCTGGATAGCGGCTCCCTCGGGTCCGGAGTCCGAACCCGTCGCCAACCTCTTGTCGGTCGCCGGCACGCCGGCGCCGCCGGTCTTCGACCCGAAGGTGCTCCTCAACGTTGCTCGAGGGCGACGAGGAGTCGGCGGGCGAGATCTGCGCGCAGTACCTCGACGATCTGCCCACCCACTTCGACCGCCTTCGCGAGTCGATCGAGCGGGGTGACTGCGCTGTGATGAGAGAAGTCGCCCACCTGCTCAAGGGCGCGTCGGCCAGCGTGGGCGCCGAAGCCATGCGGTACTGCGCGTCCGATCTCGAGAAGCGTTCCGTGGTGGGCAACCTGCTCAATCGCGAGAAATCCGGCTTGGTGTCTGAGTTGGAGCACCAGTTCAACCTTCTCATGGCTCTTGCCGAGGAGAAGGGCGGCCTGATGTGAGGATCCTCGTCGCCGAGGATGATGCCGCGTCGCGCATCCTGCTCCAGAAGGTCCTCACCAAGTGGGGCTACGACGTGGTGACGGCGCGGAGCGGGGAGGAAGCCTGGGCCGTGCTGACTGGGGACAACGCCCCCGACCTGGCCGTACTCGACTGGATGATGCCCGAGCTCGACGGCGTGGAGGTGTGCCGGCGCGTACGCGCGCTCGACCTTTCCAGCCCGCCGTACCTCATCCTTCTTACTTCGCGGGGCGACAAGCAGGATATCGCCACGGGTCTAGAGGCCGGTGCGGCCGACTACGTGCAGAAGCCCTTCGACCACGACGAGCTGAGGGCGCGGCTGCTCGTCGGCCGGCGCTTCGCCGAGCTCAACAAGAAGCTCCTCGATGTGCAGGGCGAACTCCGGCGGCAGGCGCTCACCGATTCGCTCACCCACATCCACAACCGGCGGGCCATAATGATGCGCCTGAACGAGGAGATGGCACGCGCCCCGCGCCAGAATCTCCCTCTAAGCATCGGCTCTCTCGACATCGACCACTTCAAGCTGGTCAACGACAACCACGGCCACGCCTCGGGGGACTTCGTCTTACAGACCGTGGTCGAACGCGCGCTCAAGGCGCTCCGTCCATACGACGCGCTCGGCCGTACTGGTGGCGAGGAGTTCCTCGTGGTGATGCCGGGTGTCGGTCCCCGCGACGCGCACATCGTACTCGAGCGCATCCGCAAGATCGTCCGTTCGACGCCGATAGAGCTTCACAGCCTGGACTTGGTCGTCACCGTCAGCATCGGCGGCGCCGTCTGGTCGGGCGAGTCGATCGACAGTCTGCTCGACCGGGCCGACGAAGCGCTCTACGCGGCCAAGCGCAGCGGCCGCGACCAAGTCTGTATCGCCCCTCTCCCGGATGCCGAAGGCGATTCCACCGTCGGCGCGGTCAGCAGGGCGGGCGCCGAGGACTCCTAACGGGCTGCTGAAGAAGGACGTTTCGCCGCCGGGGCGCGATGGGCACGCGCAAGGCAAGTACGCAAGGAGCCTGAATAGCGGCGCTATTCGCGCGACTGAGGACGAAGCATCGCGTCTCACGCGGGACCTTGTAGAGTTAGCGCACAAACACTAAAATAGTCCCACCTAACTTAGTGGCACGCGCATAACAGCGGGAGAGGTCGGCGAACATGCAGGAGCAAACGGGTGGGCAGACGCACGCGGCGGCCGATGACGAGGCACTGAGCGCGAGTCTGGAGGACTACCTCGAGGCGATCCTACAGCTGGAGCGTAGCTCTCGAGTGGCGCGTGTCAGCGAGATCGCGGAGCAGTTGAAAGTGTCGCGCCCCTCGGTGACGTGCGCGCTCAAGAACCTCGGCTCGCGCGGCCTCGTGTTGCACGCACGCTACGGACACGTGACTCTCACCCGCGACGGCGCCCGCATCGCGCGTTCGGTGGAAAGACGGCACGTGGCCATCAGGGACTTTCTGACGGGCATCCTTTCCATACCCGACGACCTTGCCGAGACGAGCGCGTGTCGCTTGGAGCACGTTCTCGAGCCCGAGGTACTCGCGCACTTCGTGTCGTACGCCGAGAAACATGGAGTCACTCCTTCGGAGCCCGGCTCTATCGGCGACGGCGCAAGAGGGGGGCAGGAGGCGTGACCTGGCTCTCTCTACTTCCGGCCGGGTCGCGCGCTGTGGTGTCGGCGCTGCCCGCCTCGCCCGGCCTCGCCAAACGCATGATCGCACTGGGTCTCACCCCCGGGGCTGAGGTCAAGGTTCTGCAGAACCGGGGGCGCGGCCCTCTGCTGATCGAGGTGCACTGCGCCCGGCTCGCTGTGGGCTGGGGGCAGGCGGCGAGGGTGGCGGTCCGTCCGGTCTCGGCCGATGAGGCCGTGGCGGAACCGGTGTGCCCCGGGGAGCCCGGGACGGAGGTCTGATGGCCGACATCGCGCCGACGGGGCTGCTCAGCCTTGCTCTTGCCGGGCAGCCCAACGTCGGTAAGAGCACGGTCTTCAACGCTCTGACAGGACTCAACCAGCACGTCGGCAACTGGGCGGGCAAGACGGTCGAGAAGAAGACCGGCCGGCTCGTGCACGCCGGCCGGCAGATAGAGCTGGTCGACCTGCCCGGCACCTACAGCCTTACTTCGGGCTCCGAAGATGAACGCGTGGCCCGCGACTATCTCATCAAAGAGCGGCCCGACGTCGTCCTCGTGATAATCAATGCCGCCTCGCTCGAGCGCAACCTATACCTCGTCGCCGAACTCCTGGCGCTGCCGTTCCCACTGGTGATCGGCCTCAACATGGTCGACGTGGCCGAGAGCCACGGCATGCACGTCGACGCTCACGTGCTCGAGGCGGCGCTCAACGTGCCGGTGGTCGAACTCGTGGCGACCAAAGGCAGGGGCTTGTCGCCCCTGCTCGACGCGGCCCTGCGATACGCCGGGCATCCCGACACGTTCGAGCCGAATCGGCCGGTCGTACGCGCGAACCACAGGCCTGTTCTGGCTCAACTCGAAGAACTGCTCGAGGGCCGCGCGCCTCAAGGCTACCCCGCCGACTGGACCGCGCTCAAGTTGCTCGAGGGCGACGCCGACGTGGCCGCGCTGGTCAAGGAAGACCTGCCCGACCGCTGGGAGGCGATCCACGAGGTGCTGGCCGCGCACGACGAC
>CAWDOM010000005.1:0-452532 GCA_963803925.1 uncultured Actinomycetota bacterium | reverse complement strand
GTTCGGCGACAAAGAATTGACCAAGCTCGACGCGGCCTCGACGGCCCGGCTGGGTATGGCCCGCACCTTCCAGAATCTGCGCATCTTCGTGAACATGAGTGTGCTCGACAACGTTCTCGTAGGCTGTCACAGGCACGAGAAGTCCGGCTTCTGGGCCGGCGGTTTCGGCTTGCCTTCGCAGCGACGCGAAGAGAAGCTGTCTCGTGCTCGAGCCATGGAGGCGCTCGCCCTGGTCGGGCTGGAAGACCAGGCGGGTCTACCAGCGGCGAGCCTCCCGTACGGCCAGCAGCGCCTGGTCGAGATCGCGCGGGCGCTCGCCTCGGAGCCGCGGCTGCTCCTGCTCGACGAGCCGGCCGCTGGTACGAACCAGAGCGAGCGCGAGGATCTTGTCAAGCGCATCTCCGCCATACGCGACGCCGGCATCACCGTGCTCATCGTCGAGCACGACATAGACCTCGTCATGGACATATCCGACAAGGTGAACGTGCTCGACTACGGCAAGCTCATTTCTTCGGACACGCCCGATGCGGTCCAGAAAGACCACAAGGTCATCACCGCCTACCTAGGGGCCGATCGGGGCGAGCGCGACCTGTGCGCCACGCGCGATCTCGTCGACGGCGACGACTGCCCGGTGCCCGAGGACCTGCTCGTGGTCGAAGACCTCGTCACCGCCTACGGCTCGATAGAGGCGCTGCACGGCGTAGCTCTCACCGTTCCCAAGGGCATGGTGGTCACGGTCTTGGGCGCCAACGGCGCGGGCAAGAGCACGCTGCTTCACACCATCTCCGGTATCGTCCGCAACAGCCGCGGCTCGATCACCTACAAGGGTGTCGACATCACGCGCATGGCGCCCGAGAAGATCGTCACCATGGGCCTGTGCCAAGTGCCCGAGGGACGTCAGTTGTTCCCGACGCTGTCGGTCGAAGAGAACTTGATCGTCGGCGCCACCGGTCGCAAGGACCGCAGTGGGCTGGCGGACGACATCGCCTATGTTTACGAACTGTTCCCGATTCTGTCGGAGCGTCGCAAGCAGGCGGCGGGCACGCTCTCGGGCGGCGAGCAGCAGATGCTTGCCATCGGCCGCGCTCTGGCCGGTAGGCCAAGCCTGTTGCTTCTTGACGAGCCCTCTATGGGTCTCGCGCCGCTGGCGGTCGAACGCATCTTCGAGGCCCTGGCCAAGCTGAACCAGCAGGGATTGACCATGCTCATGGTCGAGCAGAATGCCGAGATGGCACTCTCGCTCGCGCATCTCGCGGTCGTACTGACGACCGGTGACGTCGTGCTCTCGGGCACTGCGACGACCTTGCGCCAGGACGAGCGAGTACGGGCCAGCTACCTGGGTGGCTCCTAGCGATTTCAGAAAGGCATACGAGTAGCACCATTAGTGGTTTGGACCATTTGTTGGTATAGTCCAATTTCAGGCTCTCGCTGGAGCGCCGTCTCCGGCGGCATGGCCTGACAGTGGGGAAGGGAAAATCCCGTAGCAAAGGAGTGGGACGAATGAGTAGAGGAAAATGGGTCATTCTCGGCCTGATCGTTGTGCTTGCTCTCGGCCTTTTGGCCGCGGGTTGCGGCACCAGCGAAGAGACGACCACGACCACAGCACCTGCAACCTCCGAGACCACGGCGCCGCCGGCCACGACCGGGACGACCGCTCCGCCCAGCACCGACACCACCGTCGCGCAGCCAACCGGCCCGATCAAGATCGGTATCGCCATCTCGTTGACCGGCGATAGCGCCGCCCCGTGCGAGCAGATCAAACAGGGCTTCGAGACCGAAGCCGCGTTCATCAACTCCAACGGTGGCATCAACGGCCGCCAGGTCGAACTCGTCATCGTGGATGACCAGTCTCAGATGGACACGGCTGTCGCCGCCGTCCAGTCACTGATCGACAAGAAGGTCGATGTCATCATCGGCCCGTTCCCGCAGTGGACCCAGACGCCGACCTACGCTCTCACCGAGAAAGCCGGCATTCTCCAAGTCTCGTTCGGCCCGCCGACCGAGGACGAGTTGGTCACCTTCCCGTACAAGACCGTCTTTGCCCCGGCCGCCGGCGCTGACGCATGCGCCGACGCTTACGTGAAAGAGATGCAGGCCGAGGGTAAGAAGAACGTCATCCTCGTGGGCGACAACATGGTCATCAGCCAGGACACCCTGAAGCGGCTCGAGAAAGACCTGCCGGCTGCTGGTGTCACGGCTACGCTGATGAGCGACACCTACGGACTGGGCGACACCGACTTCACCCCGATCGCCAACAAGATCGCCGCTAAGGTCAAGGAAGTCAACCCCGACGCCATCATCCTGGGCAGCAACCCGGTGGCCGTCAATCCGCTCACCAAGGCCCTCCGCGGTCTGGGCGTGAAGGTTCCCATCTTCAACCAGGCTTCCGGTTCTCACCCGCTTCCGCTGTTCGCCCCGGCCGGCATGGACCCGGCGAACGTCGCCGGCGACTTCGCCTTTGGTCCGGCCATCGTCGACCCGACCAAGATCCCCGACGCCTACCCGGCCAAGGCCGACCTCGTGGCCTTCGTCGAGCGGTGGCGTGCTGGTCCAGGCAAAGATCAGCCGTTCGCGAGCCTTTTCCTTGGCTTCGCCTATGACACCATCCATCTGGCCGAGCAGGCTATCCTGACCGCCGAGACTCAGGACGCGGCGGGATACGCCGCCGCCCTCGAGAAGATCGACTGGTACGGCGCTCAGGGCCACTACGTCATGTCGGCCGAAGACCACGTGGGCAACCACGGCGGCTTCTTCCAGTGGCAGTACACCGTTGACCAGGGCTTCAAGTTCATCCGCGACCTGAACGCCATGTAGTTGACGCGCCCGGTCGCCTCCGCGGCCGGACAGACAGCGAGTCTCGGTGCGGCTCGCGGGGATTTCCCCGCGAGCCGCACCTTTTTCTGGCCGACGGGGGAGCGCTCCCACCGGTCGGCTGTGCGGCGGGTACCGCGTTCACACAGAATGCGTACATCCTACCTACCAATCGGTAGTCCCAGGTATACCGAGACGCCCCCTGATGCGTTAATATCCTCTGACTGAAACGTCTCATCACGCTGGCTCGTGCGGCTGTGGCGAATAGCTCCTGCGTGCCGCAGGTGGAGAAATGGGAGGACGAAACGATATGAAGAAGTGGAACATGGTGATCGACGTCGCCCGGTGCCACGACTGCAACGACTGCTTCTTGGCAGACAAGGACGAGTTCGTCGGCAACGACTTCGCGCCCTACTCGGTCGAGCAGCCGTGGAGTGGACATCGCTGGATCGATATTGCTCGCAAGGAGAGGGGCCAGTACCCCATCGTGCAGGTTGCGTACCTGCCCCAGCCTTGCATGCACTGCGGCGACGCGCCCTGCATGCGCGACTCGCCGGCCGGCGCTGTCTATCGTGCCGACAACGGCCTCGTCATCATCGATCCCGAGAAGGCGAAGGGCCATCCCGAGATCGTCGAGACGTGCCCCTACGGCGCCATCTACTGGAACGAAGAGATCCAGGTAGCGCAGAAGTGCACCGGCTGCGCCCATCTCATCGCCGAGGGTTGGACCGAGACACGTTGCTCACAGGTCTGTCCGACCGGCGCCATCACCCTTGTGCTTGCTGACGATGCGCAGATGGCCGACCGAATCGCAGCTGAAGACCTTGTGCCCTACAAGGCCGAACTGGGCACCAAACCCCGCGTGCTCTACAAGAACCTATACAAGTGGGACAAGGTATTCGTCGCGGCGGGCGTGGCCTACAAGGATACCGACGAATGCGCCGAGGGGGCGCGGTTGACCGTCAGTGCCGCGGACACTCGGGTGGCTGAGGGTGTGGCCAACAACTTCGGAGAAGTGGTCGTCGACCGGCTCGAACCGGGCGGCGTGTACGATCTCGTCATCGAGGCGTCTGGGTACCGTCCCTACGCAACGACGGTGACGCTCGCGGCCTCGACCAATCTCGGCGTGGTGTTGCTGGAGAAGGCCTAGGAGGCTACTGGGCAACGAAGCCATGGCCACCAGAACAGGCCCGCCGGCACGAAGCTCTCTCAGGCGAAAAGAAAGGAAAGGGGCCGGACGCTTGCGCGTCCGGCCCCTTTCTATGTCTGCTGCAGCGTAGATCTTACGCGTACGTGAGTTCTTTGATCTGGGCGGTGGTCTTGATGTCGGTCTGGCTAGCGCTCGCGACGATCTCCATCTCGTACTGGTACTTGCCGCCCGGAGTCCTGATCCACTGGCCGCCGGTGATCGGCTTGGTGCAGAAGTTGTACCAGCCGCTGTACGGCTCGGGGTTGACAGTCCAGTCGACCGGGCCGCCCACCGTCATGATCTTGGTGCCCTTGGTGGCCTCGATGATAGCGTTCGGGTCCTTAGGATCTTTGCACCGGCTGAGGATGTCGGTAAAGACGTCGAACTGGCCGGCGAAGCAGATCGGCTGGGTCCACTGCTCGCCCTTTTCAAGCTCCCAGAGATCGCAGATCTCCTGGGAGGTCAGGCCGGTGATGTCGCTCTTGTAGGGGAACTTCGGATGGAACCAGCATTCCACCGTCTGGCCGTCGCCAAGCTCGCCGAGTGCATTGATGCCCTGCGGGAAGAGCATGGCCTTGGCTTCTGTGGAGACCTTGGGACGGAAGCCCTGCTGCACGGCCTGCTTCCAGAAGTTGGCGAAGTCGGGCGGAGTCGGCACGCCGGTGACGATCTCCACTCCCTCCTGCCGGAACTGGCCGATGATGGTGCTGTAGTCCTCGGTGTTGTTCTGGTAGCGACCCGGATCGACGTAGGAGTACCCCACCGGCTGGAAGGCGGCGGGCATGCCGCCGGCGAACGCGTTGCCGTCGCCGTCGTTGGGGTACAGACCTCCGACCTTCTTGTTGGTGGGAATCTGATCCCACATGTTGATGAAGTTCGCGGCAACATCCTTGAACATGAACCAGGTGTGCCAGCACCACTTGTAGCCGCCCTCGGGCTGGCCGCCGTTCCAGGCGTCGCCCGGGCAGTCGTAGGTTATGCAGGGGCAGCCCATGCTCTCGCATGTATCTCGAACAGGGATGACGTTGTCGGCGCTCGCGCTGGCGCCGATGAGCTGCACGCCGGCCTGCGAGATGAGGTCGCCGGCCAACTGGCCCGCGCGGCTGGAGTCAGACTGCATGTCCTCGACGATGACGGTGAACTTGTGCTTCTTGCCGTCACCCATCACAAAGCCGTCTTTCCAGATGTTCTTGTTGAAGTAGTCGATGTGCCAGGACGCCGCTGTGCCGAACGCGGCCATGCTCCCGGTCACCGGCAAGACGTAGCCGGCTTTGATCTCGTCGCCCGACTCTGGTCCGGCCACCGCCGTGGTCTCGGTGCCACCGGCAGTCGTTGCGGTTCCGCCGGTGGTCGGGGTTGAGCCCGCGCTCGTCGCCGTGGTATCGGTGTCTCCCCCGCCGCAGGCCGCGAGCAGGCCACCCAGGCCGCCGGCCGCGCCGACCGCGACGCCGGTGATGCCGGCGATCTTGAGAAACTCTCGGCGGCTGACCGGCTTGCCGGTCACGGGCTCGTCGCTATGGGTTTCGTGCAGGTCTTTGTCTGACATATGGTTCCCTCCTTGGAAGGTTCGTGCTCACCCCAACCTCATGATAGCCCGGTGGTCCGGGGAGCCCTCCGGTGGCCATGGAGGGGCTAGCGGGCGGGCATGGGATGGTTTTCCATCTAGTGGAACCGGTCCGAACAGGAGCGGCTTGGGAGCGGCAGGTCGCGGCGCGTGGACAACCCGTGAGACAGTTGCCTGAGTCCGACATGTAGTATATTGGAGAACTCGATTATCCAAAGAGCGACGACCACACTCATTGTGACGAAGAGGAGGCCCGCGGTGGGAGACAGGCTGAAGGGCAAAGTCGCCGTTGTCACGGGTGCGGGTGGCGTGGGTATAGGCCAGGGTTGCGCGCTGGCAATGGCCCGCGAAGGAGCCCAGGTTGTGGGCTGCGACCTCAGACAGCCGGCTCTCGACCAGACGGCCGCTTTGATCAAAGCCGAGGGCCTGCCGTTCGAGAGCTTCTGTGCCGATCTCACCGATCCGGCCGCCAACGAGGCCCTCATGGCTTTCGCGGTCGAGAAGTTCGGGCGCCTCGACATTCTGATGAACGCGGCCGCCTTCGTCGAGTTCGCCCCCATCGCCGAGATGGACTACGAGACGCAATGGCGCCGTACCATGGTGGGCGAGCTCGATCTCGTGTTCCTCGCGATCAAAGCCGCCTGGCCCCACCTGGCGAAGAGCGGAGCGGCCTCGATCGTCAACATGGCCTCGGCGAATTCGTACGTGTCTCTGCCGGGTGCCGGGGCGACCGCCCACTGCGCGACCAAAGGCGGCGTGCTCGCCATGACCAGGCAGTTGGCCTCCGAGGGCGCCCCCCACAACATCCGCGCCAACTGCATCTCGCCGGCGCTCATAGTCACCGAGCACACGCAGCACCGGCTCGACACCGAACCAGGCTTCGAGGAGATGGTGCTGAGAGGGTTCATGCTGAAGCGCCTGGGCGACCCTATGGACGTCGGCTACGCGTGCGTCTACCTTGCCAGCGACGAGTCCAGTTGGGTGACCGGCACCGACATCCGGATCGACGGCGGCGCAACGGCCGTCTAGCGGTCGCGCGTCTACTCGGTGTAACCTACGACGTCCACCGTATCTTGATGGCCAGCTCCCTCGAAAGTGAGAGGCACGGAGGAACACATGCTCAAGTTCATGCTCGCCGCTCAGCGCAAACCCGACGTGAGTCGGGAGAGGTACTTCTACGAATGGGGCATCATTCACGTCTCACTCATGCTGCAGACCCCCTCGGTGATGGGCAGTTTCCGTCGCTACGTGCAGCACTACTCGGTCGATGGAGTCAGCAACGACATGCTGATCTTCCCTCTCTCGCCGATGGACTGGGACAATATGGCCGATCACGTGGTCGACAACTACGAAGCCATCGGTCTGCCGTTCAAAGACGAGGACTACCCCAACCGCATGCAGCCGCACAAATTCGGCTCCGATAGCTTCGCGGTCGAACTGCTCGACTGGGAGACACTCTACGAAGAGCCCGGTTTCTACGCCGGCGGCGTCAAGTTACTGCACTGGCTACGCAAGAAGCCGGAGCTCTCGCACGAGGAATTCAACTCACTGTGGCGTGAGCACGGCAAGAAGCTGGTCGAACTGAGCGGAGGTCTGGTCCGCAAGCTGGTCATCGACAAGCACGTGCCGATGGACCCGGCCGTCTTCAAAGGTACGCTCTTTCAGTTCGGCAACGTGGGGCACTATGCGGGCGTGGAGGAGATCTGGCTGCGGTCGGTCGCAGACATAGCCAGACTGCGCCAGGATCCGGCGATCTACCAGGCGCTCAAGACCGGCTACGACGCCTTCGTCGCCGGCGACGACACGTTTTCGATGGTGACCACCGAGCGCGTCATCTACGACTTCATCACACCCGGGCGCATCTCGCCCAAAGCCTCGGTGCTCGTGCCCGGTACGCTGGAGTACGAGGTCGACAAGCAGGGCTACAAGGGCTGGAACGTCCCGGGGTGGGATAAGGATCTCTACTAGGCTGCTCGGGCCGGACACCCGGCCGCGGAGCAGCCTGTCAGAAGGTGGCGGCGGCCGGCGCGAAGCCGGCGGCCGCCATCGCCTTCTCGGTAAGACCTCGGATGATGCCGATGTGGTCTCGCATGGCCGCGGCGGCTCCATCGGGGTTCTTCAGCCTGATCGTCTCGAGAATCAGGGCGTGCGTATGGTGCACTTCGTATTCCTGCGTCTGCATGTGGCGAAGATCCACCGGCACGAAGAGCTCGCTCCGGGCGGCAAGCATGGCGTTTTCCAGGCGCGGGCTGCGCGCCGCGTGGGCGATAGTGCGATGGATGTTGACGTCGGCTCTGAAGAGCGACGACCAATCCTGCGGTTGTCCCTCGAACGCCACCGCCTTGGCGATGGCGTCCAAGTCGGCGTCGCTCCGTCTGACGGCGGCCAGAGCGGCGAGTCGCATCTCCACTGTCGTGCGGAACTCGAAGATGTCGTCGAGTTCCGCGGCATGGTGCCTCATCCACTGAGTCCAGCACTCTATGAGCGACTCGGTGCTGGCCACGCGAGAACCGCCGTGGGACCCACGCGTGGTCACGATGTAGCCGGTGCTCTCGAGAGCTTTCAGAGCAAGACGGAGGGTCATACGTGAGATGCCTAGGCGAACGCCCAGGTCGCGTTCGGGAGGGAGCTTGTCTCCGGGACCGAGCTCCCCGGAGAAGATCATGGCCCTGATGTAGCGCACGGCGCTGTCGCTCGCGGTCTCGGGCACGAGCGAGGTCTCCTGAACGATGTGGTCTTGGGGGCCAGCGGTAGCCAAATGCGCCTTCCCTTGCGCTTGGTGTGGCATAATTACTATACCAAAGTGCCATGTCAGCACAAGGCACCGCGAGCAAACACTAGCAGAAAAGCCCGCGACCCCGACGCCCGCTTCGCCGGTACTCAGGCGGCGGGGTACGGGTGTTGAGTCATGTGCGTCGCGCCGGCCGCCAACCGGTTTCGTGTTGACTTATAGGTATAAAGAGTTATCATATGGACCGTAGCGCAGGGCCGCAGCCGGAGCCATGCCGGACGGCCACCGAGGTAAACCACCGAGTCTAGGGGAGCGGGGAGAAGCGATGGACCTACAAGGAAACGCCCTCGACCGAAAAGGCGCCGCGGCCTTGATTCAGAAGGCACTAGCGGCCGGCGCCTCGGCGCTTGACGAATGGCAATCCAAGGCCTTGTTTACCGCCTACGGCATCCCCGTCCCGGCCGGGGCTCTTGTCAAGAGTGAGACCGAGGCACTGGCCGCCGCGGAGCGCATTGGCGGCAGGCTGGTGATGAAGGGCATCGGGTCGGAGATCCACCACAAAACCGAGGCTGGTCTCGTGGTGCTGGGCGTCGAAGGATCCGAAGCCGTTTCGTCGACGTACCGCCTGCTCGAAGAGCGGGCGGCGGGAGCTCTCGACGCGGTGCTTATCGAGCAGATGGTCGCGAGCAACCGCGAGCTCATGGTGGGCATGAAGCGTGACGCGGTGTTCGGCCCGGTCGTGGCGTTCGGTGTCGGCGGCGTCCTCACCGAAGCTCTCGGCGACGTGGCCCTCGCCGTCGCGCCCGTGAGCGACCTCGAGGCAGCCGAACTGCCAGAACTCATCAAGGCCAAGAAGTTGCTCGGCTCCTTCAGGGGCTATCCGCCGGTCGACAAGGCCGCTCTCGCGAAGATCATCCAGGCCGTCGGCCAGATGGCGCTCGACCACCCGAACATCGCCGAGATCGACGTCAACCCCGTCCTCGTACAGGGTGGTCAACCCATAGCGGCCGACGCTCTCATCATCCTCTCCACCGAGACAGCCGAGGAACCAGATAGCTCGAGCTTCGTGCGTGACTTCCAGGCCCTGCTCGCTCCGCGCTCCTTGGCGCTGGTCGGTGCTTCGGGCGACATCTCGAAGTGGGGCGGCTCCGCATTCAAGAGCGTGCTCGATGGGGGCTTCACCGGCAAGCTCTTCGCGGTCAACCCGAAGGGCGGAGACGTGTTCGGCGAGCAGGCATATACGAGCATGGAAGATCTGCCCGAGGCGCCCGACCTCGCTCTGCTCGCCGTCGGCGGCAACCATGTCGCGCCGATGCTCGAAGCGTGCGGCCGCCGGGGGGTGAAGGCCGCCATCGCGATCGCGGCGGGCTTCTCCGAGACGGGCGAGTCCGGGGCTGAGGCGGAGCGCGAGATCGCCGGAATCGCCACCGGTCACGGCATCACTCTCATGGGTCCGAACTGCATGGGCCTCATCTCGAACGAGGTGAACTTGCACGCCGTCGGCTTCGTCAGTCTCCACCCACCGAAGGGCACGCTCAGCTTCATCTCGCAGTCGGGCAACATGGTGACGACCATATCGAACAACTGCAGCCGCCGGGGCATCGGCATCGACAAGGCGGCAAGCGTCGGCAACGAAGCGCAGACCGGCGCGATCGACATCGTCGACTACCTGCGCGACAATCCCAACACCACCGCCGTGATGATGTACGTGGAGGGGATCGACGACGGCCGGAAGTTCATGGAGATCGCGAAGCGGACCACCGCGGTGAAACCCATGGTGGTGCTGCGCACCGGTCTCACGGAGTTCGGCAGCAAGGCCGCGTCCTCTCACACGGGCGCCATGGCCGGCAATGCCGCCGTTTGGGAAGCGGCCGCCCGGCAGTCGGGCGTTGTCGCCTGCACTTCGGCCGACGAAGTCGTCGACCTCGGCACGTGCCTGGCCTACCTGCCGCTCCGGCCCGGACGGCGGGTGGCTATCATCACGCAGGGTGGTGGCGCGGGCGTCATGGCTGCCGACGAAGTAGCTCGCCACGATCTCCAGTTGGCCGAGTTGCCCGCCGAACTCTACGCCTCGTTCGATCCACTGCTGCCCCCCTTCTGGAGCAAGCAGAACCCGCTGGACACGGTGGCCTCGGCCGGCGGCGACGTCATGCCGAAGATACTGACCGGCGTCGCCGAATGTGACGCTGTTGACGCTATCATCATGATGTCGGTGCTCGGCATTCCGACGAGTGCGGGCGGACCTCGCGAGGTCGGAGGGTTTGGGGAGTTCTTGACCCTCACCCCCTGGGAAGATTCACTGATGGCGTTGATCGCCGAACTAATGGAGAAGACCGGAAAGCCCATCATCAACGTTCCCGACATGCCTATCCGCGGTTCGGTGTTCGACTACGGAAAACGATACCGTCCCATCGTGCTATCTTCGGCCCGTTCCGCGGCATTGGCACTCGACCGCATGGAATGGTACGCGAGTTACAAACGCGACCACAACCCCCGGACCTAGGCGGAGGAGATATGGCAACCGATACTGTAGAGTCACCAACACAGGCCGAAGTCGAGATACTTTCCGGCAACGAGGCTATAGCCCGTGGCGCCTGGGAAGCCGGAGTCAAGGTAGCGACGGCCTATCCGGGCACGCCAAGCACCGAGATCCTCGAGACCCTGGCGGAGTACAAGGATGTCTACTGCGAATGGTCGCCCAACGAGAAGGTGGCTATGGAGGTGGGCGTCGGAGCTTCCATGGCGGGCGGACGCGCGCTCGTGTGTATGAAGCACGTGGGACTCAACGTCGCCGCCGATCCCTTCTTCTCATCGGCCTATGTCGGCCTCGAGGGGGGTATCGTGGTCGTCTCGGCCGACGATCCCGGCATGCATAGCTCTCAGGACGAGCAGGACAACCGCAGCTACGCCAAGTTCGCGCGGGTCCCGTTGCTCGAGCCGGGCGACAGTGGCGAAGCCAAGAGCTTTCTGGTCGCGGCGTACGACCTGTCCGAGCGTTTCGACACGCCCGTGCTCTTCCGCACCACCACCCGCACGTCGCACTCGAAGAGCCTCGTGAAGATGGGCGACCGCATGGCCTTTCCGCCGACGATCGACTTGAAGCGCAATCCCAGCAAGTACCTCATGATGCCGGCGAACGCGATCGCCCGCCACGTGGTGGTGGAGCAGCGCGTGCGCGACCTCGCCGAGTACGCCGAGGATTGCCCCTTCAACCGGGTCGAGATGGGCGATACCCGTGTAGGCATCGTCACCACGGGGGTTATCTACCACTATTGCCGCGAGGCTCTGCCCGAGGCCAGCTTCCTCAAGATCGGCATGAGCTATCCGCTTCCTAAGAAGATGATCGCCGAGTTCCGGGCGAAGGTGGACAAGCTCTACGTGGTCGAAGAACTCGATCCTTTCATCGAAGAAGGCATCAGGCTCATGGGCATCGAGGTCGACGGGGGCAAGGAGCTCAACAGCCTCCTCGGCGAGCTCAATGCACGTTCCATAGCGGTCTCGCTTGACGGCGCCGGCGTCCCGGGAGTCAATCCCGAACTGCTCAGCGACCTCGCGCCCGCTCCAGAAGGTCTGCCGAGCCGCCCGCCCACGTTCTGCCCCGGTTGCTCACATCGCGGTGTGTTCACCGTGCTCAAGAAGCTGCGGGTGTTCGTTAGCGGTGACATCGGCTGCTACACCATGGGCGCTCTGCCTCCGTTCAACTCCTGCCACGCGAGCACCTGTATGGGCGCGAGCATCAGCATGGCCCACGGCATGTCGAAGGTGATCGAAGCGCCGGCCGACAAGCCCGCCGACGTGCGAAACAAGCCGGTCGCCATCATCGGCGACAGCACGTTCTACCACTCGGGTGTGACGTCTCTCATGGACGTCGTGTACAACAACGGCAAGACGCTCAACATCATCGTCGACAACGCGACCACGGCCATGACCGGCGGCCAGGACAACCCGGGCACCGGCAAGACCCTGCTGGGCCAGCCGTCGACGACCGTGGACCTGCCGGCTCTGCTCAAGGCCTTGGGCATCAAGCGGGTGCGACGACGTCGATCCGTACAACCTCGAAGAGCTCGAGAAGGTGTTCCGCGAAGAACTGGCGGCTGAGGAAATGTCGGTGGTCATCGCCAAGTTCCCCTGCGTGCTCGAGTTCAAGATCAAGCGTCCGCCGTATCAGATCGACTCCGAGAACTGCATCGGCTGCAAGCGGTGCCTGATGGCAGGGTGCGGCGCCCTCAACCTCTACGAAGACGCGAACGGAGACCGCAAGGTCGAGATCATCGCCACCGACTGCAACGGCTGCAGCGTCTGCTCGCAACTCTGCAAAGAAGGGGCCATCACCCCGACCGTTCCGGCCGAAGGGAAGGTGTCCTAATGACCGCCCGTCCTACCACCAACGTGCTTCTCACGGGTGTCGGCGGCCAGGGTGTAGTGCTGGCCAGCTTCGTTCTCAGCCACGTGGCTATGGATGAAGGCTACGACGTGAAGCAGAGCGAAGTCCACGGCATGAGCCAGCGCGGTGGCAGCGTCACCAGCCATTTCCGCTTCGGTGACCGAGTGTGGTCTCCGCTGGTCTCACCCGGCACCGCCGACATCCTCATGGCCTTCGAGGCCCTCGAGGGGCTCCGCTACGTCAACTGGCTGAAGCCCGGCGGAGTGCTGGTCTACAACGCTCTGCGCGTCAACCCCAGCCCGGTGTCGGCCGGCCTGGCCACATATCCGGCCGATATCGATCGTCTCATCAAGGAGGCGTGGCCCAGCACCCAGTGCGTCGACGCCAACGCTCTGGCGGCTCAGGCCGGCACCGTGAAGGCCGCCAACGTGGCCATGCTCGGCGCTATCTCGTCTTCGTTGCCCTTCGCCCCCGAGACCTGGGAGTCAGTCATCCGCAAGGCGGTGCCGCCGAAGACCGTCGACGTCAACTTACAGGCATTCCGTCTAGGCGCGGCAAGCGCGGCCTCTCCGGCTGCGGAGTGTGTCTCGCACTAGGTGGTAGCCAACAAGCACAACGCCAGGGAGGGCGGCGGTCACAGAACGGTCGCCCTCCCTGGTAGTCTCACCCCATTCACGGCCCGGCGCTCGTACCGCTGGGTCGTTGTGGGCATGGGTTTCCTGGCCGTCTTCGGGGCGATAGGGTTCGGGAGGTTCGGCTACAGCGCCGTTCTGCCGGCCATGCAGAAGGCCCTCGACATCAGCACGGCCTCGGCCGGATCGTTGGCGTCGTGGAATCTAGCGGGCTATATGCTCATGGCGGCCGTCGGTGGCATGCTGGCTTCGCGTTTCGGGCCGCGGCTCGTGGTCGGCATCGGTTCTTTGATCGCCGCCGGGGGGATGCTGGTGACCGGTCTCTCAGAGGGCATGGTAGCCGCCTCGGCCGCCCGGCTCATCACCGGTCTTGGAGGGGGCGATGGTGCTCGTACCCTCCGTGGCGCTCATGTCGGCCTGGTTCGACGTGAGCCGGCGCGGACTAGCCTCGGGGCTTGTGAGCTCGGGTTCTTCTCTTGCGCTGGTGCTCACCGGGCCGATCGTGCCCCGCATCATCGACGGCGGCGGGCCAGACGGCTGGCGCTCGGCCTGGTACTTCTTCGCGGCTCTCACGTGTGCCGTGGGGGTGCTGACGTTCATTGTCCAGCGCAACCGCCCCAGCCGCGGCGCGCCCACCATGAAGGACTCGATCTGGACGACCGACCCTCTCTCCTCGCGGTCGCGCCCGGGGGCCGGCGCCGCCATGCAATCGGTGCTCGATCGCTGGTCGAACGTGCCGGTGGTCCGCCAGCGGCCGAGCGTCAACTTCCGCTCGGTGGTGCGCTCCCGGTACGCATGGCACATGGGATTCGTGTATTTCGCGTTCGGCTTCGCCTACATGATCTACTTCACCTTCTTCCAGAAGCGGCTCATCGCCGACGTCGGCATGAGCAGCGCCTCGGCGGGCAACCTCTTTCTCATCCTTGGTGTCTGCAGCATCTTCTGCGGAGTCCTATGGGGTGGGGTCTCCGACCGCATCGGCAGAGGGAGGGCTATCGGGCTCAACTGCCTGCTTCAGGCAGTCTCCGCCGCACTGTTCGCGCTGTGGCCCACGACCACCGGCTTGGTCTTGTCGGCGGTGCTCTTCGGCCTTACCGCCATCGCCATTCCCGGAGTCGTCGGCGCCGGATGCGGCGATCAGTTCGGGCCCGTCTTGGCTTCGGCTTCGCTCGGTTTCGTCACGGTCTTCTTGGGTGTGGCGCAGGTGCTGGGGCCGTACCTGGCAGGGCGAATGGCCGACTCCTTTGGATCGCTCAAGTACTCCTACCTCGTGGCCACCGGCGTCTTCCTGCTCGGCGCCGTTCTGGCTGTCTTTCTCAAGGAAACAGGCTGGGCCGCGGCGACATGTAGAACCGCCTCGGCCGCCTCAACCGACGAAATGAGGGCGTGACTATGAAGATCAGACCCGATCACGCGGGCATCAGCGTCGCCGACCTGGAGGCCTCGGTAGCCTGGTACCGCGACATGCTGGGTTTCGACCTGCTTCGCGAGGTGGACATACCCGAAGGGCACGGCCGAGTGGCGCTGATCAAGAACGGCGCCTTCATTCTCGAGCTGTTCTGCGTGCCGGGCGCGGCTCCGTTGCCCGAGGAGCGTCGCCATCCCGCCACCGACCTACTGACACACGGCATGAAGCACGTGGCCTACGCGGTGCCCGACATCGGCGTACTCATGAGCGAGTTGAAGGCCAAGGGAGTGGACGTTGCGTGGGACATCGCCGTGCACGATGGCGACCGGTGCTCGTTCGTGCGCGACAACTCCGGCAATCTCGTCGAGTTCGTGGAGAGGCCCGAGTAGCCATACCCGGCCGGCGTGCGGGTGCGCTGGGGCCCTCACCGCCTCGGAGTGACGATGGCCGGTTTGCGATACATTCAAGAGAAGCGGTGGTCGGATTTGACGGGAGGGAGCGCGTGAACACCATCAAGATCGACATGGATTGCTGCGAGGGCTGCAGGAACTGCTTCGACGCCTGTTTCGTGAACGTGTTCAGGTGGGACGACGACAAGAGCCAGCCCATCGTGGCCTACCCCGAGGATTGCGTCGAGTGCAACAAGTGCGAGCTGTCCTGCCCCGACAACTGCATCCAGGTCGTGCCCGACTACGCGGGCAACTACTGGCCCCCCGTGGTCTGACGGCCGGAGGAGGACGAGCACATGGCAACACTGGAATCTCTCGGCACAGCGCTCTCGACCGACGTGCTGGTGGTCGGCGGCGGAATAGCCGGCCTGACAGCGGCGATCAGCGTCAAAGAAGCCTCGCCCGACGTGGCCGTCCTGGTGGTCGACAAGTGCGCTCCCGGGTTCGGCGGCAAGGCCAACAAGGGTGGAGGCAATCTGGCCTTTCTCGCGCCCGAAGACAGCATCGAGGAGATGCTCAGGTTCAGGGTCGAGCAGGTGGGCTGCTATCTCGAAGACCAGGAACTGCTGCGGGGCTTTCTCTCTGAGATGTACGGGGTGCTCGAGCGCATCGAGACTTGGGGCTGCACCGTCTTTCACAATCCCGACGGCAGCTACGTGTACGTACGCTACGCCGAGAACATGCCCTGGCGCATGGCGCTGTGTGAGCAAGACATCACCGAGAGCATGCTGCGCTTCGCGAGGAAGAACAAGGTCAAGTTCCTCGACCACGTGTCGGTGGTCGATCTCATCAAGGATGGAGAGCGGGCAGCGGGAGCGGTGGGCTTCAGCGTCATCGACGGCACCTTCTACACCATCCAGGCCAAAGCCGTGATTCTTGCCAACGGATGCCAGAACTACAAACTGATGCGTCGCTGGGCAAGCGGTAGGGGCGACGGCATCGCCGCCGCCTATCGGGCTGGGGCCGAGATGCGAAACGCTGAGTTCGGCAGTTTCATCAACTGGGTGTTCGCCGACACCAAAGAGGTCTGTCAGGGCGCCGAGAACGTGCTCTACAACGCCAAGGGCGAGAATATCTCCAAGGCGGTGCGGCCGGTGATCGAGGCCGACCTGGCCTCCAAAGAGGCTGTCGTGTGGTACAAGACCATGCTGGCCGGCGACGGACCAGTCTACGCCAACATGGCGGAGAACGTGATCGCCCAGGCGAGCCACGAAGCCTTCCACAGCGACGGAGTCGCGGTGCGGCCGATCACGACGAGGTTCTGGACCCTGACCATCGGCAAGGCGATGGCAGCGAGCAAGAACCCGGGTCCGATGCAGGAGGTGTTCCCCGGGTTCATCGGAGAGCAGTCGCCCGTGCGGGTCGACCACCAGATGGCGACAACCGTTCCCGGCCTGTACGCGGTGGGCGACGTGGCCGCGGCGGGTTCGGCCTGGGCCGGCGCGGTGCCGGCGCCTCCCGGCCGCATGCGCGGCGGCGGGATGATGGGGGCGATGTGGATGGCCATGCGAGGCGGGCCGGCTGCGGCGGCGTACGCAACAGTACGGCCGGCGCGGCGGGCTCTGCCGACGCCGGTGAGCCCGAGGTCGACGCCGACCAGGTCGAGGCGCTCAAGGCGCGCATCTTCGCCCCGCTGCAGGTGACCGGGGAGTGGAGCCGCCGGAACTGATACGGGCGATCCAGGACGTCATGCAACCAGTGGGCAACACCATCTACAAGAGCGAAGAGCGGCTGAACGCCGCCCTCGACAGGGTGTTGGCCCTCAAGGCCGAGTTGCCGCGGCTCCACGCCAAGGACTGGCACTACCTCTCGGCCTGCAACGAGGCTGGGGCGATGGTCGAACAGCGCCGAGCAGTTCTTCCGCACCTCGCTGGCGCGCACAGAGTCGCGCGGCTGGCACATCCGCGAGGACTACCCCGAGCGCGACGACGAGAACTGGCTGAAGTGGATACTCGTCCGAGACGTGGCCGGCGAGATGGTGGTCTCCACCGAGGACGTACCGATCGAGAGGTATCCGCTGAAGCCCTGAGGGAGGCCGGCCGGCGGGCTGGAGAGGCGCCGCGGCGGCGATGAAGTGAGCCGCGACCTGACAAGAAGCCCCGGGGCCGGCTTTCGCCGGCCCCGGGGCTTCGTTCGTCACTGGCGCGCGGGTCCCCCTGGAGGGGTGCCCCGGTCTTGCCTTACTTCTTCTTCGGCGCCCTTGGGCTCCGTCGAACCGATGCTCTCCGGCACGAAGCCGTACTCCTCGGTGCGGAACACTTCCTCGGTCAGCTCCTCGTCCTTGGCCTTGTAGACCTTGCACAGCAGGCAGGTCAGGTCGGGCGAGCCGTACATGGGGTCGAGGTGGTCGTTGCTCGTCAGCACGTTCGGGTTGGAGATGAAGACGCCGTGGTAGCCCTTCGCGGGTTCCTCCGGGTAGAAGCAATTGGCGGTGGCCATGAGGACACCCTTCTTGATGCCGGGGAAGCAGCGCAGCTTCTGCCTGATGCGGCCTCTCGGCGACTCGATCCAGACGATATCGCCGTCTTCGACGCCATACAGGGCGGCAGTCTCGGGATGCAGCTGGCAGGTGGGGAACTCCATGAAACTGCGTAGCCAGGGGATGTTGCGGTATTGCCCCAGGAAGTAGAAGGGCTGCCGGTAGCCGGAACTCATGACCACAGGGTATTCCTTGAACAGATCCGGGGTCGAGATCGGGCTCTCGCCGGGCTCGTTGAAGACGGGCAGCGGGTCGTAGCCCAGCGACTCCAAATGGTTGGAGTGGAACTCGAACTTGCCCGACGGGGTCGGGAAGCCTCCGCCTTCTTTCCAGAAATCGGTCTTGTACTTGTAGTACACCTGGTCGGGGCCCCAGCAGCCGCTCACGAGGCGCTCGCTGAAGTCCTTCCACTTGAGCGGGCCGCCGTCGGGACCCTTGCCCCGGCGGATCTGGTAGTCGAGCATCTCGTAGTCGTCGTTCCACCACTTGTCGGGCACGACGCGCTTTCCGACTTCGTTGAAGATCCACGCGTCGGACTTGGCTTCCCCGGGCGGATCGACCACCTTGTTGTGAGCTTCGATCATGAAACGAGGATGCATGTCGTACACGTCGTCGAGCTCGAGCCAGTGGGCCGCCGGCAGCACGATGTCGGCCGCCTCAGCCATGGGGCCCATGAACAGGTCGGTGTGGCACATGAAATCGACGCTCTCGATGGCCTTCACGACCTCGTTGGTATTTGCCATGTGTACGATCTGCTGCCCGCCTACGCTGAACCACACCTTGATGGGGGCTTCGCCGGCGAGGAGCTTCTTGACCATGGTGTCGGGGTTGCAGGTACGGGTGGCGCCCATCTTGAAGCGGTCGCCGCCGATGATGTTCTTCTTCATCTCGTCGGTGATGGGCAGCTCGAGGTTGAAGTCCTCGATGAGGCCGGTGTCGGGGAGCACCCAGCTGACCATGCTGCCCGGGCGCTCGATGTTGCCGGTGAGGCCCATGAGGCAGGTGATGGCGCGGAGCGTGTGACCGCAGTTGGCCTGCCGCTCGAGCGAGCTACCCACCTGGATGCAACCCGGGGTATCGACCGCCCACATGCGGGCCGCGGTCTCGACGTGCTCTTGCGGGATCCAGCAGATGTCCGACACCTTCTTGGGAGTGAAGTCCTTGGCGCGCTCGCGCAGTTCGTCGAAACCGAAGGTCCAGTTGTCGACGAACTCCTTGTCCCAGAGCTCTTCCTCGAAGATGACGTTCATCATGCCGAGTGCCAGGGCGCAGTCGGTGCCCGGGCGGGGCTGGATCCAGAGGTTCGCGCGGGTCGCGTAGGCGCTCGCCCGCGGGTCGATGATGATGAGGTTCTTCACGTAGTCGAGCGACCGCATGTACCAGTAGCACATCTCGGAGTCGGCGCTCGAGATCTCGAGCTGCTTGGCCCACATGATCTGGGTCTTGGGGAATTCCCCGCCCCAGCCGTGGTAGTCGCAGTACAGGCGGCCGTAGCCGGTCACCAGGGCGTAGAGGCCGAGGCGAGGGCTGTGGCAGACGTATCCCGGGGTGATGGCGTTGCCGGTGCCGAGCGAGCGGGCCATGCGCATGGTGTAGCGGTTGTAGCCGCGGCCTGTGCCCTGCGAGATGGCGATGCTCTGCGGCCCTGGATCTTTGATGGCCGCCTTCATCTTCTCGGCGACTGTGTCGAGGGCCTCGTCCCACGAGATCCTCTTCCACTTGCCTTCGCCCTTCTTGCCCACTTGCTTCATGGGGTACTTGATGCGATAGGGGTTGTCGATGTGCTGGATGCTCGACAGACCTTTCGAGCACATGGTGCCGCCGGTCAGGGAGTCGGGGTTACCCTCGATGTGGATGATGACCCCGTCTTCTTTGGTGACCTTGACGCCACAGCCACCGTGGCAGCTCTTGCAGGTTGAATATGTGACTTCTCGTGCCATGTCAGTCTCTCCTCAGGGCCGTAGGCCTAGTAAGCGCGGGCTTTGGGTAGCAGCGGCCGATAGATGCCGACCTTGAGCACGCCATACTTGAGCGAGAACGCGCCCACCGTATGGCAGCAGATCGCGAAGACCAACAGACCGAGGCTGGCCTCAGTGTTGGCGAAGTAGGTCGCCACCGAGATCACGAGCGGCACGAGGATGCCGAGGAACACGATGCCGATCCAGAAGACCCAGGCCACGTGCCCACGGACCAACTCCTTCACAGACAGTTCCGCGGTGCTCGACTGGTAGTTGGCGTTGACCAGGTAGGTGATGATCAGGAACGCGTTGACGATGAGCAAGATGCGGGTGATCGACTCGGCGGCTCCGATGAGCTCTTCGCCTGCGACCAGACCCACGCCCATGATGAGGGCGAGACCGTCGGCGACGCCCATGATGAGGAACACGAACGGCAGCAGACCGGTGTTCCAGAACGGCACGCTCTTGCAGTAGCTCATGGCGAACCCGCAGTACACGGCGGTCATCACGCAGAAGAGGCCGGCTAGGATCATGAAGATCCAGTTGGCGGCGTCAACGCCGGCCGCGGTACTCACGTCGTAGGCGATCAGGCCCTGCAGCACGATCTGCACCGCCCCGAACCCAAGAAAAATCATCGTGAAGACGATACCGCGGGCGAACCAGGAAGTCTTCCAGGCGTTGCTGACCGGGGGGAAGGCTCTCCAGAACCGCCACGGCTTTCCGAGGTACAGGAAGTGGAGGGGGAGCTTGAAGATGGCGATTCCGATCCAACCCAGAACGGCCCCCCAGAACGCGGCGAGCGGATACGATTGGCTGAACCCGAGGGCTACGAGGTACAGACCGGTTCCCAGTGCGGAGAACACCTCGGCCAGCCAAACGAGCAGTCCCTTGCCCTCGATCCATTCGGCCTGGGCCATGGGCTTGACCATCCACTCGTGGGTGACCATCCATTGACGAGCTGTTTTGGCATTCACGTGGTCACTCCTCTTGCTCAGTCGCAGTTCTTCTTGGCGAGTTTCGGCTTAGACGGCTCGTACACCGTGCTCAGGTGCTGGATGTGGCTGCCGGTCTGTGATTCGACCGGAGCCTTGTGCGACGGGTTGTTGCCGAGCTTGTAGTCGATGTAGTAGACGGAAGGCTCGGTGCCGTACTCGGCGTGGAGGACGAACCCAGTCTTATCCTTGATCAGCTTCGAAACGTTGCTGTTGGGGTCGTCGAGGTCGCCGAACGTAAGGGCTTTCGCCTGGCAGACGTTGACGCAAGCGGGAGTAGCTTCTCTGTCGATGCCGGGCTTGAGGCTCTTCTCGAGGCCGGCGTCGATTCGCTCCATGCAGAAGTTGCACTTCTCGGTGGTACCCACCTGATGCGGATAGAGCTTGTCGCCCTTCTTCTCCATGGAGGTCTTCGCATGGCCCGGGAACCAGCCGGGGTTTCTCTTGCGGGAGAGGTACGTGCGGTTCTGGTAGGGGCACGCGATCACGCAGTAGCGGCAGCCGAAGCACTTGTCGCTATCGATCGCGACGATGCCGTCGGGGCGCTTGTGCGAAGCCTCGGTCGGGCAGGCGTCCACGCAGGGCGCCTCTTTGCATTGGTTGCACCTGACCGGGTAGGTGGACACATCTATGTCGAGACCGTTGTCGGTTTCGAGGGCTATCAAACGCGGCCACGTCACTCTCAGCGGCAGGAAGTGCTCGATCCTGCAGGCCGCGACGCATCCGTGACACCTCGTACACTTCGCGAGGTTGATCACCATACCCCATCTCATGTCACGATTCTCCCTTCCTTGCAAACACGCCCGTTGCGATACCGATCCACCCCTCTACACTGAACACCCGGCCGGGACCGCCTGTACCGGCATACTTCCTATGCACAACCTCCTCAACAAGACACCCGATATTCTGATATTGCAGCGTAATATTGGCGATATCGTAGACTAGCCGAAAGGGAATTTCAACCCGTGGAAAAACCTACCATTTGCTCGGTTAATGTACGCCCTTTCGCTGCTGAGTATACAAGCAGTAGAGTCCTAGCGAGAGACATCTGTCCAACAGGGTCGTGTTGGGCTTGTCCATGCGGAGCCTGACAGGCCAATACCCCTGTGTTAGTGTGTCCACGATTTCGCGCTGGAGGGGATCGTTGGCGCGATTGGTGTTGTGACGGCACGGACAGGAAGGCGCGGGCGATCCACGGGGCGACCTATGCGCGAAACGAATTTGTACGACCGTATAAAACGCCTGTTGCATAGGATGGATCGCGTGCTAATGTTTGCTGCATTGGTGGGGATACGGTTTCGCGGACTGTGCAAAAGACCGGACGGATCGTCGTCGGATACGGTCCAAGCGGGTTGGGGGCGCGACTGGTCTATTCGACGGGCTGAGGGGAAATAGCCATATGGGCCAGGCGTTGGTTACAGGGTTGAATGGGCTGTCATATGCCTTCATCCTCTTTCTGCTGGCGGCCGGATTCTCCCTCACCTTCGGCGTCATGGGCGTACTCAACCTCACCCACGGCGCGTTGTTCGTGTTCGGGGCCTACGTGGGTTTGCAGGCTATCGACTCGTGGGGACCGTTCTGGCTCGCGGTCATCGTCGCGGCGATCTCGCTCGGGGTGATCGGGTTTCTCCTCTACTACTTCTTCCTGCGGCATCTCTACAACAAGGTGCCCGAGCAGGCGGTGCTCACCATCGGCCTTAGCTACATGGCCGCCAACGTCATCTTGTGGATCTGGGGCCCGCGGGCGCAGATCGCGCAGACGCCCGAACTGCTCGAGGGGGCGCTCAAGGTCGCCGGTCTCGGTTTTCCGATCTACCGGGTCTTCATAGTGGGGGTGGGCCTGTTGGTGCTCGGTCTCCTCTGGTGGATCCAAGACCGCACTCGTTGGGGCGCCATCATCCGCGCGGGCATGGACAACAAGGAGATGACCGTGGCGCTCGGCATCAACTACGGGTTCGTGAGCACGGCCGTGTTTCTTCTCGGCATAGCCCTCGCCGGGGCGGCCGGCATTCTCGGCGCTCCCATTGTCGGCGCGTACCCGACCATGGGTGACAACCTGCTGTTGCTGACCCTCATCGTGGTGGTGGTGGGGGGCACCGGGTACATCCAGGGCACCATGCTGGGCGCCCTGGTCATCGGCATGGTCGACACCTTCGGCAAGGCCTACGTGCCGAAGTCGGCGCTATTTTTCGCGTACGTCATCTTCTTGATCATCCTGCTCGTCCGGCCGAGTGGACTCATAGGGCGCAAGGTGTTCTGATGAGCCAGGTGCCCGAAGAATTGCCCGGCGACGAGGCCTACACCGGTGAGGTGTTGGCCCCGGCTCCGCCGAAGAGGATCCCCTACACCTTCGTCGCTATCGGCCTGCCGGTGCTCGTGATCGCCGCGATCGTTCTCCTACTGCCGCTCTTCATTCCGACGTTCGTGGCCAGCCTCGTCACGAAGATGATGATCTACGGACTGTTCGGTGTGAGCCTCAACCTCATCTGGGGATACGCGGGCATTCCCAGCTTCGGCCATGCCGCCTTCTTCGGCGCGGGCGCCTATGCCGCAGGTATCCTCATTCTGAAGGTGGGCATATCCAACTTCTGGCTCAACCTGCTGCTGGCGCTGATCGCCACAGCGGTGGTAGCGGCGATTCTTGGCGTGCCGGCCTTCAGGGTGTTCGGCGTGGGGGCGGGCGCGGTCAACCCCATCTACTTCTTGCTCGCGACGATCGCGTTCGGCGAGATACTGGCACGCCTGGCCATCGCTCTGCGGCCGGTCACGGGCGGTTCGACCGGCCTCTCGGGCATCCCCGAACCCCAACTCGGTCTCGGCTTTCGAGTCACGTCGGGCAGGTACTACTACTTGGTGTTCGTGCTGGTCGTCATCTGCCTCTACATAATGTGGCGCATCGTCAACTCGCACTACGGCTACGCGCTGCGTGGCATCCACGACAACGAGAAGCGCATGCAGGCTCTCGGCTACAACACCTGGCTCTACAAGTACACTTCGTGGATCATCGCGGCCGTGTTCGGCGGCATGGCCGGTGTCATGTTCGCCTACTACGGCGGCACGCTCGTACCGAACAATCTTGCGATGATCACCAGCGACATCGCGTTCCTGCTCGTCATCATGGGCAGTTCGACCACGTTCTTCGGGCCGCTGGTCGCCAGCGTGGTCTACGTCGGTGTCGAGTACCTGGCGAGTCTCTACCTGCCCGATCGCTGGCCGCTGATCTTCGGCGCTATCTTCGTGATCACCATCATGGTCATCCCGCAGGGTCTTGGCGTGTTCATCGAAAGGCTTTGGAAGAAGGTGATCGGTGGCACCGCTGCTTGAAGTCAAAGGAGTGTCGCTCCACTTCGGCGGTCTCGCGGCGCTGCGCGACGTCACTCTTGGCCTCGAGCCGGGCGAACGGCTGGCGCTGATCGGACCGAACGGGGCGGGCAAGACCACATTGTTCAACGTGCTCACCGGCCAACTCAAGCCATCCGCGGGCAACGTGTACTTCAAGGGGCGCGACATCACGCGGGCGAAGGTCTTCGAGCGCACGCATCTGGGAATGGCCCGGTCGTTCCAGATCACCAGCCTGTTCCCCTACCAGACCGTGAAGGTGAACGCCCTGATCGCTCTGCAGGGCACGCGTAAGGGTCGATACAGGGTGTTCAGCGGTCTCATGGGCGACAAGACCATGCAGGCTGACGCGAGGCGGTTGCTCGAGGCGAACGATCTCTGGGACCTTCGTGACGAAGTGGTCAGCTCCCTCGCCTATGGCCAGCAGCGCAAGCTCGAGATAGCCCTCAGCCTGGCCAGCGATCCGGAGCTACTCTTGCTCGACGAGCCGAGTTGCGGCCTGACGACCGTTGAGAGCGCCGAGATAACCGCCAAGCTCCGTGAGTTGGGCAAGAAGATCACCGTGCTAATGATCGCGCACGACATGGACCTCGTTTTCGGCGTGGCCGAGCGGGTCATGTTGCTCCACTACGGTGAGATCATGTGCGAAGGCACCTGCGACGAGATTCGCGCCAACCAGATGGTGAGAGACATATACATGGGCTCCCGCAGAGCCCACAATCCCATGTCGCACGAACAATGATCGAGATCAAAGACATCCATACCTGGTACGGCGACTCGTACATCCTCCAAGGGGTCAGTCTCAAGGTGGAAGATGCCTCGATCGTCGCGCTTCTCGGCCGCAACGGCATGGGCAAGACGACGACCATCCGATCGATCATGGGGCTCACGCCGCCGCGCAGGGGAAGCATCGTCTTCGATGGTACTGAGCTGGTCGGTCTTCCCCCGCACAAGATCGCCCGGCTGGGCATCGGCCTCATCCCCCAGGGCCGGCTGATATTCTCATCGCTCTCGGTCACCGAGAACCTCAAGGTGGCGGCGAGAGCATCGGACAAGGCCGATCCGTGGACTCTCGACCGCGTGTTCGAGGTATTCCCCAAGCTTGCCGAGAGACGCAAGAACAAGGGCAACCTGCTTTCCGGTGGCGAGCAGCAGATGCTCACCATCGCCCGGGCTCTCATGACCAACCCAGACCTGCTCCTGTTCGACGAGCCGTCGGAAGGATTGGCGCCCGTGGTGGTCGACGAGGTGTTCAGAGTCATCGAGAGGCTCAAAGCCGCCGGGCAGTCCATCTTGCTGGTCGAACAGGATTTCGGCATGGCGATGGGTGTAGCCGATCATGCGTACATCATGAGCAGGGGCGCCATCGTCTATGAGTCGACCCCCGACAAACTGATCGACAACGAGAGTGTCAAGGCTCAGTATTTAGGGGTAGGCGAGTAAGGGGGGAGCGACTGGGGATTCGAGCGACGGGCAGGGATGGCGAAGGATCGTGATCGCTGCTTCGCTGGGGGAGATGGTGTATCGGCGTTCGTTAAGGAGGCAGGGATGAACAAACGGCTACTGGTACTTATGCTCTTGACCATCCTCACGGTGTCCGCGTTCGCCGCGGCCTGCGGAGGGGAGGAAGCAACTACGACCACAGCCGCCGGCACCGGCACCACAGCCGGTACCGATACGACGGCCGCGCCGGTGGGTGGCGCGATCAAGTTCGGCTTCGATGAGGGTTTCACCAGCTTCATGGCCTACGACTGTGAACTCGCCGATAAGGGCGTCAAGACAGCCCTGGCCATGCTCAACAACGAGTTCGAGGGCCGCCCTCTCGAGTACTACCCTGAGGACAACGCTTCCGATCCGGCCATCGCTGTGGAGAAGGCCCGCAAGCTCGTCGAGCAGGACAAGATCGACTGCATGATCGGCCCGATCTTCTCGCCCTCCGCAAAAGCGGTGGCCGACTACTTGGGCAAGTCGTCGGGTATCCCCCAGATCTCCATCGTCGGTCAGCCGACCGAGAATCTGGCAACCGCCAATGGGCTGGCCTTCATCCACACCGGGTTCTTCGATTCGCACGGGTACTACTTCGGCAAGTACTTGGCTGACAAAGGTTTCAAGACCGCCAACGTCATCAACTACGATGACACGCCCGCCTACGCTCTGACCGAGGGCTTCAAGAAGGCCTTCGTCGAGGAGGGCGGCGGCCAGGTGCTGAGTGAGAACTACGTGCCGGTGGATTCTGTGGACTTTAGTGCCTACTTGACGACTATGAAGCCCGCCGACGTCACCGTCTTCTGGATCTTCGGCAACGGCGCCGTGCCCTTCGTCAAGCAGTACAACGACTACGGTCTGACCGCGCCGCTCGCGGCTCCCATGTCGAACAACTTCAGCGACGACCAACTCGCTGAGCTTGGCGACATCGGTCTGGGCATGCTCGCCTGCGACTACTACGCCTATACGCTCGACAACCAGCCGAACAAGGACTTCATCGCCGCGTACGAGAAGCTGTATCCGGGAGAGAAGCCGACCCCGCAGGGCTACGGCGCGTGGCAGGGCGTGATGATGTACATCGAGGCCCTGAAGGCTACCGGCGGCGACACCACCCCGGCCACGGTGATCAAGGCCATGTCGACCATGACCTTGGATTCGCCGGCCGGGAAGTTCACGGTCGTTCCCTACCAGAACGCCTTCATCGCCAAGCGCGACTTCTTCATCCTCGAGGTGCAGAAGGTGGGAGAGGTTCTGACCTGGGTGCCCGTTGAGACGTATCCGCAGGTGCTGCTCGGCACGCTGGACGATGTCGGGAAGTAGCCGGAAGACCGGTCTCGACTGACATATCGATGTGTCCGGCGCCCGCGCGACGTGTCGCGCGGGCGCCGCTGTTTCCAGATTGTCCCGGTCGTTCGTACCAGAAGCGGTATGATTGTGTCTAGTCCGCGATATACTGATACCAACAACGCTCGGGTTTGTTCTTTGGGGGATCGACTACACGGGGAGCACTGGCGTGAAACTGCAAGACGTCAAGAAGGTCGCGATCTTTGGAGCAGGCACCATGGGTCCCGGCCTGGCTCAAGTGTTTGCCACGGCGGGGTACGACGTAGTGATGTACTCCCGCAAAGAAGAGACTCTCGACAAGGCCATGCGCGTAGCAAAGGCGAACCTCGCCACCTTCGTGGAGAGCGGGTTGCTCGAGGAGGACGCCGTCGCGGGCGTGCTCTCGCGCATCAAAGTCACCCAGTCGGTCGAAGAAGCGGCTACCGACGCCGATTTCGTCATCGAGAGCATCGCCGAGAAGATGGACGCCAAGAAGGCGCTCTACGACGAACTCGACGCCCTTCTGCCGGAGCGGGCCGTCATCACGAGCAACACCTCCTACCTCAACATCTACGAGGTCATGCCGGCGCGGCGTTTGCCCGCGACTGTCATAGCCCACTGGTTCGCGCCGCCGCAGATCGTTCCCCTGGTCGAAGTGGTCAAGGGGCCCGAGACCAGCCAGGAGACCGTCGACTTCGTGGTCGATCTCATGAAGAAGGTTGACCGGGTGCCGACCGTGCTCGAGAAGTTCGTGCCGGGTTTCTGCATCAACCGTTTCCTGCGCATCATCGGGCGCGAAATATTCTTCCTGCTCGACAACGGCTACATGACCGCCGACCAGCTCGATCTCGCCGTCAAAGCGAGCATCATCCCGAGGGCGCTGGTGCTGGGGTTCGTGCAGCGCTACGACTTCACCGGCGTCGACCTGAGCTACGGCAACCTGCAGAACAAGGACTTCGTCGAGGCTCCGATCGACAACCAGCCCAAGAGCCTCAAGGAGCTGATGGACCGCGGCGACCTGGGAGTCAAGACGGGCAAAGGCTTCTTCGACTACAGCGACCGGCCCCTCGAGCAGGTGTTGAGAGAGCGCGACGCGGCTCTCATCAAGGTGTTCGAGGACGCCAAGGATCTCATCTACAAGCGCATCTGACGTCATCAAGGGCACATAGGGGAGTCACCATGAAGCTACCTGTCGGCAAAGTCATCATCACCGCCTCGCTCAACGGCGCCTTCGTCAACAAGGAGATGAACCCCAACGTTCCCGAGCAGCCCGACGAGATCGCACAGGCAGCCCTGGAGTGCTACAACGCCGGGGCCGCGATCGTGCACATCCACGCGCGCGACGAGAAGGGCCAGCCGACCGGCACCAAAGAGAAGTTCGAGGAGATCCTGGTGGCGGTACGCGCCAAGTGCAAGGAGATCGTCATCCAGTTCTCGACCGGCGGCGGCGCCAACCTGACCATCGAGGAGCGAGTCCGCTGCCTCGAGGCGCTGCCCGAATCGGCCTCGCTCAACATGGGCACCCTCATGCGGCAGACCGGCGCCTTCGCGGGCACCCCGTTCTCCAACCTGACCAAGGACATCGAGGCCTGGGCGGGCAAGATGAAAGAACTCGACATCAAGCCCGAGATGGAGTGCTACTCGCAGTCCATGTACCGCGACGTCAGCAACCTCATCAAGAAAGACCTGCTGAAGCCGCCGTACTACGTGAACTTCGTTCTCGGCATGATGTACCAGGGCGCGATCGAGGCCACTCCCGAGACCCTCTACTCGATGTACCAGTTCCTGCCCGACAACTGCTACTTCAACTGCACCGCCACCTCGTCGGCCCAGTTGCCGGTGACCACCGCGGCCATGATTCTGGGAGGTTCGGTCCGCGTCGGACTCGAGGACAACATCTATTACTCCAAGGGCGTGCTCGCGAAGAGCAACGCCCATTTGGTGGAGCGCTCGGCACGCATCGCCCGCGAGCTCAACATCGAACCCGCCACGCCCGACGAAGCCCGGGAGATCCTCGGCATAGTCAAGCGCTAGCGCCGACCACCACCGGAACGACCTGCTGGAAGGATGGTAGACGATGGAAGTGCGTAAGGATCTATTCTCGCTCGATGGCAAGAATGTAGTCGTCATCGGCGGCGCCGGCGGCATCGGCCGCGGCTTGGCCCAGGGCTTCGTGACCTACGGCGCCCGGGTCGGCATCGCCGACATCAACGTCGAAAGCATGGAAGGCGCGGTCGCCGAGATCAAGGAGGCCACCGGCCAGACCGTCTTTACCTACCCGGTTACCACCGGCCGCGACCAGGAGAAGAACGTCGAGGACATCGTCGCGGGCGCCGTGGACGACATGCAGCGCGTCCACGTGCTGGTGAACGCCCAGGGCTTCAACGTCAAGGCCCCCGCGACTGAGTTCCCGCTGGAGGATTGGGACAAGCTCTTCGCCGTCAACGTGCGCGGAGTGATGCTCTGCTGCAAGCACTTCGCCAGACACATGGTGGAGAGCGGCGGCGGCAAGATCATCAATCTCTCCTCGCTTCGCGGCGCTCGGGCCGCCCTGGGCGGCAACCTCGCCTATTGTGCCAGCAAGGGCGCCGTCGACATGATCACTAAGCAACTGGCCATCGAGCTCGCTTCGAAGAAGGTGCTGGTCAACGCGATCGCGCCGATCATCACTATCACTCCCATGACCGAGGAGCGCATCAACAAGGAGGCTGAGCGCTACTCGAAGGTGCTCGCCAACATCCCGATGGGGCGGATGGGCACGGTGTCCGATCTCATCGGCCCCGCCATATTCCTCGCGTCCCCGGCTTCGGACTTCGTAACCGGTACCATTCTGTATCCCGACGGCGGTACCATGTCGTTCGTGTGACGCCACCCGGGAAAAGGACGTGAACGGCCATGCCTAAAGCGGGCAGCAAAGCCCAGTCCGGTGAGAAGACCGCCAACGGGGGCGAAAGCGCGTTCGTCGTACGTGCCCTCGCCAAAGGTCTGAGCATCCTCGGACTATTCGACGCCGAGAATCGCGAGTGGACTCTCGACGAGATCGCGGCGCGGGCCGGACTGCCCCGCATGACGGCGTACCGCATGATCCGTACGATGGAGTCGGCCAGGTATCTGGTGCGCGACCCGATCACCAATCGCTACCACTTGGGGCCGGCCCTGCTCGCCACCATGTATCTGTCGGGTGGCTACGCGGAACTGGCGGCCATCGTGCGGCCGTATCTGCAGGAACTCACCGAGAAGACGGGCGAAGCTTCGACCCTCGCGATCGAGGTCGACGGTGTGGCCGTGAGTGTCGACATGGTAGAGACCACGCGGCCGCTCCGGCGCGAGGTCGCCATCGGTCGCATCATCGGCGACACCGCGAGCGCCAACGGCAAGGTGTTCGCGGCCTTCAAGACCGGCGCCGAGCGGGCCGAGATACTTGCCCGGCCGCATCCGGCACTCACTCCCAATACCATTACCGAACCGCAGGCTCTTGCCCGTGAACTCGACGGCATCGCGAAAGACGGTGTGGCATTCGACGTCGAGGAACGCAATCTCGGCACCTGTGCCATCGCGGCTCCCGTTCGTGACCAATTGGGCAAGGTCATCGCCGCCATCTCGGTGATCGTTCCCACCGGGAGATTCGGGGCCGAGGAAAGGATTGCGTATGCGGATGCCGTGAAGTCGGCGGCCTCCACGCTTTCGGCTTTTCTGGGGTATTCAGGGCGTAGCTAACAAGCACGGGGGACCACGTACGATGTGCCTGCCCGACGCGGCGGGGCCAGAAGGGAGCGAACGTGCCACTGAAGTACAAGATCTTCCTGCACAGCTATCTCGGCTTCAATAGCAACTCCACCCTGTTCTACGGCGAGCGCGACGCGATTCTCGTCGATGCGTCGCAATTGCTGAGCGACACGCACAAGATGGTCGCCCAGATCATCCAGATGCGGAAGAACCTGACCCACGTGTACGTTTCGCACTTCCATCCCGACCACCACTTCGGGTTGTCGGTGCTGCAATTCGCGTTTCCCAGCGCGAAGATCGTGGCGTTGCCCAGCGTGGTCAAAGACGTGGCGGTCACCTCCGGCGACAAGCTCGACATGTGGTCGATCGATCGGTTCGGTCCCGCGGACATCCCGAAGAGGACAACCGTGCCGCTACCGATGCCGGAGCCCAGGCTGGAGCTCGAGGGCCACGAGTTGCTCGTATCCGACGGCTGGGAGGGCGACAGCGTCAACAACTCCGTCGTCTGGGTGCCATCCATCGGGGTGGTGTGCGCCACCGACGTGGCCTTTCACGACTGCCACCTCTGGCCCATCGAGAGCAATGTGGCCCGCAGGGAGACCTGGCGCAAGGACATCAGGCGCCTCATGGACTTCGATCCGCGCATAGTCATCCCCGGTCATCACGACGAGGCCAAGCTCCGCGTCCTCGAGGAGGTGCAGGACGATCCCTCGCGCAGCTACACAGAGTGCGTCGACTGGTCGGCCCGGTACCTCGACGTGTACGAGGAGGTCTACAACCGGGCCAAGAACGGCGCCGATCTGCTCTCGGGCATGGACGAACACTACGCCGGGGTCAAGGCCGAGGACTTCGCCATCCACTGGCAGGCGCGGCTGCTGTTTCCGAACAGTTGCCCCGACTGGTTCACTCCGCTCCCGGGCAAGCCGGGCACCATCTTTCTCAACCCAGAAGGCGGATACGACGGCGATCCGCCCAAAGAGTAAGGGAGCAGCGATATGAGACTCGAGGGTAAGGTCGCCCTGATCACAGGGGGAGGCACCGGCATAGGCGCGGCCGTGACGAAGCGGTTCGTAGAAGAGGGCGCCAAGGTCGTCATCACCGGACGCCGGCGCGAGATGCTCGACGGAGTGGCGGAGTCGCTGCCGGCCGGAAGCGTCACGGTGTTCTGCGGCGACGTGTGCGAGGAAGGCAATGCGCAGAAGATGGTCGAAGCGGCGCTGGGCTTGACGGGGCGCCTCGACATCTTGGTCAACAACGCCGCCATCGAGGCTAACAAGAGTGTCGTGGAGATGGACCCCGCCGTTTGGCGGGAGACACTCGAAGTGAACCTGACGGGGCCGTTCCTCATGATGAAGGCCGCGATTCCCGCGATGATCGAAGCGGGCGGCGGTTCGATCATCAATGTCGCCTCCATCGCGGGCATCGTCGCGGTGCCGGGCGGGCCGGCCTATTGCGCGAGCAAAGCTGGCGTGATCCACCTGAGCAAGCAGGTGGCGCTCGACTATGGCAAGAAGAACGTACGATGCAACGTAGTCGTGCCTGGGCCGGTGCGCACACGATTGCTCGAGATGAACGTGCACCCCCTCACCGAGGTCCTCCACACCGACCTCGACGGCGTCTTCGAGGCCATGGGCGACAGCGTGCCGCTGGGCCACATCGTGCGTCCCGAGGATGTCACGGGGCTGTTCGTCTTCCTTGCCGGCGACGATTCCCCATACATGACCGGAGCGAGCGTGGTCATCGACGGCGGTGTGACTATCGTCGATCCGTTCGCGGCCGGCGTCGGTCACCTGGGCGGAGCCTGGGGCTGAGCGGGGCAAGAAGTGGATGCGTCTGAAACGGATAGGCACAAGGGGAGGTTGACATGTTCGTTCGCGACATGATGACGAAGAGGCCCGTGGTCACGAGGCCCGATGCGTCGGTGCCCAACGCTCTCAAGGTGATGCAGGGTAGCCAGGTGCGGCAGTTGCCCGTTCTCGACGAGAAGGACCGGTTGGTGGGCATCGTCTCTCTGACCGATCTCTTTCGGGCGTTGCCGTCGCCGGCCAGCTCGCTCAGCCGGTGGGAGGTCGAGTACCTGCTCGAAGAAGTCAAGGTCTCGGAGGTCATGACCAGAAAGGTCGTGACGGTGACCGAGGACACCGCGGCCGAGGAGGCTGCCCGCATCTTGGCCGAGCGCAAGATCAGCAGTCTACCGGTGGTGAAAGACGGCGCGCTCGTCGGTCTGATCACCGAGTCGCACCTTTTCGGCATACTGGTCGATGTTTTCGGAGCCCACAGGCCGGGCGTACGCGTCACTGTCAAGATGCCCCTGGCCAAGGGGGGACTCTCGAAGCTGTCTACGGCCATCGCCGGCGTCGGCGGGCGTTTCGTCGCGTTTGCCGAGAGCGTGGATCAGGGAACGGCGACTTTCAAGGTACAGGACACGGACAGGGAGACGGTTCAGCGGACCGTCCAGCCGTTGGTCGACGAGATCGTCGACATACGCGAGGCCTAACGAGCCGGTTCCGTTCTCCTACAACTATGTAAAGCCGGACGTCAGCGTGGCCGATATCAGAACTGCCGCGTGTATAGTTCTGAAAGGACCCGGTATGACGATCTTAGGCCGCATGAGGATCGCCATGGGTGGTCTCCTGGTGCTGCTCCTGGTAGTGGCCGCCCTGGGTATCATCGATGGTCTCAAGTACAAGGCAGGCGCAACCACGGTAATCATTGCCGCGGTCGCGGCCCTTGCTGTTGTCCTTGGCGTTCTGGCGATGGTGTTCCTCGGCCGCATGATCGGCCGCCCGGTGCGTGCCGCCATCGCGAGCATAGGTAGCACAACCGCCGAGCTCCTCGCGGTCGCCTCCCAGGTGGCGTCGGCCACGGCGCAGACCGCGACGGCGACCAACGAGACGACGGTCACGGTCGAAGAAGTCAAGCAGACCGCGATGCTCGCCCAGGAGAAGGCTCACGAGGCTTCGCAGCTGTCAGAGCGCGTATCGGAGAGCTCCAAGTTCGGAGAGATGTCGTCGAAGAAGAACTTCGACGCCTTCGATCAGATACACGCAGGCATGGGTGTCGTCGCCGACGCTATCGACCGGCTCAACGATCAGGCTCAGTCGGTGGGCGATATCATCGCTACCGTAAACGATCTGGCAGAGCAGTCGAACCTGCTGTCGGTCAACGCCTCGATCGAAGCCGCCAAAGCCGGCGAACACGGCAAGGGCTTCACCGTTGTGGCGCAGGAGGTCAAGAGCCTGGCCACCCAATCGAAGCAGGCGGTAGCGCAGGTGCGCGGTGTTCTTGGTGAGATCCAGAAGGCGGCACGTATCGCGGTGCACGCGGCCGAGGAGGCGCGGGCGGCGGTGGAGGTCGGCAGAAGTGAGGCCGGCGAAGCCATTGATGGCACTCACGCCGAGGTTGAGATAGCGAGTTCAGCCGCCGAGGCGACGATGCAGATCGCCGCGACGAGCCGTCAGCAACTGGCCGGAGTGGAGCAGATCAGCGCTGCCATCACCAGCATCAACGAAGCCGGCAACCAGTCGGTCTCGGGCGCGCGGCAGGTGGAGCGGGAGGTCAGGCAGCTCCAAGACCTGGCCCGAAGTCTGGCCGGACTCGTCGACGCAAGCAGAGACGACCGCGGCGCCCGACAGGAACCCACGGTGTCCCTGGCCTAACCTCCCACCGGCCTAGCCTCCTACGGAGGGCAGTGTCAGCCGGGTGGTGCGAGGGCGGCCAATCTCTCGTCGAGAAAGCTCCGCCACGTGGCCAGCACGCGAGCAACGTCGACGCTCCCCGGCTCAGCGAGGATCTGGACCGCGAGACCATCGGTGAGCGCGACGGTCATGGCGGCCAAGTCGCCGACTTCGACCGGCGTGTCACCTGCTAGACCGGCCATGAGGGCGCGGGTGTTCTGCTCGCGGTATGCGCGGTAGAGTTCAGCGAACTGGTGCGCCATCGACGGGGTCTCGAGGAGTCTCGGCAGGAGGTCGAAGAAGAGCCTATACGACGGCGGGTCGTCGAGCATGACTTCACTCGTGCCCGTGATAGCCTCCGAGGGGCGCTCGCGCCCCGACATTCCGGCCAGCCGCTGGCGGCTGTGCCACAGGGTGTCCGACACCAGCCAGTCGACCAGAGCCACTATGAGGCCGTTCTTGGAGCCGAAATAGTACCTGATGAGGGCCTTGTTCTCGCCCGCCTCGCGCCCTATGGCCTCGACCGAGAGAGAATTGTAGCCCGAGCGGGCCAGCAACCGCCGGGCGGCTTCGAGCAGGCGTTGCGCTGTGGGGGGTAGGCCCGACCCGGCGCCGGGTAGGCCCGGATTGCGCTGCTGCACGCGGGGCAAACGGGCCGAGACCTCAGCCGCGCTGGGCCGTTTGCCGTTTGCCGTGGTCTTTTCTTCGGGTTCCACTCGAGGTCTTCTCCCTCGTCGCCGTGGCATCGCGTCTACAGCAGAGACTAGCATATCGCGCCAAGCGATTTATACAATCGTACAAATCCCCACGTTTCGCAATCGTACCCGCTAATACCCAAGAAACGAAGCCGTGCTCCCCCGGGTTGACGGCGTAGCCTGCTAGTAGTATAAGGTGGAATTGTTCGTGCGTTTAAATCCACTCAAGCGCGAGGAACGAGATGATCATCGGTGTGCCCAAGGAAGTCAAGAATCACGAATACCGGGTAGCGATGGTGCCCGGCGGGCGTGACCAGCCTCGTCGAGGACGGTCACACGGTGATAATGCAGAGTGCCGCCGGCGAAGGGTCGGGCATCTCCGACGCCGAGTACATCGCGGCCGGGGCCGCAGATCCGTCCCACGGCAGAGGCGGTCTTCGCCGAGGCGGAGATGATAGTCAAGGTCAAGGAGCCGCTTCCGCAGGAGTACCCGCTGCTACGAGAAGGGCCAGGTACTGTTCACCTACCTCCACCTGGCGCCCGCTCCCGAACTGACGAAGGCCCTGCTCGAGCGCAAGATCGTCGGCATCGCATACGAAACCGTGCAACTTGCCAACGGCTCGCTGCCGCTCGCTCACGCCCATGAGCGAGGTAGCCGGCAAAGTCTCCGTCCAGATGGGCGCCCACTTGCCTGCAGAAGGAGAACGGCGGCAGCGGCGTGCTGTTGGGCGGAGTCCCCGGCACGCCTCCGGGCGAACGTCGCCATCAGTCGGTGGCGGGATCGTGGGCATCAACGCTGCCAAGATGGCGCTGGCGGCATGGGCGCCGACGTCACCATCCTCGACTCAACCTCGATCGGCTGCGCTATCTGACGACGTATTCGGCGGCGGCTCACGGTCGCTCGGCCTCGAACGACCTGACACCGTCGAGAAGGTGGTGGCGAGAGCCGATCTGGTGATCGGCGCCCTGCTCATCCCGGGCGCCAGGGCCAAGAAGGTCGTCACCAGATCGACATGATCGCGCACCATGCGCAAAGGCTCGGTCATCGTCGACGTGGCCATCGACCAGGGCGGGTGCGTCGAAGGAGCGGTGCCCACGAGCCATCAGAACCCGATCGATCGATGTCGACGGCGTGACCTCTTCTGCGTGGCCAACATGCCCGGCTGCGTCGCCCGCACTTCGACCTTCGCTCTCACAAACGCCACCTTCCCCTATGTGGCGAAGCTCGCCAACCTGGGCTACAAGGCGGCGCTATCAGGTCCGATCCGGCGCTCGGTCAGGGGCTCAACGTGCTCGAAGGCAAGCTTGTGTCGATAAGGCTGTCGCCGAAGGTGTCGGCCTGGACTACTCGCCTTACGAAATCTATCGCCGATGCATGACGCATTCTGCCCTCGAGCGAAAGGAGAGCAGCATGATCTCTGAAGCCGAACTCATGGAACTCTCGTTCCCCGATGCTCCGGAGATGCTGACGAGCGTACCCGGGCCTAAGGTGGCGGCCCTCATGGAGGAATCGGCCAAGTACGAAGCCTTCACCCGCGGCGGCGGTGGCTTCCCGGTCATCCTTCGAGCATGGCATGGGTGCGACGGTCAAAGACGCCGACGGCAACCTCTATCATAGACATGGCGGCCGGGGTGGCCGTCAACGCTGTGGGCCGGGGCCATCCCAAGGTGCTCGAGGCCATCAACCGTCAGTGCGCCATCATCATGCACACCACCGACATCACCAACCCCAAGCGTATCGAGCTTGCCAAGAAGGTGTCGGGCGTCATGCCCGAGGGCCTGCGCGGCGACTGCCACACCTCGTTCTTCCAGGCCGGGTCCGACGCGGTCGAGACGGCCATCAAGTTCTCCCGGAAGCATCACGGGACGCTCGCAGATCCTCGCCTTCCAGGGCGCCTACCACGGGGTGTGGTGCGGCACCTCGCGCCCTCACCACCGGGTACAACTACCGCCACGGCTGGGGCCCGCTCATCGCCGGCGTCCAGCACCTTCCCTACGCGTACTGCTACCGCTGCCCGTTCAACATGACCTATCCCAACTGCGACATGCAGTGCGGCAAGTACGTGGACTACGTGCTCAACACCCCGTATACGGCCGCCGACGACGTGGCCGCGGTCGATCATCGAGTCGCAGCAGGGTGAGGGCGGCTACGTGGCTCCGCCGCCGGAGTTCTTCCAGATCATCAAGGCCGCCTGCGAGAAGTACGGCTGTCTCTACGTGGCCGACGAGGTGCAGTCGGGCGCCGGGCCGCACCGGCAAGATGTGGTGCATCGAGCACACCGGCGTGAAGCCCGACATGCTCACGTGGGGCAAGGGCATGGGCGGCGACATCCCCATGGCCGGCATCACCTACAAGGCGGAGATTCGAGAAGAGCCTCTCCGAGGGTTCGCAGCCGTGCACCTTCGCCGGCAACGCTCTGGGATGCGAGGTCTGCATGACCAACATCGACCTCATCACCGACCCGCGAGATGGATCTCATGGGCCGGGCCACCAAGCTCGGCGAGGAAATCAAGGGCAAGTTCACCGACGCCATGAAGACCGTGAAGGCATCGGCGACGTGCGCGGCCGCGGACTCATGGTGGGCGTGCGAGGTCGTGGCCGATCGCAAGACCAAGGAGCCGCTCGAAGCCCGCCGAGTGCGGCGAGATCGCCATGAAGCTGCTCAACAAGGGCGTACTCATGACCCCGTGCGGCCGCTACGGCAACGTGTTCCGCTTCATGCCGCCGCTGACCATCCCCGAGGAGTACGCCCTCAAGGCGACCGACATCATGATCGACGTCCTGAAGGAGTACTAGGCGCAACGAAGGCGCCCCAGGGCCGCGCGTCTACCGCCCTCTTGCGGGCCCCCGGCTCTCCCGAGCCGGGGGCCCGTTTTGTCGCGGTGCGCCGGCGCGATGACCGGCGTGTACCCTCTGTTGGTAAAGCCTCGCCGCAAATGGCCGATAATCGATGCGGAGCAAGTGCGCGCCAACACATGGGCGGATGCTAAGGGGACGGGGATGTCAATAATACGGCGGATGACCATTCTAATGACCGCGATGCTAGCGCTGCTTCTGGCGGCGGTGGGGATCGGGATCGGGGTGACGGCCGGTCCGTACGGTCTCGGCGACGGGGCGACCATCATGGTGGGGGTGATGACCGGAGTCGCGTTTCTGGCCCTCGCGCTTGGCGCGGCGGGGATGGTTCTTCTCGACAGAGTCGTCAAGCGGCGGCTGAGAGAGGCCGTCGGCGGCATCGGCGGCGCCGCGGGCCAGATCCTCGCTGTGGCGTCGCAAGTGGCGGCGGCGGCGGCGCAAACGGCCGCGGCCACGAACGAGACGACCGCCACCGTCGAGGAAGTGAAGCAGACCGCCATGCTCGCCCAAGAGAAGGCCGCCGAAGCCTCTGAGCTCTCGCAGGAGGTCGTCGATACCTCCAAGTACGGTGAGCAGTCGGCCAACAGGAACTACTCTCACTTCGAGCGCATACAGGCCGATATGGAACTCGTTGCCGGGTCGATCGACCGGCTGAACGAAGAAGCTCAGTCGGTCGGCGACGTGATCGCCACCGTAAGCGACCTCGCGGAGCAGTCGAACCTACTGTCGGTCAACGCGTCGATCGAGGCCGCCAAGGCCGGCGAGGCCGGCAAGGGCTTCACCGTCGTGGCGCAAGAGGTCAAGAACCTGGCCGAGCAGTCGAAGCACGCCGTGGCACAGGTTCGCGCCGTCCTGAACGAGATCCAGAAAGCGAGCACTGTGGTTGTCAAGGCGGCCGAACAGGGCCGTGAGACGGTTGAGCTTGGACGGAACGAGGCCAGCTCCGCGCTCGAGAACATCGGCGCCCGGGTCGCGGTGGCGAACAAGGCCGCTGAAGCCACGTCGCAGATCGCGGCTACCAGTCGTCAGCAGCTGGCGGGCATGGAGCAGATCAGTGCCGCGATCATGAGCATCAACGAGGCCGGCAAACAGTCGGCTCTCGGCACGCGGGAGGTCGAGAAAGAGGTGTCACAGCTTCAAGCCCTCGCTCTCGGCTTGAGGGGCCTCGTCGCCACCGCCGATACGGCCTGACCGCCGGCAAGGTAGGTTGGGTGGGCAGGGCGGCCGGTCTGCGGGACGCGTCGCGCTCGTGGGACGCAGCGGCCATGGCGGTGCATTCAGTGGGGAGGGGCCTCCGCCGTCGCGGCGGAGGCCCCTCCTTCTTGTCTCTCTCGCAGAGCGGGTCTCCCGCTCGTTCGGGGACCCGTCCCTCGGTTACTTGTCGAGGGGGATGTCCCCCAGGTTGACGTCCTTGGCGGTGTTCACCGCGTCGAAGGTCTTCTCGACGAAGCCGGGAGCTGAGATGGTCACGATATACTCGGCGCCATCGGCCAGCCCGCGGAACCAGAAGTCGCCGAAGTTGTCGGTCTTGACTGTGAGGCTGTTGCCGTCGGAGCCTGTGCACGTGCAGGTTGCGCCGGTTACCACTTCCTTCGCTACCGGGTCGTAGATCGTTCCGGCGATGAACTTCTTCGGAACGTTCAGGTAGTACACTCGCGGCTTCGCGCCCAACTCGGGCTTGAGAACCTCCGCCTTCGCGATGAGGTCGGCGAAATCGCTCTCCTCGCCGAACTTGATGGCCTCTGTGGGGCAGGCGTCGACGCACCGCGGAACCGTCCACTCACCGCCGTCGAGCAGGTGGGCACAGCCGGTGCACTTCTGCGCGATGTTGAGGTCATCGTTGAAGTAGATGCGATCGTACGGGCATACGTCGACGCACTTGCGGCAGCCGGTGCACTTCTCTGCGTCGAGGGCGACGAGGCCGTCCTCGCGCTTGTACATGACTCCCTCGATGGGGCAGGCCTCGATGCAAGGGGCCTCGTCGCAGTGCAGGCACGGAGTGGCCATGTAGTGCATCTCGACCTTCGGCACGGTGCCTCTGATGAACTCGTCGAGTCTCATCCAGAACTGGCCGGTGTCGGGCTGAGGCTTCGCCACGGGCGACCAGTCGTTGCCGACGTGCTCGTCCTTGCAGACGAACTGGCACGCGTAGCAGCCCACGCAATCCGCGACGTCAACTACGAATACCTTCATCTCAATTGCCTCCCTCGACCCAGGCGTCGAATCTCAGGCCCGCCCCTTGGTCATAGACTCTTGCGAATGCCTCGGGATGGTCTCTCCGCCACGCTTCCCACTCTTCGTTCCTGACCTTCTGTACATCAACCAGGTAGCCGCTCGTAGCCTGGCCGCACGCGTTCTTCGAGGTCAGCCCGTTCGGAGCAATGGTGTTGATGGCGCCACCACGGTCCACCTTGCCGGGTACCAGTGGGTCGTGCCGGGCACCGTGGTCGACGTACACCACGCCCGACATGATCCTCTCCCAGACGCGGGCTCCCACGAGCACGATGCCGCGCTCGTTGAAGATCTTGACCACATCGCCATCGTTGATGCCGCGGGCCTCAGCGTCGGCGGGGTTGATCCAGATGGGCTCGTACTTGTAGCCGTCGAAGCCCAGCACCTTGCCGGTCGGGGTCTCGCGACACCAGCTGTTGTCGTCACCCTGAGCGTGCGTGCGCCAGCGCGGGTGGTTGCTCATGAGGAGCAACGGGAACATGTCGGCTCGTTCGCTGGAGAGCGCCTCGTCGTGAGTGACGCCTTTCTCGATCCACTTCGGGAACGGCCCGCGCTCTTTGTCGTCGGGGAAGTGGTCGGCCAGTCGCTGCGAGTAGAACTCGAGCAGCCCGGTCGGCGTCGGGAGCGGGTTCTTCTTGGGATCCTCGTAGAACTTGCGGAAGCCGGGCGGATCCTGCTCCCAGTCGGGAGCTGTCTTGTACACGTAGGTCTTCTTCTCGTAGAAGTCCTCCCACGTGGTTAGCTTGTCCATCTTCATCGCGTCGAACACGAGCTTCTGCAGGTCGTAAGTGCTCATGCCCCCCGTGAATTCGTCGCCGTGGCCCAGCTTCTCGGCGATCGCTGCCACTATCTCGTAGTCGCTCTTCGACTCGCCGATCGGCAGTATCGACTGCTCTTGGATCGAGACACTGGCAAAGTGCGGTCCCTGGCGGGTAGTCGTCACGATGTCCTCGACCTCGAGCGTGGTGTTCGCCGGCAGCACGATGTCGGCGTAGAGACACTCGTTCTCCATCCACGGATGCTGGGCCACGATGCACTCGATGCTCTCGTTCTTGAAGGCTTCGATCGTCCAGTTGCCGTGGTTCCAACAGGTGATGCGGCACGGGGTGTCGGTCCAGATCATGTGGATCGGCACGCCGCCCTTCTCCTTGGCGATCGGGTAGGTGTAGCGGTCGAACTGCTCCTCGACCGGGCTCTCCTGGCCGCCGGCTCCGTGGAAGACGAGCGGCGCCTTCATGATCGCGTCTTGGATGAGGGTCTTGGGGATGAGCTGCGGGCCCCATGAGTGGACTGTGGTCCAGCAGGGCTTGGTCAATCGTTCGGGCAGGTCGGGGTTGAAGAAGCGCACGCTGCCCAGACCCTCTGCCCTCGGCATGCCGAAGTAGGTCATCTGGCACTGGTGCACGCCCGGTCCGCCCAAGCCCTGCATGCCAAGCAAGACGCACTCGAGCCGGCCGGGTTCGTGCGAGTACGGGCCACGGAACGCGGAGCCGCCGAAGTAGTGGATGATGGAGGTCGTCTTACCGGCGAACTCACGGGCGAGGGCCTTGATGGTCCACTCGGGCACGCCGCACTTCTTCGAGGCCCACTCGGGCGTCTTGGCGATGCCCTCTTCGTCTTCACCCAACACGTAGGCGGCCATCTTGTCCATGCCCACCACGTGCGTCGCCACGTATTCCTTGTTCCACGTGCCCTCGGTGAGCCACACATATATGATGGCGAGTTGCAGGGCGGCGTCGGTGTTCGGCAGCACAGGGATCCACTTGTCGCCGTGCACCGCGGCAGCGTAGTTGAGGTCGGGGCAGATGTAGACCTGCTTGATGCCGGCCCGCGTCCAGAACAGCGAGATGCGGCTGGCGTAGCAGCCGGTGAAGCCCCAGGGGGTCGTCTCTTCGTCGCAGCCCCACTTGAGCACCATGTCGCAGTTCTCGGAGATGTCTTTGATAAGGTTGGCCGCCGGCGACATCATGCCTTGGAAGCCCTGGCCCCAGACGTGCTTGGCGCCCCAGTACCAGCCCTCCCAACTATCGGGGTTGCGCACCTGCTGGGTGAATCCGCCCATCATGTCGAGCAGGCGGGCCTGATGTCCATGCGGGGTGTGGATGGTCTTGTTCTCGCCGTGACCGTCGCCCTGGGCCAAGATGGCCAGCGGGCCGTATTCCTTGTGGACACGCCTGACCTCGGCGGCGATGATGTCGGTGACCTCGTCCCAGCTGATCCGCTTGAACTTGCTCTTGCCCCGGTTCTGGGTGTTGCGGCCTCCGGGGCCGGTAGAACCGGGCTCGCCGTTCGGGTCCCAATCGACTCGCACCATGGGAAACTTGATGCGGTTGGGTGAGAAGGTCCTCTTCTTGTATGAGAGCGAGAAGGGGGCCGGAAGCGCTTTTGGCAGCGGAGTCAGTTTCGCGCCGTTGCGCTCGATCGTCCACGGCCGCAGCGACTCGTAGTCGCATTTCCAGTCGTACTTGAAGGGCCGGATGCGGATGGCTTTGCCGTTCTTCACATCGACGAAGCACTCACCGCCTCCGCCCAGCAGGCCGCCCATGGCAAGGTTCTTGATGGTTACCTTGTCGACGCTGACGTCGACCTTCTTGCGTTCCTCTTCTGCCATCGCAATCGTCGTCCTTTCAAGGAGGGGTTGAAGGGCGTTCTTGGCTGCTTCAGCCATCGCGGCTACTTGATCGTCTGCCTGTATGCGGCTCCTCTCGGGGTCCAACCTAGGTACGCGGAGAACGAGGCCGCGGCCATCTTGACGGCCTCAGTGCACAATGCCCTCTCCTCGGGCCCGAAGCGGCCCGTGGGCATGACCACCGATATGGCGGCGGTAACGGCGCCCAACTGGTCGCGCACCGGCGCCCCCACCGCGCAGGTGCCCAGATAGACTCCCTCGATGTCGTACGCGACCCCTTCCACGAGTACGCGATCGACCTCGGCCGCCAACTCGGCGGCATCGGTGACCGTGTGGGAGGTGTAGCGCGGAATCGGCTCGGCCAGGAGCGCGGCTCGCTCCTCGGGCGACTTGAAGGCGGCGAAGATCTTGCCGTGCACCGTGGCGATAGTGCCGAGGATGCGGCCGGGAGCGGTCTGTCGCTTGAACGGCCTGGCGGTATTGATGATATCGACGCACACGGGGAAGCCGTCGACCTCGATCGCGAGCGTGACCGACTCCCCAGTCTCGCGCACGAGCGCCTCGAGAAACGGCCGGGCGCCGGCGACGAAGTCGGAGTGGTTGTCGGCCACGTAGCTCATGGCGAGAGTGGCGGGCCCAAGGTGGTATCTGTTGGTTGTCGGGTCGCGCACCAGAAAAGCCATGGACTCGAGCGTGCGCGCCATGCGGTACGCGGTCATCCTGATAAGGCCGGTCTGCTGGGCCATCTCATCGATGGTCCATTCGCGGTGGTCGACGTCGAAAAGCCGTAGAATCGCGAGCCCTCGAGTCAGGGCTCTGACCTGCAGCGGGTCCGTCTCCCTCGTGGTGGTCGTCGCCATGTCTCTCCCGTGTGTCAGCATGCCGGCGGAGCTCGTTTTGTCTTGTAATTGACCCTTGGCTACTCTACGATACTAGCAGTATCGTGCAGCAATATCGAGATATCGTTTCAACTCCGGCCGCTAAGGTGTCACACACTCTCAGGGAGCTGATGTTTGATGGCAGAAAAGGTGTTCACGAGTTGCACCAATAGCGGGCCTGTATCCGTCTATGTGAACGATGGCAAGGTAGTACGGGTGAGGCCGCTGGTCGTCGACGAGAACGACTACAAGCCATGGGTGATCGAGGCCGGCGGCAAGAAATACTCGCCCCCAAAGAAGGTCACGCTTTCGCCCTATGTACACGCCGAGCGGCGTAGGCTCTACTCCGACGAGCGCATCAAGTATCCGATGAAGCGCGTGGACTTCGATCCTAGCGGCGCTCCCGGCTCCACCGGGCCCGGGGGGCGCAATCCGCAGAACCGGGGCAAGTCGCGGTACGAGCGCATCTCCTGGGACGAAGCCACCACGATCGTCGCGAACGAGCTCACGCGGGTCAAGGAGACCTACGGCGGTTCGGCCATCAGCGGCCTGACCTCGTCGCACCACAACTGGGGCATCGTGGGCTACAAGATGGGGCCCTTCGCCCGCTTCCTCAACATGGTCGAGGGCACGCCTGTGCTCGACAACCCCGACAGCTGGGAAGGCTGGCACTGGGGGGCGACTCACAGCTATGGCTTCTTCTGGCGCCTCGGCATGCCCGAGCCCTACGACATGCTCAGCGACGCGCTTCAGAACGCCGAGATGATCGTCTACTGGTCGAACGACCCCGACAGCACGCGCGGCACCTACTCCGGGCAAGACTCCGCTCTCTGGCGGCAGTGGCTCAAGGAGAAGGGCGTCAAGATGGTCTTCATCGACCCGTTCCACAACTACACCAACGCGGCCATGGGCGGCAAGTGGATCGCGCCCCGGCTCGGCACCGACACCGCCATCGCCATGGCCATCGCCTTCGTGTGGATCACCGAAGACACGTACGACAAGGACTACGTCAAAGACAAGACCATCGGCTTTGACGAGTTCAAGCCGTACATCCTGGGTGAGACCGACGGTGTGCCCAAAACCCCTGAATGGGCGGCCGAGGAGTCGGGCGTAGAAGCCCGCACCATCCGCACCCTGGCCCGCGAGTGGGCCGCCAAGCGAACCATCCTCTCGGGTGGCTCCCGCGGCGGCGAGGGCGGGGCATGCCGCGAGGCCTACGGCACCGAATGGGCTCGCATGATGGTGCTGCTGCAGGGCATGCAGGGCCTGGGCGCGCCGGGTCGCAGCATCTGGGGCACCACCATGGGCGCGCCGAACGACACCACCTGCTGGTTCCCCGCCTACGGCGAGCCCAACGGGCGCATCTCCATGTCGCCGCTGGTCGCCAAGTACATCCCCAAGAACAACACCAAGCAGCGGCTGTGGCGTCTGACCCTGCCCGACGCCATCCTCAACCCACCGGTCAGCTGGCACGGCGAGGGCTTCTGCGGCCAAAGCCTCGAGCAGCAGTTCAAGCACTTCGAGTACCCCATGGAGGGGCACTCCGAGATCAAGCTCTTCTATCGTTACGGCGGCTCGTTCATGGGCACCATGAGCGACACCACCAAGTGGGTGCGCATGTACCAGAGCCCCAAGCTCGAGTTCATCGTCAACCAAGACATCTGGTACAACAGCGAGACCCGTATGGCCGACATCATCCTGCCGGCGTGCACCACCTTCGAGCGCGACGACATCGGCGAGTGGGCGGCTGTCAACGGCTACACCTGGCACGCGTCGAGCGGCTGCAACTACCGGGTCATCGTGCGCGAGCAGAAGTGCCTCGAGCCCCTGTGGGAATCGAAATCCGATTACGAGATCTTCGCCTCCATCTTCGAGAAGATGGGCCTGCGCGACGAGTACACTGATGGGGGCAAGACCGAGGCCGATTGGGTCAAGGCCTTCTTCGACATCTCCGACCTGCCCAAACAGGTGAGCTGGGAGGAGTTCAACCGCAAGGGTTACCACATCGTCAACATCAATGACGACTACAAGCCCACACCCGGTCTGCGCTGGTTCTACGAGGGCCGCGCGTGCGACACGCCCGACGTCGGCAATCCCAAACGGCTCACCGAGCAACGGGGTGAGTTGGGCACCTTCAGCGGCAAGATCGAGTTCGTGTCTGAGAGCCTCAAGCAGTACTTCCCAGACGATGAAGAGCGCCCGGTCATGCCGCGGTACATCCGCAGCTGGGAGGGCTACCAGACACCCGGGCTCTATGAGAAGTACCCCTTGCAGCTCCTGTCGCCGCATCCGCGCTTCACGTTCCACTGCCACTACGACAAGCACACCGACTGGCTGAACGACATCCCGACACACCGCATCAAGAAAGACGGCCATCCCTGGTGGCCGGCGCGTCTCCACCCCGACGACGCCGCCAAGCGGGGCATCAACACCAACGATATCGTCAGGCTCTACAACGATCGCGCCTCGGTACTCTGCATCGCGGTGGTGACCGGTCGCGTCCGTCCCGGGGTGATCCATAGCTACGCTTCGTCGGCCATGTACGATCCGCTGCAGCCCGGCGTCGCCGACTCCATGGACAAAGGTGGCTGCGTCGCCATGTTGACGCCCTCGCGCATGCTGTCGAAGAACGCGCCGGGCATGACACCCAATTCGTGCCTCATCGAGATCGAGAAGTGGGAGGGCTGAGACCATGGCGCGCCTGAGCCTATTGATCGACGTGACCAAGTGCACGGGATGCCACAACTGCTTCCTGGCCTGTCGTGACGAGTACTTCGGCAACGACTACAGCCCCTACTCGGCTCCCCAGCCTCTGGACGGCCAGTTCTGGATGAAGGTCGTCGAGGTGGAGCGGGGCAGCTATCCCAAGCCCAAGCTCGACTACGTGCCGATTCCGTGCATGCACTGCGAGGACGCCCCCTGCATCGCCGTGGCGGCCGACAACGCCGTCTACCGGCGGGACGACGGCATCGTCATCATCGACCCCGAAAAGGCGAAGGGCCAGAAGGCCATCGTCAGCTCATGCCCGTACCGCATCGTCTACTGGAACGCCGAGCTCGAGCTGCCGCAGAAGTGCACGCTCTGCGCCCACCATCTGGACAAGGGCGAGAAGACGACACGTTGCGTGGAGGCCTGTCCCACCGGAGCGCTGATCTTCGGCGACCTCGACGACCCCGCCGGTGAGATCGCCCAGGCGGTGGCGGGCGCGAAGGTCGAGGCCTACCATCCCGAGTTCAACACGGCTCCACTGGTCAAGTACGTGGGCCTGCCCAAGCGCTTCATCGTGGGTGAGGTGGTGTTGCGCGACGACCAGGGGGAATGCGCCGAGGGTGTCGCGATCAGCCTGCTCGCCGGCGGCGAAGTGGTCATGGAGACCGAGACCGACAGCTACGGCGACTTCGAGTTCGACGGCCTCGACAAGGACAAGGCCTACGACGTGAGGGTCGAGCTCGACGGCTACTGTCCCATGATCATCGAGGTCGGCAAGAAGAAGGACGTCGACCTGGGCCCGATATACCTGGAGCCCTTCTGCTAGACGGAGAGTCGACCGACGCAGCCGCTGTAAGAACCACCCCCATCTGGGGGCGCACCGAAAACCACCGAACCGATCGGAAGTAGAGAGTCGATGGAAGAGATCGTCATAGTCAGCGCCGTACGAACCGCGGTCGGTCGCCTGGGCGGCGGGCTCAGGGACGTCGAGCCCGAGGACTTGGGCAAGATCGTTATCCAGGAGGCCATCAGGCGGGCGGGCATCGAGCCGGGTGAGGTCGACGAGGTCATCTTGGGCCAGACCAAGCAGAGCGCCGACGCGGCCAACCTGGCCCGCGTCGCCATGCTCAAAGCCGGCCTGCCCGTGGAGATCCCGGCCTACACCATCATGCGCCAGTGCGGCTCGGGCCTGCAGGCCATCCACAACGCCGCCGCCCAGATCATGATCGGCGAAGCCACCATCGTCGTGGCCGGGGGCGTCGAGAACATGAGCAAGGCCCCCTACTACCTGCGGGGCGCCCGCTACGGCTACGGCGCCGGCAACGCGGTGCTGGTCGACTCCAACACCGAGAGCCAGCCCCGCTCGCAGCCCTACGAGGTCTACGGCAACCTGACCATGGGACTGACCGCCGAGAACCTGGCCGTGAAGTACGACATCAGCCGCGAGGCGCAGGACGAGTTCGGGCTGCAGAGCCAGAACCGGGCTTTCGCGGCCATCGAGTCCGGTCGCTTCAGGGACGAGATCATTCCGGTACCCGTCAAGGTGAAGAAGGAGATTGTGCCTTTCGACACCGACGAGCACCCGCGCAAGAGCACGCTCGAAGCTATGGCCAAGCTGCCGGCCGTCTTTAAGGATGGTGGCACGGTGACCGCCGGCAACGCCTCGGGCCGTAACGACGGCGCCGCCTGCACGGTGGTCATGTCGGCCAAGGAGGCCAGCCGCCGCGGTCTCAAGCCGATGGTGACCATCCGCGGCATGGGTGTCGCGGGCGTGCCGCCGGAGATCATGGGCATCGGGCCCGCTCCGGCCAGCCGCAAGGCCCTGCAGCGCGCCGGTCTGACCCTCGACGACATGGGCCTCATCGAACTGAACGAGGCCTTCGCCGCTCAGGCCCTCGCCTGCATCAAGGACCTCGACATCGCCGACCGCATGGACATCATCAACCCCAACGGCGGCGCCATCGCCCTGGGCCACCCGCTGGGCTGCTCGGGCGCGCGTATCTTCACCACCCTGCTTTTCGAGATGCAGAAACGGGGTACGAAGTACGGCTTGGCGACGTTGTGCATCGCCGGTGGGCAGGGGATCGCCACTGTGGTCGAGGCCTGCTGAGCAATCCGCGCACATGCTGGCAGTCCGCCGCTTTGGCGGCGACCGCCAAGACACCGAGACACCTACCCGGGGCGCCGCAAGGCGCCCCGGGTGTTCCTGCCACCTGAGTACGCCGGCCGCAGTGGCTGGCGAGGCGCGCGCGGCCCGCTTGACGAGCTGTGAGGCGAAATATACAGTGTGGACAAATCCAGGACAGCCGCGGGGCGGGGAGCTGGAGTCCTTGGAACGCAGCCGCTTCTCATTCCCCCGGTGTCGTCGAGCGTGGAGTTATGCCGACAGCTGAAGGCTGGGATGGGGAGTTATGCGGATTGGATAATGGTTGTTAGCTTGAGCATGGGGCATATGGACTTCGACCGGGATCCGATAGTCAACGTCATCCATCGCGGCATCAAGCAAGACATTCGTCTGCTCCTCGACAACCATGCCTGGCGCGGCGCAATCCTACTCACATACGCGGGCATGGATACGCTTGCGTATCTCGCCATGCCGTCAGGGCGGGTTAAGGTCGAGCGTTCCGACTTCATTGCCTGGGCGGACCAGTACGTTCACTTTGATGGGTCCGTTCAGCTATCAGGGGAGGAGCTCTATGCGGCGCGCTGCGCAACGCTTCACTCATACGGCACCGAATCCTACCTGAATCGGACGAAGAGCGTACGTCAGGTCGGCTACATGGACAAATCGGACCCCCCAGTTCGCGAGAATGCGAGAGCCCCTGATTTGGTTCTTGTCTCAGTACCTGCGTTAGCGGCGGCGTTCTTCACAGGCGTGGACAGGTTCTTGATCGACGCGTTCTCAGATTCTGCCCGAGCTGCGCTCGTCGAGGGTAGATTCGAGAAGCTCATCCATGCGTTGCCAGCCGAGCGCGATGTGCCAAGCTAACAAGCGCGTGCAGTCCGACTCCTGCGTTGATGCTACTGCATGGAGTACCATGGCCAACGGGCGCGGCTGACGCGCTAGGTCGTTAGCCGCACTCATCCCAAGGTTGCACGTGTACGTGTCCGATTCGCGAGGTATCATCAACCCATGAGCATGCCTGCTATTGACATAAACGCCATGGAGCCCGAGGAACGACTGCGCCTTATTGGTGATCTCTGGGACTCTCTCAATGAGAGCCCGGAGGACGTTTGCCTTACGCCGGCTCAGCGCGCTGAACTCGACCGCCGCCTCGATAGACTGGAGTCTGGCAAGGCGAAACTAGTGTCTTGGGACGAGCTCAAGGCGCGCCTTGTCGGCTGAGCCGGCTCGTGCGGTCTGGTTCCTCGATGAGGCGGAAGACGACATCGCCGCCGCATTCGAATGGTATGAATCCAAACGTCGCGGCCTTGGTGCAGAATTCGTGCACGCAGTCGACGCGGTGCTTGTCTCGTTGCTTGACTTCCCAGAATCACACGAGGCCGTCCACCGGAGTGTTCGCCGCTGTCTCCTGGGGAGATTCCCTTTCGAGATCTTCTACCGCTTGGAGTCGGATCTTCTGGTCGTCGTCGCATGCATGCATGCCGCTCGCGATCCCAAGGCTGTGCTTCGGCGTATCGGCGGCTAACACGCCGGTGCAGCTGACAGCCTACGGCTGCAGCTGAACGGCGCGACGTTAGCCACAATCGGGATGCTAGGATCGAGAGCACGACGGGCTCGGATGGCTACTTGCAATCCGTGTCCTTTTCATGGAAGCCGGTGCAACAGACGCCCTTCGGGCGCTGCTGACCGACTGGTTAGGCCGAGACCCCGATGTCTTGTCGCGGTCTGTCCGAGAGTATACTGCGAGTTGTACACCATAGCGTACAAGGAGCAGCATCATGCGCCCACTTAAGCTCGATGAGGACATCCGGCCGCTCTCGGAGTTCCGCGCGGAGATCGCGTCGTTCGTCAAGCGCGTGAACGACACCAAGCGCCCGCTTGTGCTCACACAGCATGGCCGTGGTGCGGTGGTTGTCGTCGACATCATGGAGTATGCGGCGATGCGCGAGCGGCTCGATACGATCGACGACATCGCCGCCGCACGCACGCAGCTTGCCGCCGGCGAGGGCATCGCGCATGGCGAGGCCAAGGCGCAGGTCCTCGGCAGGCTTGCCTAGAATGCGGGTCGTCTGGTCGCCTCGCGCGATTGACCGCGTTGTCGAGATCGCGACCTTCATCGCGCAAGACAGTCCCGCCGCCGCACGGGAGTGGGTCGAGCGGCTCTTCGGGCATATCGACACACAGCTCGCGGCGTTCCCGCTGAGCGGTAAGCCGGCCCGCGAAGTGGACGCAGATAACGCGCGCGAGCTCGTCTTCGAGTCCTATCGTGTCTTCTACGACGTGGGAGATGCGGTCGAGATCCTCACGGTCAGGCGCGGAAGCGAGCTCATCGACGCAGATGAGCCGCGCTCAGGCCCGGCCTAACAAGATGGCATGAAAAGGACGCACCACCCACACTGTCGTTGTGACGAGCAGCGACAGGAAGGAGAAGCGCCATGCCAACCTACTACCTGGGTCTCGATGTGCACAAGGTCCGCACCCAATACTGCCTGATGGATCCGGCTGGCATCGAAGGCGGAGCCGCAGACGGCCCTCGGCGGCCGCTGCCCCACGAGCGCGTTCGGCTGCAGATTTGTATCACCCTTGGAAGCCGCTAGATCTGGCCCTGAACTGCCATCCACTCCTGGGTTGGTCGGTAGACGCGCTCGGCATCCACATCACCGCTACCTTCTGGGACACGGTCCTTTGGTTCGACGTCGCCGACTGCAGCCCAATCATCACAGTCAAGAGACCGGCTGAACAGGGGGACGGGATCAATCGCCATCCGCCGGCATCCGATCCTGCAGGTTAGGTGTGACGAGGGCGTGCACTAGCTTCATAACGCTTGACGTATGACGCACCGCGTTATAACCTTCATTCATGATCAAGTCGTTCGCGGATCCCGAAACCGAGAAGGTCTTCAGCAGGGAGTTCTCCAGGAAGCTGGCCGGCGACATCCAGTCAGTTGCCCTGCGCAAGCTGAGGATGCTCAGCAACGCGCATGCGATCAACGACCTTCGCAGCCCTCCTGCCAATCGGCTCGAGAGGCTGTCGGGTGATCGCGAGGGTCATTACAGCATCCGCATCAACGACCAGTATCGGATCTGCTTCGTGTGGGAAGACGAAAATGCCCACGACGTGGAGACAGTGGACTATCACTAGAAAGGAGGCCTGCCATGACGACCAAGAAACTTGCGCCGGTGCATCCCGGCGAGGTGCTGCTGGAGGAGTTTCTCAAGCCTCTGGGCCTAAGCCAGAACAGGCTGGCCTTGAACATCGGGGTGCCGCCTCGGCGAGTGAACGAGATCGTCCTGGGCAAGCGGCGTGTGACTGCGGAAACAGCGTTGCGTCTGGCCCGGTACTTCGATACGACGCCGCAGTTCTGGCTCGGCCTTCAGGCTGACTACGACCTGGATGTCGCGGCAGACGAACTGGGCGAGCGACTGGATCACGAGATCCGTGGCCACGCGCTGGCGGTGTAGGACTACAGTCTAACAAGCAGTTCGAGCCGACCCGCTCCGCTTGCGGCTCAACCGCTGACTCGTTGGGTGTACTCCAGAATCACGTCTTTCGAAGGCTGCAGCGCGTGACGTTCGTGTCTACACTTTGTATAGAGACACCTAACACGCCGGTGCCGGCCAGCTTCGCCGGCGGCTGACCGGCTGAGGCGTTAGCCATGTGGCGGTGTTGAAAGGCGTCATTGGCTCGTGAGAAGCAGTCCACCACGAAAGCGTGTAGCCATGATTGGCGGGACGGCAATCGAGCCGCAGACCGGTGATGTCGTCGTGCAGACGCTCCACGCGCTCCTGGAGGACTTGGGTCTGTGCCCACCATACGTGCTCGTTGGCCACTCCCTTGGCGGTCTGTTCGCCAACCTGTTCGCTCGTGTGTACCCCGACGAGACTGCGGCCGTCGTCATCGAGGCGGTGCGATCGGTGTTTCCAGCCGCGACAACGGGCAATGGCCAACAAGCCGGTGCGGACCGACTTCCCGCGTTGCCTACCGCATGGAGTACCATGGCCAACGGGCGTGGTTGAAGCGCGAACAAGACAGCAATGCGAACCGAAGGGCGGCCCAAAGTGATCTTGGTAGCTGGAGCGGCGGGCACCATCGGTTTCCCGGTCGTGAAGAGCCTCTGCGCGCGCCGTGCGTCGATCCGGGCCCTTGTGCGAAGCGAGAAATCCAGCGAGCGTTTGAAGGCCCTGGGCGTGGCGGAGGTGTTTCTCGGCGACCTGCGGAGTAGGGACGACCTAGTGCGTGCTCTCAAGGGGTGCCGTTCGTTCTTTCACATCATGCCCCCCTTCAGCGAGGATGAATTCGAAGTAGGCCGCCAAGCGGTCGAGGTGGCCCGCGAGGCTGGAATCGAACACTTGGTGTTCAATTCAGTTCTTCATCCCCAGATGAGCGACATGCCGCATCACGCGAAGAAACTGCGTGTCGAAGAGCAACTTGTCAAGTCCGGTCTGGACTTCAATGTCATCCAGCCGGCGATGCTGATGCAGAACCTCCTCGGCTCCTGGCCTCGGGTGCGTGACGACGCCGTGTTCTCCGCGCTATCGGCGCCGGACAGAAAGTTCGCTCTCGTGGACGCGGAGGACGTCGGCGAAGCCATCGCAAACGTACTCACGGACAGGAGTCTACGCAACGCGACCTTTGAGTTGGCGGGGCCAGACACCCTGACCTACGAGGAGATGGCCGCCGTCATCGGCGGGGAGTTGGAGACGCCCCTTGAGGTCTCGGTCCTCGATGCAGGCACGAGACGGTCGTTCGCTGAGTCTCAGGGCTGGGCTGCATATGCCATCGAGACCTTCCTGAAGATGCTTGAGCACTATGACGCGCACGGTTTCCCCGGGGGGAACAAGCTGGTGCTGGCGGCGATCTTGAAGCGGGAGCCACAGTCTTATCGCGGATTCATCAGGAGTCTAGTAGGGGGCACAAGTTGCGGCCCACGCTAGGCGTGAAAGCGGGACGAAGCAAGCACCTTGCATGATCCACGCACCGAGGCTTCATGGACTCGCTGCTCGTGAGTCTCGGCGGGACCTACGAGGCCATGGGTGAGACCGCACAAGCCGAGCACTACTTCTCCGAGGCCGCTGAGCACGGCGTCATTCACTACCGCGGGCCGGTTCGCGGGTCATGCGCAAACACGATCGTTGACACAACGGCGCCGTTATACCCGGGTGATATTGACGCCAGTGTTACACCCGGGTAATATCCTCACGGTCAATCTGCGATGAGGAGGCGACATGGAAGCAGGATCTCTTACCATCTTTGCGGGCTCCCGGGCCGTCACCACCGGCACGAGAGAGGCGCTCGTCTCGGTGATTCGGGAACTCAACTCGAAGGGTGAGGCCGCCGTGCTCGTGTTTGATGATCGCACGGGCGAGCAGATCGACATCGACTGGCGGGACTGTCGCCCTCTTGCGGAGCCGGATCGTCCACGGCCGGGTCGTCCGAAGCTTGGCGTCGTAGCTCGCGAGGTGACTCTCCTTCCCAGGCACTGGGAGTGGCTCAACGCGCAGCCTGGTGGCGCTTCGGTGACTCTGCGCAAGCTCGTCGAAGCCGCGCGGCGCGACAATGTCGAGAGGGATCGCACTCGGCGTTCTCAGGAGGCCGCCTTTCGCTTCATGACTGCGATTGCGGGAAATGAGCCTGGATTCGAAGAGGCGATCCGTGCCTTGTTTGCGTCTGATCGCAAGATGTTCGAAGCGCGGATTGCTGAGTGGCCGTCGGACATCGCCGACTACTCAAGACGACTTGCGGCCGAGGCCTTCTCTCTGCACCCGTAGGCCTGCGGGGCATGCGTCTAGCTGGGCACGGCGACCACCGCCAACACGGGCGAGGCCGCCACGGCATCCTATGACCGCAAGTCGGGATGTCTCAACTGGCGAGGCGACTGCTACGTGCCTCTGCGGCAGCGATGCCATGCCGGCACGTAGGCGCCCCTCGCGAGCGCGTGCGTCAAACCTCTTCGGACAGGGAGAACAAGCGCTCGGATCTTGGTTCCCCGCATCCGGCGCATTTGGCGTCATACCAGCTCATAGGTCGGCCGCACTTGGGACAACGCCAGCGTTCTTCCTCGTTCTTGACCCATTCCTGAACGCCTGTCTCACGGATCTTCCGAAGGTTTGGCAGGTATTCGTCACGGTGCAGATAGTTGCCCATCATCATCAGACTCTTGATACGTTCGCAGGGTGACTCCGTGCACTTGTCACAACGAGAATCATCCTGATTGTCCGCTGCGCATATCCGTATTTCGCAGGTTTGGCAATGAGCGGCGAGTGTGCCGCCACTGAGACAGCCGTCGCACAGAAGGCCATCCATCCAATTAGCGGGCGGGATGTTCTTCAGCGGCCTCTGCGGCCTGGATGAAGATCGTTCGCGCCGTTCCGTCTGAATCTGCTCATGCTCACCGTGTTTGGCGATGTAAGCCGGGCAGGCCCCGCAATAGGTTCCGCACGCGGCTGCCAGATGTTCTTTGCACGCGCCGGTCATCTTGGGCTCCTCTCGTCTTCCGTCGTTATGCTCCGGCCCTGGGAAGACGACATGTATCCGGCCGCATCCTACGGCGCCAGCGAGATACGCGGGTTCTCAGCCGTCAGATAGTCGATCCGGCTGGTGCCCCCGCAGAACCGTTTGATCAACTCGGCCACCTCGGCGGCGGCGGCTTCGACTTCACCGCGGGTGATCGGCGGCAGACCGTCGACGTTGAATTCGATGGCGGTGGTCTCTGGTAGGGTCAGGGTGTGGTTGCCCTGGCGCCAGGTCCAGCGGCGGGTGAGGACGGTCTTGGTGCCTCTCTCGACGAAGATGACCTCGCCGGGCACTGGGTGCTCCAGCTCCTCCGAGCCGAACGGCACGAAGTCCTCGTCGCCGGTGGCGAAGCGCAACTCGATGTCGCCCTTCAGCAGGTCGATCGCGTGGGCGCCGGCCGGGAGCATGTGGCGGAGCGACATGATGTTGCCGAGGTCGACCAGGGCGCTGATGGAGGGCAGCTCGTCTCCCCGCCCAGCCCGCCGGGCCATGGCCTCGATCGAAGACCGGAAGTCCGACGGCTTGGCCCCGAAGGCCCGGTAGGCCTCGCGCCAGGCCTTGATGTGCGGCTCCTCGGCGATCTGCTCGACGTTCACCCTCGCCCGCACCGACGCCTCGGCCTCGCGCATGAGCTGCACGAGCTCGGGGAAGAAGGTCCGTTGGTGACCTGGTGGGCGATGACGACGCCGCGGACGTAGCCCGGGAATTTCGCGAAGATCTCGGGTGCGATGCTGTAGCCGTATTGGTCCATGGTGCTGATGTCCCCTGTCGAGTGGCCGGAACGGGCCGTAACAGGCGTCGCGGCTCGCTCATCGATTCTACCCCACGCGCCCGACGGGGGACGGGCGTTGGTAGTGGGTCAGTCAACCCACTACCCCGGTGTTGGGCCGCCGCCCCCGCGCGTTCGGGCGTGCTAGGCTTGGCTGCAGAGTCGGCGTTGTCGTTCAGTCAAGGAGCCTCCGATGCGCATCGATGTACCGTGGAGCACGAAGACGACCCCCGTCGAGGTGGCCGAGATGCGCGTTGCCGGCGTCCTCTCGGCCAACGTGGGCAAGGCCGCCGATCCGGAGGGGATACTGCGGCAGGCTCTCTCAGTCCCTGGCGCGGAGTTCGGGAGCTTTCTCGAGCGGGCGGCCTCGCCACTCGTCGTCGTGGTCAACGACGCCACCCGGCCGACGCCGTCGGCCGAGGTGCTGCGCGTGCTCCGGACCGACCTCGAGGCCTGGCTCGCGGCCGGCGACCGCACGCTCGACTTCATCGTCGCCACAGGCACGCACCGCGCTGTTCTCGAGGAGGAACTCGACCACATCTTCGGGCCTGGCCTGGCCGCGGCGCACGCCGGTCGCATCCACTCGCACGACGCCAAGGAGAAGGACGAACTCGTCAACATGGGCCGGACGGCGCGGGGAACCGAGATCCTGGTCAACCGTCTCCTGGCCGACGCCGGCAGCGTCGTTGTCGTCAACTCGGTCGAGCCGCACTACTTCGCCGGCTACACCGGTGGCCGCAAGTCACTGTTTCCTGGCCTCGCCGGCTACGAGACGGTATGGGCCAATCACAAACTGTCCATGCAGACGGGCTCGGAGCTGCTCGTGCTCGAGGGCAACCCCGTCCACGAGGACCTCGATGGATCGCTCTCCGTCGGCATCGCCGGCAAGCAGGTGTACTCCATCCAGTTGGTGCTCGACGAAGAGCACCATGTCGGCTTCGCCGCCGCCGGTGACCTGGAGAAGTCGTGGCGGCAGGCGATCGACGTCGCCGACCGGCAGTTCGTGCTCGAGATCGAGCGGCGCGTACGAGGTCGTCGTGGCCGTCGCGCCCTCACCCCATGGACTGCAACTTCTACCAGACCAACAAGGCCATCCAGAGCGGCGCGCTCGCGGTCACCGACGGCGGGGTGCTCATCGTGGTCTCGGAGTGTCCGTTCGGTCTCGGTGAGAACCAGACCCTCTTCGACATGCTCGCGGCATCCGATTCGCCCGCTCACGCGCTTCGGCGAGCCGACCTCGAGGAGTACAGGCTCGGCGTGCAGCAGGCGACCCGCATCGCCGGCATCCTGGAGCGGGCGCAGATCTGGGCGGTCACTTCGCTGCGCGACGAAGACGTGAAGGCCATGTTCATGACTCCCTGGGCTCGGTGCAGCAGGCCGTCGACGCCGCGCTCGCCGAGCAGGGTCCCGGCGCCCAGGTGCTGTTCCTCATGCAGGCGAGCATCACGGTGCCGCGCGTGCGGATGGCTTCTACCGGGTCGAGCGGCGTCTAGCCGGCCGCCTACAAGCGACCCAAGTATGTTGAATTCAGAGAAGCTCTGCCCAATACCGCCGCCGGCAAGCTGCAGAAGATGGTACTAGAGCAGCAGCAGCCGATGGGCGGGGTATAGGCCGCGCGATCGCCCGGATGGGCTTGCCGGTCGCGGCGAATCGACCGGCACCGCCCGGTTTTCAGAAGCCTCGTTGATTCTTGAATCTCGTGAGGCCTTTGGGTATCATGCGAGTTCGCCTCAGCGCGGGGTTTCGCGTGTGGCGGGGTGCCCGAGTGGCCAAAGGGAGCAGACTGTAAATCTGTCGGCGATGCCTACCGAGGTTCAAATCCTCGCCCCGCCACCATGACGACCCTCCGGCGGCTGGATAGGCGGTCAGCGAGAGGCTGGCTCATCGGGCCTCCATAGCTCAGTTGGCAGAGCACTTCCATGGTAAGGAAGGGGTCTTCGGTTCAAATCCGAATGGGGGCTCCATAGACGGGGCGGCGTAGCTCAGTCGGTCAGAGCAGCGGAATCATAATCCGCGTGTCAGAGGTTCGAGTCCTCTCGCCGCTAAGGTCGCTGGAAGGCGACGTTTCGCCGCGAGAGAGTGCAGTCTGGCGGCAGAGGCATCGCTCGTCGGCGGTCTCGTGTTCGGTTGTGGTAGCATGCACGGGTATTTGAGAACTAGGGAGCGGTGAAGTAATGCGGGTTCGTGTGACGATGGCTTGCCAGGACTGCAAGCGCCGTAATTACAACAGCATGAAGAACAAGCGCAACGATCCCGAGCGGATCGAGTTGCGCAAGTACTGCAAGTGGTGCGATACGGTCACAGTCCACAAAGAGACCAAGTAGTCTGGTCACCGGCCAAGGGTAGGCGAGGCGTAGGGCAGTAGCTCCAACGGTAGAGCACCGGTCTCCAAAACCGGATGTTGGGGGTTCGAATCCCTCCTGCCCTGCCACTATTCTTCTGAGGATCGAGCGAGGCGATGGCAAAGACAGTAGTAGATAAGTCAGCAGACAAGGCTCCGGGCAAGTCACTCGGGGGCCTGAAGAGCGCGCTCTCGCGTTCCTCGTCGAAGGCATCCGCCGTGCGCCCCACCTCAGCGCCGCGGGGATCGGTGACCACGAAGCCCCACGGGCGGATCCGCACGTTCTTCCGCGAAGTCAAGGTCGAGATGACCAAGGTCACGTGGCCGCCGCGCAAGGAACTGCATCGCGGCGACCGGTGTGGTCATCATCGCCGTCATGATGACGAGTGTCTACATCGGCGTCTTCGATTTCATCTGGAACATCCTTGTCAAGACCGTCGGGCTGGCGGGCTGATCCACGGACGCCGGAAGCACACTCAAGGTCACGGGTCTCCATGGACTCCAAGTGGTATGTCATCAATACGTACTCTGGTCACGAGAACAAGGCACGCGCCAACCTCGAGCATCGCATCCAGTCGATGAACCAGACGCAGTACTTCGAGGAGATCGTGGTGCCGACCGAGCAGGTCATCGAGACCAAGGGCGGTGAGAAGGTGCAGCTCGAGAAGCGCATCTTCCCCGGCTACCTGTTGGTGAAAATGATTCTCACCGACGATTCGTGGTCGCTGGTCAAGAACACGCCAGGCGTCACAGGGTTCGTGGGCTCGGAAAACAAGCCGACCCCGCTCATGCCCTCGGAAGTCGATCGCATACTCCATACCTCGACTGTCGAGAAGCCCAAGGCTAAGGCCGAGTTCGTAATAGGCGACCAAGTGCGTGTCATCAGCGGTCCGCTGACCGACTTCACCGGCGAGGTGGCCGAGGTCAACGCAGAGCAGAGCAAGCTCAAGGTGATGGTGTCCATCTTCGGTAGGGATACACCAACTGAGTTGGGGTTCGAGCAGGTGAAGAAGATCTAGGTCTAGGCGAGACTCAAGCGCAGATATATAGAGACGGAGATTCAAGGTGGCTAAGAAGGTACGGGCTATAGTCAAGTTGCAGATCGTCGGGGGCAAGGCGAGCCCGGCTCCCCCCGTGGGGCCTGCCCTGGGCCAGCACGGGGTGAACATCATGGAGTTCTGCAAGGCCTACAACGCGGCCACGCAGGATCGCCTCGACCAGGTCGTGCCGGTAGAGCTCACGGTCTTTGAGGATCGCTCGTTCACGTTCGTCCTCAAGACCGCTCCCGCTGCCGTTCTCATCCGTCTGGCCGCCGGCATCCCCAAGGGTTCCGGCAATCCCCGCAAGGAGAAGGTCGGCAAGATCACCAAGGATCAGCTTCGCCAGATCGCCGAGGCCAAGATGCCCGATCTCAACGCGCACGACGTCGACGCGGCCATGAACATCCTGGCCGGCACGGCGCGCAGCATGGGAGTCACGGTCGTCGACTGAGGCGGCCCGTCGCTCGAATAGGTGAATGGCTCTGCCGGATGCGGCCGGGCAATCGACAGGTGGGAGGACCGTGGTGTCCGTTTGACCACCAGGAGGTATCGAAGTGAGCAAGGATTCCAAGCGCTTCAAAGAAGCGAAGAAGGCGATCGAGCAAGGTCGCTTCTACACACCGTTGGAAGCGGCCGCTCTGCTGAAGGAACTCAGCACGGCCAACTTCGACGAGACCGTCGAAGTCCACATCAAGCTGGGAGTCAACCCCCGCCACGCCGACCAACAGGTGCGCGGCACCGTCATGCTTCCGCACGGCACCGGCAAGACCGTGCGCGTGGCGGTGTTCGCCAAGGGCGAGAAGGCCACCGAGGCCGAAGCGGCGGGCGCTGATCTGGTGGGTGCCGAAGACCTGGCCAGCCTGGTCGAGGGCGGCATGCTTGATTTCGACGCGGCCATCGCGACTCCCGACATGATGGGTGTCGTCGGCAAACTGGGCCGCATCCTCGGTCCGCGCGGGCTCATGCCCAACCCCAAGGCCGGCACCGTGACCTTCGACGTCGCCAAGGCTGTTGTCGACATGAAAGCCGGCAAGGTGGAGTACCGTACCGACAAGTTCGGCGTGGTCCACTTGATCGTTGGTAAGAAGTCGTTCGAGGCCGACCAACTGGTCGAGAACTACAGCGAGGTGTTGGGCGAGATCGTCCGCGCCAAGCCCGCGGCGGCCAAGGGCAAGTATCTTCGCACCATCACAATGACCAGCACGATGGGCCCCGGCATTCCGCTTGATACGTCCAAGACCCGGGCGTTGGTAGAAGAAGAGGCGTAGTACGCTGTGGGCGGGTGACCCGCTCGACCATGTGATTTCGGGGCCGCCCGGCGAGAGCCGGGCGGCCCTTCTTTTTGGGCCGCATGTCGTCCCGGGAACGGTCGCTCCTCATAGGACCGGGACGCGCGGCCTCGGGCTCAATGCCACTGTGTGGCGTTACGTCCCGCCAACGGCTATGATTCCATCTTACTGAACCCCGTTCACATCACGGTCTCCAAGAGACAGGGACCGCACAGGTGGAGATGCCGGCGACGGCGGCGATTGAGGAGGACTCACCATGAAGCGTTACGGCGAGAGCAACCAGATGGGCATCACAGGTAAGGTCGCGCTGGTGACGGGCGCCGCGACCGGTATCGGCCGGGGCGCTGCCCGGGTGTTCGCCCGCGAGGGAGCCAAAGTCATCGTCGCCGACATGGACGCTCAGGGTGGCGCCGAGACCGTGCGTCTGATCGAAGAGACTGGGGGAGAGGCCGCATTCGTCCAGTGCAACGTGTCCATAGAAGCCGAGGTCGAGGTGGCCGTCGCCAATGCGGTCGAACTCTACGGCTCGCTCGATTTCGCGTACAACAACGCAGGGATCGGTCCCGACGGCGTGCGGATCCCCATAGTCCCTATCGCTGAGTCGTCGTTCGAGGCGTGGTCGAAGCATCTCGATGTCAACCTCACAGGTATCTTCTTCTGTCTCAAGTACGAGATGCGGCAGATGGCCAGACAGGGCAAGGGCGCCATCGTCAACTGTTCGTCGATGCAGGCCTTCCAATCGCTGCCCGGATTCTCGGGCTACGGCGCCACCAAGACCGGACTCCTCGGGCTGACCAAGGTCGCGGCTCTCGAGGGGGCACGCGACAACATCCGGGTGAACTGCATCTGTCCGGGATTCACCGAGCACACCAAGCTCTCCGACAACTTCCTGGCCTCATTCGAGGGCGCCAGGGAGCGCGTGATTTCGAGCATACCGCTCGGACGCCTGGCCACGCCCGAAGACATGGCGGAGACGGTCCTCTGGCTCTGCAGCGACGCCGCCTCGTTCCTGACCGGTGTGATCGTGCCTGTGGATGGTGGGATGGGCCTGGGCCCGTCGCACTGAGGGGAATCCGCGGGGGACGGCCCGCCGGGCACGCAGATCGATGCGCCCGATCACGCCGTGCTATAATGCCGTCCGCTACCGCCCAAGACAGCTGGTGCCGCCACGGCGGCAGAAGCGGAAATGGGGAGAGGCCGTGTGGAGCACGGACTCGAGACCCGCCCGCCAGCCCAGGCAGAGTGTGACCGACATAGGCGCTCACCGAGAGCTCGAAGTGTCTTCGTCCGCCTCTGCTGCTGGAGGTGGACGTTTCTGTTGAAGGAGGTGAACAGCATGCCGAAACCGGAAAAGATCGAGGCGGTGAAAGAGATCACCGCAGATCTCCAGACCACCGATGTCTACTACTTTGTCGACTATCGCGGTCTGACGTTTGCCGAGGCCACCGAGCTGCGCGCGCGTCTAGCCAAGGCCGACGCCAGTCTCAAAGTGGTCAAGAACACTCTTGCCAAGATAGCCGCGGCCGACGCGGGCATCGATGGGCTGAATGAGTATCTCGCCGGCCCCACGGCCATAGCCTACGTGCATGGCGATCCGGTGCGGGTGGCGAAGGTCATCCAGGACTTCATCAAGGAGAAGAAGAAGGCGACGCTACGCGGTGGCAAGCTGCAGCATTCGCTGCTGACCCCGACCGACGTAGAGAAGCTGGCTACGCTGCCAAGCCGCGAACAGCTCATCGCCCAGGTGATAGGGGCCATCGCCTCGCCGCTCTCTGGGCTCGTCAACGTGCTCAATGGTCCCATCCGCGGACTGGTGGTCGTGTTGGCGCAGGCGCAGGAAAAGCAAGCGGGGGCGGCCTGACCGGGCCGTTCATCCGCGCGTGACGTACATACCTAGATTCGAACAGAAGATATCGGAAGGAGTTGAGCTAAGGTGACGCCTCAAGAGCTCATAGAAGAAATCAAGAAGATGACCGTTCTCGATCTGTCCAAGCTCGTCAAGGCCCTCGAGGAAGAGTTCGGCGTTAGCGCCGCAATGCCGATGGCCATGGCCGCCGGCCCCGCTTCGGCTGCCGCTCCGGCTGAGGAAGTCGAAGAGCAGACCGAATTCGACGTCATTCTCAAGAGCGCCGGTGAGAAGAAGATCAACGTCATCAAAGAAGTGCGCGCCATCACCGGCCTGGGCCTGAAGGAAGCCAAGGACCTCGTCGACGGCGCCCCCAACCCTGTGAAGCAGGCCGTTCCCAAGGCCGAGGCCGAGGACATCAAGAAGAAGCTCGAGGAAGCCGGCGCCGAAGTCGAAGTCAAGTAGTAGCTTCCTCCGTCGCGGGGCGGTGCTGCATGCGCCCCGTGTGACGAAATAGCACGCCCGGCCCTGGGCATCGATTCAGTTGTTCAGGGCCGGGCTTGCCGCGCTTGGTAGCCGATGGTAGTATGCAAGTTTGCGCGTTGAGCCCTGTTCAAAACCCCGGCATACGAGGAGTGATCCCCTTTGGGCGAAAGGAAGACTCCCAAAACCCGCAAGTCCTTCTCCAATCTTCCGCAGATTCTCGACGTTCCCAATCTGATAGCAGTGCAGACGGAATCGTTCGAGTGGTTCAAGAACCAAGGACTTAGAGAGACAATCGACGACATCAATCCCATCGAGGACTACACGGGTAACTATGCCGTGGAGTTCGGGGAGTACCTGTTCCATCAACCGGCGCTTTCACTCAAGGAGTGCCGCGACAAGGACCAGACGTACGCCGCCCCGCTTTTCATCACCGTCCGCTTCGTCAACCGGGAATCAGGCGAGATCAGAGAGCAGAGCGTCTTCATGGGCGACTTTCCCATGATGACCGAGCAGGGCACCTTCATCATAAACGGCACCGAGCGGGTCATCGTCACGCAGTTGGTGCGTTCCCCCGGCGCCTACGTCATGGCCGCCAAGGATCCGACCAAGCAGGTGCTGGTGGCCAACCTCATGCCGGCCCGCGGCTCCTGGCTCGAATTCGAGATCGACAAGCGCGCGGCCGTCTCGGTGCGCATCGACCGCAAGCGCAAGCTACCCGCCACCGTGTTTCTGCGCGCTCTCGCGGGCATCGACTCGGAGCGGACCAAGGACAAGCCCGGGCTGTTGTCGCAGGGCACCGACGAGGAGATCCTCGAACTCTTCGACAACAACCCGTTCATCAAGGCCACCCTCGAGAAAGATTCCGTGCGCTCGGTCGATGAGGCGCTGGTCGAGCTCTTCAAGAAGCAGCGCCCCGGAGAGCCGCCCACGCTCGAAGCGAGCCGCAACCTTCTGTGGAACATCTGCTTCGATCCGAAGCGCTACGACCTGACCCGAGTGGGCCGGCACAAACTGAACGCCCGCTTGGGTCTCGATACCGACCTCGACGTGCGGACTCTCACCAAGGCCGACATCGTGGCTCTGGTCAAGGAGCTTGTGGCGGTGCCGCTCGCTATCGATCACGAGCACATCCTCGAGGATGCACGCGATCTGGCCGAAGTGGCTCCGAGCCTGCCGTGGGACGAGGTCGCCAACCGCCTCGATGAGTACGAGCACTTTGGCAACCGCCGCCTGCGCATGGTGGGCGAGCTGGTGCAAGAGGCATTCAGGGTAGGGCTCTACCGCATGGAACGCGTGGTTCGCGAACGCATGACCACTGAGGATGTCGACACCATCACGCCGCAGTCGATCATCAACATCCGGCCGGTGGTAGCCGCCCTCAAGGAGTTTTTCGGGAGTTCCCAGCTGTCGCAGTTCATGGACCAGACGAACTCGCTGGCGGGGCTCACGCACCGCCGCAGGCTGTCGGCCCTTGGCGCCGGCGGTCTCACGCGCGAGCGCGCTCCCATCGAGGTCCGCGACGTCCATCCGACGCACTACGGGCGCATGTGCCCCATCGAGACGCCGGAAGGACCGAACATCGGCCTCATCGGCTCGCTGTCGAGCTACGCCATGGTCAATGAGTTCGGGTTCATCCAGACGCCGTACCGCAAGGTCGACGATGCCCGGGTGACCAACGAGATCGTATGGCTTACAGCCTACGAAGAGGAGAAGTACGCGATCGCCCCTGCGAGCGCTCCTTTCGATACTGCCAGTGGGAACCTCCTGGAGGACACCGTTCTGGCCCACGCGGCGGGTGGCGAGTACGTCAGCGCCCGGCGGCAAGACATCGCCTTCATGGACGTCTCGCCGCAGCAGGTCGTGTCGGTGGCGACGGCGCTCGTGCCGTTCCTCGAGCACAACGACGCCAACCGGGCCCTGATGGGGTCCAACATGCAGCGCCAGGCTGTGCCTCTTCTCGAGGCCGAGGCGCCGCTCATCGGCACCGGCATGGAGTTCCGTGCTGCCGTCGATACAGGCGACGTGCTGAGGGCGAGGAAGAACGGCAAGGTGCGGGGAGTCTCCGCCGACCGCATCCTCATCGAATCCGACGAGGGTGACGTGGATTCGTATGAGCTGCTCAAGTTCGAGCGCTCGAACCAGGGCACTTTCATCCATCAGAAGCCGGTGGTCGATGTAGGCGACACCGTCGGTTCTGGTGATGTGCTTGCCGACGGGGCCTCCACCAAGTTCGGCGAGCTGGCGCTCGGACGCAACCTGCTCGTGGCCTTCATGAGCTGGGAGGGCTACAACTTCGAGGACTCGATCGTCATCAGCGAGCGGCTGGTCAAGGACGACGTGCTCACCTCGGTTCACATCGAGGAGTACGAGGTCGAGGCGCGGTCGACCAAGCTGGGCGACGAAGAGATCACGAGAGACATCCCCAACCGCTCTGAGGAATCGCTGGCCGACCTCGACGAAGACGGCATCGTGCGCATCGGCGCCGAGGTCTCTTCAGGCGACCTCCTGGTCGGTAAGATCACACCCAAGGGCGAGACCGAGCTGACCGCCGAGGAGAAGCTGATCCGAGCGATCTTCAAGGAGAAGGCTCGCGAGGTACGCGACACCTCTCTCAAGGTGCCGCATGGCGAACGCGGCGTCGTCATCGACGTCAAAGAGTTCTCGCGCGAGGCCGGCGACGACCTCTCGCCGGGCGTCAATCGTCTGGTGCGCGTGTACGTGGCCAAGAAGCGCAAGATCGCCGAGGGCGACAAGCTGGCCGGTCGACACGGCAACAAGGGTGTCATCTCGAAGATAGTCCCCGAGGAGGACATGCCGTTCCTCGAGGACGGCACGCCGATCGACATCATCCTCAATCCGCTCGGTGTACCGTCGCGTATGAACATCGGCCAGGTGCTCGAGACGCATCTCGGCTGGGCGGCCCATCACGGGTTCTATCAGCTCAAACGCAACAGCAAGAACATGGACGACGACGCCCTGCTTGACGGTCGCGCCCTGACTTCCGAACAGCAGATGGAGTTGGTCGACAAGTACTACGACGTGGTCGACGCTTCCACGGCCAAGGGCCCGACCCCCATCGCGACCCCGGTGTTCGACGGCGCCCGCCAGGTGGATGTCGACGAGTCGCTCATGGGATGGGCCTATGCTCACGCGAAAGACGCTGCCGATCCGCTCAAAGTCAAGATGCCGATCAGTCTCGATAACAATCGTGGCACTCGCGTGGCCGGTAAGGTCAAGCTCTACAACGGCCGCAGCGGCTATCCGTACGACCAGAACATCACGGTGGGCTACATGTATATGTTGAAGCTCCACCATCTGGTCGACGACAAGATCCACGCTCGTTCGACCGGTCCGTACTCCCTCGTGACCCAGCAGCCGCTGGGCGGCAAGGCGCAGTTCGGCGGCCAGCGCTTCGGTGAGATGGAGGTCTGGGCGCTCGAAGCCTACGGCGCCGCGTACACGCTGCAGGAGATGCTGACCATCAAGTCCGACGACACTCAGGGCCGCGTCAAGGCCTACGAAGCCATCGTCAAGGGTGAGAACATCGCTCGTCCGGGCGTGCCCGAGTCGTTCAAGGTGCTGCTCAAAGAGATGCAGTCGCTGGCCCTCGACATCCAGGTGATGAGCGAGGAAGGCGGTTCGGTCGAAGTTGCCGAGGAAGAGGACGACCTGCTGAGGGCGGCCGAGGAACTGGGCATCGATCTGTCCGCGCGGTACCGGGCTCAAGGTGGGGGCGAGGAGGCCGACACCGGGCTCGTGCCCACGCACACCGGCTCGGAGTTGGACGAGGAGCCCGATGACGAGGCCGTCGAGGCCGACGAGTTCGAAGGGGCTCCCGACCTCGGTGCGTTCAACATAGACATGGACACCGAGTTGGGCGAGGTCGAGCTTTCGCCGTTCGCCGAAGACCAGGAATAGGAGTCTTCAGTGATAGACATAAATGAATTCGACGCAATCAGAATAGGCCTGGCGTCGCCTGAGCAGATCAGAGCCTGGTCGTCGGGCGAGGTTACCAAGCCCGAGACCATCAACTATCGCACGCTCAAGCCCGAGAAGGACGGCCTCTTCTGCGAACGCATCTTCGGTCCGACCAAGGACTGGGAGTGCTACTGCGGCAAGTACAAGCGGGTCCGATATAAGGGCATCATCTGCGAGCGCTGCGGAGTCGAGGTGACGAGAGCCAAGGTGCGCCGCGAACGTATGGGCCACATCGATCTTGCCGCGCCCGTGAGCCACATCTGGTACTTCAAGGGCGTCCCCAGTCGCATGGGCTACCTGCTCGACATCTCGCCGAAGCAACTTGAGCGCGTGCTCTACTTTTCGGCTTCGATCGTCACCTGGGTCGACGACGAGAAGCGGCAGCGCGATATGGGTAAGCTCGAGGATCTCGTCCAGGCCGACATCGAAAACAGCTTCGTCACCCGCGACGAGCAGAAGGTCAAGATCATGGCCGAGCGCGACAAGCGCGTCTCGGTGCTGCTCGGCAACTCGACTCCCGACGAAGACGACGAGATCGCTCTCGGCTTCGATCAGACCCCAATCAGCGAGTGGACTCCAGCGGAGATCGAGAAGCGTGCCGGCGAACTCCGGCTCGACGCCGATACCCGGCTCCGCGATCTGGAGCGCTACGCCGACCAGCAGGCTACGCGCCTGCGCGAGCTATGGGCCGCCTTCAAGGCCATCAAGAAGGGCGACATAATCACCGACGAGACGCTCTTCCGCGAGATGAAGGAGAAGTACGGCAGCCCCTTCGGCTACGGCGTCTACTTCCGTGGCGGCATGGGCGCCGAGGCCATCCGCGAATTGCTCGCCGCCGTGGATCTCGAAAACGAGGCCAAGAGCCTGCGCGAGACCATCAAGACCTCCAAGGGTCAGAAGCTCTCCCGCGCGGTCAAACGGCTCAAAGTGGTCGAGGGTTTCCTTCGCTCCGACAACCGTCCCGAGTGGATGATCTTGCAGTCGATACCGGTCATACCACCGGAACTGCGTCCCATGGTCCAACTCGACGGCGGTCGTTTCGCGACCTCCGACCTCAACGACCTCTACCGGCGGGTGATCAACCGTAACAACCGCCTGAAGAGACTCCTTGACCTCGGCGCGCCCGAGATCATCGTCAACAACGAGAAGCGCATGCTGCAGGAAGCCGTGGACGCCCTGTTCGACAACGGGCGGCGCGGCCGCGCGGTGACAGGCCCGGGCAACCGGCCGCTCAAATCGCTCTCCGACATGCTCAAGGGCAAGCAGGGGCGCTTCCGTCAGAACCTGCTCGGCAAGCGCGTCGACTACTCCGGCCGTTCGGTTATCGTGGCCGGTCCTGAGCTGAAGCTGCACCAGTGCGGCATCCCCAAGACGATGGCCCTCGAGTTGTTCAAGCCGTTCGTCATGAGCCGCTTGGTCGAGCGCAAACAGGTGCAGAACATCAAGGCCGCCAAGAAGCTGGTCGAGAGCGAGTTCTCCGAGGTGTGGGATATCCTCGACGAGGTCATCTCAGAGCACCCGGTCATGCTGAACCGTGCTCCGACGCTGCACCGTCTCGGCATCCAGGCCTTCGAGCCCGTACTGATCGACGGTAAGGCCATACAGCTCCATCCGCTGGTCTGCACAGCCTTCAACGCCGACTTCGACGGCGACCAGATGGCGGTCCATTTGCCGCTCTCGGTCGAGGCGCAGGCCGAGGCCCGCATCTTGATGCTGTCGTCGAACAACATCTTGTCGCCGGCCCATGGCCGGCCAATCGCGGTGCCGACTCAGGACATGATCCTGGGCTGCTACTACATGACCTACTTCAGCAACGAGAGACTGGCGGAGATTCTTCTCCACCGTCCCTCATATGTGGATGCTTCGCTCGCTCGCCTCAGCCAGGGCGATCTTCTCAACGTTCTCCATCTGTTCGACTCGGCCAAGAGTGAAGCGGATCGGCTCGCGAGCGAGAACGATGTGGCCAAGCTGCGCCAATTGGCGCGCAAGACCTTTCTGAGCGATGCCTTCTTCGAGTGCAGCGGTCGTGACCGCTTGGCCGATCTCGCCAAGCTGAACATCGCGGCCATTGATCCCCTGGACGCAAAGGCTCTGGAGAGTCTTGAGCCCAAGCCGCGTCCCTTCGGAGACGTCGACGAGCTCGAGCATGCCTACGCCGAGAAGCTGATCGGCATCCAGGATCCGGTGCTCTTCCGCTGGGAGGGCAAGCGGGTTCTGACCACGGTCGGGCGCGCCTTCTTCAACTCGGCGGTCATCGAGGCTCTGAAGGAGTACTTCGGCGACGCCTGGGAAGAGGCAGGCCCCGAAGGCACTCTGCGCAAGGACGACTACGAGTTCCAGAACAAGGTGTTCACCAAGAACGAGATGTCGTCGTTTGTAAGCGACCTCGTCGAGTACTACGGTGCCATCGCGGTCGCATCACTCCTCGACGTCCTCAAGGACATGGGCTTCCGGTATGCGAGCATCGCCGGTGTCACCATCTCCAAGAACGACATCGTGGTGCCGCCCAACAAGGAAGAGATCCTGCAGGGCTACGAGGACAGGGTCAAGGTCATCCAGCAGGAGTACAACCTGGGCAACCTCACCGACTCCGAACGGCGCGAGCGGGTGACCGAGCAGTGGACCGAGGCCACCGAGAAAGTGGCCGACGCCATGGAGCAGAACTTCCGCCGGCTCAACCCGGTGTACATGATGGCCAATTCCGGAGCGCGCGGTTCGTTCAAGCAGATCCGCCAGCTCGCCGGTATGCGCGGACTCATGGCCTCGCCGAAGGGCGATATCATCGAGCGTCCAATCAAGGCCAACTTCATGGAAGGCCTCGGCGTGCTTGAGTACTTCATCTCGACCCACGGCGCCCGTAAGGGTCTCGCCGACACGGCTCTGCGTACGGCCGACTCGGGCTATCTGACCCGGCGTCTCGTGGACGTAGCCCAGGAAGTGGTTATCCGTGAACGCGACTGCTTCACGGAGAAGTACATCGAGATGGCGCTGCGCAGGAACGAGCGGCTCAACGAACTGCTGCTCGGACGGGTCTTGGCCGTCGACGTAGCCGATCCGGCTACCGGCGAGATCGTGTACGAGCGCAATGAGTTGCTCAACAAGCGCATGCTTCAGAGGATCCTCGTGCTCTACCCGTACGCCGAGTACGCCGACCTCAAGATGAAGGTGCGCTCGGTGCTCGGATGCCAGAGCGAGATCGGCGTGTGCCAGCTGTGCTACGGACGGTCACTGGCCGCCAACGACTTGGTCGCTATCGGCGAAGCCGTGGGGCACATCGCCGCCCAGTCTATCGGTGAGCCTGGTACTCAGCTCACCATGCGTACGTTCCACACGGGCGGTGTGGCCGGTGCCGACATCACGCACGGTCTGCCGCGCGTAGTCGAGCTCTTCGAGGCACGCAAGCCCAAGGGCCAGGCCAAGATCACCCAGTTCGCCGGTGTGGTACACATCGAGGAGTCAGACAAGACGAAGAAGGTCGTCATCCTCGACGATACGGGTGAGGAGCTGCACAGCTACGCTATCAGCCGCAGGGCCGACCTCATGATCGAAGAGGGCCAGCGGGTCGAAGCGGGCACCCAGCTCTACGGAGGTTCGCTCAACCCGCATGAGTTGCTCAAGTACCGTGGCGCCCTCGCGACCGCTCGCTACATCGTGGGAGAGGTCCAAGAGGTCTATCACAAGCAGGGCGTGCAGATCGACGACAAGCACGTCGAGCTTATCGTGCGCCAGATGACCAAGAAGGTGCTTGTCGAGTCCCCGGGCGACACCAGCTTCCTGCCGGGACGCATGGTCGACAGGCTGCTTTTCGACCAGGAGAACGAGCGCACCGTCGCCGCCGGCGGAGAAGCGGCCGGGTGCGAAGAGATAATTCTCGGAATCACCAAGGCCTCGTTGGCCACTGAGAGCTTCCTGTCGGCCGCATCGTTTCAGGAGACGACCAAGGTGCTCACCGATGCCGCCCTCGAGGGCAAGATCGACGAGTTGCGGGGCCTCAAGGAGAACGTCATCATCGGCAAGCTCATACCCGCGGCGACCGGTCTCCGTTCGTATCGCAACATCGAGCTGACAACCGCCGGTATCCCGGCCGAGATGGACATCTTCTCCGACGTCATCGCCAGCCGCGTCGACCCGAGTCTCGGTCTGACCCCCGAGCAGCAGTGGGCGCAGCTCACCGGATCGTCCGCGCAGAACACCGAGGCCTACAGCATGTTGGTCGACGACCTCGACCTGCCGACGTACGTGCATTCGGTTCTTAGCCGTGCCGGTCTCGAAAGAGTGAGTGATCTGTTGGGCTACACGACCAAGGACCTCATGGCGGTTCCCGGTCTCGGGCAGAAGAGCCTTGAGGAGATTCGGGCCCGTCTTGCCGAGAAGGGCTGGTCGCTGGCAGGCGACGAATCGGACGAGGGTGAGGAGTTGCTGGGTGAGGCGAGCGCGGGCGGTTTCGACGAGGCCGAAACGGCGCTGCTTGGCGGGGACGCCCAGTTCGAGGAGGAGTAGAGCGCGGCAGCCAGGCCGCTGAGGAGTGAAGCCGCCGCCTCTGGGAATGTATACCGGTGCGAAGGAGTGTATTCTCCCGCTGGTCGCTCCCAGGGGCGGGCTCCGCACCCAGTTTCCTGCGTGCCGTCTTGTCGCGATGGCTGTAAGGGCGCCAGCGAGTTTCTTGCAGGCGCCAGACGGCTTTGGTATACTTCGCGGCCGCTGCGCGTCCGGACGCGTGATTTGGCTGTGCGCGCGGAGAAGTAAGAAGAGCATCAGCAAGAGATAGACGAGGAGTTCGTGTGCCGACGATCAACCAGTTGATCCGCAAGGGGCGGCAAGAGCAGTCCAAGAGGACGAAGACGCCTGCCCTCAAAGGCGCGCCGCAGAAGCGCGGCGTGTGCACACGCGTGTACACCACCACGCCCAAAAAGCCCAACTCGGCCCTGCGGAAAGTGGCGCGCGTGCGGCTGGTGAACGGCATGGAAGTGACCGCGTACATTCCGGGCATCGGGCATAACCTGCAGGAACACTCCGTGGTACTCATTCGTGGTGGTCGTGTGCGGGATCTCCCGGGCGTCCGCTATAAGATCATCCGCGCGGCTCTCGATTCCGCCGGCGTGGCCAATCGCAAGCGCGGCCGCTCCAAGTACGGCGCGAAGATGGGCAAGTAGGCGGGAGGAAGGCATGTCCAGAAGAGTCAAAGCCCCTAAGCGCGATATCCAGCCTGATTCGGTCTACAGGAGCCGCCTGGTCACCCAGATGGTCAACCGGATGATGCTCGACGGCAAGAAATCCACCTCCGAGCGCATCATGTATGACGCGATGAATATCCTCCGCGAACGCACCGGCAACGATCCGGCAAGTGTTCTCAAAGAAGCGGTCGAGAACGTACGGCCCGCGCTCGAGGTCCGCTCCCGCCGTGTCGGTGGCGCGAACTACCAGGTGCCGGTCGAAGTCCCGACCCGCCGGTCGTATACGCTAGCCGTCCGCTGGCTCGTTAACCACAGCCGCGCGCGGCGCGAGCACACCATGGCCGAGCGTCTGGCCGGCGAGTTGCTCGATGGTTTCAACCGCACCGGCGTGACCATGAAGAAGAAGGAAGACCTGCTCCGCATGGCCGAGGCCAATAGGGCCTTCGCGCATTACCGCTGGTAGCAGACGAAAGGTATCGAGGTATAGCAGTAGTTGGCTCAGGCAACAGCACATAAATCCGACGCGAAGGCGACCCAGCGGCATCCGCTGGCGATGGTCCGCAACATCGGCATCATGGCTCACATCGATGCCGGCAAGACCACCACCACCGAGCGGATCCTGTACTACACGGGTCGCACATACAAGATCGGCGAGGTGCACGATGGCGCCGCCGTGATGGACTGGATGGCGCAGGAGCAAGAGCGTGGCATCACCATCACGTCGGCTGCTACAACGTGCGATTGGCGCGATTATCGTATCAACATCATAGACACGCCCGGGCACGTGGACTTCACGATGGAGGTCGAAAGATCACTACGCGTGCTCGACGGCTCGGTCGCGGTGTTCTGCTCCGTCGCCGGAGTCGAGCCCCAGTCTGAGACCGTTTGGCGGCAGGCCGACAAGTACCGGGTTCCCCGCATCGCGTTCATCAACAAGATGGACCGTGTGGGTGCGGACTTCATGCGCGGCGTCCAGACGATGATCGACCGCCTCCACGCTCATCCGCTCGTGATCCAGCTGCCGATAGGGCGCGAGGATCAGTTCAGCGGAGTCATCGACCTGGTTCGCATGGTCGCCCGCGTTTATGACGACGACATGGGCGTCGAGTGGAGCGAGAGCGCGATTCCCGACGACATGCGCGAGGAGGCCGACGAGGCCCGCATGCACATGCTCGAGGCGCTTGCCGACCGCGACGATCATCTGATGATGGACTATCTCGAGGGTCACGAGATCTCTGAGGAGCGCATCAAGGCGGCTATCCGCCAGGCGACTCTGGATATCGAGCTCACGCCGGTGTTGTGCGGCACGGCGTTCAAGAACAAGGGCGTGCAGTTGCTGCTCGACGCGGTGGTCGACTATCTGCCGTCGCCGCTCGACGTTCCGCCGGTCGAAGGAATCAACCCGCGCAGCGGCGAGACGGTGACCCGCCGTGCAGCTGACGACGAGCCCTTCTCGGCGATCGCCTTCAAGATCATGTCAGACCCCTTCGTGGGCAAGCTCACGTACTTCCGCGTGTATTCCGGCACTCTCAAGGCCGGGTCGTACGTCTCCAACGCGAGCAAAGACAAGAAGGAACGTGTCGGCCGCATCTTGCAGATGCACGCGAACCATCGTGACGACATCACCGACGTGTACGCCGGCGATATCGCGGCCGCCGTCGGTCTCAAAGCGACCTACACCGGTGACACACTGTGTGCCGCCGACCACCCGGTGATCCTCGAGGCCATCGAGTTCCCCGATCCGGTCATCTTCGTGGCCATCGAACCCAAGACCAAGGCCGATCAGGACAGGCTGTCGGACAGTCTCATGAAGTTGTCAGAGGAAGACCCGACCTTCAGGGTTCGCACCGACGAGGAGACTGGGCAGACGATCATCGCCGGCATGGGCGAGTTGCACCTTGAGATCATCGTCGACAGGTTGTTGCGGGAGTTCAAGGTCGACGCCAATGTGGGCCGCCCGCAGGTGGCCTATCGTGAGGGCATCACCAAGACGGTGCCCAAGGCCGAGGGCCGTTTCGTTCGCCAGACTGGCGGTCGCGGCCAATACGGGCATGTTGTCATCAAGGTGGAGCCGAACACCTACGGGGCCGGCTTCATCTTCGAGAACAAGATAGTCGGCGGGGCTGTGCCCAGAGAATACGTTGGCGCCGTGCAGAACGGCATCGTCGAGGCCATGGAGACGGGAGTCCTGGCCGGGTTCCCCGTGGAGGATGTCAAGGTCGAGCTCATAGACGGCTCGTATCACGAGGTCGACTCGTCGGAGATGGCCTTCAAGATCGCAGGTTCCATGGCGTTCCGCGAAGCAGCCAAGAAGGCGCATCCTGTTCTACTCGAGCCCGTAGAGGACGTCGAAGTGGTCGTTCCCGAGGAGTACATGGGCGACGTCATGGGCGACCTCAACTCTCGCCGCGGACACATCGGAGGCATGGAGCTGAGGGCCGGCGCCCAAGTCATCCGCGCGAATGTACCTCTGGCCCAGATGTTCGGTTACGCCACCGACTTGCGTTCTATGACGCAGGGCCGCGCGGTGTACACCATGCAGTTCAGTCACTACGCTGAGGTGCCCAGCACCATCGCGCAGGAAATAATCGCCCAGCAGGGCGGCAGAAAGAGCGAAGACTAACTAAGGCAAACCGGCCACCGGCTTGCGGCGGCCGCCTGAATGATTCAGGTAGAAAGGGAGGAATCAATGGCGAAGAAGAAGTTTGCACGGACCAAGACTCACGTCAACGTGGGTACGATCGGTCACGTCGACCACGGCAAGACCACATTGACGGCGGCCATTACCAGATGTCTGGCGAATTTGAACCCCGACATCGAGTTCCGCAGCTTCGACTCCATCGATAACGCCCCCGAAGAGCGCGAGCGCGGTATCACGATCGCCACGGCGCACGTCGAGTACGAGACCGAGAAGCGGCACTACGCCCACGTCGACTGCCCGGGCCACGCCGACTACATCAAGAACATGATCACCGGTGCCGCCCAGATGGACGGCGCGGTTCTCGTCGTGTCCGCCGCCGACGGCCCCATGCCGCAGACCCGTGAGCATATCCTGCTCGCCCGTCAGGTGGGCGTTCCCTACATCATCGTCTACATGAACAAGGCCGACATGGTAGACGATCCGGAGCTGCTCGAGTTGGTCGAGATGGAAGTCCGCGAGCTGCTCACGGAGTATGAGTTTCCGGGCGACGAGATCCCGGTTATCATCGGCTCGGCTCTGCAGGCCCTCGATCACGGCTGCGGCGACCGCGAGTGCACCAAGTGCGGCTCTATCTTCAAGCTGGCCGACGCTCTCGATACCTACATCCCCGATCCCGAGCGGGCCATCGACAAGCCCTTCCTGATGCCGATCGAAGACGTGTTCAGCATCCAGGGCCGCGGCACCGTGGTCACAGGCCGCGTTGAGCGCGGCATCGTGAAGGTTGGCGACAACGTCGAGATGGTCGGCCTGCATCCGCAGCCCACCAAGACCGTCGCCACCGGCGTCGAGATGTTCCGCAAGCTGCTTGATGAGGGTCGCGCGGGCGACAACATCGGCGTTCTGCTCCGCGGCACCAAGCGCGAGGAAGTAGAGCGCGGCATGGTTCTTGCCAAGCCGGGCAGCATCACCCCCCACACCGAATTCGAGGCGCAGATTTACGTTCTGTCGCGCGAAGAGGGTGGGCGGCACACTCCGTTCTTCAACGGCTACCGTCCGCAGTTCTACTTCCGGACGACCGACGTGACCGGCGACGTGACTCTCGATGAGGGCGTCGAGATGGTCATGCCGGGCGATCACACCACCATCCATGCCAAGCTGATCACCCCCATCGCCATGGATGAAGGCCTCCGTTTCGCTATCCGTGAGGGTGGCCGTACGGTCGGTGCCGGCGCCGTGACCAAGATCATCAAGTAGTAGGAGTCGCTCGGTGGCGCAACAGAAGATACGCATCAGGCTGAAGGCCTACGATCACGAACTCGTGGACAGGAGTGCGCGGAGCATCGTCGAGACGGCTGAGCGCACCGGCGCCACCATCTCGGGACCCGTTCCTCTTCCCACAGAGAAGAACGTCTACTGCGTGATCCGTAGTCCGTTCAAAGACAAAGACTCGCGGGAGCACTTCGAGATCAGGACGCATAAGCGCCTGATCGACATCCATCAGCCCACCCCCAAGACGGTGGACTCGCTGATGCGCATGGATCTGCCCGCGGGCGTGGACATCGAGATCAAACTGTGATGAAGACGCTACTAGGAACAAAGCTGGGTATGACCCAGTTCTTCAACGAAGACGGTACGGTCGTCAGGTGTACGGTCATACAGGCCGGGCCCTGCTTGGTCACGCAGAAGAAGACCGTCGACACCGACGGCTACTCCGCCACTCAGATCGCTTTCGGCGACGTGAAGGCCAAGAGACTGAACAAGCCGCTATTGGGTCACCTCAAGAAGGCGGGTATCTCTCCTAAGCGGCACCTCCACGAGGTCCGCGGCGAAGACGAGTTGGCCGTGGGCGATGCCGTCACGGTCGATGTCTTCAGCCCTGGCGACAAGGTCAAAGTGACCGGTGTCAGCAAGGGCAAGGGCTTCCAGGGTGTTATCAAACGGCACGGGTTCGCTGGCGGCCCCGGCTATCACGGCGCGCACTTTCATCGTGCTCCCGGCTCCATCGGTTCGTCGGCCGACCCCTCAAGGGTCTATCCCGGCACCCGGCTGCCTGGGCACATGGGCAACGTGCAGGTGACTCAGCCGGGTCTCACTGTGGTCGCGACCGACGCGGAGCAGAACCTGGTGCTGGTGAAAGGCGCGATTCCGGGGAGCAAAGGTTCCCTGGTCGTGATCAGGGGTTAGGCCTATGCCATCAATTGACAAAATCGACGAGACCGGCGCGGTCGTGGGCCAGCGCGAGTTGGCGGATGCTCTCGTGAGCGACCACATCAGCGTTGGTCTTCTCCATCAGGTCGTGACCGCGGAACTGGCGGGTCACCGGCAGGGCACCGCGTCGGCAAAGACGCGTAGCGAGGTCGCCGGCACGACGGCCAAGCAGTGGCGGCAGAAGGGCACCGGCCGGGCTCGCGTTGGCTCGGGCAAGGTGGCGCACTTCACGGGTGGTGGCGTGGCCTTCCCGCCCATCCCACGCAGCTTTGCGAAGAAGGTCAACAAGAAGGTCAGGGTCCAGGCGTTTCGCATGGCTCTAGCCGATCTGGTAGCGGGAGGCACGGTCCGAGTGCTCTCGGGCGCCTCCTTCGACGCGCCTTCGAGCAAGCGGGCAGCGGGCATTCTCAGCAAGTCCGAACTCGACAAGCCGTTGCTCGTCCTGGTCGGCGCTGAGGAGATCGCTGCTCTTAAGAGCTTCCGCAATATCGCGGGCACACGGGTCATGATGGTCGGAGAGGCCGAGGTACAGGACTACGTGTGGGCCAAGAGCTTGCTGTTCACAGAGGCTGCCGTGTCTTTCCTAGAAACCGGCTCAACGGGCGGTGAAGCCTAATGGACGCGCGCGAGATCATTATTCGCCCGATCATCTCCGAGAAGAGCTACCGGGCTGTTGAGAGCAACCGGTATTCGTTCGAGGTCAACTATCGGGCGACGAAACCCCATATCAGAGCCGCCGTTGAAGAGGTCTTCAAGGTGAAGGTCATCGGCGTGCAGACCATCAACGTCAAGCCCAAACCCAAACGCAGGGGCGCCCACGTAGGCACCACCAAGCGGTGGAAGAAGGCAGTGGTCGAGCTTGCTCCGGGCAACCGTATCGAGTTCTTCGGCGCGAGCTGAGAAGTAGAAGGGAACTGGTAAGACAGGCATGGCGATAAAGAGCTACAAGCCGACATCTCCCGGACGCAGGTTCGCGACTACCCCTGCTTTCGATGAGATCACGAAGACTGAACCGGAGAAGTCACTCACCCGTCCGGTGAAGCGCAAAGGCGGGCGCAACAACTACGGCCGCATCACCACTCGTCATCAGGGTGGCGGAGCCAAGCGTCTGTACCGCATCATCGACTTCAAGCGCGACAAAGACGGCGTGCCGGGCAAGGTCGCCTCGATCGAGTACGATCCGAACCGCAACGCCCGCATCGCCTTGGTGGTGTATGCCGACGGCGACAAGCGCTACATCCTGGCCCCCAACAAGCTAGGCGTGGGCTCGATGGTTGAGGCCGGTCCGGGAGCCGACATCCGCGTAGGGTGCGCGCTTCCGTTGAAGAACATCCCGGTCGGTACCGTGGTGCACAACATCGAGATGACGAAGGGCCGCGGTGGGCAGATCGCCCGCGCCGCCGGCACCTCAGCGCAGATCATGGCCAAGGAAGGCAACTACGCCATCCTTAGGCTGCCCTCGGGCGAGATGCGCATGATCCGTCTCGAGTGCAGGGCGACTGTGGGCGAGATCGGCAACGCCGAACACGAGAACCTGGTCACCGGCAAGGCCGGCCGCAAGCGCTGGATGGGCATCAGGCCCACCGTGCGCGGAACGACCATGAACCCTGTGGACCATCCGCACGGCGGTGGCGAGGGTTCGACGCCTCCGGGTCGCAACCCGGTGACACCGTGGGGCGTTCCTACGCTGGGTCACAAGACTCGCAACAAGAAGAAGCTTTCGAGCAAGTACATCGTAAGACGCGCGAAGAAGGGGAGGTAATAGAGCATCGTGGCACGTTCAAGCAAAAAAGCTCCCTTTGTCCAAGAGCGGCTTATGGCTCGCGTCGAGTCCATGAACGAGACCGGCGAGAAGCGCATGCTCAAGACCTGGTCGCGGGCTTCCACCATCTATCCCGAGATGATCGGGCATACGATCGCGGTGCATGACGGCCGCAAGCATGTGCCCATCTACGTCACGGAGAGCATGGTCGGCCACCGGCTGGGCGAATTCGCGCTGACGCGCACCTTTCGCGGTCATGGCGGCAATAAAGAGCGCCGCATGAAGAGGAAGTGACGGATATGGTCAACGCAACAGCCAAGTACGTGCGGGTATCGCCCCGCAAAGCCGGCGACGTCGCCCGCCTCATCCGTGGCAAGAAGGTCGCCGAGGCCAAAGCCATTCTGTCGCTCACGCCGCGGGCCGCAGCCAAGCTGGTCGGCAAGGTCCTCGATTCGGCCGTGGCCAACGCAGAGAACAACCATGACCTCGACGCAGACGATCTGTACGTCGTTCGGGCATATGTGGACGGTGGTCCGACTCTGAAGCGGTTTCGGCCGCGTGCCATGGGCCGCGCCAGCCGCATCCGTAAGCGGACGAGTCACATCACCGTGTGTGTCGACGAGAAGAAGGAGTCGTAGCAGGTGGGTCAGAAAGTTCACCCAGGGGGCATGCGGCTCGGCATCATCCATGACTGGAAAGCTCATTGGTACACCGAGAGGCAGTTCGCCGGTTTCCTCCACGAGGATCTGGCCATCCGCAAGCATATCCAGAGAAAGATGGGCCACGCCGGCCTGTCCAACATCATCATCCGCAAGGACACCAACAAGCTGGTGATCGACATCCATACGGCTCGGCCGGGCATTGTCATCGGCAAGTCGGGTTCCGAGGTGGACGCGCTACGTCGCGATCTCCACGACCTGAGTGGCAAGACGGTGCACGTCAATATCGTCGAGATCAAGAGGCCGGAACTCGACGCCAACCTGGTCGCGCAGTCTATCGCTGAGCAGCTGGCCAACCGCGTCAGCTTCAGGCGTGCGATGAAGCGGGCCATCACCTCGGCCATGCGCTCCGGCGCCATCGGCATCAAGGTGAAGTCGGGTGGCCGTCTAGGTGGCGCCGAGATGGCGCGCATCGAGGGCTACAGCGAGGGGCGAGTGCCTCTCCACACGCTGCGAGCCGACATTGACTACGGCTTCTGCGAAGCCAATACGACGTTCGGCAAGATCGGCGTGAAGGTTTGGATAAACAAGGGTGAGATCATGCCCGAGGGATTCGACCAAGGTGGGTCCCAGAGGCAGAACGAAGCCCGGTTAGGCTAGGGATTTAGAGATGCTACTACCAAAACGGGTTAAGCACCGCAAACAGCACCGCGGTCGCATGGCCGGCAAGGCGAAGGGTCAGTCCACCGTGCATTTCGGTGAGTACGGCCTGCAGGCCCTCGAGCCGGGTTGGGTCACCAGCCGGCAGATCGAAGCCGCTCGTATTGCCATGACCCGCAAGATCAAAAGAGGCGGGAAGGTGTGGATCAACGTCTTCCCCGACAAGCCCATCACCAAGAAGCCGGCTGAGACCCGCATGGGTTCCGGCAAAGGCTCTCCCGATCAGTGGGTGGCTGTCATCAAGCCGGGTCGTGTGATGTTCGAGTTGGCGGGTGTTTCCGAGGAATTGGCCAAGGAAGCTATTCGCGTCGCTTCGCACAAACTTCCTGTGAAATGCAGATTCGCGACCAGGGAGGATGGGGGCATTGAAGGTTAAGGAAATATTCGAGCTCGCTGACGAAGAACTGGTGCAGCGACTGAAGCAGTCGCGCGAGGAGCTCTTCAACCTGAGATTCCAGCATGCGGCCGGCCAACTGGAGAACACCTCCCGGCTCGTCCAGGTACGCCAGGACATCGCGAGGATCATGACGGTCCAGTCAGCACGAGCAAGGGCGAAGGAGCTTTGATGGCCGAGCAGCGCACCTCAGCACAGCGGGAGCGGCAGGGCGTCGTCGTCTCCGACAAGATGGAGAAGACGATCGTCGTGCAGGTGAGCGCGGTCAAGCCTCACCCCAAGTACAAGAAGGTGATCCGCACCACGGATCGCCTGAAGGCACACGACGAGCAAAATGAAGCTCGGGTCGGCGACACCGTCTTGGTGCGTGAATGCCGGCCGCTATCGCGAGAGAAGACCTGGCGCCTGATCAAGGTGCTCCAACGCGCCGAGTAGCGCGCCGGTAGGAGATGGGTGAGAAACGATGATACAGGTGGAGACAAGACTCAGGGTCGCAGACAACACCGGCGCGCGTGAGCTGCTCTGCATCCGCATCATGAGCGGATCGCAGCGACGTTACGCCGGCGTGGGCGACATCATAGTGGGAGCGGTCAAGGAGGCCACTCCCGGTGGCGCCGTCAAGAAGGGCGACGTCGTGCGCGCGGTCGTGGTGCGGGTGAAGAAGTCATACGGACGCAAGGACGGCACGTACATCGGCTTCGATGAGAACGCCGCCGTGCTGATCGACCGTCAGCTCAACCCGCGGGGCACCCGCATTTTCGGCCCCGTCGGCCGAGAGCTTCGCGAGAAGAACTTCGCGAAGATCATCTCGCTGGCCCCGGAGGTGCTGTGATGCGGAAGGAAGCACGGCACACCAAGAAGTTCCGGGTCAAGAAGGGTGACAACGTCGAGGTCATCCAAGGCAAGGAGAACGGTAAGCGGGGCAAGGTCCTGCACGTCTTCGAGAACGAAGAGCGGATCACCGTCGAGCGGGTGAACTTCATCAAGAGGCACGTTCGTCCCTCGAAGAAGACGCCGCAGGGCGGAGTGATCGAGCGCGAAGCCAGCATGCACATCAGTAACGTCAAGCTGGTCTGCCCCAGCTGCAACGCCGCGGTTCGCACCGGCGTGCGTATGGAGGGCGACGACAAGGTCCGCTTCTGCAAGAAGTGCAACGTCCAGGTTGATAAGGGTTAACGATGGCACCGAGACTGAAAGAGAGATATCAGACCCAGATCGTGCCGGCCCTCCGGGAGCAGTTTGGCTACCAGAACATCATGCAGGTGCCCAGGGTCACGAAGTTGACCCTCAATATGGGCATTGGTGAGGGCACGCACGATGCCAAGAGCATGGAAGAGGCGGCTACCCAGCTCGGCCAGATCACGGGCCAGAAGGCCCAGATCAGGCGGGCACGCAAGTCGGTCGCAAACTTCAAGCTGCGCGCCGGCATGCCGGTGGGGCTTCGTGTGACCCTGCGTGGAGAGCGCATGTACGAGATGCTCGATCGGCTCATGAGCATCGCCCTTCCGCGCATCCGCGACTTTCGCGGTGTGGCGGCCAACGGTTTCGACGGCCAGGGCAACTACAACATGGGTGTGAAGGAACAGATCATTTTCCCGGAGATCGATTACGACAAGATCGACAAGATCCGCGGTTTAGACATCGCCATCACGACCACGGCAAAAACCGACGCAGAAGGACGGGCGCTCCTCAAGTTGATGGGCATGCCCTTCCGCGAGAGCTGAAGGATAGGAGCAACACCGCATGGCAAAAAAGTCAATGATCGCCAAGGCACGGCGTCCGCAGAAGCACGCGGTTCGCGCTCACAACCGTTGCCTTCGTTGCGGCCGGCCCCGCGGTTATGTCCGCCGCTTTGGCCTCTGCCGCATCTGTCTTCGTGAGCTTGCCCACCAGGGTCTCATCCCTGGCGTCACCAAGTCGAGCTGGTAGGAGGGGTCATGTCGCATACCGATCCCATTGCTGACATGCTGACCCGGGTGCGTAACGCCAACAAGGCGCTGCACGCTCAGGTCGAGATGCCGAGTTCCTCTCAGAAGGTCGATCTGGCCCGTCTCCTCAAGGACGAGGGCTACATCGCTGAGTACGCCGTCGTCAATGACGGCAGCTTCGACAAGCTGGTGATAGAACTCAAGTACACTGACGGCCGTCGCCGCGTCATATCGCAGGTGAAGAGGGTCAGTAAGCCGGGTCGTCGCATCTATGCCAAGAAAGACAACCTCCCCAAGGTCCTCGGTGGCCTGGGTACGGCAGTCATCTCCACCTCGCGTGGCCTGATGACCGCCCGTGAGGCTCAGCGGCAGGGTGTTGGCGGCGAAGTCGTCTGTTTCGTCTGGTAGCCGTTATGTCAAGAATTGGAAGAGCACCCATACAGATTCCCGCCGGTGTCGAAGTCACCATCGAGGGGAGCAACGTCGCGGTCAAGGGCCCCAAGGGCAGTCTCGCGATGAACGTTCACCCGAAGATGAGCGTGGCTCTCGGCGAGGGCGTCATGACGGTCACCCGACCCGACGACACCGGTCCCAACAGGTCGCTGCACGGACTTACCCGCACCCTACTGTCGAACATGGTCACCGGTGTGACCGAGGGCTTCCAGAGGAAGCTCGAGATCCAGGGCGTGGGCTACAGGGCCTCCAAGAAGGGTTCCGACCTCGAGATCCTGGTCGGCTACTCGCATCCGGTCGTCGTCGTACCACCGGAAAACATCGAATTCGAAGTGCCCGTTCCCACTCAGATCGTGGTCAAGGGCATCGACAAGCAACGTGTCGGCCAGGTCGCGGCTGAGATCCGCGCCATCCGCAAGCCTGAGCCCTACAAGGGCAAGGGCATTCGCTACGAACGCGAAGTGGTGCGGCGCAAGGTCGGCAAGCGGGCGTAGGGAAGAGGAGAGAATGAGTACTCAAGCAAGTCAGAACGCGATGCGGGCACGGCGTGCCGTGAGGGTTCGCAGCAAGGTGCGCGGCACGGCCGAGCGTCCTCGTCTTTCCGTCTTCCGGTCGAACCGCGCCATCTGGGTGCAGGTCATCGACGATTCGACCGGTCGTACCCTCGCCAGTGCCGACAGCAATCACATTGCCGACACCGGTCTAAGCAAGAAAGACCAAGCCACCAAGGTCGGCACTCTCGTCGCTGAGCGGGCCAAGGCCGCGGGCGTGGAGCGTGTGGTCTTCGATAGAGGATCGTATCTATATCACGGTCGAGTGAAAGCCCTCGCGGACGGTGCCCGCGAAGCCGGCCTGGATTTCTGAGGGAGAGTGAGGTAGCACATTGGCACAGATCAAGGCAGATACGCTCAACCTTGAGGAGAGCGTGATTCATATCAACCGGGTGGCGAAGGTCGTCAAGGGCGGCCGGCGTTTCTCGTTCACAGCTCTTGTCGCCGTCGGCAACCGTGAGGACACGGTGGGCGTAGGCTACGGCAAGGCCAAAGAGGTGCCCCTGGCCATCCAAAAGGCCATCGACGACGCGCGCAAGAACCTGTTTGTGGTACCGAAGCACGGCACCACCATCACCCACGAGGTTCTCGGCCACTTCGGCGCAGGCCGTGTGGTCATGAGGCCCGCCTCCGCCGGAACCGGTGTCATCGCAGGTGGCGGTGTCCGGGCTCTGCTGGAGCTTGGCGGCGTGCGCGACGTGCTCACCAAGAGCTTGGGCACGACCAACCCCATCAACATGGTGAGGGCCGCGGAAGCGGGTCTCCGGTCCCTGCGCCGTCCCGAGGATATCGCAAGGCAGAGGGGGAAGACTATCCGCGAGGTGACAGGCGGCCGCCCGATCGAGACCAGCCCCGTGGCCGCCCCCGAGCCGGTCGCCGAACTCGCTCGCTCCGCTGCTCCGTCAGAGACGGCACCCGAGCCCGTGAAGGCCGTGGTCGCCGACGCCGAGCCTATCGAGACCCCGGCTGATGTTCAGGACGCGGTAGCGGCTGAGACCGAGGATGCGTGACGGCATGTTGAAGATCACCCAGGTCAAGAGCCGCATCAACCGCAAGAAGGACCATAAGGCCACACTCGACGCACTCGGCATATCCCGCATGGGCCAGACCGTCTATCACGATGACACCCCGGCCATCCGCGGCATGGTGCACAAGATCGGTTACATGCTCGAGGTCGACGTGGTCGACGTCAAGGACAAAGGATAGCTATGGGAGACATCTTCCTACACAATCTCGAGCCCGAGCCAGGGTCTCGCCGCCCGCGCAAGCGCGTGGGGCGCGGCGAAGGCTCGGGCGTGGGCAAGACATCTGGCCGGGGCCACAAGGGCTCCAAGCAGCGATCGGGCGGTCAGATCTCGCCTCGCTACGAGGGCGGTCAGATGCCGCTGCACATGCGCCTGCCCAAGCTCCGCGGCCCGCATGCCAAGACCGCCATGCCTATCGGCCCGTTCCGTACCTACATGACGCCTATCAACCTGTCGCGTCTGTCGGTCTTCGCTGCCGGAGACGTGGTTTCCCCCGAGGCACTGCTCGGTAAGGGCATCATCAAGAAGCTGGACGAGAGGATCAAGATCCTGGCCAACGGTGAGTTGGCGAATCCGCTCACGATCAAGGCCCATGGCTTCAGCGCCGCTGCGATCGTCAAGATCGAGGGCGCCGGCGGTACGGCGGAAGTCATCTAGTGAGACTTGATTCGCGATGAAGCTATGCCGAACAGAGACCGACGTACGGGTGCGAGCCACGGACGCAGTTTGCGTTCTCGCCGGCGCCGTGGGCGCAGCCCAGGACGCCGCATCGTGCCGTCTCCCGTATGGACTCGACGGCAGCCCCTTCATCGTGAATGGAGTAAGTAAGGAGTGAGACCCTGATGTTCCAGTCCCTGCTCAACGCCTGGAAGCTCCCGGATCTCCGGAAGAAGCTCCTCTTCACGGCCCTCGTCATCGCGATCTACCGGCTCGGTTGTTTTCTGCCCGTGCCGGGAATCGACATGGAGTCGGTCTCGGAGATGTTCGGCTCTGGAGGGGTGTTCGACTTCTACGACCTCTTCACCGGCGGCGCTTTGCAGCAGATGGCGATTTTTGCCATGGGCATCATGCCCTACATCACCGCTTCGATCATCATGCAGTTGCTGACCATGGTGAGCCCAAAGCTCGAGGCTCTCATGAAAGAAGGGCCCGCGGGGCAGAAGAAGGTCAATCAGTATACGAGGTACTTCACCGCGATCCTGGCCCTCATCGAAGCGGTTGGTTTCGTGTTCCTGTTCAAGAACCAGGGCGCCTTCCCCGTGGACGAAGCAGGCAATCCCACGTTCACGTTGCTGAACGTGTGGCTGGTCGTGCTGACCCTCACCGTGGGCGCCATCCTCGTCATGTGGCTGGGCGAGCTCATCACCCAGCGGGGCATCGGCAACGGCATCTCTCTCATGATCTACGCGAGCATCATCTCGCGCTTGCCGAGCGGTCTCATGAAGCTGTTCAACATGAACCCGGGCTACTGGGTGGCCATGGGCATCATCGCACTGTTGGTCGTGGCGGCCGTCATCTTCGTGACACAGGGCCAGCGTCGCATCCCGGTGCAGTATGCGAAGCGCGTGGTCGGACGTAAGGTCTATGGTGGCCAGAGCACGTATCTGCCGCTCCGCGTGAACATGGCCGGCGTTATCCCGGTCATCTTCGCCTCGTCGGTGCTGCTCTTCCCGGTGACCCTCGCCGAGATGGTGCCGTGGGGCTGGACACAGTGGTTGGCCGACCACATCGGCCCAAGCAGTTGGTGGTATCTCGCCGCCGAGGTGATTCTCATCATCGCCTTCACGTACTTCTATACGGCGGTTCAGTTCAACCCCATCGACCAGGCTGACAATCTGAAGAAGTACGGCGGCTTCGTTCCGGGCATCCGCCCGGGACGCCCAACGGCCGCGTATCTGGATCGGGTGCTGACGCGCATCACGTTGCCCGGCGCTCTGTTCCTGGCCGCGATCGTCCTGCTCCCCACGGCTCTCTACAAGGGTATGGGAGTGCAGTTCTACTTCGGAGGCACCTCGCTCCTGATCGTGGTCGGCGTCGCGCTCGACACCATGCAGCAGATGGAGTCGCAGTTGCTCATGCGCCACTATGAAGGCTTCCTCAAGTAGGCACCAGGGCTAGGAAAGGACCTCGACGTGACTCAGTTCAATCTTGTTCTTCTCGGCCCCCCCGGAGCCGGCAAAGGCACCCAGGCCAGCCGCATCGTGGCCGAGTATGGGGTGCCGCACATCTCCACCGGAGATATCCTGCGCTCGGCCGTGAAGAACCAGACCCAAATGGGCCTGGAGGCCAAGAAGTACATGGACGCCGGTGAGCTCGTGCCCGACAGCGTGGTGATCGGTATCGTCAAGGACCGTTTGCAGGAACCCGACACGGCGAAGGGCTTCTTGATGGACGGTTTCCCGCGTACCATCCCGCAGGCCGAGGCCCTGGACAAGGCTCTCGAGACCCTCGATAGAGCGATCTCGAAGACCGTCGTGCTGCTCGTCGAGGAGGACCTCCTCATCAAACGGCTCACCGGGCGTCGCATCTGCCGATCGTGCCAGGCCCCCTTTCACATCTACTTCAATACGGCCAAGGTCGAGGGCGTGTGCGACGCCTGCGGCGGGGAACTCTACCAGCGGGATGACGACACCGAGGCCACGGTACGCAACCGGCTGGAGGTGTACCGCGCGCAGACCGAGCCGCTCATCGGCTACTACGATAATCAGGGTGTGGTCGCCCGCGTCGACGGAGCGCAGCTTCCGGACAAGACGTTTGACGACATCCGGGCGGCCCTGGGACCGGCGGCCCTGTAGGTGCAGGGCCGAGGACGAGCGGGCAAAGAGCAAGACGGCGTGATAATCAGAAAGTCGCTTTCGGAGATCGAGAAGATGGCTCGCGCGGGCAAGCTGGTGCGCGAGTGCCTCGATCTCATCGGAACGACGATCGAGCCGGGAATGACGACGAAAGAGCTGGATCGTTTGGCGGAGAACTACATACGCGACAAGGGCGGCGTGCCGACCTTCAAGGGATACCGGGGCTTTCCCGGTTCCATTTGCGCGTCGCCGAACGATATGGTAGTGCACGGCATCCCCGGCAAGGTCCGCCTGCGTGAAGGGGACGTCCTGGGAGTGGACGTGGGCGTGACGATGGACGGCTACATAGCCGATGCCGCCACGACGTACCCGGTGGGCGAGATATCCGATGAGGCTCGTGCCCTGCTGCGTATCACCGAGGAGTCGTTGATGCTGGGCATCGCCCAGTGTGTTGTCGGCAACCGGGTGGGCGACATCTCGCACGCGGTCCAGAGCCACGCGGAATCTCATGGCTACTCGGTAGTAGAGAGCCTGGTCGGCCACGGTGTGGGCCGTGAGATGCACGAGGACCCACAGGTGCCGAACTTCGGTCCGGCCGGACAGGGCCCCGAGTTGCGTGAAGGCATGGTGCTCGCGATCGAGCCGATGATCAACATGGGGCGGTATGATGTGGAGATCGGCGACGACGGCTGGGCCATCTATACCAAGGACCATAGTCTGTCCGCCCATTTCGAGCATACGGTGGCGATAACCAAGCAAGGCCCGCGCATCCTTACCGCGGCTGAAGTGGCGAGGGCCTAGCATGGGTGAAGGCTGTGGTAAGATAAACGGCTGGCATTCAGGGGACCCGTTTCGGCGTGGCTGTGGCCGGGTTGCCGTATGGGTTAGGGGTGACGTGAGTAGTGTGTCCTAAGGAAGAAGCAATAGAACTTGAGGGTGAGGTGGTGGAAGCCTTGCCCAACACCATGTTCCGGGTCAAGCTCGACAACGAGCTGGAGATACTCGCTCACATATCCGGCAAGATGCGTATGAACTACATACGGATCCTACCCGGAGACAGGGTCAAGGTCGAGCTGTCGCCTTACGACCTGACTCGCGGACGGATCACGTATCGTTTCAAGTAGAGGAAGGGCGTTAGATGAAAGTCAGAGCGTCGGTCAAACCGATGTGTGAGAAGTGCAAGATCGTTCGGCGTAGGGGCGTGGTCGTGGTCATCTGCGAGAACCCGCGCCATAAGCAGCGGCAAGGTTGATGGGAGGCAGGAGTAACGCATGGCTCGTATCGCTGGTGTAACTCTCCCGCGTGAGAAACGCATCGAGATCGGTCTGACCTATGTCTTTGGCATAGGGCGGTCGACGTCTAACAAGATCCTCGGTGCCGTGAAGATCGATCCGAACACGCATGTGAAGGATCTCACCGAGGACGAAGAGATTCGTCTGCGCAGCTATATCGAGGACAATCTCCTCGTTGAAGGCGATTTGAGGCGTGAGCGCAGCCAGAACATCAAGCGGCTCATGGAGATCGGTTGTTACCGCGGTATTCGGCATCGGCGCGGCATGCCCGTCCGTGGCCAGCGCACGAAGACCAATGCTCGAGTGCGCAAGGGACACAAGCCGACCGTCGGCGTGAAGAAGAAGGTGCGGGTCTAGCCGGCCGGCGGACTCGCGAGAGACATACTAGGACGGAGTAAGAACACATGCCGAAACCCACCAAACGCACTACCGCCGCCGCGCGTGGCCGGCGCCGCAAGGTGCGCAAGAGCATCGCGGTCGGTAACGCATACATCAAGACCTCGTTCAACAACACGCTCGTCACCCTCACCGACAAAGAGGGCAACGTGATCGCGTGGGCGAGTGCTGGTTCCGCGGGCTTCAAGGGCTCGCGGAAATCGACTCCCTTCGCAGCACAGGTGACTGCCGAGCGTGCCGCTCGGGCTGCCATGGAGCATGGGCTGCAGAAGGTCGACTGCTACGTGAAGGGGCCGGGCAGCGGCCGCGAGACGGCGATTCGCTCGCTGCAGGCTACGGGTCTCGATGTGAGCACGGTCAAAGACGTGACACCTATCCCCCATAACGGCTGCCGTCCCAAAAAGCGGCGCAGGGTATAAGGGGGGACTGAGAGAAAATGGCAAGAGACACTTCCCCACAGTGCAAGCAGTGCCGCCGCGAGGGCGAGAAGTTGCTCCTCAAGGGAGAGCGGTGCCTCACCGATAAGTGCGGCGTCGATCGCCGGGCCTACCCACCGGGTGAGCACGGTCGCGGTCGCCGGCGCAAGCAGTCGGAGTATCTGACCCAGTTGCGCGAGAAGCAGAAAGCGCGCCGCTACTATGGCGTGCTCGAAGGCCAGTTTCACAACTACTACGTGACCGCCGCGCATCAGCCCGGCGTCACGGGTGAGAACCTACTGCGACTGCTCGAGCTTCGTCTCGACAACGTCATCTATCGCTTGGGCTTCGGCGCCTCGCGCCGTCAGGCCCGGCAACTGGTACGGCACAGCCACTTCACTGTCAACGGTCGCAAGGTCAACATCCCATCGTATAGGGTACGGCCAGACGACGTCATCGCCGCGGTGCTCGACAGTGAGGGCATCAAGGCGGTCATCGAGGATGCGACCGACCTGACGGCCTCGGTGCCGGCATGGCTGCAGGCAGACCACGACAACATGCAGGGCAAGATCCTGCGTCTGCCTGAGCGCAGCGACATCGATATCCCCGTCCAGGAATCGCTCATCGTCGAGCTCTATTCCAAGTAGTCTGAAGGAGGGTCGGTTGCTAGATTTCGCCACCCCGCATAGCGTGTACGACCAGGTCGACGATAACTGCGGCCGTTTTACCGTGGAACCGTTGGCCAGGGGCTTCGGCTATACCTTCGGTAACTCGCTCCGGCGGGTGCTGCTGTCGTCCCTGGAAGGTGCCGCCATCTCGGCAGTGAAGATCACCGGGGTCGAGCACGAGTTCTCGACGGTACCGCACGTCAAGGAGGATGTCACCGACGTCATCCTCAATCTCAAGAAGCTCGTCTTCGTGCTCCACGGAGAGGCAGACGAGCACGATGTGACCCTCCTGAAGGACGGTCCGGGCGAAGTCATAGCCGCCGACATAGATTTGCCCTCGGCGGTGGAAGTGATGAACCCCAACGCCTACATCGGCACGCTCGAAGACGGCGGGCGCCTCGAGATGAGGCTCACGGTTCGTCGAGGCAGGGGATACGTGTCGGCTGACGACAACAAACGGGCAGGCGCTCCCCTGGGGGTCATCCCCATCGATTCGATCTTCTCGCCGGTGACTCGGGTCGCCTACAGCGTAGAACCCGCTCGTGTGGGCCAGCGCACCGATTTCGACAAACTCACTCTCGAGGTGCAGACGAACGGCGCGGTCGATCCGTATTCGGCGGTCTCGGCCGCTGCGACTCTGCTGCGCGACGACCTCACGAGGATCTTCCTTGCCGATACCGACGAGTATGCGCCTGAGTATCAGCAGGACGCGCTGGTCGGGGGCGCCGGGCCCGAACCCGAGGAAGACATGATGATCGACGACCTCGACTTGGGCGTGCGTTCGCTGAACTGCCTGAAGCGCGAGGGAATAGAGACCGTCGGCGATCTCATTGGCAAGACCGAGCAAGAACTCATGTGTATTCCCAACTTCGGGCGCAAGAGCCTTGACGAAGTACGGGAACGCCTTGAGAAGAACAACCTTAAGCTTAGAGGAGAGTAGCGTGAGGCACAAGAGAAAAGGAAGAAGGTTCGGGATTCAGCCGGACCATCGCCGGCAGATGCTGGCGAATCTTGTGTGCTCTGTGCTTGAGCATGAACGCATCAAGACCACCGAGGCCCGCGCCAAAGAAGTGCGGCCGATGGTCGAAAAGATGATCACCATGGGCAAGGCAGGAGACCTCAATTCGCGTCGCACGGCGATCAGCCAACTGCGCAACAAGCAGATCTCGTACAAACTGTTCAACGAGATCGCGCCGAAGTACGCCGATCGTCCGGGCGGCTACACTCGCATCACCCATATCGGCCCACGTCAAGGCGACGCCGCCGAGATGGTCTTTCTGGAGCTGGTGTAGGGGCAGGCGCCGAGAGCGCCATGCCTGCGGCGCAGGCAAACGAGTTGATCAGCCGGTGCCGGGCCCTAGGGGTTCGGCATTTGCTTTTGGGGTCCGAACGGGAGCGAGGTCGCGGCCGATGAGCTCGCACTGGACGGCGCGATACTACGTCGGTCGCACCCGTAGCGCCGCTACGAATGCTCCCTGCGTCCTTGCCTCACCCTCGCCCATCGCGAGCTATAGGCGTAACCTCGCTTCCGCCCGAACCTGTGGGGTCCGAACGGGAGCGAGGTCGCGGCCGATGAGCTCGCACTGGACGGTGCGATGCTTCGTCCTCGACCGGCGCTCTCTTTCGGCGTAAGCTCACAGGCCATGGAACGTGTTCACCGCCTGGAGTTGCAGTACGACGGCACCGGGCTGCACGGCTGGGCCAAGCAGCACGGTGTGCCGACGGTTGAGGGCGTTCTTGAAACGGCCTTCCAGACGGCGCTGGGCTACGCGCCCGCGTTGCAGGTCGCGGGGAGAACCGACGCCGGGGTGCATGCTCGCCGGCAGGTGGCCAGCGTGATTCTGCCTGGCGGGACCGATCTGGGCCGTCTCCGGGTCTCGCTCAATGCCTTGACTCCCCCCGGAGTCGCCGTCACGCGCATCGCGCGCGCCCCGCGGGGCTTCGACGCTCGCCGCCAGGCTGTCAGCCGCAGCTACCGCTACTACGTGTGCAACCGGCGGGTGGTGCCACCGTTCTGGGGCCACTACTGCTGGGCGGTCTGCGAGGCGGTGGACCTTGGGCTTCTCCAAGCGGCGGCTACGATGGCTCGAGGGCGGCACGACTTCACCGCCTTCACCCCGCTCGATACAGAACACAGGTTCTTCCGGCGTACGGTACTGAAGTGCGCGTGGAAGCGGACTACCGCCGATCTGGCAGGCCTCGCGCCTGGCAGTCGCGGAGACGCGCGGCCCGAGGGGGCGCGTCTCCGGGCTGTGGCCGGTGGCCTTCTCTACCTCGAGATCGAAGCCGACGCTTTTCTTCGTCACATGGTGAGAACCCTGGTCGGCACGATGGTCGAAATTGCCCAGGGCAAGCGGGCGCTGGACGATCTGGGCCGGCTTCTCGAGGGCGCCCAGCGCGATGACGCCGGACGCACGGCTCCGCCACACGGGTTGTTTCTGTGGGATGTGCGCTATCCCCGAGTGCGTCTGTCCGGGGAACCTGATAGCCTCCGCTAGAGAGAACGATGCCTGATATCAACCGCAGAACCTTTCTCATGCACACCGGCCGCTGGTTGGCGCTGGCGGCTCTGGCGCCCTCCCTTTCGGGGTGCGCCCGCGTTCTGCGCTGGTCGGAATCGCAGGGCAGGTACGTAGAGGAGCAACCTACGGTCGCCGGGCCGTCTGACGGGTCGTCCGTCAGTACCAGCGAGGCTGTTTCGCCGGAGCCCGGGGGCTCATCCACCACCGCACCGTCCACCACGACCAGTTCCGGCGGATCATCCCCGGTCGCTCCCGATCTTGCCGTCGTCCGGGGCGACTCACCCGATGTCAACGTTCAGGCCGCGATCGCGATGCTCGGCGGCATGGAGCGCTTCGTGAATAAGGGGGCCAAGGTAGTAGTCAAGCCGAACGTGCTCACGGGGCGGCCTCCCGAGTACGCCACTACGACGAATCCCCTGGTCGTCTCGGCGATCATCCGCATGTGCCTTGCGGCCGGCGCCGATAGGGTGGTGGTGCTGGACAACCCTACCTCGAGTCCGCGGAGCGCGTTCAAGGAGGCCGGACTCGCGCAGGCGGTGGAGGAGGCCGGCGGCACTCTCAAGTACCTGAGCAATCGGGACTTCGAGAGCGTGGAGATTCCCGAGGCCGAGGTGCTTACATCGTGGCCGCTCGTGGTCGACGCCCTCGAAGCCGACGTGCTTATCAACGTGCCTATCGCCAAGACGCACGGCATGGCCGGTCTCACCCTGGCCATGAAGAATCTCATGGGCATCATGGGTGGTTCGCGAGGCCAGGTGCACATCGACTATCCACGCAAGATCGTCGATCTGAACACCCTGGTGAAGCCGCACCTTGTGGTGCTCGACGCGTACCGGGCCCTCATGCGCAACGGTCCCACGGGCGGGAACCTCGACGACGTGAAGCTGATGAAGACGGTTGTGGTCGGCACCAGCCAGATTGCGGTCGACGCGTACGGCGCGACTCTCATGGGCTGGGAGCCGGCCGATCTCTCAAGCCTGACTGAGGCCAACCGGCGGGGCATGGGCGAGATCGACCTGGCCGCGTACCGGATCTCGGAGGCGACTACCTGATGACCGACGGCTCGTCCACGGCGCGGAGAGAGCGGCGGAAAGCGCGGGGCGGGCGGCGCGGCTTACATCGCTACCGACGGCTATTCCAGATAGCGTTCCTGCTCCTCTTCGCGGCGCTTCTCACGCTGACGTTCTGGCCGTTGGGCACTCTTCTCCTGTCCGGGTTCCTGCTGGCCGACCCACTGCTCGCCCTTAATAGCCTGGCCAACGGGATCGTCCGCTGGGAGATGCTTCTCGCTGTGCCGGTGCTGCTCAGCCCGTTGTTCTTCGGCAGGGCCTTCTGCGGCTACGTCTGCCCGCTCGGCCTTCTGGTGGAATGGTTCGGGCCGAGGCGGGAGCGCCACGCGGGGCCGCGAGTGCGCGGAGTGCTCCGCAAGGTGCCGGCGCTCGGGCTGGTCGTCGTGGGTGCGCTGGTCTTGTTCGGAAGCGGGGTCTTCCTGGTCTTTGACCCTCTCTCGCTCCTCACCCGTTCCGCCGCCACCCTGGTCTACCCAGCGGCCGATCGCGGTCTGCGCCTCGCGGGCGACCTGCTCTACACGACCGGATCGTCGGGCCTTCAGTCTGGGGTCGATGCGGCTACCGGGGCTCTTGAAGGCAGGCTCGTCTTCGCCGGCGGGCTAAGCTACAAGCTCCAGGTTGTCATCCTGTTCATGCTCGTCGCGGTATTCGCGCTGTCGTGGGTGGAGCGCCGTCTCTGGTGCCGTCACCTCTGCCCCTTGGGGGCCCTCTTGGGTCTGATCGGTCGGATGGCGATCTACGGACGCGTCGTCGACCAGTCGCGCTGCTCCGCCTGTGGAGCCTGCTCCGCGGCCTGTCCCATGGACGCCGTACGTGACGAAGGCGTCTCCACCGACTGCTCGCGCTGCGTGCTCGGCCTCGAGTGCGCCGATGCCTGTGTGGCGGGAGCTGTCAACTGGAGCCGAAGGCCTCGCAAGCAACACGAGTTCGATCCCAGCCGGCGAGCGTTCGTCAAGGCGGGAGGTCTCGCTCTGGCAGGCGGCTTCTTTCTGTTCACCGGACTTGGTCGTATCCAGCGCAACGTCAACCTCATCAGGCCTCCGGGATCCCGGGAGGAGCTTGACTTCATGGCGACCTGCGCGCGCTGCGGCGAGTGCATGAAGGTCTGCCCGACCAACGTGATACAGCCGGCGGTCTTCGACGCCGGTATCGAGGGCTTCTTCACGCCGCAGATGGACTTCCGTCGCGCCTACTGCGACTGGAACTGCAAGGAGTGCGGCACGGTGTGCCCCAGCCAGGCCATCAGGGAGTTGACGCTCGAGGAGAAGCGCCTGAAGGTGATCGGCCGTGCCTTCATCGACCGTAATACCTGCATCCCCTGGGCGGAAGGCCGCGACTGCCTCGTCTGTCAGGAGTTGTGCCCCACCCCCGAGAAGGCCATTGAGTTCCAGTCGGGCGGCCAGGGCCGGGGGGCGGGCGCCGGGCAGGGCGGCGGCTCCGACGCGGGCGGCGACCACGCGGGGGTCAAGTTGCCGGTGGTCGTCCCGGGGCGTTGCATAGGGTGCGGTATCTGCCAGCACGCGTGCCCGGTGCCCAACGAAGCCGCCATTAGAGTGCGAGCGATCGTCCGCACCGGACTGCTGTCTCGCTGACAGGTCTGTCCGCCGCCCTCCGCCGTCCGAACCATATGGGACAATGACTATGCCATTGGGGGAAACCGCGAGACCGGGATGAACAATGACCGAAACCGTCGCTAGGGTCCGATTTTCAGTCGTCACCTGGGGCCTCGGGCTACTCCTGCGCGTGCAGGCGCGGAGGAACGGGGCTTTTCGCGAACAGCTCCGGCGGCTCGATCTCATCGCCCAACTCAAGCTGGCCGACGGATCTTTGGGGCGGCACTTCATCTTCACGGACGGCCGGGTCTCGGCGAAGAAGGGTATCAATCGCAGTCCCGACGTGACCATGACCTTCCGCGACGCGACCGTGGCCGCTCGCATCCTCAGGCCGAAGCGTGACCGGCTCGAGTTTCTCAACGCCGCCAAGAACGCTCAGCTTCAGCTGGAGGGTAAGGGCAAGTTCGTGACTCACTTCAGCAACGCCCTGAGTGGCATGTTCTCGGCGGGTTGGCAGTATGGCGTGAGACTGCCGGGCGGTGTCGTGCGCTACACCAGCAACACAAACGGCGGGCCGGTGTTCGTCCACGTGAAGGACGGCAGGATCATCCGCATCACGCCCATGACGTTCGACGACTCCGATGCCGACCCATGGACCATCGAGGCTCGGGGCCGGGCCTTCTCGCCGCCCAAGAAGACGACCGTGAGTCCTCATACCCTGGCCTGGAAGTCGCTCGTCTACTCGCCCGATCGCCTGCTCTATCCCTTGAAGCGGGTCGATTTCGACCCAAACGGCGCTCCTGGCTCGACCGGCCCAGGGGGACGCAACCCGCAGAATCGCGGCGTCTCCGGCTACGAGCGCATCAGCTGGGACGAAGCACTCGACCTGGTGACCGGCGAGATCAAACGGGTCAAGCGCGACTGCGGTCCCGGAGCCATCATGAGCAGTTCAGGGTCTCACCATACCTGGGGGGTCATCGGCTACTGGCTCTCGGCGCGCATGCGCTTCCTCAATTCGATCGGCTGGACTCCTATAGTCGGCAACCCGGATAGTTGGGAAGGGTGGCTGTGGGGAGCGGTGCACCATTGGGGACAGACCGGCCGCTTGGGCGGCGGCGAGACCTACGGCACGGTCGAGGATTGTCTCAAGAACGCCGAGCTCATCGTCTTCTGGTCGAGCGATCCCGAGGCGACCAGCGGTATCTACGGTGCGCAAGAAGGTACCGTACGACGCCAGTGGCTCAAGGAACTCGGCATCCCCATGGTGCACATCGACCCCTTCTTCAACCACACCGCGGCCTGGCTGGGCGGCAAGTGGCTGGCTCCGCGGCCGAGCACCGACAGCGCTCTGGTGCTCGCGATCGCCTACGTCTGGATCACCGAGGGGCTCTACGACGAGCGGTACGTCGCCGACCGAACTGTGGGCTTCGACCGCTGGAAGGCCTACATCCTGGGCGATGACGATGGCGTCGCCAAGACGCCCGAGTGGCAGGAGGGTGAGACCGGCGTCCCGGCTCGCGACGTGAAGGCCCTCGCCCGGGATTGGGGGAGCAAACGGACCTACCTTTCGCCCGGCGGCTTCGTCGGGTTCGGCGGCGCCTGCCGTACGGCCACGGGCACCGACTGGGCGCGCGGCATGGTCTGCCTCATGGCCATGCAGGGACTCGGCAAGCCGGGAGTCAACATGGGTTGCCTGCAGCAGGGCACGCCGGTGGAGACGCGCTTCTACTTTCCCGGCTACGCCGAAGGTGGCATGTCGGGCGAGCTCGAGTTCACCGCGATGCCCATCCAACTCTACCAGCGTATGCCCCAGTTGCTGAGCGTCAACACCGTCGCGCAGGGCATCCCCCGTCTGAAGCTGCCCGAGGCCATTCTCGAGGGGCACGCCGACGGGCATATCAGCGACCCCAAGACCATCGACAAGCAGTTCCTCAAGTTCGGGTATCCGGCGCCAGGCCACTCAACCGTCAAGATGTACTACAAGTACGGCGGATCGCACCTTGGCACCATGGTCGACACCAACCGCTACGCCCGCATGTACGCCTCCGAGAACCTGGAGTTCGTGGTCAACCAGTCCATCTGGCTCGAGGGAGAGGCCAAGTTCGCCGATGTCATCCTGCCGGCGTGTACGAGCTTCGAGCGTTGGGACATCGGTGAGTTCGCCAACCCCGGCGGCATCGCCGAGCACGCCTTCACCCAGTGCAACCATAGGGTGGCGGTCATGCAGCACAAGTGCATCGAGCCGCTCGGGGAGTCGAAGTCCGACTTTCAGATATTTCTCGAGTTGGCTGAACGCCTGGGTCTCGGCACGGTCTTCGCCGAAGGCAGCAGCGAACTCGATTGGTGCCAGAGGCTTTTCGAGGGCACCGACCTACCGAAGGTAGTCTCGTGGAAGAGGTTCCTCAAGAAGGGCTACTACGTGGTGCCTCCACCGAAGGCCGAGTTGCGCGACCCCGTGTCGTACCGCTGGTTCGCCGAGGACCGGCTCAAAGACACGCCCGAGCTGGCGCCGCTGCCGGCCGACTACAGCGAGGAGTGGCACCGAGGTCTGCAGACTCAGTCGGGCAAGCTCGAGTTCGAGTCGTCGAGTCTCAAGCGTTTCGACCCTGACGACCCCGAGCGCCCACCCATCATGACCTATCGGGAGTCGTGGGAAGGGCCGCACACCACCGGTCTGTTCACCAAATACCCGTTGCAGTTGCTGTCGCCCCACCCGCGCTATTCCTTTCACACGCAACACGATGCCAAGCACGGCGCACTGAACGACATATCCGGCCACAGGGTGCTCATCGACGGGCGTCACTACTGGATCGCCCGGCTCAACCCGGCCGATGCGACGGCCCGGGGAGTCGCCGACGGGGACCTGGTGCGGCTCTTCAACGACCGCGGCGGCGTCGTGTGCGCCGCCCGGGTCACCGAGCGTGTGCGCCCCGGCGTGGTTCACTCGTACGAGTCGTCGGCCATCTATGAGCCCGTCGGGGCGCCCGGCGCCTCCGACGATCTGGGTGGTTGCGTCAACATCCTGACGCCCAGCCGCATGATGATCGAGCGGTCGCACTCCATGGCGGCCAATTCATGCCTGATCCAGGTGGAGAAGTGGACAGGGGCGCGCGCGTGAGCCGCGCCGCGGGGCGACCGGGGAGGTTCGCGGTCGATGCTGCCGCCTGCGCGACAGGCCTCGCCGCGCGTCCGAACCGCCGTGCACCGCGTCCGACCGGCAGCGCTGCGCGCCGGTCGCCGACCGAAGGGGATGCAGCGTGATCGGCGCCGGCGCCTATCCGCGCTACTCGGGCGCGGTCTACCGGCCGCCGAGCGAGTCCGACAGCCTCATCCTGCAGGTCATGTACGGCTGCTCATACGGGGACTGCCGTTTCTGCGGCATGTATGCCGACAAGCGGTTCCGGGTTCGACCACTCGACGAGGTCACCGAGGACATCCTCGGCCTCGAACCCGCGCTCAAGAAAGCCGTCCGCAAGGTGTTTCTCGCAGACGGCGACGCCTTGGTTCTGCCGGTCCGCTCACTGGTCGCCATCCTCGATCTCCTGCGGGCCGAACTACCAGGTCTGCGGCGGGTCAGCGCCTATGCCAACGCACACTCACTGCTGCGCAAGTCGCCTGAAGATCTCCGGGAGATCCGCGAGCACGGTCTCGAGATGCTCTACCTCGGACTGGAGTCGGGCGATGAGGAGACGCTTGCCTCCATGGGCAAGGGTGTGACGGTCGCCGAGCAGATCGAGGGTTGCCGCAAGGTCAAAGACGCGGGCTTCCGGCTTTCGGTCATGGCCATTCTGGGGCTCGGTGGGGTTGAGCGGTCGCTGGAGCACGCCCGGGGCACCGGTCGTGCGCTGTCGGATATCGACCCGGACTTCATCTCGATGCTTTCGCTGATGCTGGCCGAGGGTGCCCCGCTCGCCGAGTCGGTCGCCCGCGGGGAGTTCGTCATACCCGACGCGCTCGGCATCTTGCGGGAGCTGCGCGAGATCATAGCCGAGACCACCGTGACACGAGCGGTCTTCAGGACCACCCACGCCTCGAACTATCTGCCGCTCGAGGGCACGCTGCCCGACGACAAGCCCCAGATGCTCGCCGTGATCGACCGCGTGCTGGCCATGGGCGAGAAGGCGCCGCTCAGACCCGACTGGCTGCGCGGGCTGTAGGCCGCGCCGGCCAAGGCGCGCCGGCCAATACCCGGCGAATAGAGCTTCGCACCTTCTCCTACGCGGCGCCTCTCCACATCTCCACCTGCACGAGGCACGAGTTCGGCGCCTGGCCGGGCGAGGTCGGGGTGATGAAGCGCTTCGACGTGAGCATGTTCACGCAGCCGGCGATATCGGCCGAATGGCCGGGTTCACCGAGCGGTATGTAGTCTCCGCACGACTCATACGAGTGCACGACTCCCTGCGGGAGCCGCTCCGTCACCTGGGCCGCGAAGATGACCTCGGCCCTGTCGTTGAAGGCGCGGATGAGGTCGCCGTCCTCAATACCCCGCTCCGCCGCGTCTCTGGTGTTGACTCGCATGATCCAGTAGTAGTGGCCGTCCACCAAGACTCGATGGTCTTTGACCTCGTTGGTCCACGACTCCTTCGCGTCGCCCACCGTGTGGAAGGTGTAGCGGGGGTGCGGCGAGACCACGGCCAGCGGATACTTCGTGATCAACTCGGTGGTGTGGTGGCCCTCCCAGCTCTCTATGTACTGCGGGCCCATGACCGGCCGCTCGGGGTCTTCGCCATCGGTCTCATAGAACCGCTTCAGGCTGTTGGCCACGAACTCGATCTTGCCGCTCTGGGTCTGGAGGCCCTTGCCGGCGATCTGGTCCCACGGGGGTGGGCCCCAATCGGGGGTGTCTTTGACCCGGTCTTCAGCGAACCAGCGCAGCGCGGGCGTGCTGATCTCGTTCTCGGGCACCGGCACCATGTAGTAGCCCTTCTCCTCGAACTCCTCCCAGCTGATGCGGCCCGGCAGATCGGTGGCCTCGAACACCCGCTTGATCCAGTCGCGCTCGGTGTGGCCGCCATCGGTGTATTTCTGCTCGAAACCGAGGCGCTCGGCCAGCAGCCTGAAGATCTCGTAGTCGGGCTTGGATTCGCCCAGCGGCTCGATGCACTTCTTCTGGAAAACGATGAGCCGGTGGTTGACCTGGTCGAACTTGTGAGTGCCATAGCCCGACGGATGCGCCCAGTCGCCGATGTCGTCGCGCTCGAAGTTGGTGCAGGCCGGCAGGATGATGTCGGCGAAACGGGCCTCTCCTTCGAACCAGATGGACTGGTTGACGACGAACGGCACCGCGCCCTCGCGATAGCCCTGCACGTAGCGGTTGGTCTCGGTCATGGTGCCGATGAAGGAACCACCGTAGCGGTAGTACATCTGCGCGAACGGGTAGCCCGAGGCGGGATACTGATACTTCTTGAACTGCATCTCGATGGAGCCGCCACAGAAGCCCTTGCTCCGCCACTCGAGCCGCTGGTGCTTCATCATCTCGGGGATTAGCAGGCGGTAGCCGATCTGTCCCTCGGCGCCTCGCTGCGGGTTCGACACGAACCCACCCCGCGGCCACATGCTGGGGGCCAAGCGATAGCTCGCGGCGGTGCCGGCGATGTCGCCCGACATGCCACCTTCAGAATAACCGGGGAAGTAGAAGGTCCGATCGGCGGGCACGCCGCCGGTGGTCGAGTAGATGTTGCTGCCCGGCTTGCCCAGCCCCTGCATGGCCGCGAGGGCGATCATGGTGCGGGCGAACTCGGCTCCGTAGGACGCGCGACAGGCGCCGCCCCAGCCGCCCATGCCCCCGGCGGCAAGCATGGTCTTCTTCGAGCCCCACTCGCGGGCGAGCGCCCGTATCTCGCGGGCTGGAATGGTCGACTCGGTCTCGGCCCATTCAGGAGTCTTTGGAGTACCGTCGCTCTCACCCAACACGTAGGCCTTCCATTCGTCGAAGCCATGGGTGTGGGTCGCGACGTAGTCCTTGTCGTACAGGCCTTCAGTCAGCCACACGAACGCGATGGCCAGGCCCAGAGCCACGTCGGTGCCCATGCGGGGCGCGAACCACTTGTCGGCGACGAGCCCGGCGGTGTGATTGAAGAACGGATCGATGAACACCATCTTCACGCCCAACTGCTTCAGCCAGTCGCGACGCGACGTGCTTTCGTGCGCCCCGTAGACGCCGCCGGTAGTCTCAGGGTCGGACGACCAGAAGACCATCATCTCGCAGTGCTTGAGCGCGTCCTCGAGCAGGTCGTACTGCTCGGGAATGCCGAGACGGTTCGAGAAGCCCCACATGTGGTCGCCACCCCACTGCCAGCCTTCCCAACTGTCGGGGTTGTGCTCCACGTAGGTCATGCCCCACAGGTTGATGAACCGGTTGTAGGCGCTGAACCGGTAGCCGATGTTGCCCCACAGATGGTGCGACGAGGCTGTGGTCATGATGGCGGCCGGGCCGTACTCGCGCTTGAGGCGGATCATCTCCTCGGCGATCATGTCGAGAGCGGCATCCCAGCTGATGGGTTCGTAGCCCGACTCGCCGCGCTTGTCGATGTTGCGCTCGCCCTTGGGATCGAAGTCGACCCGCTTGAGCGGCGTGAGGATTCGTTTCGGCGAGTAGATCGTCGACTTGTGGGCCACCGTCCAGGGCGACAGCGTGGTGCGGCGGGGCGGGGTGAAGTCGCGTCCACGCGCCGTGATCGTCCACGATGGGCCGTCGCTCTCATCCAGTTGGAGCGGGATGATGCGGACAATCTTGCCATCCTCTACATCTACATGAACCGGACCGCCGGTGGTCAGGTTTGTCAGTCTCTTCATAGTTCCCATCCCGAGTTACACCGCCTGTTCTCGCCCGCTGCTAAACTACCGAGTGGCCAGCACATAGTCACCTAGGTGAAACTAACTGCTGCACACTAGTTTGATGGCTCATTATACCCTGAGCGAGGGCCTATTCGGCGGGGGAAGAGGAAGGAAGAGGGATTTGGCGCGGGGCACCAAGCGGATGCACGCCGACGCGAGACGACGGCAGATCGCCGAGGTCACTGTCGACCTCATCGCCCAGTATGGATTGCGTGGCGCAACCATGGCCCGAATCGCCGAGGCCGCGGGGGTGAGACAGGCTTCGCTCTACACTCATTTCAGCAGCAGGCGCGACATACTCCTGGCCGCGCTCGACATTGTCTACGAGAAGATATATGCCTCACGCGAGACCTCGAGCAACGAGAATTCCCTCGAACGCCTGCGTCTGATGTGCAATCACCATCTCGACCTGTGGGCGACTCAGGGCGAGCGGCACCATGCACACCCTCTGCTGGAGTTCATCGCCGGAGCCAACAGTGAAGGGCTCCGCGAGATCCTTGCCCAGAAGCACCTCGAGTCCATTGAACAATTCGCTGAAGTAGTGCGCGAGGGCCAGCAAGAGGGCAAGATCCCGCAGCAGGTCGATGCCGACCAGGTGGCCTGGCTCATCACCGGCTGGGCGTTCGCCGGCGACGTGTCGCATCTCATGGGCTTCGAGAAGTTCCTCGACCCGAGCGTCTCGGTGCACTGGCTCGATGTCATCTTCGGCAGCTTCGGTGGTTACGAGCCTGCCGCCGGCAACGAACTCGGCTCAGCGCCGGATTTGCGCCGCTCTCTGCCTTGACACCTCCGGTGCCCTCCACTATTATCTGCGGTCGCGTTTTGTGGCTCGGCGAAGAAGCGCGTGCCGCTGGCAGGATTCAACGTTTCCTGGCGGCCGTTTCGTGTTTTCGACTTCCGGGCTCTTAAGGGAGGCAGTGTGAAAACCTATACGGCAAAACCCGGCGAGATACAACGCAATTGGTGGGTCGTCGACGCTGAGGGCAAGAACCTCGGTCGTCTTGCGACCGAGATTGCCGATGTACTCCGGGGTAAGAACAAGCCGCAATACACCCCACACGTTGACACCGGTGATTTCATCGTGGTGGTCAATGCTGAGAAGATAGCGGTAACGGGTAAGAAGATGACCGACAAGCTCTATCGCCGCCACTCCGGCTACCCGGGTGGTTTGACGACCGAGACCCTCGGCCACCTTCTCGACAGGCGTCCGACCGAAGTCCTGCGCAAGGCCGTAAAAGGAATGCTGCCCAAGAACCGTATCGCGGCTCAGCAGCTGACCAAACTGAAGATCTACGCTGGGCCCAAGCATCCCCATGCCGCCCAGAAGCCGGAGGAGTTGCCATGGCAGGCTTAGTGTACTCGGCAACGGGCAAGAGGAAGACCTCGGTCGCCCGCGTTCGTCTCATGCCGGGGACGGGCAGCATCATCGTCAACGGTAAGGACGTCAAGGACTACTTCAACCGTCAGACCTTGATGCTCATGGTCCGTTCGCCGCTGGTCGAGACGGGCACTGAGGCTCGTTACGACGTCATCGCGCAGCTTCACGGCGGGGGCAAGTCCGGCCAGGCCGGCGCTCTCAAGCACGGTCTCGCCCGCGCCTTGGTCGAAGCCGATCCTTCGCTCCGGACCGAGGTCAAGCGCGCCGGGCATCTGTCCCGCGACGCTCGTATGGTCGAGCGCAAGAAGGCCGGCCTCAAGAAGGCCCGTAAGCGCCCGCAGTTCTCGAAACGCTAGTCAGGCTCGCCTTACTCGCACCGATCGCGCCTCGCCGGCGGGGAGTCGTGCCGAACGAGCCCGCCGCGCGCAGCGCGCTGGTTTGAGTGATCGCCAGGGAATACCGGGGCGAGGGAGAAATCTCCCTCGCCCTCCTTTTTGCCCTGAGCCATGAGCCGGAGTCCACATGCCCGTACTTGACATAGATGTTGAGGCCATCGGCGGCAACACCGAGATGGTGGCCCGTCTGCTACGCGCTCATGCGCTTGACCTGGTCGCCGTCACCAAAGGCTGCCTCGGGGAGCCCCGGGTCGCCGCGGCCATGCTGGCCGCCGGCGCGGTGGCTCTCGCCGACACTCGAGACTACAACCTGCGGAGGCTCCGCGCCGCGTTTCCTCACGTCGAATTGCACCGCATCTACCTACCAACCCTCGACGAGAAGTTCGAGCCCGCCGACGTCACCTACGTCACCTCGTGGGAGGGAGCGCAGGCGGTGGCGGCGCTCGGCGGCCGCCGGCGGGTCATGGTGCAGGTGGAGACCGGCGACGAGCGCGAAGGCGTTCCGTTGGCCGAGTTGTCTGATCTGGCCGGCCGTATCGCCCGTGAACCGGCGCTGCAGTTCACCGGGGTGGCGACCAACTATGCATGTTTCAACGGCCGGCCCGAGCGCGTCCGGGAGTCGGTCGAGGCGCTTGCCCGGGCGGCGGCCGCGCTGCGCGCCGCCGGCTGCGCCGTGGAGCGGGTGTCGGGAGGCAACTCCAGCCTGCTGGGTATCCTCGTGCAAGGAGCGGAGCTCCCCGGCGAGATCACCGAACTCCGCTGTGGCGAGGCGCTGCTCCTCGGGCAGGAAGCGCTTCACTACCGTCCGTTGCCCGGCTGCCATACGGGCGCCTGTGTGTTGAGGGCCGAAGTGGTCGAAGAGTATACTAAGCGCGCCGGCGACCGCTTGGCGCGTCGCCTTGTCGTTGCAGTAGGCAGACAGGATCTGAGCGCTGGAGCAGTGAGGTTCACCGAGCCCGGATTGAGCGAGGTGGGACGATCGGCCGACTATCTCGTGTTGGAGGCCGGCCCCGAATGCGCGCTCGTGCCGCTGGGTGCGACGATCGAAATGATCCCGAGCTACGAGGCTCTCGTGGCGGCGTGGACGTCTCCTTACGTAGACTTGAAGTTCCGGGGGGTATAGCTCTCCACATGCCGGAGAAAGCGATGACGGAGGTTCAACGCTGATGTGCGGAATCGTCGGATACGCGGGCAGCCGTCCGTGCCGTGACATCCTGTTCCAGGGGCTGCGCAAGCTCGAGTATCGAGGCTACGACTCGGCGGGCATCTCGGTCATGGGCGACGGGCAGTTTGCCCTGCTGCATTCCGTCGGCAATCTCGACAATCTCGAGGTGGTGCTCGGCGATCTCGACGGTCTGGCCACGCTGGGCATCGCCCACACCCGATGGGCTACCCACGGACGGCCCTCGACCGAGAACGCCCACCCCCATACCGACTGCCACAACCGGTTCGCGATCGTCCTCAACGGGATCGTCGAGAACTACGTGAGTCTGAGGGCCGAATTGCGGCAGGAGGGCCACGCTTTCACGTCGGAGACCGACGCCGAGGTGGTGGCCCACCTCATCGAACGGGCCTACAAGGGCTCGCTCCGAGAAGCGGCCGCGGAGGCCTACCGCCAGATGGAGGGGCACTTCACCTACGTCGCGCTCGCGGTGGACGAACCAGGCGTGATCGTGGGGGTGCGCAAGGAAACCCCGCTCGTGGTCGGAATCGGCAACGGTGAGAACTTCTTGGCGTCGGCGGTGCCGGCTTTTCTGGCCGACACTCGCACGGTGATCTTTCCCGACGACGGCGAGATCGTCGTAGTTGGCCGCGACTTCGTCGAGATCTACGACCTGGACGGCAGGCGGATCACCCGGGCGGCCGAGGAGGTCGACTGGGACGACGAGGCGGCCGAGAAGGGCGGCTACGAGACCTTCATGCTCAAGGAGATCCACGAGCAGCCCCAGGCCCTCGCCGACACCCTCATGGAGCGCCTGCTTCCCGACGGTGGCGTGCTGCTGGCGGGCACCGGGCTCGAAGACTCGGACATTCAGGCCATCGAACGGGTGGTCATCGTTGCCTGCGGCACCTCGTACCATGCGGGCCTCATCGGCAGGCAGGCCATCGAGCGCTGGGCGCGTATCCCGGCCGAGGCCGAGGTGGCCTCGGAGTTCCGCTACCGCGACCCGGTGATCGGCCCCGGTTGCCTGTGCATCGCTATCAGCCAGTCAGGCGAGACGGCCGACACGCTCGCGGCCATGCGCTTGGCCCGTCACGCGGGCGCGCGGGTGCTCGCCGTGAGCAACATCGTGGGCTCGCAGGCCACCCGCGAAGCCGACGGCGTGCTGTTCACGCGCGCCGGGCTCGAAATCGGCGTGGCGGCTACCAAGACGTTCCTTAGCCAAGTGCTCGCCATGCTGCTGCTGGCGCTCTACCTGGGCGAGAAGCGGGGGCAGTCGCCGGAGCGCGTGCGCGCCTACACCGAAGAGTTGCGGCGCATACCCGCCTTGCTTGGCGACTATCTGGCCGGCGGGGCCGCCGACACGATCAAAGACATCGCCGGCCGTTACTTCGACAGCCGGTTCTTCATGTGCCTGGGACGCAGCTTCAGCTATCCAGTCGCGTTGGAGGGGGCTCTCAAGCTCAAAGAGATCTCGTACGTGCCGACCGAGGCCTACGCCGCCGGCGAGATGAAGCACGGCCCCATCGCGCTCCTCGAAGAGGGCTCACCGGTCGTCGTCGTCGCTAACGACAGCGCGGTCTACGACAAGCTCATCTCCAACGTCCAGGAGGTGAAGGCCCGTGGCGCCCGGGTGATCGCCGTGGCGTCGGAGGGCAACGACGCGATCGCTGACGTTGCCGATGAGGTCATCTTCGTGCCCAAGACCGACGAGATGCTCTCCCCGCTGATCTCGATCGTCCCGCTGCAGCTTTTCGCCTACCATATCGCCAGCTGGCGGGGTGAGAAGGTCGATCAGCCTCGCAACTTGGCCAAGACCGTCACGGTGGAGTAGAAGACATGGGCGCGACGGATCCAGTCCCGTTCACCGTTTCGCGCCACGCCACGCGGATCGGGCTCGACCTGGTCGACGTGGACAGGTTCGCCGCCGCGCTCGAGCGTCATCCGCGGCTCGAAGAGCGCGTTTTCACACCCGCCGAAGCGGCCTACTGCAGGCGGCGTGGCAGGCCCGTGCTGCATTTCGCCGCGCGTTTCGCCGCCAAAGAAGCCGTGGGCAAGTTGCTGGGCACGGGTGTGCTGTGCTGGCGCGACATCGAGGTGGTGTGTGAGGCAGGCGCCGCCCCGACTGTCACCTTGAGCGGCGCGACCGCGATGCGGGCGGCCGACTTGGGGGTCTCAGAGGTACGTGTGTCGCTTTCGCACGTCGATTCGCTCGCGGGGGCGTGCGTGGTGGCCGTGGCGTCTTCGCACGAAGGGACGTAGCATGGATGACTATCTGGCCGGTGAAGATCTTGGGCCGGTCGAACGGAGCCTGACCGCGCTACTAGCGCTCGAAGAGCGGCCGGCGGTGTTCACGCCTGCCCAGATGCGCGAACTTGACCGTGCGACCATAGAGGATGTCGGTGTACCCGGACCGGTACTCATGGAGCGGGCCTCTCTCGGCGTGAGCCGGCTGATCGCCGAGCGATATCGCGACAGGCATACGTTGTTCGTCTGCGGGTCGGGCAACAACGGCGGCGACGGCTTGGCGGCGGCACGCCAGCTGCATCTGGCCGGACACCCAGTGGCCTGCGTGGTCGCGGCGGCCTCGGCGGCCGACCTGTCGCCGGACGCGTCGCTGAACCTCAACGCAGCGCGGAAGGCCGGCGTCAATCTGCGGTTTGGTGAGATACCCGCCTACCTGTGGGACGAGACCGAACTGGTGGTCGACTGTTTGCTGGGCACCGGCGCCGCCGGAGAACTGCGCGGGCGTATCGCGGAATTCGCCCATCTCATAAACGCGGCCGCCGAGCGGGGCGTTCCGGTAGTCGCTGTGGACGTGCCGACCGGGGTGGATGCCACGACCGGCGGTATCGCCGCGGGGAGTGTGGCGGCCGATGTCACCATCACCTTTCACGCGCCCAAGACCGGACTGGTATGCCCGCCCGGTTCGGAGGCCGCCGGCGAGGTGCTGGTGTGCGATATCGGCATCCCCTCGTCGCTAGAACCGGAGCCCGACCTTTGGGTGGTCACGGCCGGCGACGTGAACGTCCCCGGTCGCCGCGTCGACGACCACAAGTACCGCGCGGGCTGCGTGGCGGTGCTTGCGGGTTCGGCCGCCTATCCGGGCGCCGCGTGGCTGGCCTCACAGGCGGCCTACCGAACCGGCGCGGGCTACGTCCGCCTCCTGATGACCGCCGGCGCCGCCGTGGGAGTGCGCGGCCGCCTGGTCGAGACCGTGCTGGCCGATATAGGACCGGGGGACCACGTGGTGGACGCTGAGCCGGTGCTCGACGTTCTGGCCGACGACCGCCTGGGCGCCCTCGTGGCCGGCCCCGGCCTCGGGCGCCACCCCGAGACGATAGAGGCGGTGAAACGGATCGTCCTGCAGACCACTACCCCGGCCGTTCTCGACGCCGACGGCATCGTCGCATTCGCGGGCGCACCGGAAAGCCTACGGGCGAGGCCTGGGCTGATACTGACGCCGCACATCGGCGAACTGGCCATGCTGCTGGGCCGGCCTGTCGGAGAACTCGGGCGCGAGGCGCTGGCCGCCGCGCGCCACGCCGCGCGGGCCACGGGCCAGGTTGTGCTGCTCAAGGGCTCGTCGACCATCGTCGCCGCTCCTTCGGGCGACGCCCGCGTGGTGGTGCAGGGTCCGCCGCAGCTCGCCTCCGCCGGCACCGGCGATGTGCTGGCCGGAGTCGTCGGGGCGCTCCTCGCGAAGGGGCTCGAGCCATTCGAAGCCGCCTACGCCGGGGCCTGGCTCCACGCCGAGGCGGGCCGCATAGGCGCGATCACCGATCCCCAGGGGATAATGGCCGGAGACTTGGTCGACCTGCTACCAGAAGCCGTCGCAGAACGCATCTACGAGAGGGGACCGTCATGGAGGGCCTGAAAGTCAGCGACATCATGAATACCGACGTGATCACGGTCACGCCCGAGACCTCGGTGCGCGAACTGGCCGATCTCCTCGCCCGGTACAAGATCAGCGGAGTGCCTGTGGTCGATACCGACGACCGGGTGGTGGGTATGGTGAGCGAGGCCGACGTCATACTCCAAGACGCCGACCTCCACTTTCCGCACTACATCTCCTTTCTCGACAGCGTCATCTACCTCGAGAGCTTCCATGATTTCAAGGAACGCTTCCGCAAGGCTTTCGCCGTGAGCGTGAGCGACATCATGTCGGCAGACGTCATTTCCATCTCGCCAGAGGCCTCTGTGCACGATGCGGCTACGCTCATGGCCGACAAGAAGGTCAACCGTCTACCCGTCGTCGCTTCGCTGAAGTTGGTGGGCATCGTCACCAGGGGTGATATCGTGCAGGCGATAGCAGAGCACAAAGCATAGGAGCACGACCGAGGATCATGTCCAAAAAGGCGACACGCAGGGCCGCGCGGGAGGCGTTCCCCAAGGCCAAGAACCCACCGGTGCGCAGCGGCAAATACGGCCAGCGGCCCAGCGGGGGCAAACGAAAGAGCACCGGTCCGGCGCGCAGACCGGGTCAGCCCCGGCCCGCGAGCATCAAGAGGGCGCTCATCTGGGGCGTCATCATGGGCGTGATCTACTTCGTCTTCATCGAGTGGTTGTGGAAGAGCGGCGGCACGACCCTCGGCAACCTGATCATCGGGGCGGGCAGTTTCATCGTCTTCGCGGCGGTGGTCTACGGGGTCGACCACTTCAAGTACATGCGGTACCTGAAGAAGAAGGAGTCGTCGAAGTGAGACCGGCCGTGGGCCGGCCCTAATCACGAGCTGTGAGGCGAGTCACGCGATGCTGCGGGCAGTGGCCGATATCGTGCGGCGCCGGGGCACTGAAGGTTGGCTCGTTGGGGGCAGCGTCCGCGATCTGCAGCTAGGCCGGTTCTCCCCCGACCTCGACGTCGTGGTCATGGACGATCCGGCGGGCGTCGCCCGCGATATCGCGCGCACCCTCGATGTTCCCTGGTTCGCGCTCTCTGAGCGCCATCCCGCGTATCGGGTGATGGGCCGCGAAGGTCACATAGACGTCGCCGCCGTACGAGGCGGGGGCATCGTCGACGACTTGGGCGAGCGCGATTTCACGGTGAACGCTATGGCGGTGCCTATCGGGAGCGACGTGCTCGCCGGCTCCGCACCCGCCGCGATTCCCGAGGATCTCATCGACCCGTTCGGCGGTGTTCGGCACCTTCGGGAGAAGCGGCTCGTCGCGGTCTCCGACCGTGTCTTCGCCGACGATCCTCTCCGCATGATGCGGGCGGTGCGCTTCGGCCACGTGCTCGGCCTGAGCCTTGACACGGAGCTTCGCGCGTCGATCAGCAGCCACGCTTCCCTCATCTCTGAGACCGCCGCTGAGCGCATCGGCGCCGAATTAGCGCTCACCCTTGCCGGGGGCACGACCGTGCAGGCGATCGAAGACTGGGAGCGATTGGGACTCCTCCGCGTGGTCGTACCCAAGATCCCGCCAGATGGCGTCGGCGCGGCGAAGGCCGTCGCCGCCCGCCTCGACCCGATTCTCGAGGCGCCCGCGCGCTGTTTCCCAGAGGTCGGCCACGTGCTGGCGGAGCGGCTGGCGCGACCGGTGGACGGGGCGCTGAGCCGCCCCGTCGCGCTGCGCCTCGCGACGCTCACCCACAGCCTTTCGCCCGACGCCGCGGCTCGAGCCGGGCGACGGCTGAAGCTGTCGGGGGACGCGGTGTCGCTGCTGGCGGCCGTGTCACGACTCCTTGGCGAAGGCGCGACCTTCGATTGGCCGGCGCCGGTTTCGCCGGCAAGACCGGGGCGCGATGCCGTGCTCTTCATGTGGCGCTCCGCACCCTGGGAGCCCGAAGTGATCCTCATGGCCGCGGCAGTCACGGCCGCTGGTTCCGGCGAGGCGGGTCTCGACGAACGGCCACCCTGCATGTCCGGGCCTGCCCGTAGGCTGCTCGGCCTGTGGGGCGACAGAGCAGGGGGGCGCCGGCCGCCGCTGCCGCTCGACGGGGATGATCTGATGCGCGCCCTGGACATTCCCAGCGGGCCGCGGCTGGGCGCGATCCTCCGTGAGGTGCGCCTGGCCTGGGAGTCGGGCGAGATCGACTCGGCGGATGAGGCTCTGGCCGTCGCTCGCGCAAGTTCAGCATGCGCGTCTTGACAACGACGGTCCAGAAGTGAGAGCGTTATCTCCGATGTAGTCAACGCTTGACGCATCGTGCTTCTCCGAGCTGCAGCGCCTAAAGCCGTCGAGGCCACGGTGAGCAGCCGCAGTGGCCCCCCGGGGTCCAAAGGCGAGGATGGAAACGCCCTCACCTTCCGTCAGCGAGAAGGAGAGCGCGCGCCTCGGTTCCTCTTGCGCGCCTCCAGGGCGCCCTCGTTTCGCCCACCATCGCCGACAGGTTCTGCGTCGTTGGAGCACGTTCACGGCCGACAATGGTATTTGGAAGGAGCGTCGATGCGAAAGAGCCGGAGGGGGACTGTACTTGCTGTGTTGGTGGCCGCGCTGCTGTTTGGGCTGGCCGGCCTCGGGGTCGCCGGTTGTGGTGGCGACACGGAAGGCACTGCCGCTACCACCGCGGCCGGCGCAGAGTCCACGACTGCCGCCGCGGGAGCGAGCGGCGCCATCGCGGTGAGCGGTCTGGTCGACAATCCCATGACCTTGACGGTGGCCGAGCTCGAGAAGCTGGGCACCGTGATCGCGAAGGTGCAGCATCCCAAGAAGGGAGAGGTCGAGTACACGGGCGTGCCCTTCGCCACGGTACTCGCGGCGCTGAAGGTCCAGCCGGCCGCGAAGAGCATGCTCCTGGTCGCGACCGACGGTTATACGGTCGAGGTCGCCCTCGGAGATGTGGGCGCCGATTCGATGCTCGCAATCGAGGACGGCATGATATCAGCCGTGTTCCCGACCCTCGACGGCAAGTCCTGGGCCAAAGACATCGCGACAATGAAGGTGCAGTAGACATGTCGAGGGCGTACAGACACACGATCGTTCTCGCCATCGCTCTGCTTCTCGTCGCGCTGACGGTTTCGGCCGCGGCGTGTGGTGGTTCGACAACGGACGGCGGCGGGACGGCAGGGGGTGGCGACGTAGTCCTGACCGTGGCCGGCTTCGATGGCACCAAGGAGTACACGATCGACCAACTCAGAAGCCTTCCGAGTACCGAAGGCTACGGCGGCATCAAGAGCTCGACCGGTCGCATCACGACTCCCGTGATGACGAAGGGAGTCCTTCTCGAGGATCTGTTCGCGGAAGTCGGCGGCTTGGCTGAAGACGTCGCCGTGGGCATCGTGGCCAAGGACGGCTACGAGATGACCATGTCGGTCACGCAGCTGCAGGTCGGGCGACTTCATCACCTACGACATGGTCACCGGTGCGGAGATCACCGTCGATGAGCCGCTCCGGGTCCTCATCGCCTACGAGTACGACGGCAAGCCCATCGATCCCGTCGCCGACGGCCCGCTGCGACTGGCCATCATCAGCTCCGGCAAGAATCAGGTCACCGATGGCCACTGGTCGGTCAAGTGGGTGAACAAGGTGCAGGTGAAGGCGATCGTCGCAGGAGTGGACGCTGTCGCTCAAGGGCTACTTGGCCGAAGAGATGGACCGCGCCACGTTCGAGTCGGGCGCGGCCGAGGGCTGCCATGGGAGCGACTGGACCGACGCCGACGGCAACCGCTGGACCGGGATCCCCCTGTACCTGCTCGTAGGCCGCGTGGACGACGACGTTTCGCACGACGGCCCCGCCTACAACCGCGATCTGGCCGAGGCGGGCTATCAGGTCAAGCTGAGCTCCGCCGGCGGTACGAGCGTCGAGGTCGACTCCAAGACCATGTACTACAAGCGCGACATCCTGATCGCCTACAAGCTGAACGGCGAAGCGCTTCCCGACGAGTACTGGCCGCTCCGCCTGGTCGGCGAAGGCCTGCCCGCCGACGGCATGATCGGCCAGATCACGCAGATCGAGGCCATCCTGCCGGCGGAGTAGGATGATGAGGAGGGCGGGCCACACAAGCGCGCTGGTGACGCGGCTGCTCGCGACCCTGGTCGCGGCAGCCGCGCTGCTTGTCGCCGCCTGCTCCTCGGGGGTCGAGACCGGGGAGACGGCCGGCGGAGGCAAGACCACTCTGCGCGTGCTCTTCGCGGGCAGCCTCATCAGTCCCGTTCGCGGAACTCGAGAAGGAGTTCGAGGCCGCCCATCCCGATATCGACGTGAACATGGAGGGCCACGGCAGCATCCAGGCCGTCCGCATCGTCGGCGATCTGCACGAGCAGGCCGATATCGTGATCACCGCCGACCATCGTCTCATCCCCATGCTGCTTGTACCAGACGGAGGATCCCGACTCGGGCAGACCGTACGCCGACTGGAGCGTCATCTTCGCGACCAACGAGATGGCGCTCGCCTATACGGCGGACAGCGCCTTCGCCGACGAAGTGAACCCTGACAACTGGTTCGAGGTCATCAACCGGGAAGGGGTGCGGCTCGGCATCTCCGATCCGCGCCTGGACGCGAACGGGTATCGGTCGCTGATGACGGTGCTCCTGGCCGAATCGTTCTACTCACGGCCCGGTCTCTTCGCCGACACGTTCGGCGGGGTCTTCAGAGTGCCCATCCGGGTGAGCCGCTCGGGCGACGGGAGTCTTGTGACCGTGCCCGAGATGCTCGAGACCAAGAGCGGGTCGCACGTGGTGCTGCGTCCGTACAGCGTCAACCTGCTCCCGCTGCTACAGGCCGGGGACATCGACTACGCCTTCGAGTACGAGAGTGTCATCAAGCAGCACGGTCTCGAGTACGTCTCTCTGCCTCCCGAGATCGATCTGAGCGACCCGCGCGTGCGCGGCGGCTTACGGCGACCGTCACCGTCAAGCTCGACTTCCAGCGCTTCGCGAGCGTCAAGCCCGAGTTCGTCGGAGAACCCATCAGGTACGGAGCGACCATCCCCAGCAACGCCGCGATCCGGAGGCGGCCGCTGAGCTGCTGGCCTTTCTCCTCGGTCCTGAAGGGCAGACGCATCATGGCGAAGAACTACCAACCCATGATCACGCCCGCTCAGAGCGACAACTACGACGGTTGCCGGAGACGATACAAGACCTTCTGCGCGCCCGGCGACTGACAGGGGCCGCGATGAACCGCATACGAGTGCTCGGCCGGATGGACTGGGTCTTCTCGGTCGTCGGTCTCCTGCTGCTGCTCTTCATCCTCGTGCCGCTGGTCGCGACCATCTTCGCCTCGAGCCCGGGCGAGTTCGGGCGAGGGCATCGCCGACAAGGGCGTGCTCACGTCGCTGTGGGTGACCTTCGCCGCGGCGATCGTCGCCACCGTCATCGCGCTGGTCTCCGGGCGTACCCCTCGCGTACCTAATGGCGCGCCGGGAATTTCGTGGCAAGAACCTGGTGCAGGGGATCATCGACCTGCCCATCATCATCCCGCACACGGCGGCCGGTGTGGCGCTGCTCATGGTCTTCGGCCGACGGGGGTCTGGTGGGCGAGCCGCTCGCCTCGGTGGGCTTCTACTTCACCGAAAACTTCGCCGGCATCGTCGTGGCTATGCTCTTCGTCAGCCTGCCCCTGCTGGTCGACACGGCCCGGGAGACCTTCGCCCTCGTCGACCGGCGCCTAGAGAGCGTCGCCCGCACGCTGGGCGCGAGTCCCTGGTCGGCCTTCAGGCGGGTGACCCTGCCGCTCGCGTGGCGCGGGATCGTGGCCGGCTCGGTGCTGATGTGGGCGCGGGGGATCAGCGAGTTCGGCGCCGTCGTGATCCTCGCCTACAACCCCAAGGCGATCTCGGTGCTCATATACGAGCGCTTCGCGCGGCTTCGGTCTCGACGTCGCGCTGCCGGTCACCGCTCTGCTGCTCATTCTTGCGCTGGTGATCCTGGTGGTGGTGCGGGCCGTGCTTACTGCCCGCGCAGAGGCCGCCGGCGCCGTTCGGGGGCGGGACGTGATCCGCCTCGAGGGGCTGCGAGTCCAGGTGGGCGAGCTTCACGCTTGCCATCGACGACCTCGCGGTCGAGCGGGGGAGTACCTCATGGTGCTCGGACCCGACCGCCTCGGGTAAGACGGTGCTGCTCGAGACCGTGGCGGGACTGCGGCCGCTCCAGACCGGGCGCGTGTGGTTCGATGAGCGAGCGATGACGGCGCGACCCGCCGGAGAGGCGAGGCGTCGGATTGGTCTACCAAGACTACGCGCTGTTCCCGCATCTCACCGTGGCCGGCAACATCGGCTTCGGTCTCGCGCGGACCGCGCGGCCGCGACGGCGCCCGCGCCCGCGGCGCCGGCCGGCGTGCCGCCGCGGCGTGCCGGGTCCGCCGACCCGCCGGCAGAAGGTCGAGACGTTGGCCGGCCTGTTGCAGATCGACCACCTACTGTACCGCTATCCCGAAGGGCTCTCCGGTGGAGAGCAACAGCGCGTGGCCCTGGCCCGCGCGCTGGCCATCGAGCCGGAGGTGCTCCTGCTCGACGAACCGCTCTCGGCTGCCCTCGACGGTCCCACCCGGCTCGAGCTTCGGCGCGAGCTGAAGAGGCTGCACGAGGAACTGGGACCGACCGTGATCCACGTGACTCACGATCTCGACGAGGCCATGGCGCTCGGGCGGGCGGATGGCCGTGCTCATCGCGGCGGCTCCGCGGCAGGTAGGTGCACCCAGCGATGTCACCCGGCATCCGGTCGACGGGAGGTCGCGCGCTCTGGCGGGCATCCCCAACGTGTTCGAAGTCGGACGAGATCGCCACGAGCGAGCCGGCGGCAGCGGCGGACGTGTGCGGCTTCGCGGCGGTCCGGAGCTGCAGGTCGCGCGCCTGCCGGAAGAGGGTTTGGCCGGGCCGTCGTTCGCCGTCGTGCGCGCCGAGGAGATCGAACTGGTTCCGGCTCTGGTGATAGCCGGCGGGTGAGGAGGACGCGCTGGTCTCCGCGGCCGGCCGGCGATCCTCGGATTCCACTGTGTTCGACAACCGTGTTGGCGGGTATCGTCAAGGCGGTGAGCCTCCAGAGCGTGCACGCGTTGGTCGAAGTCGAGCTGCTTGGCGACCGGTTTCACACGATCGCCACCGCGGTCCTCACGGTCCGATGTGTTGCGTCCCCAGGTCGAGCAGGCTCGGTCTCGGTTCCCGGTCTGCCGGTGCGTCTGCTGCTTCGAGAGCCGGGCGGTGCACCTCTGCGGGTCGGGGGCCGGCTCATGACGGCGCGTGGTATCATATCGTGCCTTTTGGGCTTACTACCTTGCGGGATGTCACTGGAGGTACCTTGAAGGACGGAATACATCCGAAATACGTCGATAGCAAAGTGACGTGCTCGTGCGGCGAGACGTTCACAACTCACTCGACCCTGGCCGAGATCAAGATCGAGGTCTGCTCTGCCTGCCATCCGTTCTATACGGGTAAGCAGAAGCTGGTCGACACGGCCGGCCGGGTCGAGAGATTCAACAAGAAGTACCGCCGCGACAAGACTCAGTAGGCTGGCCGGAGAGTGACGCCGGCCGTGCCTGCCGATCTCAAGGTAACGCTCCTTCAGTTCACTCCGCTAGCCGGAGCGCGCAGTCGCGTCGGCCGGGCGTCTTGTGCTACGCGCCCGTCAGTGCCGCCGAGCTCAGAGAGGCCATGAGCGACGACGACGTGCGTCGCTTGGTGCGCGGGCTGGTGCGTTCGGGCCACATGAGCGCGCTCGAGCACGCCAGCTTCACCTTCGCCATCGACGGCATATCGAGGGCCTGCTCGCACCAGCTCGTGCAGGCACCGGGTCGCCTCGTACAGCCAGCAGTCGCAACGCTACGTGCGTTTCAGCTCCGACGGCGGGCTTCGTCATGCCGCCGAGCATCGCGGCCTCGGCTGAGGCCGGCGGGTCTTTGTAGAAGCCATGGACAGACGCGCGCCGCTCGTACGAGAAGCTCGTCGAAATCGGCAAGGCCGAGGGACGGACGAACGAGTCGGTCTTCGAGGATGCGCGTTTCGTGCTGCCCAACGCGGCCGAGACCAAGATCGTCGTCACCATGAATGCCCGCGAACTGAGGCACTTCTTCTCGGTGCGCTGCTGCAGGCGGGCTCAGTGGGAGATCAACCAGCTGGCGTGGACCATGCGCCTGTTGGTCGTGGCCGAGGCGCCGCTGCTGTTCGAGCGACGCCGGACCGGGGTGCATGGGCACCGGCTGTCCCGAGGGCAAGATGTCGTGTGGCGATCCCTACACCCAGGAGGAAGTCTTGGCCATGGACCTCGCTACCGGCGCTACCCTTGAATAGCATGAAGAGCATGAAGAGCGCGCCAGCTGTTCAGGTGGACCCCGAAGTCTGCCGCCCCCAAGGACACACGTTCGGCGGCCAGGCCGTCATCGAAGGTGTCATGATGCGCGGCCGCAGCTCATGGGCCGTCGCTGTGCGCAGGCCCAACGGCGAGATCGCACAAGCGAGCTACTTCTTGGCGCCGGCCGGTTCGCGCCATCGGTGGCTCAAGCTGCCGGTGGTGAGAGGCGTAGTCGCGCTCTACGAATCCATGAGCCTGGGAATCAAGGCCCTGGGCTACTCCGCCAACATCGGCCTGGAGGCGGCTGCCGAGGGGCCGGCCGCTTCCGGCGCGGCCCCGGCCGGTGAGGCGGCCCCGGCCGGCGACACCATCGTAGGTGGCGAAGCGATCGAAGCCGGCGACGTGGTCGCGACCAGCGCGGCAGAGGCGACTACCTTGGCCATTGCGGCTGCCGTCGACGACGTGGAGGCTGTTTCCCCGGCTGCCGCGGGCACGCCTGCCCCAGACGCCGCGGGCGGCGCGAGCGACGAGGACAAGCTTCCGCACTTTGGCTGGAAAGAGATGGCGGTCACGGTGGTCGTCGCCGTCGCCTTCGCGGTCGGTCTCTTCGTGGTACTGCCGCTCGCCGTTGTGAAGTACTTCGAAGAGGTCTTCGCCAACCCGTTCGTGTTCAACCTGGTCGAAGGTCTCATCCGTATCTTCGTCTTCTTGATGTACATCCTCGTGATCTCGCTGCTGCCCGATCTGCGCCGGGTCTTCATGTATCACGGCGCCGAGCACAAGGTGATTCACGCCTATGAGCACTGCGGCCGGGCCGACGCCGAGGAGGCCCGCAAGTACCGGACGCTCCATCCGCGCTGCGGCACCGGGTTCTTGCTTCTCGTCATGGTGATGGCCGTTCTCCTGTTCGCGATTGTCGGCAAGCCCAGCCTGCCGTGGCTGGTGCTGTCGCGTATCGTGGGCATCCCCCTGATCATCGGCATCTCTTACGAGGTCGGCATCAAGTGGGCAGGCAAGCACTCAAGCGGGTTCTTCGCGCGCATCCTCTTGTGGCCCGGTATTCAGTTGCAGCGCCTGACCACGCGCCAACCCACCGACGACCAACTCGAGATCGCGGCAGTCGCTCTGGCGGAGGTCATGCGCATGGACGAGGCTAGGCAGGCGGCGGCCCCAGCTGAGGCGGGCGCGTGATCGAGCGGCTGGCAACACGAGATCGAGGAGAAGTACCGCCTGCTCACCGAGCAGTTGGCTGATCCTGAGGTGCTTCGCGACCAATCCCGATACGCCGAGATCTCAAAAGCGCATTCCGATCTGGAGGACGCGCACGCGCTCGCGGTCGCCTATCGCGAGGCTCGCGCCTCGCTCGACGACGCCGACAGCCTGCTCGGCGAGGGTGGACTCGACCCGGAGATGAAGGAGTTCCTCCTGGAAGAGAAGGAGACGTCGCGCGCTAAGCTCGAGAAGCTCGAACAGGACATCAGAGGCGCCGTGCTCGAGAAGGATCCCCGCGACGACAAGAACGCCATCGTCGAGGTGCGCGCGGGCGCCGGGGGCGACGAAGCCGCCCTCTTTGCCGCCGAGGTTCAGCGCATGATCATGCGGTTTGCCGAGCGCAAGCGGTTCAAGACCGGGTCTCATGTCGACCACCGAGGCCACCCTGGGTGGTCTCAAGGAAGTCATCTTCGAGGTCAAGGGTAAAGGCGCCTACGGATCGCTCAAGTACGAGTCGGGTGTCCACCGCGTGCAGCGGGTGCCGGTGACCGAATCGACCGGTCGCATCCACACCTCGACTGTCACGGTCGCCGTGCTCCCCGAAGTGGAGGAAGTCGAGATCACCATCGATCCCCAGGACGTGCGCGTGGATGTGTACCGCTCCACCGGCCCGGGCGGCCAGTCGGTCAACACCACCGACTCGGCTGTGAGGCTTACGCACATTCCCACGGGGCTCGTTGTGTCGTGCCAGGACGAGAAGTCGCAACTTCAGAACAAAGAGCGGGCGTTCCGCATCCTTCGCGCGCGCTTGTTCGACATCGCCCAGGCCAAGCAGGACGCGCAGGTGGCCGCGCAGCGCCGTAGCCAGGTGGGCACGGGCGACAGGGCCCAGAAGGTGCGCACCTACAACTTTCCGCAGGGGCGTGTCACCGACCATCGCATCGGTCTCACGTCGCATCGCATCGAGGCCATTCTGCAAGGCGAACTCGACGAGTTCACCGAGGCTCTTGAGGCCCAGAACCGCGCGGAGCAACTGGCAGCGGCCGAGATCTGACTCCGGGCTGGATAGCCGTTCGCCATGAGACCAGTGACCATCGGGAAGCTTCTCGAGGCCGCGGCCGTCGAGCTACGTCAGAGTGGGTCCCCTTCTGCCCGGCTCGACGCTGAGCTGCTCCTGGCGAGGCCCTGAGCGCCGACCGCACGCAGCTCTACATGGAATACGACCGGCCGGTCGACGAAGAGATCGCTGGCCACTATCGATCGCTCGTGGCCCGGCGTGTGGCCCACGAGCCCGTCGCGTACATACTCGGGCAGGCCCACTTCCGCAAGCTGTGGTTGACGGTCGAGCCGGCGGTGCTGATTCCGCAGACCCGAGACCGAGGAACTCGTCGAAGTGGCCCTCGAGGTGCTGCGGCGAAGACCGGCGTGGCAAGGCGCACCTACGCCCGATGCCCCCTTGGTCGCCGACGTAGGCACAGGCAGCGGGGCCATCGCCCTGAGCCTTGCCCAGGAGGCGGGGGGCTTGCGGTGCCTGCGACCGATATCAGCGCCGAAGCCCTTGAGGGTGGCGGCAGCTCAACACGGCCGAGCCCACGTGGGCTCGAAGCGTCTCGTCGAACTGCGGTGTGCCGACCTCCTCGACGGAGTCCCCGACGCCTGCCTCCATCTTGTGGTCGGCAACCCGCCCTATGTCGCGTCGGGCGACTACGTGGCCGCTGGCCCCCGACATACGTCTCTTCGAGCCGGTGGGCGCCCTCGATGCCGGGCCCGACGGTCTCGATGTCATCCGCCGGCTGCTTCCCGGCGCCGCCCGGGCCTTGCGGCCGGGCGGCACGGTGCTCCTCGAGGTCGGGGACGACCAGGCTTCATCGGTCTGCGATCTGGCGCTGCAGACGGGCTTCGCCTTCACCACCGTCCACAAGGATCTTTCGGGCAAAGAGCGCATTGTCGAGGCCACCCTGCCGGGCGCCTGCGCCATGGGCATGAAGGCGTCCGCGGAGCGGCCGCGCCGCGATCGGCGCCGCACACGGCCCCCGATCCCGCGGCGCACGCGGCGCCGCCACCAGCGCTACACGTGGCTAATGGGCCCGCGCAGGTCGAGGTTCCCGGCATCGCGTCGCGTGGGGCGCTCGAGTCGGCGCCGCCCGCCCGCTCGGCCGCAGACCCGTGGACGGCCCAGTTACGGGCCGCGCTCGCTGCGGGCGCGATCATCGGAGTCCCGACCGACACGGTATACGGCATCGCCGCTCGCTGGGACACCGCTTCGGGCATTGAGCGGCTCTTCGTAGCCAAGGGGAGACCTGCGCGGCAGCCCGTGCAGGTACTCTTCCCGTCGGTCGACGCCATTGTGGGGCCCTCCCCGACCTCGCCTCCGAGTCGCCGCGGTACTCGCCGGCCTGCTGCCGGGACCCTACACGTTCGTCGTCGCGACCACGGTCGCCCGCCCAGACCAGGTCGGCACCCCCGATTCCCTGGGCGTGCGCGTTCCCGACTTCACCCGCTTCTCAGCGCTGCTGGACATGGTTGGCGCGCCCTTGCCGCCACCAGCGCGAATCTCAGCGGCCGGCCCGATGCGCGCACGCTTGGCGCCGTCGATCCGCTCGTGCTCGCCCATGCTCGGTCGCGTTCGATCCGTCGCTCAGTCAAGACGGCGGAACGTGCGAAGCGCCGGCCGCGGACACGCCCCAACACCCGGTGGACGTGACCCCCGTGCGGGCCTCCACCGTGGTCGATCTCCGTCCGCTTGCCCGAGGCGAATCTCCGGTCGTCCTCAGGGAAGGCGCGCCGTGTCGACGGTCGAGGTACTCGAGCGGATCGGGGCGCGGTGTAGGTCTATCTGTCCCGTCGGGCGCCGTAGCCCATCTGCTATCCTTGTCCGGTTCCCATGCGAAAGGAGGCTCCGAGCGTTGACTACCGACCGCCGTCTGAGTTCGTATGCCGATCTGCCGCTTGCGGAGGTCGATCCCGACATCAACTCCCTCGTCAAGCAAGAACTGGGCAGGCAGCGTCAGAACATCGAGCTCATCGCCTCCGAGAACTTCACTCCGCTGTCGGTTCTCCAGGCCGTTGGCAGCGTGCTCACCAACAAGTACGCCGAGGGACTACCCGAGAGCGCGCTACTACGGCGGCTGCGAGATCGTCGACCTGGTGGAGAGCCTCGCCATACAACGCGCCAAGGACGCTCTACGGCGCCGAGCACGCCAACGTGCAGCCGCACTCCGGTTCTGCCGCAAACCAGGCGGTCTACTTCGCCACCCTGCAGCCGGGCGACACGGTGCTGGCCATGAATCTGGCCCACGGGGGCCATCTCACGCACGGGCTATCGGTCAACTTCTCCGGACGCGGCTACAAGTTCTTCCACTACGGAGTCTCGCTCGCAACCGGTGTCATCGACTACGACGAGGTGCGCACCATTGCGCTCGAGTGCAAGCCACGGTTGATCGTGGTGGGCGCGAGCGCCTATCCCCGCACTCTCGACTTCGCGGCGTTCCGGGTCGAATTGCCGACGAGGTGGGCGCCGAACTCATGGCCGACATGGCCCACATCGCCGGTCTGGTGGCAGGCGGAGCTGCATCCCTCGCCGGTTCCCCACTGCGACTGGGTCACCACCACCACACACAAGACCCTGACCGGCCCGCGCGGCGGCGCCGTCTTCTGTCGCGCTCGAGAACGCCGCCGAGCTCGACAAGGCCGTCTTCCCCGGCCTCCAGGGAGGTCCCGCTCGAGCACGTCATCGCGGGCAAGGCGGTCTGCTTTCTCCTCGCGAGCCAGCGACGAGTTCAAGAAGAAGCAGCGGCTGACGGTCGCAGAACGCTCGTAGCGCTGGCGGAGACCCTCCTCGAAGGAGGTCTCAAGCTTGGTCTCGGGTGGCACCGACAACCACCTCATGCTCGTCGACTTCACCGGCACCGAGATGACCGGCAAGCAGCGCCCAGGAACTGCTCGAGGCGAGTGGGCATCACGGCCAACAAGAACGCCGTGCCCTACGACGAACGGCCGCCGTCGGTCACCTCGGGGCTCCGTCTGGGCACGCCCGCCATGACCACCCGCGGCTTCGGACCCGACGAGATGCGAGAGGTGGGACGCATCATCGTCGAAGTCGCTCACCGGGGCGTCCGACCGACGCCGATCTTGACGCGGCTCCTGCGCCGCTGCCGCACGTTGACCTCACCGTCGCCCTTCCCCACTCTATCCGCTATGGCCGCCTCGGGGGCATCCGCCACGTGAGCCCCTCGGGTGGCATCCGACGCGCATGCGGCCCGGCCGAGCTGGGAAGAGTACTTCATGGAGATCGCCCGGGTGGTTGCCACCCGCTCGAGTTGCCTGCGCAGGCAGGTGGGAGCCGTGCTCGTGAAGAACCGGCAGATCCTCGCCACCGGGCTACAACGGAGTGCCCGCGCGGGTGTCGCGCACTGCGAGGAGCGGGGCTGCCTGCGCGACCAGACTGGGCATCCCGTCGGGTGAGCGGCACGAGCTGTGCCGCGGGCTGCACGCCGAGCAGAACGCCATCATCCAGGCGGCCTATCACGGAGTGGCCATCAACGGCGCCGAGATCTACTCCACGCTCCAGCCCTGCGTCACGTGCGCCAAAACCCTCATCAACGCAGGCGTAATGGCTGTCCACTTCTGCGGTGATCTACCCCGATCGCCTGTCCATGGAGATGTTCGAAGAGGCAGGCACCCGCCTGGTGCGCATGGGCTGAGACGCGAGCGTCAGTTGTGAACCAGATTCAGTTTCTTCAATACTTCGATATCGAAGAGCGTTATCGCCATTACTCGCGGGGTTTCGCCTGGCGGAACCATTACAATTGGGAATAGTTCTTGCTCCCGCGGATGCAGGCTGTCTATAATGCGGACGGTGCACTCATGAGAGGGATTCGCGGCGGGAACCGTCCCGAGGCCGGTAGCCTCGCGTTCACGTTCGTAGCTCTGGTGCTGGTCTTTACTGGTATCGGCTACCTGCTCGATCGGTTGCTCCATACGTCTGCCCTGGCTCATGGTCGCCGGAGTGTTCGTTGGCGCAGGGATGGGCTTTGTGTATCTGGTCTATCATCCTCTTCTCGACAGGCACGAACGGCCGCAAGAGAAAGAATGACGACGAGAGCGACGGGCCCGGCGGGCGCCCGTAGTGCTACAAACCGCCTGATGTGACCTGGAGGGTGTTCTGGCGATTACCGCGATATCGGTTGTGATCGGGCTTGCTGCTGGCCGCTCGCCTACCTTTCGTGCTCACCATGTGGCTGCAGCGGTGGGCGGCTCGGACAGAAGTTCACGATGGTGCCACTCGTCACCATCGGCGGTTTCTTCGTCCGCCTCGCCATCATCGCCGGCATTCTCGTAGCTCTCGGGCTCTCTCGACTTCTCTGAACATCCTCGCCCTCTGTCTGGCCTTCATCGTGCTGTTCACCATGCTGAACGGCATCTGGCTCTATACCGTGGCCGACCAAGCGCCATGGGGCACCGCCGTCGGCGGGCACTACCAGCTAAGCGAGGTAGAAGACCGTGATGCTGCTCTCCGAAGAAGGTGGAAACAAGATAGTCGAGGCGCTGCACGAGCTCAACGTGCAGACCATCGTCTCGATCCCGAAGGTGGGGCCGTTCGACTTCTCCATCACCAACGCGGTGATCTACATGTGGGTCTCCGCCGTCATCGTCTTCCTGCTCTTCTTCATCGCCGCGAAGCGGAGCAAGAAAGAGCCCGAGCGGCTCCAGACGATTCGCGGAGATCATCCTCAACTTCGCCACCGGCCATCTGACCGGGCCAGATCGGCGAGAAGGGCAGGAAGTACTACTACCTGATCCTCACCATCTTCACGCTACATCTTCATCACCAACCTCATCGGCCTCATCCCGAAGCCGGAGCTTCTCAAGCCCTACACGCCGACGGCCAACATCAACGTCACGTTCAGCATGGCCATCGTGGTGTTCGCTCATCACGCAGTACCAGGGCTTCACGCGGCACGGGGCGCGGGGCTACGTCCGCGCGTTCATGACTCCGCCGGGCGTGCCCAAGGCCCTCGGCCGGCCGCTCAACGTCATCTTCGTGCCGGTGCATATCATGGGCGAGGTCTTCAAGCCGCTTTCGCTCTCGGTCCGACTTTTCGCCAACACCATCGCCGGCCACCTGATCATCCTGGTGATGCTCGGCCTGCTGCTGCAGTACGCCGAACATCATCATCCTGCCGACCGCGCTGTTCGTGATCATCATGACGGCGTTCGAGGTCTTCATCGCCTTCATCCAGGCGTATATCTTCTCGCTGCTCTCGGTCGTATACATCGAATCGGCCATCTACGCGGGCCACTAGACCGGCACCAACCCGGATCAAGGAGGACATCACAATGGCATTCGACGCACAAACCGCCGCCAACCTCGCCGCCGGTATCGCCATGGGCTTCGCGACGATCGGCCCGGGCATCGGCATCGGCTATCTTACCGGTCATGCCTGCGAAGCGGTAGCCCGGCAGCCCGAGGCTTCCGGCGACATCCGTACGGTGTTCATCATCGGTATGGCCCTGACCGAGGCGCTCGCGCTGTACGCGTTCGTCATCGCCATCATCCTGCTGTTCGTGGTCTAGCAAGCGTCGGCCCACACGGGGAAACCGTATGGCTGACGGCAGGAGAGGCCAGGAGAAAGCATGCAGATATTCGAGATAAGCCCAGGGTTGTTCGTCTGGTCGCTGATCACGTTCCTGATCCTGGTCGGTCTGCTCTACAAGTTCGCCTTCAATCCGCTGATGCGGATGCAGAAGGCGCGCCAGGACTCGATCCACCAGGCCATCAACGACGCCGAGAGCGCTGCGCGACGAGGCCCAGGAGCTGCTGGCCAACTACAAGCAGCAACTGACTGAAGCTCGACGAAGAAGCCGACCGACCATCGTCGAGCGCGCCCGCAAGGCCGGCGAGTCGACCAAGGCGGAGGTCCTGGAGGAAGCGCGGGTGCAGGCCGAGGCGACCCTGGCCAAGGCCCGGCAGCAGATCGAGCGCGACACCAACCAGGCCCTGCAGAGGATCCGCGAGGAAGTGGCCGACCTCACCGTGGCCGCCACCGAGAAGGTGGCCCGCAAGAGCCTGACCGGAGAGGACCAGCTCCGGCTGATCCAAGAAGCCATCAACGAGATCGACCTGAGCAAGATCAGCGAGAACTAGAGCGACGAGGAACGGGGACAGCCGTGAGCGAAAACAAGATCGCACGAGTCTACGCGACCGCGCTCTACCAGGCCGCCGATGAAGAGGGCCGGGTGGAGCAGGTGCAGGCGCGACCTGGGCGAGTTCGTCCAGGCGCTGGACGTCGTCGGCCGAGCTCCGTCATCTCCTCACCGCCGAGGAGATCTCCGACGTCCGCAAGACGGCAGGTCCTCATGGAGCTGACCGAGGGCGGCGACGAGCTGATGAGGAACCTCCTGCGCCTGCTGGTGGACAAGAGCCGGGAGAGCGAAGTGGCCGCGGTCTACCGGGCCTTCGTCGCGCTGGTGGAGCAGGCGCGAGGGCTCGTCCATGTCGAGGTGGTCATCGGCCGTGCCCCTCACTACTCGCCTTGCAGGAGGCGCTTCGGACAGAAGATCGAGTCCTCGCTGCAGCAAGACCGTCGAACTGACCATGACCGTCGACAAGGAGATCCTCGGCGGGCTCCGGCTGCGCATCGGCGACCGGGTCGCCGATGCCAGCGTGCGTCACCGGCTGGAGAAGCTCCGCGAATTGTTGATCACCCCAATGGCTAGCTTGGAGGGTTCAGTTGAAGCTGCGTCCTGAGGAGATAACCAGCGTCCTTAAATCCCGCATCCAGAGCTACGAGGCGGGCGTCGACATCCAGGAGGTGGGCACCGTCGTGCAGGTCGGCGACGGTGTGGCCCGCATCCAGGGGCTGGAGAACGCGGTAGCCTCCGAGATGCTCGAGCTGCCTCACGGCGTCATGGGCTTGGTGCTCAACCTCGAAGAAGACAGCGTCGGCGCCGTGCTCATGGGCGAAGACACGCTCATCAAAGAGGGCGACCAGGTCAAGCGCACCGGCAAGGTCATCCAGGTGCCGGTGGGTGAGGCGCTGGTCGGCCGCGTGGTCAACCCTCTCGGGGTGCCGCTCGACGGCAAGGGCCCCATCGAGACCACCGAGTTCCGTCCGGTGGAGTTCAAGGCTCCGGGCGTCATCCGCAGGCAGCCGGTGAAGGAGCCGTCTGCAGACGGGCATCAAGGCCATCGACTCGATGATCCCCATCGGTCGCGGACAGCGCGAGCTGATCATCGGCGACCGCGGCACCGGCAAGACCGCCATCGCCGTCGACACCATCATCAACCAGAAGGGCCAAGACGTCATCTGCATCTACGTGGCCATCGGCCAGAAGGCGTCCACGGTGGCCGGTCTGGTCGCCAAGCTCGAAGAGCACGGCGCCATGGACTACACCATCGTCATCATGGCGCCGGCCTCGACCTCGGCCCCCATGCGCTACATCGCGCCGTACGCCGGCGCCGCCATGGGCGAGTACTTCACCTATTCGGGCCGTCACGCCCTGTGCGTCTACGACGACCTCACCAAGCACGCCGACGCCTATCGGCAGATGTCGCTGCTGCTTGCGTCGCCCGCCGGGCCGCGAGGCCTTCCCGGGCGACATCTTCTACCTGCACAGCCGCCTGCTCGAGCGGGCCTGCAAGCTGAGCGACAAAGAGGGCGGGGGCTCGCTGACGGCCCTGCCGGTCATCGAGACTCAGGCCGGAGACGTGTCGGCCTACATCCCGACCAACGTGATCTCCATCACCGACGGACAGATCTTCCTCGAAAGCGACCTGTTCTACTCGGGCATCCGGCCGGCCATCAACGTGGGCATCTCGGTCTCCCGCGTGGGCGGCAACGCGCAGATCAAGGCCATGAAGAAGGTGGCCGGCTCGCTGCGCCTCGACCTGTCGCAGTTCCGTGAGTTCGAGGCTTTCGCCAAGTTCGGGTCGGAACTCGACCAGGAGACCCAGAAGACTCTGGCGCGCGGAGAGCGGCTCGTGGCGTACGCTGAACCAGCCGCAGTACGTGCCCTGGCCGGTGCAGGACGCAGGTGATGATCATCTACGCGGCCACCAAGGGCTATGCCGACGACGTGCAGGTGGCCGACATGTCGCGCTTCAACACCGCACTTCGCGAGTATCTCAACCTCAACTATCCCGAGATCGGCCAAGAGATCGCCTCGACCAAGGACCTCGGCGCCAGACCGAGGCCGAAGCTCCGAAGGCGGCGATCGAGGCCTTCAAGAAGCTGCGTGCCGCCGACGAAGGACATCGATCTAACCGGTCATGGCTTCTCAGCGAGACATACGCCGCCGGATCCTCTCGGTCCAGAACACGCAGGAAGATCACCAAGGCCATGGAGATGGTCGCCGCGGCGCGCCTGCGGCGCGCCCAGCAGCGCATCGAGTCCACCCGGCCCTACGCGCTCAACATGCTCGAGTTCATCGGCCAGCTGGTGCACTACCTGCAGGTCGACCTGAGCCGCGCACCCGCTGCTCAAGCCGCGCACAGAGATCAAGAAGGTGGCCGTCATCGCCCTCACCGCCGACCGGGGTCTGTGCGGGCGCCTTCAACTCCAACATCGTGCGCGCGGGCGCTCGAGCTGATCGACACAGTACACGGCCGAAGGCGTCGACAGCGACCTGGTTCTGATGGGCCGCAAGGGCGTGAGCACCGTGCGCTTTCACGGCTACAGAATGGACAAGGTCTACCTCGACGTGACCGAGCGCACGGCCTTCCTCGAAGCCCAGGCGCTCACCAACGGCGTCATCAGGCGGTATGTCAACGGACCAGATCGATCGGGTGCATCTGGTCTTCAACCGCTTCAAGAGCCCCATGGAGCAGTACGTCACCGACCAGGTGATCCTGCCCATCCAAGAGGAGGTCACCGGACTCTTCATCCCCACGAATGCGCAGGCGCATATGGACTTTCTCTTCGAGCCTTCAGCCGAAGAGATATTCGCCGAGCTACTCCCGTCCTACGTAGAGATCACCATCTACCGGGCCATCCTCGAGAGTATGGCGAGCGAGCACGGCGCGCGCATGACGGCCATGCGCAACGCCTCCGAAGCGGCCGACGAGATGATCGACGACCTGACCCTGGCAATGAACCGGGCGCGGCAGTGGTCCATCACCCAGGAGATCCTGGAAGTGGTGGCGGGCGCCGACGCGCTGTCTGGATAGCCCGCAGACTAAGGAGGACGATACAGGCGATGAACAAAGGCAAGATCGTGGAGATCATCGGGCCGGTGCTCGATGTAGAGTTCGCCGATTCACTGCCGGCCATCTACAACGCTCTCGAGGTAGATGTCGAGAGCACCTCGGGGCGTATCCGGCTGGTCGCCGAGGTGCAGCAGCACCTCGGCGACAACAAGGTGCGCGCTGTAGCCATGGACTCCACCGACGGCCTCGCCCGCGGCATGGAAGTGACCGACACCGGCCAGCCGATCGCGGTGCCGGTCGGCCAGGCTACCCTGGGCCGCCTGTTCAACCTGCTGGGCGAGCCCATCGATGAGGGCGAGCCTCTGCCCGCCGACATAGAGAAGTGGCCCATCCACCGGCCGTCACCTGCCTTCGAAGACCTGGAGCCCACCACCGAGGTCCTCGAGACCGGCATCAAGGTCATCGACCTGCTCGCGCCCTATGTCAAGGGCGGCAAGGTCGGCCTCTTCGGCGGCGCGGGCGTGGGCAAGACGGTCGTCATCCTCGAGCTCATCCACGCCATCGCCACCCACCACGGCGGCATCTCGGTCTTCTCGGGCGTGGGCGAGCGTACCCGTGAAGGCAACGACCTCTACCTCGAGATGAGCGAGTCGGGCGTCATCAACAAGACCGCCATGGTCTTCGGCCAGATGAACGAGCCTCCGGGCGCCCGTCTGCGCGTCGCCCTGTCGGCTCTCACCATGGCGGAGTACTTCCGCGATGTCATGGGCCAGGACGTGCTGCTCTTCATCGACAACATCTTCCGCTTCGTGCAGGCTGGGTCTGAAGTGTCGGCCCTTCTCGGCCGCATGCCGTCGGCCGTGGGCTACCAGCCCACCCTCACCTCCGAGATGGGGGAACTCCAAGAGCGCATCACCTCGACCAGGCGCGGCTCGGTGACATCTGTGCAGGCCATCTACGTGCCGGCCGACGACCTCACCGACCCGGCGCCGGCCAACACCTTCGCCCACCTCGACGCCACCACGGTGCTCAGCCGGTCGATCGCCGAGATGGGCATCTACCCGGCAGTGGACCCGCTCGATTCGACCAGCCGGGCCCTCAGCCGCCAGGTCGTGGGCGACGAGCACTACGACGTGGCGACCAAGGTGCAGGAGATCCTCCAGCGTTACAAGGACCTGCGCGACATCATCGCCATCCTGGGCATGGACGAGCTTTCCGACGAAGACAAGGTCACCGTGCGCCGGGCGCGCCGCATCCAGCAGTTCCTCTCGCAGCCGTTCTCCGTGGCCGAACAGTTCACCGGCATTCCAGGCAAGTTCGTGCCCCTCAAGGAGACCGTGCGGAGCTTCAAGGAGATCATCGAGGGCAAGCACGACGACCTGCCCGAGCAGGCCTTCCGCATGCAGGGCAGCATCGACGACGTGATCGCGGCTGCGCGCGCAAGCCAAGCGGCCGAGGCCGCCGAGGCGCAGGCTGCGACCGCTCAGCCCGCCGCCGCCGCAACAGCAAAGGCCTAGACCGTGGAAGAGGAGAAGACCTCAGGGCTTCTTCAGCTGGAGCTCGTGGCGCCGGCCGGTATGGTGTTCGAGGGCGAGGTGCAGATGGTCGTCCTTCCGGGCATGAGCGGCGAGCTGGGCATACTGCCGCGTCATGCGCCCCTCGTCGCCCAGTTGACCATCGGCCGGCTGAGAGTGCTCACCGCCGACAGCGAGTGGCTGACGTTTGCGCTTGCCGACGGTTTTGCTAAGGTACAGTTCGACAAGGTCATCGTCCTCGCCGATGCGGCCGAGGAGGCGTCGCAGATCGACGTCGAACGTGTCGAGAAGGCGCTCGCTCGCGCGACCACCCGTCTCGAGATGTACCACAACGGTACCGTTCCCGAGGGCGAGACCATAGACCCCTACCGGGAGCAGTTGGCTTTGAAGAGAGCCCACAACCGTCTGAAGGTAGCCGAGAGGACCTAGCTGGTGATTATGAGATCGGCCGCGGGGCCGGACGAACCGCGGCTTCTTGTCCGGAGTGGCAGCCGCCTTTCCGGACAGGTCGCCGTTTCGGGCGCAAAGAACTCGGCTCTGAAACTCATGGCCGCGTCGCTGCTCGCGCCGGGCACGAGCGTGCTTCACAACGTCCCCGACATCCAGGACGTCCTCACTATGCAGGAGGTGCTGGAGTATCTGGGCGCGATAGTGGAGTTCACGGGCGGAACCATGACCATCGACACCAGTGGCGTACAGTCGCAGGTGGCGCCCTACGAACTGGTACAGCGCATGCGCGCCTCCATCCAGATCATGGGGCCCCTGGTCGCCCGGTTCGGGCAGGCTCGGGTCGCCATGCCGGGTGGCTGCAACCTCGGTCCGCGCAAGATAGACATCCATTTGCGGGGGCTGGCCGAGATGGGGGCGGCGGTACGCTCCGACCACGGGTTCGTGGAGGTCAAGGCCGAGAGGCTGAAGGCCGTGAACCTGTTTCTCGACTACCCCAGCGTGGGGGCCACTGAGAACCTCCTGATGGCCGCGGTCATGGCGGAGGGCACCACTACCCTCGAGAATGTGGCCCGAGAGCCCGAGATCGTCGACCTCTGCAAATTCCTCATCAGCATGGGCGCCGACATCGAGGGCGCCGGCTCCTCGACGGTGAAGGTCCACGGCGTAGGCGAGATGTATCCAGCGGAGCACACCGTCCTCGGCGATCGCATCGAGGCCGGCACGTTCCTGATCGCCGGGGCGGTCACCGGCGGCGAAGTCGAGGTCACGGGCATAAGCCCGCACGTGCTCGACCTGTTTCTGTCGAAACTCCGCTCGATCGGGGTGCGCATCGAGGAGAACACCCGCAGCATCAAGGCGAGCGGCGACTGCGACGCCTACAAGGCGAGCGATGTCGCGACGCTGCCCTTCCCGGGTTTTCCCACCGATCTGCAGGCACAGATCGTGGTGCTGCTCTCCATTGCCAAGGGCGTCTCGGTGGTCACCGAGAACGTGTTCGAGAACCGGTTCGGGTTCGTCGATGAGATGATCCGTCTGGGGGCTGATATCCGGGTGGACGGCAATCACGCGGTGGTCACCGGAGGGCGGGCCCTCACCGGCGCCACCGTGTGCTGTCCGGACCTGCGTGCCGGGGCCGCTCTGGCGCTGGCTGGGTTGGTGGCCGAGGGTTGCACTGAGCTGCGCGACATCCACCATATCGACCGTGGCTACGAGCGGTTCGAGCAGAAGCTCAAAGGTCTGGGCGCCCAGGTCGAGCGAGCGGGCGACACCGGGAGTCTCTCCGGCTGACCGTCTTTGACTCCTGCCGGCCGCGGGTTAGAATTTCCACTGGTTCTTGGCCGCACTGCTCGGAGGTCGATCGCTACTGAACGGCAAACCTTACACGCTATACACAGTCGAAAAGCTGCGCAAACGCAAGCGCAGACGCCTCGTCGCCGCCTCTCTTGGGGCTGTCATGGTCGCCCTGGCCGCCGTGGCCGGTGGCTACTACTGGTGGTTCGCCTCGCAGGTGAACGTGATGACGACTACCAGCCAGACCGTGACGACACAGCCCGGCATAGAGCCTCCCGACAGCATGGACATCCTCGTCCTTGGCTGCGACAAGCATCCCGATAACTCCGGCGAAGAAAGCCGATCCGACACCGTCATGCTGGTGCACATCGACAGGGAGCAGGACTACCTGTCGATCCTGTCGCTGCCGCGTGACCTCTACGTCGACATCCCCGGCCACGGCATGAACAAGTTGAACGCGGCCTACTCCATCGGTGGCTGGGAACTCACCGAGGCGACGGTCGAGCGTGTGACCGGTATGAACATCGAGAAGGCGGTGGAGATCGACTTCAAGGCCTTCAGCGACTTGACCGACGCGCTGGGAGGCGTCTATGTCGACATCGACCGCCGCTACTACAACGACGACCCTTCGCGGGGATTCGAGTTCATCAAGATCTCGCCCGGCTACCAATTGCTCGACGGCGTCAACGCGCTCGACTATGTCCGCTTCAGGCACGACAACGAGGCCGACTTCGGCCGTATGCTGCGCCAGCAGAGGTTCCTCAACGCCCTCCGTGCCCAGGCCCTGGGATGGAACCTCGTGTCCGAGGGTGATGACGTCGTCAGCGCCCTGATGAAGAACATCTGGACCACTTTGAGCGCGAACGACATCCTGAGGATGGCCTGGTGGGGAGTCCGGCTCGACGGCTCGCAGATACGGCAGGTCAGCCTCATCGGCGACATCACCAACCGCGACGGCATGTCGGTGGTGGTCGCTACCGACGAGGCCATCGAAGAGGCCGTCGACAAGGTCTTGGCGCCCCCGTCGAACGGCGACAGCTCGACCACGGCTTCAGGGGCTCCCGGCTCGTCGACCGCGACGACCTCTGCCGATCTCGACCGTTCCGACTTCACCACCGACCTCGACGCCATCGAGAACAGCAATCTGTGGAAGATGTACGCGGGGGCCGCCGGCTTCCAGCTGATGGCTCCCGGATACCTGCCGAACGGGTACCGCTACGTTGACAGGAATCCGGCCGAACCGGGTACCTACGACATCCTCGACAGCCATGGCGGTGTCAAGGGCGCCGCCGTGAAGATGGTCTATCGCCTCGAGAGAGACGGCGAGAAGACCGACCAGTACCTAGGCATCATGGAGACAACCTGGCTCGGCGCGCCGGCAGCCAGCGAGGGCACGACGAAGCAGTACAACGGCACGACCTACACCATCGTGGGAACCACTCAGCGCACTGATCATGTCTGGTGGGTAAACAATGGTGTTCTGTACTGGGTGTCGAACACCCTGTCGTACTACCTGAGCGCAAAGGAGTTGCTCAAGGTGGCCGAATCCATGATGGTCGTACCCGCCGGAGCCGCGAACTGAATCACAAGCCGTATACCCTGTACGAGACAGAGGGTCGGCCCAAGAGACGGTGGAAGTGGATCGTTCTCTGGTCGTTCGTCGCCCTCTTCGTGATCGCCGCGGCGGTGACGGGCGGCTCCTACCTCTGGTTCCGTGCGCAGGTCAAAGAGGCCAACGAGCGGGTGGAGCCTGAGGTCATCGAGGCGCTCGCCGAGAAGCCGAGCAGCACGATCGTCACCGTTGCGGTTCCTGAATCGCCCTCGGCGATGAACCTGCTCGTTCTGGGCTCCGACAGGCGCCCCGACGAGGACAACACCGCGGCGCGTTCAGACACGATCATTCTCGTCCACGTGGATCCCGACAACGACTACCTCTCGATGCTCTCGCTGCCGCGAGACCTGCGGGTGAACGTGCCGGGCCACGGTCTGAACAAGCTCAACTTCGCCTTCCACGTGGGCGGCCCGGCTCTCACGATCAAGACCGTGGAGCAGTTGACCGGCGTCGACATCACGCACTATGTAGAGGTGGGCTTCGGCGCCTTTCGCGATATCACCGACTCGCTCGGGGGCGTCTACGTGGATGTCGATCAGCGCTACTACAACGACAATCCCACTTTCGAACTCATCAAGGTCGCACCCGGCTACCAACTTCTCCGCGGCGAGGATGCCCTCGACTTCGTCCGCTACCGTCACGATCTCAATCTGGATTTCGGCCGCATGGAGAGACAGCAGCAATTCTTGAGCTCTATGCGCGAGCAGGCGATGGGTTGGGATCTGCCCATCAAACTTCCGGGATTGGTGAGCTCCCTATTCCACAATGTTGCCACCGATCTCGATGCGAACGAGGTCATCAAGCTGGCCTACTGGACGGTGGGGCTCGACGGCAATCGCATGCGGCGGATCGCGCTCACGGGCTCGGCTGAGGACGTGGGCGGTGTTGCGTACGTGCTGGCGAGCGACGCCGCCATCGGCAAAGCGGTGGGCGAGTTCCTCACGCTGCCCGGCATGACGGCGTCCACCACCACGTCGGGCAGCACCACGACGACGGCGGTCGAGGTCGTCGACCTGGCCGGCATCGAACTGGACATCTTGAACGGCAATGGGCGTAGCGGCGAAGCGGCGGCGGCCGGCACCTGGCTGGACGACCTGGGCGCGACGGTGGTGTCCGTGGGCAACGCCGGGGATGTTCGCAGCGCGACGGTGGTGAAGTACGGCTCGGGCATGTCGAGCGACGCGAAGAAGATCGCGCGGGCTGTGGATGTCGACGTCAGCTGGAGCGATTCGGTCGAGCGGGTGACGCTCGTGCTGGGCGCCGACTTCCAGCTTCCGCGCGACTACGCGCTACCTCCCGACCCCGACACCATCTCGGCGGCCGGAGGCTGGAAGGCCATGGCCGAGGAGATCCCGTTCGCGATCCAAGGGCCGGCGTACATTCCCAGCGGGTACTTCTTTGTCGAGAAGCAGCCGACCGGCTCTCCCACCTACGATATTGAGGTCGGTGGCCGCGACAGGCCCGCGTTCAAGATGCTCTACCGGCTCAAAGAGCGCGGTTCGTGGACCGACCAGTACATGGGCATCATGGAGACCACCTGGCTCGACGCGCCGGCGGCGAGCAAGGGCCGAGAGGTGCAGTCGGGTGGGCGCACGCTGACCATCGTGGGGCCGAGTGAGAAGGTCGATCGCGTCTGGTGGAAAGAAGACGGGGTCTTATACTGGGTCTCGAACACATTGTTCCACCTGCTGAGCGAAGAGGAGCTGCTCGCGGTGGCCGAATCGATGGTGACGATTCCAGTCGAATGAGGGTCCTTCTCGGCCGCGAAATTGAACGATAAGCCCTACACGACCTACAAGATCGAGCAAACGCGCGGGCGCAGGCGTTGGCGCGTGGCTCTGGGGTCGGTCGCCGCGCTGGTCATCGTGGTGGCGGCGGCGGCCGGCGGCTACTACTACTGGTTCGCCTCGAGCATAGACGACCGCGACAGGGCGAGTTCGACGACCACCACGATCGGCGTCGATCCCCCAGAGAGTACCGACATCCTGGTGCTCGGGGCCGATAGACGTCCGAATGAATCGGGCGAAGGGGGCCGCTCCGACACTCTGATGCTCGTCCACGTGGACAAAGAGAGCGACTACTTGTCGATCCTCTCGCTGCCGCGTGACCTCTACGTCGACATCGACGGGCATGGCCTGAACAGGCTGAACGCCGCCTACGCCTTCGGAGGCCCGGAGTTGGCCGAGGCTACGGTGGAGCGGCTCACCGGCGTGAACATCGAGAAGATCGTCATCGTCGACTTCGGGGCCTTCAGCGACCTGACCGACGCGATAGGCGGTGTCTATGTCGATGTCGATCGGAGCTATAACAACCAGGATCCCGAGTTCGAGCTCATCAGCCTTCCTCCCGGCTATCAGCTGCTGAAAGGCTCCGACGCGCTCGACTACGTGAGGTTTCGGCACGATGAGGAGGGGGATTTCGGACGGATGCTGCGTCAGCAGAGGTTCATCAACGCGGCGCGCGATCAGGCGATGGGCTGGAGCCTCGTCTCGGACTTCAACGGCGTGGTCAAGGCGTTTCTCGACAACACGACGGTCTACGACCTGAGCGCCAGAGAGATCCTCAGCCTCGCCTGGTGGGGAGTCCATCTACAGGGCTCGCGGATCAAGCAGGTGAGTCTGGTCGGCGACATAGTCTATCGCGAGATAGCGGGCTCTCGGGCGAGCGTGGTGGTGGCGACCGACGAGGCGATCGATGACGCGGTGCAGAAGCTGCTGACCCCTCCGACGACTCTTTCCACGGCCGGGTCGACCCATGAGAGCTCCCCGGACGCTGTCTCCTCCACCGCGATAAGCTCCGCCGATATCGATCGATCCGACTACACCACCGACCTCGATGCGCTGGCCAACAGCGGGCTTTGGAAGAAGTACGCGGCCGCGGTCGGTTTCCCGCTGATGGCTCCCGGTTGGCTGCCCGAGGGATACCGCTATGCGGACAGGTACCCTCGGGAGCCAGGCTCCTATGACATCCTCGACGACGGCGGCAAGGTCAAGGGCGTCGCGATGAAGATGGTGTACCGTCTCTATCGTGATGGCGAAACTACCGACCAGTACTTGGGCCTGATGCAGACCACCTGGCTCGAGGCTCCGATCCGCGGCGAGGGGCGCAAGGAGACGTACAACGGCATCACGTTCACGGTCGTCGGGACCAACCAGCGAGTGGATCACGTCTGGTGGGTGAACGACGGCGTCCTGTGCTGGGTGTCGAACACCCTGTCGTACTACCTGAGTTCGAAGGATCTACTCAAGGTAGCCGAGTCGATGTTGACCATGCCGGTTCGATGAGAGTCGTGGTCGGCCCCGGAATCGGCCTTCTTCGGAGCGGGCCGATGATGGAAGTCGCCCGGGCCCTGGCAGGGCCCGGCGGCGCAGTGGCGCCTCTCGCCGATGTGGGTGTCGGTAACTTCTCGAGGCCCCTCAGTGCCGCCGAGGTGGCTCTATTGAGAATGGCGCTGTCGACAGGGCCGCGGGACTCCGCCGAAGTCGGCCGTGAGATCGTAGGGTACGTCTGCGGCGGCAGGGCGATCGCGCCGTGCCGCGCCTTTTCCGCGACCGGCGGGGAGGGGGCCGGCGGTGCTCCCGCCCGGGGTGGCCCCGACATCGTGGTCGTCGACGACCACGTGAATCTCACATGGCGGTCGCCCCTCGCGGGCCCCAATGACGATACCGCCGGGCCGCGCTTTCCGAGCATGACCGGCATCTATCTTCCCGACCTCGCGTCCGGCCGCTTGTCCGCGGTCGAGGGTATGATAGTCAGGACCGGGGTGGTGGCCGGTGTGCTCGACCAAGAGAACTTGAACGAGTTCGAGGCTGAGACGGTCGAGGCGCGCGGGTACGCCGCCGTCAGTGCTGAGTTGGTGCCTGTGGTCATCGTGGCAGCCCACTTGGGGCTGCGGGTAGCCGCGGCAGTGGTAGTGGTGAGTTGTACAACCGAAGGAGTTGCATAGTGGTCGACCATGATGTGAAAGATCTAGCCCTAGCGGCGAGCGGGGTGTTGCGGATAGAGTGGGCCGAGAAGGAAATGCCCGTGCTGGCCCAGATCCGTGAGCGCTTCGCCAAGGAGAAGCCGCTGCAAGGCGTTCGTATCGGCGCCTGCCTGCACGTGACGAGCGAGACCGCCAGCCTCATGCGCACTCTCGCCGCCGGTGGCGCGCAGCTCGTGCTCTGCGCCTCGAACCCGCTCTCCACGCAGGACGACGTGGCGGCGGCTCTCGTGGCCGAATACGGCATCTCGACCTTCGCCATCAAGGGTGAAGACCGCGACACCTACTACCGGCACATGCAGGCGGTCATCGACTTCCACCCGCAGATCACCATGGACGACGGCGCCGACGTTGTCGGACTGCTCCACACCGAGCGCACCGATGCTGCTGAGGGTGTCATCGGCGGCACCGAAGAGACGACGACCGGCGTGATCCGCCTCAAGTCCATGGAAGAAGAAGGCGTGCTCCGCTATCCCATCATCGCTGTCAACGAAGCCATGACCAAGCACATGTTCGACAATCGCTACGGCACCGGCCAGTCGACCCTCGACGGAGTGATCCGGGCAACCAACCGCCTCATCGCGGGCAAGACGGTCGTCATCGCCGGCTACGGCTGGTGCGGACGGGGCGTCGCCAACCGGGCCAAGGGACACGGCGCCGACGTGGTCGTGCTCGAGGTCGACCCTCTACGCGCACTCGAGGCTCTCATGGATGGCTTCCGGGTCATGCCTATGGCTGAGGTCGCTCCCGTGGGCGACATCTTCGTCACGGCGACCGGCGACATCCACGTTATCCGCAAGGAGCACTTCGAGGTCATGAAGGATGGGGCTATCGTCGCCAACACGGGGCACTTCAACGTCGAGATCGACATCCCGGCGCTGGAAGCCCTGTCGACCGCCCGCCGGCAGGTGCGCGAGTTCGTCGAGGAGTTCACGCTCGCCGACGGCCGCAATATCTACCTCCTGGGGGAGGGTCGGTTGATCAACCTCGCGGCGGCCGAAGGCCATCCGTCGAGCGTCATGGATATGAGCTTCGCCAATCAGGCGTTGGCAGCCGAGTATATGGTCAAGAATGCTGCTTCTCTCGAAAAGAAGGTCTACGACGTGCCCGCCGAGCAAGACCAGGAGATCGCGCGCCTCAAGCTGGCGTCGCTGGGCGCCGGCATCGACACTCTTACGCCCGAGCAGGTGAAGTACCTCGCCAGCTGGAACCAAGGGACCTGAGCATGACCTCCAGCTCGCGAGACCGCCGGGCCCCTGTCGCGGGCCCGGGTGACGGCGTGCACCCCGTCGTCTGGCACGACGGGGTGGTCGTGATGATCGACCAGCGCCTGCTGCCGACGCAGGAGGTACACCTACGCTGCGAGACGTGGCAGCAGGTGGCCGACGCCATCTGCACCATGGCGGTCCGCGGCGCGCCGGCTCTGGGAGTGGCCGCGGGCATGGGCATGGCGCTCGCGGCGCGCACGGCGCTCCGCGCGAGCGGCGGCGATCCGGCCGTATTTCGGGCGGAGGTCCAAACTGCATCCAAAGGCTTATTCGCCACGCGCCCCACGGCGGTTAACCTTCCTTGGGCACTCGGGCAGATGGAGCGCATCTGGAGCGACGAATCCCTGGCTCCTGAAGAGGTGGTGGCGCAGATCGAGGCTCGGGCCGTCGAAATCTACGAGGACGATCTGGCGTCGTGCTGGGCCATCGGGGAGTTCGGGGCCGAGCTTATCAAGGGAGAGCGGCTGGTGATACTCACGCACTGCAACGCGGGGGCTCTTGCGACGGCCGGCTACGGCACGGCCCTGGGCGTGATCCGCTCGGTGTACGCGCGCAACCCTCATATGAGGGTCATGGCCGACGAGACGCGGCCGCTCCTGCAGGGCGCCCGTCTCACCGCCTGGGAGCTGTCGAAAGACGGCATACCGGTGGAGCTCATCACCGACAACATGGCCGGCTACTTCATGCGCCAGGGCGCCATCACCCACGTGGTGGTGGGCGCCGATCGCATCACCGCCAACGGCGACGTCGCCAACAAGATCGGCACCTACACAGTGTCGGTGCTCGCCAAGGAGCACGGCATCCCCTTCTACGTGGCGGCTCCCTTCTCCACAGTCGATCTCTCGCTCGCCGACGGCAGCCTGATCCCCATCGAAGAGCGCGAAGCGTGTGAAGTCACTGGGTTCGGGGGGGTCTGCTGGGCGCCGGCCGAGGTCGGCGTGCGCAATCCGGCGTTCGACGTCACCCCGTCGAGCAACGTCACGGCCATCATCACAGACCGCGGTGTGGCGTTCCCGCCCTACGGCGAGAGCCTGAGGGAGGCCGCCGGGCGATAACGTCGTACCGTCGGGGCACGACGCATCCACAACCACTGGAGGCAACATGAGAGTCATGATCATGGCGGCCGGTATCGGTACAAGGCTCCGTCCGCTCACCGATCTCATGCCGAAGCCCATGGCGCCGATCGTCAACAGACCGGCGCTCTACCACATTCTGAAGCTGCTGCACGCTCACGGATTCCGTGAGGTAGTCATCAACCTGCATCATCTGCCTGACCAGATCACCGGCTACTTCGGCGACGGCACGGCCTTGGGCATGCATATCGACTACTCGTATGAAGGCGAACTGCTGGGTACGGCCGGCGGCGTCAAGAATAACGAGGCGTTTCTGGGGGGCGACACCTTTCTCGTCGTGAGCGGCGACTCCCTGACCGACGTCGACCTCACCGGGCTCATAGCGGCCCATCGCCGCTACGGTTCGATCGCCACCATGGCGGTCAAAGAGGTGGCCGACCCCAGTCTCTACGGTGTCGTCGTCGCCGACGATGAAGACCGGGTCGTCGGCTTCCAGGAGAAGCCCACTCTCGAGCAGGCCCGCTCGCGGCTGTGTAACAGCGGCATCTACGTCTTCGAGCGCGAGATCCTCCACGAGATCCCGCCGGCGCAGTTCGACGACTTCGGCAAGCGGGTCTTTCCCGACCTACTTCGCAACGGGGTTCCCTTCCACGCTCACTCCATCGGATCCTACTGGAGCGACGTGGGCAATCTCGGCGAGTACATGCGTGGCAACGGCGACGCCCTCACGCGGCGTGTCGATGTCGATATCCCTGGCGAGGAGATACGTCCGGGTGTGTGGATCGACGACGAGGTCCAGGTGGCGGCCTCGGCGCGCATAGAGTCTCCAGTCGCCCTCGGGCGGGAGTGTCGTGTGGGTGAGGGCGCCGTGATCGAAGGCCCGTGCGTTGTGGGCGAAGGGTGCACCATCGGTGCGGGCGCCCACATCGCCAGGTCGCTCATTCTCGAGCGCACCGAGATCGCGCCTGGGCAGGTGGTTCTCGACGGCATCGTAGGGCAGCGTCTGAGCTGACCGGCGGCGAACGCAGCGGGGGGACTCGAATGGAAGGCGCAACCATGGCTCCCGACAGCTCCACCGGGGCGGGTCTCGCCGCGCGGGTGAGGCACTGGCTCGTCGAGCCGTTGTTCTCCGTGCTCTTTCCGCCTCGCTGCGCCGGCTGCGGCGACTTCGAGACCTACCTGTGCGACTCGTGCAGGTCCACGCTGGAGCCCATCGGTCTCGATGGGTGTCCGCGCTGTGGCGAGCCCGGTCCTCGCGCTCTCCTACGCGGGCGCTGCGCCCGCTGTCTCGACAAGTCTGTGAGCTACGCCGCGGCGAGAGGCGCTTTCAGGCACGAAGGCCCGGCCCGGCGCCTCGTGGCCGAGTTCAAGTTCGGCGGACAGCCCGTGCTCGGTCGCATCATGGGCGAGCTTGCGTACCCGGCCTTCAGCGGCCTTCTGTCGTCGCTCGCGTCGCCGGACCGGCTCGCCGTGACCTGGGTGCCGTGCCACCGGTCGGCTCAGCGCGAGCGCGGGTACAACCAGGCGGAAGTGCTTGCCCGCGCGCTGGTCGGTTCCTGTCCTCCCGAGACGCGCCCGGCCGGTCCGGTGGCGCTCGTCAGGAAGACTCGGGCGACCAGACACCAGAAGGGATTGACCCGCACGGGCCGCCAGAGCAACCTGCGCGGCGCGTTCGACCTGGTGGCGGGCGCAGAGGCCCGACTGGGGTCCCAGGTGCAGGGAATCGTGCTCGTCGACGACGTGTACACGACCGGGGCGACGTCGGGCGAGGTGGCGACGGTGCTATCGGAGGGCACGCGGCTGCCGGTTTACGTGTTCACGTTCTCACGGGCGGTGGTGAGCGGTTCCGACCGCCATGATTGAGGCTCGTCCAGGCAACGGCAAAGGAGGTTTGTGGTATCGTTCTACGTTCTGCACACGGGTGCGAAGCGCTCCACGGAGCGCTTTCCAAGGTAGTCTTCCTACCGCGAGTCAAGGAGTAGGACCGTCGTGAATCTCACGGTCAAAGGCAGGAATCTAGCCCTGACAGACGCCATCGGCACCTATGCCGAAGACAAGCTGGGCAAGCTCAGCAAGTATCTCTCCAGCAGCGCCCGCTGCGAAGTGGAGCTGTGGACCGAGAAGAACCCGAGCATCGCCGACAACCAGGTTGTCGAAGTGACGATCTTCACCAAAGGTCCGGTCATCAGGGCCCGGGAAGCTTCGCCCGACATCTATGCGTCGATCGATCTCGTTTCTGAGAAGCTCGAGCGCCAGGTGAAGAAGTACCGCGGCAAGCTCATATCGCGGAGCAAGGGCGCTCCGAAGGAGTCGCTCGTCTCGGAGGGCTTCATGATGCTCGAGGAGCACGAGGAGCCCGAGGCCGAGGCTCCCGGTCCTCTCATCGTCAAGACGAAGCAGTTCATGACCAAACCGATGACGCCCGAAGAAGCGGCGCTTCAGCTCGAGCTGGTGGGTCACGACTTCTACGTCTTCACCAATTCCGAGAGCAACGAGACGGCGGTCGTGTATCGCCGCCGCGACGGCAACTACGGACTGATCGAAGCCCAGACCTGAGCGACGGCAGCCCGGTGGGGATCACCCTTCCGACCGGGCGACGAGGGTCCAGCGGAGGGTTCCGCATCACAATCGAGTAGATGAGGCGCGGCCGATGATCAAGGTCGTTGACAAGGTCCTTCGCTTCGGCGAGGGCAAGAAGTTGAGACAGCTCGAAGCGGCTGTCGCCAGAGTGGCGGCGTGGGAGAGCGAGATTGCACCGCTCTCCGATGAGGCGCTTCGCGCGAAGACCGGAGAGTTCAAACAGCGGCTCGCCGGGGGCGAGACCCTCGACGACATCATGCCCGAGGCCTTCGCGGTGGTTCGCGAAGCTGCCAAGCGAACGACGGGCATGCGCCCGTTCGACGTGCAGGTCATGGGAGCGATCGTGCTGCACCAGGGGTCCATCGCCGAGATGAAGACGGGCGAAGGTAAGACCCTGGTCGCAACCATGCCGGTGTACCTCAACGCGCTGGCCGGCCGTGGCGTGCACTTGGTGACGGTCAACGACTATCTCGCCGGCCGTGACGCCCGCTGGATGGGACCCGTCTACGAGTTCCTGGGCCTGACTGTGGCCGCCCTCCAGAACAGCATGGAGGCGGAAGCACGGAGTGAGGCCTACCTCTGCGACATCACGTACGGCACCAACACTGAGTTCGGCTTCGACTACCTGCGCGACAACATGGTGCTGCGCGCCGACCAGCAGGTGCAGCGCGGTCACTACTTCTGCATCGTCGACGAGGTCGACTCGATTCTCATCGACGAGGCGCGCACTCCGCTCATCATTTCAGGTCCGGGCGAGCGGGCCGCCAAGACCTACTACGACTTCGCCAAGATCGCCCGTAGGCTCAAGCCCGGCGAAGACGAAGACTACGAGGTCGACGAGAAGAAACGCACGGTGGCGATCACCGAGAAGGGCCTCGAGAGGGTCGAGCGCGAGCTTGGCATCGACAACATCTACGAAGACCTGTCGGGGCAACTCGTCAACCACCTTCTGCAGGCGCTCAAAGCTGCCGTGCTCTTCAGGCGCGACGTCGACTACCTCGTGCAAGACGGCGAGGTCAAGATCATCGACGAGTTCACCGGGCGCATCCTCGAGGGTCGCCGGTATTCAGAGGGTCTGCACCAGGCCATCGAGGCGCGCGAGGGCGTTAAGATAAAGGAAGAGAACCAGACCCTCGCCACCATCACGCTGCAGAACTACTTCCGCCTCTACGAGAAGATCGCTGGCATGACCGGTACGGCGGCCACCGAGGCCGACGAGTTCCGCGAGATCTACAAGATCGAGGTGGTGGTCATCCCCACGAACGAGCCGATGGTGCGCAACGACTGCAACGACTTCATCTACAAGACCGAGAAGGCCAAGTTCAGGGCCGCGGCTGAGATGATCGCTGAGGCCTATGCGCACCAGCAGCCGGTGCTGGTCGGCACGATCTCGGTGGAGAAGTCCGAGCGCTTGTCCGACATGCTCAAGAGGCGCGGGGTGCCGCACGAGGTGCTCAACGCCAAGCATCATGCCAAGGAGGCATCTATCATCGAGCAGGCTGGGCAGCCGGGTTCGGTGACCATCGCTACCAACATGGCGGGCCGCGGCACCGACATCAAGCTGGGCGAAGGTGTGGTCGAGAGGGGCGGGCTCTTCGTCCTCGGCACCGAGCGGCACGAAGCGCGTCGGGTCGACAACCAGTTGCGCGGTCGTTCGGGCCGTCAAGGCGACCCGGGCAGAAGCCAGTTCATCATCTCGCTCGAAGACGACCTCATGCGCATCTTCGGCGGCGATCGCATCCACAATCTCATGGACAGGCTCGGCCTCGAGGAGGATGTCCCCATCGAGCACAGTCTGATCTCGCGCTCGGTCGAAGGCGCACAGAAGAAGGTCGAGGAGCAGAACTTCGAGATACGCAAGCGCGTGCTCCAATACGACGATGTGATGAACATGCAGCGCTCGGTCATCTATGGCGAGCGGGAGCGAATCCTCAAGGGCGAAGATCTGCGCGACGACGTCGTGAGCATCATCGAACGCATACTGCGCGACCAGGTGGCGGTCTTCACGGGCACGTCACGCTTCTGCGAAGAGTGGGATCTCGAGGAGATGGTGACGGTGCTCCGCACCTTCTTCCCGACCACGCTGACAGCGAAGACCCTGGGGGCCGACAAGGAGATCGACGCCGAGAGCATGGCCGACCTGATCGCGGAAGACGCCCTCAAGGTCTTCGAAGCCAAGGAAGAGCGCTTCGGGGCCGACGCCATGCGTGCGCTCGAGCGGTGGGTGCTGCTCCGCACCATCGACTCGAAGTGGCGCGACCACCTCTACGAGATGGACTACCTGCGCGAGGGCATCGGCCTGCGCGCCTTGGCTCAGATCGATCCCCTCATCGCGTACAAGAACGAGGGCTTCAAGATGTTCCAGGAGATGATGGAGTCCATCCAGCAGGACTTCGTCAAGTACCTCTACCACCTGGAGATCACGCGCCAGGAGCAGGGTGACGACGATGGCGGCGCGGGCCCGCAGAAGCTGGCGTACTCGGGCGGAGGCGACGGCGGCCTTGCTCAGAACTTCGCCGCCGCCGGCTCGGCCGCGGCGCGCTCGGGGCGTATTGCCGACACATCGGCCGAGAACTATGAGGCGGCGCAGCAGGCCGCCCGCACGGTTGTGGCGCCTCGCAGTGTCGGCACCAAGGTGGGGCGCAACGAGCCCTGCCCGTGCGGCAGTGGGAAGAAGTACAAGCATTGTTGTGGGGCGTGACGTCGCCCGCTCCGCCTGAAGCCCGGCCTCGGGGCCGCGCCCCGCGGAACGATGCTTCGTCCTCAGTCACGCTCGTAGCGCGGCTACGAGCGCTCCCTGCGTCCTTGCCTCGCTCGCACAGGGCACATCCCCAAGGCGGGCCCCAAGCCGGAGCGGGCTCCGTCTGCCCCGCGTGACGTCGCCCGCTCCGCCTGAAGCCCGGCCTCGGGGCCGCGCCCCGCGGAACGATGCTTCGTCCTCAGTCACGCTCGTAGCGCGGCTACGAGCGCTCCCTGCGTCCTTGCCTCGCTCGCACAGGGCACATCCCCAAGGCGGCCCCAAGCCGGAGCGGGCTCCGTCTGCCCCGCGTGACGTCGCCCGCTGCGCGTGACGTCGCCCCCCGGGAGGCGATACACGGCCCCGGGGGCGCTTCGGGCGGCGTGACCCTTCGTCCTCGGCGATCGCCGTAGCGCCGCTACGCCGGTCGCCTCGGCTGCGGGCTGGCGGCGCGTTGGCCCGTTGACCTGTATAATCCCCCGGACCATGGCTGAAAAGACAGAGAAACAAGCTCCCGCCCTTGCCGAATACCGTGAATTGCTCGTAGTCTTGCGAGACAAGTTCACGTGGGCAAGGGACTATCTTTGACCCCGATACTCTGACACGGGGCATCGCCTCTCTTGAAGAGGAAATGCGAGCCCCCGATTTCTGGGACGACCAGGTTCACGCGCAGGAAGTCAGCACCCGCTACAGCCGCCTGCGTAGCCGTCTGGACCACTACGACAGCCTCGCCTCCCAGATCGGCGACCTCGAAGCGATCCTCGAGCTGGCGGCGGAAGAGGCCGTCGGCGACGAGGTGCCCGAGGAGCTGGTCGAGGAGGTCGAACGTCTGAGCGGCGCTCTGGGCCAAGACTTGGAGCAGCTCGAAGAACAGCGGCTCTTCACCGGGGAGTTCGATTCGGGCGATGCTATCGTCAGCATCCACCCAGGGGCTGGTGGCACCGAGAGTCAAGACTGGGCCGAGATGTTGCTGCGCCTCTACCTCCGCTGGACGCAGTCGCGCGGCTTCTCGGTCGAGATGAACGAAGCGAGTGAAGGCGACGAGGCCGGCATCAAGAGCGCCACGTTCACGGTGCACGGCGAGAACGCCTACGGGCTGCTATCAACGGAGCGGGGCGTACACCGTCTGGTGCGCATCTCCCCCTTCGATTCCGCGGCGCGGCGGCATACTTCCTTCGCTTCGGTCGATGTCACTCCCCTGATCGAGAACGACGTACAGTTGGAGATCGACGACAAGGATCTGCGCCTCGAAACCTACCGTTCAACCGGAGCAGGCGGCCAGCACGTCAACAAGACCGACTCGGCCGTCCGCATCACCCACGTACCCACGAAGACCGTCGTGCAGTGCCAGAACGAGCGCTCGCAGCTACAGAACAAAGAGACCGCCATGCGGATGCTCCGCGGCAAGCTGCTTCTCCTCGAGTACGAGAAACGCGAGCAGGAGATGGCGCGCGAAAAGGGGGAACAGAAGGAGATCGCATGGGGCAGCCAGATACGGTCGTACGTACTTGCCCCCTACACCCTCGTCAAGGACCACCGCACCAACTACGAGAAGGGGAACGTCGACGCCGTTCTCGACGGCGCCATCGACGAGTTCATCCGGGAGTATGTCTGGCAGAGATCAACGGGCAAGCTTGGCGCCCGCTCGACCTAGCCTCGCGGGTGATGCCCGCCGGGATGCGACCGGCCGGCCGGAACAACACGACGTTCGCGCGGGCAGGCTTTCGCCTTGGCTCGCAGAATACTCGCTAGACGCCCTCAAGAGGAGGTCACAGGCAGCCCGTGATCAAGTTTGAAGAAGTAACGAAGATCTACCCACCCAGCACGGTCGGTCTCGAGAAGGTGAGTCTGCACATCGAGAAGGGCGAATTCGTGTTCTTGGTGGGAGCCTCGGGGTCGGGCAAGTCCACGTTTATCAGACTGCTCATTCGCGAGATCGAGCCCGACAGGGGGCGCATCATGGTGGGGGGCGCGACCTCGCCGCGCTCCGCAGTTGGAAGATCCCCTATCTGCGCCGCAACATCGGCTGCGTCTTTCAGGACTTCAAGCTGCTCAGTAACAAGACGGCCTTCGAGAACGTCATGTACGCGCTCGTCGTCACCGGCAACGCCACCGGGGCCTCGAAGAAGAAGGCGGCCGAGATTCTCAATCTGGTGGGTCTAGGGCACAAGGCCGAGAGCTATCCCAACGAGCTTTCCGGCGGCGAACAGCAACGTGTCTCCATTGCCCGGGCGTTCGTCAACCATCCACCGCTCCTCATCGCCGATGAGCCCACCGGGAACCTCGACCCCGAAACGTCGATGGGCATCATGCAGTTGCTCTACCGCATCAACAAGACGGGCACCACCGTTGTCATGGCCACTCACGACCGGGAGATGGTCGATCGCATGCGCCGGCGGGTCATCGCCCTCGACAACGGTAAGGTCGTGCGCGATCAGAAGCGAGGCGGATATGGGGAGGATTAGCTTCTTCTTCAAGGAGGCTTTCGGGTCTCTCAGACGCAACTACTTCATGACCATCGCCGCCTTGGTCACCGTGTTCCTTTCCATAGTCGTACTGGGCGGTGTGCTCGTGTTCGTCTTCACTACCGACGCCCTGCTCAAGGGTGTCGAAGAGAAGGTGGAGATCACCGTCTTTCTGAAGACCGATCCCGATCCTACACAAGACGAGATCAACGCCATGCAGTCGGCGATCTATCCCGGCTGGAAGGACGTGGTCAAGAGCTGCACCTTCGTCAGCAAGGAGGAGGCGCTGCAGCGCGTCGAAGACTGGTTCAAAGACAAGCCCGAAGTGCTCGAGAACCTAACGGGCAACCCGCTACCGGCGTCGTTCGAGATCGCGCTCGTCGACCCACAGAGTGTCGACGTGGTGGCCGAGCGCATCCAGTCTCAGTTCGAGCCGTTGATCGACGAAGTGAAGTACGGCGAGGAGTACACCGAGAAGCTCTTCAGCTTCACCAACAGGGCCAGGGGCTTCTTGCTGGCCTTCATAGTGCTGCTGGGCATCGTCGCCGTTCTCCTCATCTCGAACACCATCCGGCTGTCGATCTTTGCCCGCAAGCGCGAGGTCGAGATCATGAAGCTGGTGGGCGCGACCAACTGGTTCATCCGCTGGCCGTTTGTTATCGAAGGCGTCACGGTGGGGCTCCTCGGAGCTCTGGCCGCCGCCGTTGTGGTGCTCGTTCTCAACCACTATCTGACGGGTTGGGTTCGAAACGCGATTACGTTCCTCTCCTATCCGCTGGATGCCGTGCCGTACATGCTCATCACGGTGGTCCTTCTCGCGGTGGGAGTGGTTATCGGCGCTCTCGGGTCGGCCATCGGGTTGAGACGCTTCCTCAAAGTATGAAAGCGATGCCCCTGTAGACAGGGAGTGGATGTTTGGGTCTCGGCGATTCGCGTAGCGCTAGGGGGATGAAGTTCGTCAAGACCGCGGCGATACTTGCGATCGCGGCCGGGCTGCTGCTCGGCCTGCCGCTCGCCCTGAGGACGTCCGACGTTCGGGCCGCATCGAGCGGCTCCCTCGGCGGCAAGCTCGACAACGTCCGCTCTGAACTTCAGGATGTGAGGGCCAACCTCAAGAAGGCGGAGCTTACGCGCAAAGCCGCTCAGGGCGATATCGCGGCGCTCGACGAAAGCATCGACGGAGCCGAAAGGGCGCTGCGCAAGGCGGAAGACGCCCACGCGGCGGCTGAGAAGAAGCTGGCCGCCATCCAGGCTCAGCTCGAGCAGCTGATCGCCGACATGGTCGCCAAGCAGGACGAGTTCGACCAGACTCAGGCCGACCTGGCCACCGAGCAAGAGGTATACAACCGGCGCATCGTCAACGTGTACAAGTCCGGCGGCAACGTCGGCTACATCGCCGCCTTTCTCAATACCGACTCCATCAACGACGTGCTCAACCGCATCGACCTGCTCTCGGCGGTCGCCGAACAGGACAGCGCCGTGGTCGGCCAGATCAAGAAGCTGAAGAAGATCATCGAAGAGCAGCAAGCGGCCCTCGAGCAGGAGCGGGTGCGGGTCGGCGCGCTCGAAGAAGACCAGACCGCGGTCACGAGCGATCTCGAGACGGCGGCAGGTGAAAAGCAGGCTTCGCTCGACGAGCTCGAGTCGGCGCGGGCGGCCAAGCAGAAGATCCTGGCTGCGGCCGAGAAGCAAGTAGCCGTGTGGGAGAAGCAGGAAGACGAGCTACTGTCCGAAAGCGCCCGCATCGCCGAGCTCATCAAGAAGGCCGCCCAGGAGGCGGCGAAGAGTAGCGGTCCCTTGGCTTGGCCCATCGCCGGAGCAGTGGTCACTTCGGGCTATGGCTATCGTGTCCACCCGATCTTCCACGTGCGCAAGCTGCACACAGGCATCGACATCGACGGCGACACGGGCGACTCCATCAAGTCGGCGCAGGCCGGCACCGTCATCTTCGCCGGCTGGAAGGGCGGCTACGGCAAGTGCACCATCATCTCGCACGGCGGCGGCATCGCGACGCTCTATGGGCACCAATCGCAGATAGCCGTATCGCAAGGTCAGAAGGTGAAGAAGGGGCAGGTCATTGGCAAGGTAGGCAGCACCGGGTATTCTACGGGTCCGCACCTGCACTTCGAAGTCCGGGTGAACGGATCGCCGGTGAATCCCATGAAGTACCTATGATCTACCTATGACATATGTCTAGAGCTACGAAGATCACTCTGCTCACGCTCGCGGGCCTCCTGGTGGCCGCGCTTCTCCTCGCGGGTGGCTTCTTCTTCGGTATGAGCCCCGAGTTCGGGGGCAAGCTGCAGGAGATTCTCCCGTCGGGCTGCGCATCGTCTTCCACGAGCGCCGACGAGCTGCTGCAGGAGGAGATCATGCAGAAGCTTCAGTCGTCGTACTACAAGGAGATCGATCCGGGGACGCTCCAGAGGGGCGCGATCGACGGAATGGTCTCGAGCCTGAACGATCGCTGGACGGTCTATCTCGATCCCGAAGACTACGCGTCGCTCCAACTCAGTCTGTCGCAGTCGTACAGCGGCGTGGGGATGACCATGGAGCTTGTCGACGGGCTGGTGATCATCGTCTCCACGTTCGAAGGCAGCCCGGCGGCTCTCGCCGGCATCAGATCGGGCGATATCATCGTGACGGTCAACGGCGAGTCTACCGACGGCTTAGCGATCGAAGCTGTGGCCAGCCGGGTACGCGGACCGGAGAACACCACCGTGACCCTCGGCATGTACCGGCCGCCCGTCGCGACCACCACCACGACCACCGAGCAGGTGGGTACTGACGATCCATCGGGGGTCGAGACCACCGACACGGCGGCGGTGGCCGACTCCTCGAATCTGCCGCCGGGCGGCGCCACGCTCGAGTTCGAAGTGACCCGCAAGACCATCGCGTTCCCGGTGACCGATAGCGAGATCCTGGAAGAGGGCGGCAAGAAGATCGCCCACATCGCCCTTGTCACGTTCTCCGAGGGCTCGGCCGAGGCTTTGCGCGCAGAGGTGGCGAAGGCCATCGACATCGACAAGGTCGACGTGATCATCCTCGATCTTCGCAGCAACGGGGGAGGCATTCTGAGCGAAGCGATCGGCGTCGCCAGCATCTTCATCGCTAACGGTAGGATTGTGAGCACCGCGGGCCTTCACTCGCCCGAGAAAGCGTTCAGTGCGACGGGCGGCGCCTATGCCCAGATCCCGTTGTATGTGCTTACCGACGAGTACACCGCGAGTGCCTCCGAGATCGTGTCGGGAGCGTTGCAGGACTACCACCGGGCGGTTCTCGTGGGCGAGACGACCTTCGGCAAGGGCCTCGTCCAGGTGATCGAGCCGCTCAGCAATGGGGGCGCCATCAAGATCACCTCAGCGGTGTATCTCACGCCGAACGGGCGAGACCTCAACCAAACGGGCATCGCTCCCGATGTAGAGGCTCCTGACGATCCGGCCACCGAGAACGTCGACGAGACCCTCGAGGCCACCCTCGACCTGATCACCGGCGCCGCCGCACCACAATGAGCCCAGCTGGGGCGCCAGGCCTTCGACCCCGCTTCTTCCTCCCGGCGGACGACGCCCGGGCAACCGATCGGGGGGCCGCTTTCGCTGAGCGCGACCTCACGGGCGCCGAGCTTGAGCTTGGGCCCGAAGACGCCCATCACGCCCGCGCGGTCCTCAGGCTGCAACCCGGCGATCAGTGCGACGTGGTGGTGGGGGCCGCCGTTTACGCGGCCGCGGTCTCGGCGGTGGGCGACTCCGTCACGGTCCGTCTCCGCGCGCGCCTGGACGAGAGCGCAGCGGGTGCGAGCTACCGGCTGGAGGTCGGTCTCGTGCAGGCCCTCGCGCGCCCCGCGGTCATGGACTACGTCTTCGAGAAGGGCACTGAGGTGGGCGCCAGCTTCTTCATCCTTGCGACGGCGGCCGGCTCTCCGAAGTGGGCCTTGGCCTCCCTGCAGGGCCGTCTCGACAGGTGGGCCCGCATTGCTCGCGAGGCCGCCAAACAGAGCAAGCACGTGGCGGTGCCGCGCATCGATTTCGCTGGTTCGGTGCAGCAGGCTCTCGAACACGTGGCCTCGATCGGCGCGCTCTCCCTGGTTCTCCAGCCCGGGGCCGCGTCGGGACTCGAGGCGGCGCTCGGCGACCGCCAGGCATCGCTCGCGGCCTCTCCCCTCGCGCTGTGGGTAGGGCCCGAGGGAGGGTGGACGGGTGAGGAATCGGAGCTGTTCGTACAGGCTGGTCTTACCGCCGCACGGCTGGGCAGGGCTGTACTACGCACCGAAACGGCCGGACCTGTTGCGGTGGCCGCAGCGCGGCTTGTGGTGGGAGATTGGTAGTATAATCAGCGGCCATGGACGACTGCCTCTTCTGTAGGATCGCCAGCGGGGAAATACCCAGCGATATCGTTCTCGAAGACGCCGATTTCGTCGCCTTTCGTGACATCCACCCCAAGGCGCCGCAACACGTTCTCGTGATCCCGCGTAAACACATCGTCTCGCTCAACGACGCGGCCGCGGCCGGCGACACCTTGGGTGAGAGGCTGCTGCGTTTCGTGGTGCAGGTCGCCGAACGCTGCGAAGTGAAGGAGTCGGGCTATCGAGTGCTGACCAACGTAGGTCCTGACGCGGGCCAAGAGGTCATGCACCTGCACTTCCACATTCTCGGTGGTGAAGACTTGGGGGATTTCCGGTGAGCATACTTGCCGATCTACAGGATTCGGTCAAGGAGGCGCTGAAAGCGGGCGACAAGGACCGCGTGTCGGCTCTTCGAATGGTCGTCTGTGAGCTTCAGAACGAAGCGAAGCGCAACCGTGAGCCGCTGGACGAGGCGGGCGAGCTGGCCGTCCTACGACGCGAGCTCAAGAAGCGGCAGGAGTCGGTAGAAGCCTTCCGGGCCGGAGGGCGCGATGACCTAGTCGCCTTCGAGGAGTTCGCGGCAGGTATCATCGAGAACCTGCTGCCCAAGCAGCTCGACGAGGCGGGCCTAGCCGCCCTGATCGATCGCGCCGTGGCCGAGACGGGAGCGTCCTCGCCTCGCGATATGGGTAAGGTCATGGCTGCCGTGATGGCCGAGGGCGGGGTCCGGGTCGACGGCAAATTGGCGTCGCGCCTTGTCAAGGAGCGGCTATCCTGAGTTCTCAAAGCTGCATCCGGCAGATCGATCTCGACAACGCCGTCGCGGCCCTTCTGGTAGGAGAGCACGACAAGCACCTTCGCGCCCTCGAGCGGTTGCTCCAATGTGAAGTGAGCCTGCGTGGCAACCAGTTGACCCTTGGCGGCTCCGAAGACCAGGTGGAAAGGGGAGAGGCTCTGGTCGACGAGCTGGTCACGCTGCTCCAGTCGGGCCAGAGTCTTGACCGATCGACCCTCGAGCTGGCCGCTTCGCTCAGTAACGGATCCGACAGCCCCACCGACTGGGCGCGAGATCTCGGTCAGATCGTGAGCGACGTGATCATCGAGCACCGGGGCAGGCGCATCCGGCCGAAGACGGTCAACCAGAAAGCGTACGTCGATGCCATCCGCAACAACACGATCACCTTCGGCATAGGGCCGGCCGGCACCGGAAAGACCTACCTGGCCATGGCGATGGCGACGTCGGCCTTGTTGTCGGGCCAGGTGGCTCGGGTCATTCTCACCCGGCCCGCCGTGGAGGCCGGGGAACGTCTCGGCTTCTTGCCCGGAGGGTTGATGGAGAAGGTCGACCCATACCTGAGGCCTCTATTCGACGCCCTGTACGACATGATGGACAGCGATCGGCTGAGCGCACACCTGGAGCACGGCACTATCGAGGTGGCCCCACTTGCCTACATGCGCGGCCGGACTCTGAACGACGCTCTGATTATCCTCGACGAGGCGCAGAACACGACTCCCGAGCAGATGAAGATGTTCCTGACCCGCCTCGGTTTCGGGGCGACCATGATCGTCACCGGCGACATCACCCAAATAGACCTGCCGCGCGGACAGCATTCCGGACTGGTAAACGTGCGCGAGGTGCTCGGCACCATCCCCGATATCGCTTTCGTGCACTTTGACAGCCAGGACGTCGTGCGGCACAAGCTCGTGCAAGACATCGTCTCGGCGTACAAACTCTATGGCGAGCAGCACCAGCCGCCCCGCAAGCCGACCTCGCGCGGTTCGGGGGAGCGGCGTCGAGGTGGCCGGGGAAGCGCCGCGCCCGCGGCCTGAAAGCGCGATCGAGACCATGGATCAGTATCGCTTGATGCTGCGCGAGCGGCTTGCGGGTTTCCGGGAGTGGATCAACGGACGCAGTGCTTGGCGACTGGAATTGGTGCTCATAGCCTGCCTGGTCGTCGGTCTGTCGGCGATCATCTGCTCGGCCTACCTCCCCGTGCTTCGCGGTATCACCGCCGGCCAGCCCGCGCCCCGAACCGTGGTCGCGGCGCAGACCGTCACCGTTCTCGACGTGCGGGCCACCGACGAACTGCGGGCCGAGGTCGCGAGACTCGTCGAGCCGGTTTACATTGCCGACCCCGACGCGCTCAGCCATGCCACGGGCGATCTCACCACCTTCCTCAAGGAGGTGGGCCGTCTGCGGCTTGAACTGAGCGGAACGCTGACGCTCGACCAGGCTATGGTGGAGCTCGAGGACTTCGCTCCGGCGACAGTCTCCGAGGCCGCGCGGGAGTATCTCCTCACGACCGGCGCCTCGACCTTGGCCCTCATCGAGAGCCAGTCTTCGGGCGCTCTCAGAACCGTGAACGCCAAGCCGATCTCCGAGCGCACGCTGGAGGAGGCGCGGCTCGCCTTGCGTGCGATCGCCGATGCGCTGACCTTGTCGAGCGACACCGCCAACGCGGTGTACGAGGTCAGCGCCGGATTCCTGAAACCCAACCGGATCGTCGACGAAGCGCAGACCCGTGTGCGCCGCGAAGCGGCGATGGCGCAGGTGGCCCCGATCATCATGACCGTGAGCAAGGGCGCCGCGGTGCTCACGCAAGGCGAGACGGTCAGCAGCCAGCACATGGCTATCCTGGCCGCGCTCGGCCTTACCGAGGGGCGGTCGGGTTGGAAGGTCTGGCTTGGCATCATCGTTCTTGTGTTTATGGAAACGGCTCTCTTCTCACGTCTGCTTCGCCGCCTCAACAAGGCCACCGAGGGCTACGGCAACAACATGTTGCTGGCTCTGGTTCTGGTCTTGCTGGTGGGCACGGGCATCGCGCGGCTGCTGCTCATCGAGCCTCTGTCGGCCTACGTGATACCAACGGCCGCGGCGGGCATGACCGTCGCCGTCATCTTAAACGCGCGCAGCGCCCTGGTCATGGTCAGCCTCCTGTCGGCGAACGTCGGCATGTTGGCCGGCTTCGAGCTCAAGTACGCGGTGGTGTCGCTCCTTGTGGGAGCGCTGTCGCTCTATCTGGTCTCGCGGGTCACCAAGCGCGCTATGATCATGGCGGCGGGTCTTGCCACGATGCTGCTGGCCGCGGTAGCCATCTTCGCCGCTGAGTTCGCTACAGGGGCTTCGGCCGGCGTTGCGCTACGGGCCTGTGCGTGGGGGTTTGCCAACGGATTCATGGCCGGAGTGCTCACCCTGCTGTCGCTGATGGTGCTCGAGACCATCTTCAATCTCACCACGCCGCTGCGTCTTCTCGAACTGGCCGATCCGGCCCATCCACTGCTCAAGAAGCTGTTGCAGGTGGCTCCCGGCACGTACAACCACAGCATCCAGATGGGGAGCCTGGCCGAATCGGCCGCCGAGGCCATCGGCGCCAATCCTCTGTTGGCCCGCGTGGGCGCCTACTACCACGACATCGGTAAGACCATCCGGCCCGAGTACTTCGTGGAGAACCAGATATACGTGGACAACCCGCACGATAGGCTCAGCCCCAACCTTTCCAAGCTGGCCATCATGGCCCACGTACGTGACGGCGAGCACCTCGGCAGGGTGTACGGACTGCCTCAACCGGTCATCGATATCATGAAGCAGCACCACGGGACGTCGGTGCTCGCCTTCTTCTTCCACAAGGCCAAGGAGTCGGCGAATCAACCGGTCTACGAAGAGAGCTACCGCTACGAGGAGCAGAAGCCCCGTTCGAAGGAATCGGCGATCATCATGCTGGCCGACAGCGTGGAGGCAGCGGTGAGAGCCATGGAGAATCCGACCAGGCGCAAGATCCAAGGGGTCATCCAGGAAATCATCAAGCAGAAGATCCAAGACGGGCAGCTCGACGAGTCGGCTCTCACCCAGGGCGACCTTCACAAGATCCGCGACTCCTTCGACACCAGCCTGCTGGGTCTCGTCGGACACCGCATACGCTATCCCGACGCCCAGGACAAGGACTCCCGCACCGGGGGGCACCCGTCCACAGACCCCAGAAGGCAGCCGCCCAGCTCGCTCATGCTGACTGCCAAGAGCCCCGGCGAGGAACCGGCCGGTGACGATCGATGAACCCCCGGTAGAGGTGGTCGATCCTGGCGGGATCGGCTGGACAGTCGAACCGGTCGCCGCCTTGGTGGTCGCCGTGCTCGACGCCGAGCGCGCAAGCGGGTCCTTGGTGGTCGCCTTTGTGGACGAATCCCGCATGACCGAGCTGAACACCCGCTACCGTCTGCCCGAAGCTACCGATGTGCTCTCGTTTCGCACCGGTGACGAAACCGCGCCCTGGCCCGGTGATTCCGTGAAGCAAGAACTCGGCGAAGTAATCATTTGCCCGGCGGTCGTCCGGCGCTATGCTATCGAGGAAGGCGTGTCTGAGGCGGAGCAGTTGGCATGGACTCTCATCCACGGCGTTCTGCACCTCTTGGGATACGATCACGAGACCGACGAGGGGGAGATGCGCGCACGCGAGAAGGATCTGCTGTGCTGCCTCGCTCCGGCGGTAGACCGTCTGCACTGAAACACCGAGATAGCTGAGAAAGGCCGGCGGCTTGAGCCTCGATCGCAAGACCACCCTGCTTCAGAGCTTCAACAACGCCTTTCAGGGGTTGGTGGCTTCGGTACGGCGCGAGCGCAATATGCGCATCCATCTGGCCGTCGCCTTCATCGTCCTGATCGTCAGTCTCTTTCTCAACTTGACCAGGCTGGAACTCGCCGCCGTCTTCGTGTCCATCGCCTTCGTCCTGGTCACCGAGCTGTTCAACACGGCCGTGGAAGCGGTAGTGGACATGCTCACCGACGCATACGACAAGCGCGCCAAAGCCGCCAAAGACCTGGCGGCGGGCGCCGTGCTGGTCGCGGCCATCAACGCGCTGGTGGTCGCGTACCTCGTGCTCGCTGACCGCCTCAGCCACTTCTCGTTCGATCTCCTGCTTGCCATCAGACGTTCGCCTACCCACTTGACCATCGTGGCCTTCGCCATCGTCATGGTGCTGGTGATCGCGGTCAAGGCGACCAAGAAGAGGGGTACGCCGCTCTCCGGGGGACTACCGTCGGGTCACGCCGCCCTGGCCTTCGCCGGATGGACCGCGGTGACCTTTCTGGTCGGCGGCACGCGAGAAGGACTACTTGTGAGCGCCATTGCCTTCGGCGTAGCGGCGTTGACCGCGCAGAGCCGGCTAGAGACCCGGATCCACTCGTTGCTCGAAGTGCTGCTCGGCGCCTTGCTCGGCATCGTCAGCACCACCCTCATCTTTCAGTTTCTCTGGTTCTGACAGGGGGACCAATGGACGAAGACCTCCTCTCTCCGCTCCTCGGCCGTCTCATCGACCGGGCCAAGGCGGCCGCTCTCGAAGGTGCGCCTGAGTCCGGCGAGGCGGAGGGCATCGCCCTCCTCCTCGCCGACGAAACGGTCGTCGCGGCCGGATCTCCGATCGGGCAGCAGGCCGGCCGGCCCTCAGCCGCCGCGCTGGCTTTGGCCATCGCGCGGGCCGACGGCGGCACACCCGTCGAGGCCGTCGCGATAGCCATGACCGGCGCTGAGCTCTCGACCGCACCTCCGAGCGCCCGAAGCCGGGACGACCTGGCCGCGCTCGACGAGGCTCTGCCCGTCGTGCTCAAGCATAGGGGGCGTTGGGTCGTGCGGTTGTTGTGTGAGCTGCCTGAGCGCGCGGAATCAGCATGAGCCGGTCGCCTCTCGATTCGAAGACGTCCTTGCCCAGACCACTCCTCGCGGTGCGACGCGTGCGCCGGCCCGATCGGGAGGTGCTGGTCGAGTTGGAGGCCTACGATAGGGAGGCCTTCGGGCCTACCGGCCTGCGAACCTACGACCTGGCGGTGATGGCCGAGGCGGGCGCGGTCTTCGTCGCCTATCTCGACAACAGTATCGTGGCCGGGTGCCAGCTGATGCGGGTGCTCGACGAACCGGGCTTCCTCTATGTCGTGGGCTTCTACGTGCGGCCCGCGTGGCAGGGTCGGGGCATCGGCAGGGCCTTCTTGCTCGAGGTCGAGAGCCGGGCCCGCGTCCTGGAGGCGGAGGGCTTGGTGCTCACCGTCTCGCCGGACAATCAGCGCGCTATCGGTCTCTACGAAAGCGCCGGGTTCGTCAACGAGTGTTTCATCCCGGCGTTCTACGGCGAAGGGGAAGACCGCTACATCCTCCGCTGGCGGTTCGCGTCGGGGGGCTTGCAGGGCAGTGTATGATAGAAAGCCCCATGTTCTCAGGAGGTAAGTGGTTGTGAGAGTCGAAGAGCTGGCCAAGACGATCGATAGCACCCTGCTCGAGGCTACGAGCACCACAACGGTCGTCGAGGCGTTGTGCCGCGACGCGATCTCATATCACTTTGCATCGGTGTGCGTTCTTCCCTATTGCGTTCCCGTGGCCCGGCAGTTGCTGCAAGGCTACGATGTCAAGGTCGGCACCGTGGTCTCACATCCCTTGGGGGCGGATTCTCAGCGCACCAAGATCGTGGGGGCCGAGCAGGCAGTGGCGCTCGGGGCCGACGAGATCGACGTGGTCATGAACATACCCGCGATGCTCTCGGGGGATTTTCGCTATGTGCGAGACGAACTGCGCAGTGTGGTCCGCACGGTCCGCATGACGAGCGTGAACACCGGCCGGGGTCTCGTGCTGGTGAAGGCCAATGTGGAGGCCTACTACCTCGATGAGAAGCTGAAACGGCTGGTCTGCAAGATCGTCGAGGATTCCGGCGCCGACTTCATCAAGACCTCGACCGGCGTGGCCCCGGGCGGGGCGACCGCCAAGGACGTCGAGTTGTTCCGCGATCTGCTGCCCGAGAGCGTAGGGGTGGACGCTTCGGGAGGCATCCGCACGGCCGACGACGCCGAACTGATGATCAACGCCGGGGCGGCCCGCATCGGCACATGTCATGCGGTCGACATCATCAAGGAGTTTTCCTCCGACCGCGAGTAAGGTCTGGGGGATCCGTAGGCACCTCGTGAGGCCTGGATGAGCTCCCGCGTATTCACGACTGAAGCGCTTGTTATCGGCTCGATGCGCTACCTCGAGGCCGACCGCATCGTGACGCTCTATACCCGCGACCGAGGCCGGCTCGGCGCCATCGCCAAAGGGGTCAGACGCACCAAGTCGAAGGTCGGGGGCAGGCTGGAGCCCTTCAGCTTGGTGCGGGTTAGCCTGCACGCCGGCAGAGGCCTCTACACCGTCGTGGGGGTCGATACGCTGCGTACGTTCCAGGGAGTACGCGACGAGCTATTCCGTCTTGAAGAGGGAGCCCGTCTCTGTCTTGCCGTGCGGCACCTCTTCCCCGCGGAGGAGGGTAGCGCACCGGCCTTCAACCTGCTGGTGCGCGGCGTCGCGCGACTATCCGAAGCCTCCGATCCCGCCGCGGCGGCTGGTTTCGTTCTCGCAACCCGTCTGAAGCTTCTCGCCCTGCTGGGCTACGCGCCCGAGATGTCGCACTGCGCTCTCTGCGGCCGCGAAGGGCCTTTCTACGGCTTCTCGGCGGGGCAGGGAGGCATCATCTGCCACCCGTGCTCCGACGACGTCAGCATCGCGTGCTTTCCCTTGAGCGTGGGCGCAGTCGCGACATTGCAGACGTTGCTCACTAACCCTCTAGCTGAGATTGAGGGATTTGAGTTGGACCAGAGGGCCATGGTCGAAGTCGAACAGGTCGTGGTGCAGACCCTCGCGTTCCACGGCCACTAGTCGTCTGCCCCGGTCGCCTACGAGAAGGGCAGCCTGCGCTCGTAGTTTGGCGCTTCTTTGGTGATCGTCACGTCGTGCGGATGGCTCTCCGCCAGGCCGGCGCCGGAGATGCGCATGAAGCGCGCCTTCTGGTGGAGTTCGGCTATGGTGGCAGAGCCCGTGTAGCCCATGCCGGCACGCAGGCCGCCGATCAACTGGAAGACCATGTCGGAGAGAGGGCCCTTGTGAGGCACCATGCCCTCGATGCCCTCGGGAACCATCTTCTTCTGATCTTCTTGGAAATAGCGGTCGGCGCTGTGACCCACGCTCATCGCGCCGACGGAGCCCATCGCGCGGTAGGCCTTGTAACTGCGGCCCTCCCAGAGGATTCGCTCCCCGGGACTCTCGTTGGTGCCGGCGAAAAGGGAGCCGATCATCACACTGTGGGCTCCAGAAGCCAGGGCCTTCACCATATCGCCCGAGTAGCGCACACCGCCGTCGGCCACGACCGGGATGCCGTACTTGTAGGCCTCGGCGGCGCAGGCCGAGATCGCGGTGATCTGCGGCACTCCGCATCCGGTGACGACTCGCGTGGTGCATATGGAGCCGGGGCCGATGCCCACCTTGATGCCGTCGACGCCGCGTTCGATGAGGGCTTTGGCGCCTGCGGCGGTCGCGACGTTGCCGGCCATGAGCTGCACGTCGGGATAGGCCTCGCGGAGCTTCGCGACCTCGTCGAGAACGCCGCGTGAGTGGCCGTGCGCCGTGTCGATGCAGACGATATCCACCTGGGCCTCGACCAAGGCCTGCACGCGCTCCGCGGTGTCCTTCGCTATGCCCACCGCGGCGCCGACCCGCAAGCGGCCCAACTCGTCTTTGCAGGCGTTGGGGAACTCGATCATCTTCATGATGTCTTTGATGGTGATCAGCCCGCGAAGCTTGAAGTCGTCGTCTACCACGAGCAACTTCTCGATCTTATGCACCTTGAACTGGTCACGGGCCTGGTCGAGGGTGGTGCCCACCGCCACGGTCACCAGGTTCTGCGAAGTCATGAGCTCCCGAATGGGTTTCGAGAAATCGGTCTCGAAGCGCGTATCGCGGTTGGTCACGATGCCGGCGAGGGTGCCGTCGGGGTGAATGATCGGCACACCCGAGATGCGGTACTCCTTCATAAGGGCTTCGGCATCGCCGTAGGTCGCCGTCAACGGGAGGGTGATGGGGTCGACGATCATGCCGGCTTCGCTGCGTTTCACCTTTCGGACCATCTCCGCCTGCCGATCGACCGGCTGGTTCTTGTGGATGATGGTGAGGCCTCCCTCGCGCGCCAGCGCTATGGCAAGAGCTGTCTCGGAGACGGTGTCCATGGCCGCCGACAGCAGCGGGATATTGAGCCCTATCTTGCTGGTGAGCTGCGTGCGGACGTCGGTTTCTTTGGGCAGCACCGACGATTCCGCGGGGATAAGGAGGATGTCGTCGAAACTCAGTCCCTCTCCGGCGATCTTCCGGTTCCAGTCAATCACGCCCGGCCTCCTTTTCTTGTGATTCTAGCGAAAAGCGCGCGCGATTGCATGTGGATGGCCGCCGAATGACGCCAAGCAGACGTCGATGCTAACCTACGCGGGCATGAGCATCGATACGATCATTTTCGACCTTGACGGGGTGCTCGTCGACACCGAAGAGGTGTGGAACGAGGTGCGCCATGATTTCGCCGTTTCGCACGGTGGCCACTGGGGGCCGGACGATCAACCCATGGTCATGGGGGCAAGTTCCATGGAGTGGGCTGCGCTCATGCGCGAGCACAACGGGGTGCGGCTTTCCGATCGGGAGATCTACGAGGGCATCATCGGTGGTATCCGCGTCCGCTACGCCGAGCACCTGCCCCTCATTCGCGGGGCGGCGGAGACCGTGCGGCGGCTCGCTGCGGCTTACCGGCTTGGCGTGGCCTCGTCGTCGCCGCGCGAGGTCATCGAGCACGTGCTCGAACTGGCGAGCGTTCGCGACTGCTTCGCCGCGGTGGTCTCGTCGGACGAGGTGGGCCGGGGCAAGCCGGCGCCCGACGTGTACTTGGAGGCCTGCGCGCGCTTGGGCGCTGCGCCCGGGGGCGCGCTGGCCGTGGAGGACTCATCGAACGGCATCATGTCTGCCTACGAGGCGGGCATGGCCGTCGTGGCGGTGCCGAACTCCGCCTACCCACCGTCTCGGGAGGCGCTTGCGCTGGCTCGTGCGGTACTCGTTTCGATTACCGAGCTCGATCAGGCGTTCATAGACTCGCTTGGCGGCGGAACACGGGAGGACCATCTTGGCAAGTAGAGAACAACTCGACACGTTCGTCGGCGCCGACTGTTGGGCTGTCGTCGGCGCGTCCGAAGACCGTAGCAAGTTCGGCAACAGGACGTTTCGCGAACTTGTGAGCCGTGGCAAGCGGGTGTATCCCGTGAATCCGAAGGCTACCCAAGTCGAGGGGTACGTATGCTACCCGAACCTATCGGCCCTGCCCGAGAAACCCGAACGTGTACTCATAGTGGTTCCGCCGAAGAAGGGCGCCGATGTGGTCAAGGAGGCGCTACAGCTGGGTATCGAGAGCGTGTGGTTTCAGCCCGGCGCCGAGTCGGACGAGGCTATCGACTACGCCAAGAACCACGGCATCGAGGCGATCTCGGGCCACTGTATCCTGCACACGAGGTGAAGCGGGGGGTGCACGGTGAAGGCGGATGGTGTCGAGATTCCCGACGAGGAGATGGTGTTCACCACCTCGCGCAGTAGCGGGCCCGGCGGCCAGAACGTGAACAAGGTGAGTACCCGGGTGACGCTCCTGTTCGATGTCGACCGGTCGGCCGCGTTGTCCGACGAGCAGCGCGGGCTGTTGCGCGCACGGTTGGCGGGACGCATCAATCGCAACGGTATCCTGCGGGTGGTGTCGCAACGGCACCGTACCCAATCGGCAAACCGCGAAGCCGCCGTGGCGCGCTTCGCCGGGCTCGTCTCAGATGCGCTGTCGGAGGCGCCCGAGCGAGTGCCTACCGCGGTGCCAGCGCGGGTCAACGAGCGCCGGCTCGACGAGAAGCGCCGGCGCAGCCGTATGAAGCAGAATCGCGCGGTCGACCTCAGCGACGAGGATTGAGGGCGGCGACCACCGCACACATGGAGCGGCCGATGTTCTCAAGCAGTGTCGGCACAAAGTAGGGCTGGAGCGCCGCCGCGATCTGTTCCTTGGCGACTCGTACCTGCGCGGGCGGACCGCCTTCCCATGTCTCCGGGTCGGGGCGCCAGTCGACGATGATCACGCGGCCGCCAGGCCGCAGGGCATCGGCCAGGCCGCCGACGTCGAGCTTGCCGTCGATCTCGTGGTAGGTGGCGATCGAGATAGCCGCGTCGGCGCACGCGGCCGGCAGCGCCAGACGGGTCATGTCGCCGTGCAATAGGCTGACGTTGGCGGGCACGCCGCGTGTTCGATACATGTCCATGATCTGAGCTTGCAGTTCCACGGCGTAGACGGTGCCGGTGGTAAGAGCCGCGACGCGGTCGGTGTAGAACCCGGTGCCGCTGCCGAGGTCGATGACGTCTTCGTGGCCCTCGAGATCGAGTAGTCGCGCAAGATCGGCCTCGCTCAGTTGGGTCTCGAGGCGGTGCGGGTTGTTGAGCCGGTCGGCCCAGTCGGGTTGGATTCGTCCAGGGATGTGCTGGTGCACGGCAACTCCTAGAATTCGGTGCAGCAGAAGGGAGCTATGCTACACGAGAACATCGCGTCGGCGAGTTCGAGCGCCCCTGGCCGTAGCTCTCGAACCCGGCCCGCGGCTGCGAGATTGGTGAACGTGACTCCTCCGAGGTACGCGGCTCCCAGAGCCTCGACGCCGAGCGCGAGGTCCGGAGCGCCGGTAGTACGTTCGCAGTGGGTCGGAAGGCCTCCGGAGCCCTCGACGCGCAGCTCGAGCTTGACTACCGCGGGGGAGGGGAACGGGTCGGAGATCTCGAGGGTCAGTCGCCCGGGCGAACGGTACGTTCGCGCCGACAGGGCCTTGGGCACGTCGAGCAGCCGCAGCCAGAGATTGTCGTAGCAGGCGGTGACGTCGAACCGGCGCGGGTCGGCGAGCAACCAACGGAGCGGCTCGTCGACATGCGCCTTGTGGCACGACACTATTCGGGTGAGGTCGGTGTCGAGAAGGTAACGCCACAGGGCGTGGTAGGCCTCGTGGCCCGGGGCGAGCAGTTCGACGACCTCGACTTCGAGCATTGCGGTCTCCTTGACCCACTTCTCGCGCAGCCGGTAGCCGGCGTAGCCGTCGGCCGCTCCCGCCGCATTCTCGCGCTTGACGTGATAGAGGCGGCCGGCTCCGCCACGTTCGTGCGGCGGATCGGCCAAGTGGGCCTGCCAGAACCATTCGGGGCGGTCGGTGGCGCCCGGCTGCATCAGACGCAGTCTCTCGTAGAGTGGGGGAAGCTCGGCCGCGGCCTCCTCGGGAGTGAGGAGCGCGATGCCGCCGAGGTCGAGAGCGACGCCATCAGGCGGGGAGCTGAACCGGGAATGCGTCCTCTCGACCACGAAGGAGATCGAGCTGGTCGCCGGGCCATAACCGTAGCGGCCATAGATGGTGCTCTCAGAGGCTCCAAGTCCCGAGACGATCTCGCCGCGCTCGAGCATGCCGGCGAACTGGTCGCGCATGAGTGAGCGAAGAACATCGCGGCGGCGGTGAGTGGGGAGGACGCCTATCCAGGTGACGCCTCCCATAGGGACCGACGCGCCTCCCGGCACGGTGAGCTGGAGCGAATACACGCCGCTGACGCCGACCAGCCTGCTGCAGTCGAACGCACCCAGCGAACGCTCAAACGGAAAAGCCGTCTTGAACGAGGCGGTGTCTTCGTCGGTGTATTCCTCGCCGAAGGCGATGCGCATGACATCGAGCGCCGCGGGCCACTCGTCCTCGGTAATCCGCCGTATCTCGAAGCCGTTCATCGCGTGACAACCGTGCTACCGCAGCAAGCAGCCCGAGGCCTGCAAGTGCTCCTGCCAGTCGGCCTCGCTCGGTTCTTGGCACTTGCGCAGGAGTTTCTCCCACTCTTCGTCGATCCATCGCTCGAGATTGGCCAACTGCCATTCGTTGCCCTTCTGAAAGAGGTGGGCAAAGCGGCCCTGGCGCTTCAGCCACGGGGCCAGAGGCAGCTTGTGGTGTGGCCGGTAGGTCAGGCGGTATTCGCCGTTCTCCACCTCGAAGAGCGGCCAGTAGCAGGTGTTGACTGCCTCGCGCGCGAGATCGATGCTCTCTGCGCCGTCGGAGCGCCAGCCGCGAGGGCACGGTGCGAGGATGTTGAGGAACGCCGGACCGTCTACCGATAGCGCCTTGGCCGCCTTGCGCACCAGGTCGCGGGGATCGTGGGGCGCGGCTTGGGCGACATACTGAAGCCCGTGAGCCACCATGATCTCGGTGAGATTCTTGCGGTGCTGGAGCTTGCCCGCGGACTCCTGCCCTACGGGACTCGTGGTGGTCCAGGCGCCCTCCGGCGTAGCGCCGGAACGCTGGAAGCCGGTATTCATGTAGGCGCCGTTGTCGTAGCAGACATAGACCATGCGGTGGCCGCGTTCCATGGCGCCCGAAAGAGACTGGAGGCCTATGTCGTACGTTCCGCCGTCACCGCCGAAGGCGATGAACTTGACGTTGTCGTCGATGAGCCCCTTCTTCTTGAGCGCTCTGAAAGCGGTCTCGACGCCGCTAAGGGTCGCCGCTGAGTTCTCGAAGGCCGTGTGGATGAAGCTGTCCTTCCACGCCGTGTACGGATAGATGGTGGTGCTCACCTCGAGACACCCGGTCGCGGAGGAGACGACCACGGGGTCGCTTGCGCCCATGAGCACCTGCCGTACGACAGTCGGAGCCGCGCAGCCCGCGCACATGCGATGCCCGCCGGCAAGCCGGCTTCCCTGGGCGACCAAGTCGAGCCACTGCTTGCGTGCCTGCTCGAACTGGTTGGTCTCCTCGAGCGCATCGACCGGGCAGACCTCCACGCACGCTCTGCACATGATGCAGCGGCTCTCGTCGACCTTGAACGAGCTGAGAACGCGCCGGTTGAAGGTGAGAGCTCCAGTGGGGCAGGTGCTCACACAACGGCCGCACGAGATGCAGTCGGCGAGTTGCAGAGCCTCGCCATATGGGGTGTCGACGTTGACGGTGAATCCGCGTCCGGTGAAGTCGTAGCAGGCCGGTCCGGCGACGTCGCGGCATACGCGTACACAGCGGCCACAGGCGATGCACCGCTCCATGGCGCGACGGATGAACGGGTGCTCGTACTGAGGTTGTACCACGCGCACCCGGCTGCCGGGAGTAACCAACTCGTTGCTGGTGACGCCGTAGTGCACGCCCAGCCGCTGCAGTTCGCAGCCTCCGAGGCTGGGGCAGACGCACTGCAGGCAGCGCTTGGCTTCGGCCTGCGCCTGCTCGAGGCTGAGCCCGGTCTCGACCTCGATGGAGGCACCGGCGAGCCGCCTCGTGACATCGACGGTGGGCATCGCGCCGCGAGCCCCAGGCTCGGCGGTCGCGCCCATCTTCAGCCAGACGGGAGCGCGCTCGGCCAGACGCCGGCCGAGCGCGCCGAGGTCAGCCTCAGTGTCGAGCTGGTCGAGGTAGGGGAGGCCGTCGTAGGCCGCCACGGCCCTCTCCAGTTGTTCGAGATCGATTCCGCGCAGCCAGGCATCGACGGCCAGGGCCGTGCGCTTGCCGCCCGCGATGGCGTGGATGACCGAACGCTCGCCCGTAGCTCCATGGCCCGCGGCAAAAACGCCCGCGCGGGCCGTGCGGCCGGTGTATCTATTGGCCTCAGCAGGGGTCGTAGTCCCACCCGCGGCGCCGGCAGCTCCGCGGCCGGCGACGATCACGGTGGCGCCGTCGGTCGCTGCCGGGATCGCCGCCGCGACCTCGAACTTCACGCCTTCAGCGCGGGCCTCGGCGATGTCTTCGCCTGTCACGCCCAGGGCCGCCGGGTCAGCTTCGCCGACCACGGTCACGTCGGTCGCACCCGAGCGGAGCGCGGTGCGGGCGGCGTCAACGGCCGCGAAGCCGGCTCCGGTCACTACCACCTTGTTCGCCAGTCTGACCGGCTCGCCGCTTCGCACCGCGCGTAGAAAGGCCGCTGCGTCGAGGGCGCCGTCAGCGCGCGGCGCCGGTTTCGCGGCGCCGGCGCCAAGGCTCACTACGACGGCATCAAAACCAGCGTCGAGCAGCATCTCGGCGTCGGAGGCCCGAGTGAACGTCGAGTCTCCGAGGAAGCGCACTCCCGCGTCCCAGAGGGGTTGCAGTTCGTCATCGAGCACCTTCTCTGGGAGCCTGAACTCCGGGATGAGGTAGCGGAGCGAGCCCCCCGCCTTCTCGCCGGCGTCGTACACAGTCACCTGATGCCCGGCGCCTGCGAGGAACCAAGCGGCGGACAAGCCCGCCGGTCCCGCTCCCAGCACGGCCACGCGCCGGCCGCTGGCCGCCGCCCCCCGGGGAGGCGCGCCCGCGCCGGAGTGGTCGGCAGCCGCTCGGTGCAGGGCACAGATGGCGATGGGTTCATCCACTTGGCTTCGTCTGCAGACCGGCTCGCAGTACCGGGGGCAGACCCGGCCCACGATGCCCGGAAATGGCAGTTCGTCCCTGACGATAGCGGCCGCGCCGGCGGCGTCGCCGGCGGCCAGCGCCGCCATGTAGCCGGGTATGTCGACGTGGGTCGGGCACGCGTGCGTACAGGGCGCTTCGCAATAGGAGTTGTGATCGGAGAGGTACATCTTGAGGTAGCTCTCCCGGCGCGCGCGTACCCGAGGTGTATCGGTCTGCACGGCCATGTCCTCCGCCACCCACGTGGTGCAGGCGGCCTGTAGCTTGTCGATGCCCTCGACCTCCACAAGGCATAGACGGCACGCCGCCCAGGCGGCGGTACCCGAGATGTGGCAGAGCGACGGGATGTCGATGCCCTCGCGCCGTGCCACGTCGAGCACCGTTTCTCCCTCGTGACCTTGCAGGAGCTTCCCGTTGATTGTCAGGTTCACGACAGTCTTCGCTCCCGCGGTGTCGGTGTTGGCGTTCGTGCTCACCGCTGCCTCCCTTCGGCCGCGGCGAGTATCCCTGTCTCGACCGCCACTGCCCCGAATCTGCAGGCCTGACGGCAGGCATCGCACTTGATGCAGGCTTCGGCATCGATCACGTGCGGCTCCTTCTTCTCGCCTGCGATCGCCGATGAAGGACACGCGACCAGGCAGGCGCGGCATCCGGTGCAGAGTTCCGAATCGATGCTGTAGCTGATCAGCGGCCGGCACACACGTGCCGGACACCGGCCCTCGACGTGCGCCAGCATCTCGTCCTTGAAATAGCGGAGCATCGAGAGCACCGGGTTCGGGGCGCTTCCACCCAGTGCGCACAGTGAGCCTTCGGCCACATCGGCGGCCAGCCGTTCGAGTATCTCCACGTCGTCAAGCCCGGCCTTACCGGCGCAGAGGCGCTCAACGATCTCGAGCATGCGGGTGGCGCCGATCCGGCAGGGCACGCACTTACCGCAGCTCTCCTCCGACGTGAAGGCCAGGAAGAACCTGGCGAAGTCAATCATGCACGTGGTGTCGTCGACGACCACCATGCCCCCCGAGCCCATCATCGATCCGGCGGCTACGAGGCTCTCGAAATCGATCGGCTCGTCGAGTAGCGACGCCGGCAGGCAGCCTCCCGACGGTCCGCCCAACTGGACGGCCTTGAACTCGCGGCCCGGCAGCATGCCGCCGCCGATGTCGAAGATCACTTGGCGCAACGTGGCGCCCATCGGCACCTCGATCAGGCCGCCGTTTACCACCTTGCCCGTCAGCGAGAAGATCTTGGTGCCCGCGCTGGTGGGGGTGCCCATGGCAGCGAACGCCCCCGCGCCGTTGTTGACGATCCAGGGCACCATGGCGTAGGTCTCGACGTTGTTGAGGTTGGTCGGCTGGGCCCAAAGCCCCCGGGCGGCGGTACGGATGTGCTTGCCGCGCGGCATGCCCCGCTGCCCCTCGATGGACGCCGTCAGCGCCGTAGACTCGCCGCAGACGAAAGCGCCGGCTCCCTGGTTCACGCGGATGTCGAAGTCGAAGCCCGAGCCAAGGATGTCTTTGCCGAGCAGCCCGTGCTCGCGTGCCTTGGCAAGTGCCCAGCGGAGCCGCTCTACAGCGAACGGATACTCGTGCCGTACGTAGACGAAGCCTTCGACCGGACCGTTGAATGCTCCGATCGCGTAGGCGGCGATGATCATACCCTCGACTACAGAATGAGGGTTGCCCTCGAGCACCGAGCGGTCCATGAAGGCGCCCGGATCTCCCTCGTCGGCGTTGCAGATGATGTAGTGCTTCTCGCCTGGGTTCGAGCGCGACGTGCGCCACTTGCGGCCGGTCGGAAAGCCCGCGCCTCCGCGGCCGCGCAGGCCGCTCTTGTCGACCTCGTCGATGACGGCGACTGGGTCGCCCGCCTTCAACACCGTGGCGAGCGCCTGATAGCCGCCGTGGGCCAGATAGTCATCGAGCGAATATGGGTCGACCTTGCCGTTCAGGGCAAGCACCAGGCGCGTCTGGAGCGAGTAGAAGGGGATATCCTTCTCGAGGGCGATCGGTTCCTTGGTCTCGGGATCGCGATACAGCAGACGCTCGACCACACCGTCACCGACCACGCTGGTCTCGATGATCTCCTCGATGTCTTTGGGCTTGAGACGGGGGTAGAAGAGACCCTGGGGTCTGACGACCACGATGGGTCCGACCTCGCAGAAACCGTGGCAACCGGTCTCGACCACCTTCACCGTCTCCGCCAGACCGCGGTCGGCCAGGGCTGCGACGACGGCCTCGCGCAGGGCGACCCTGCCTGAGGCATGACAGGCCGTACCCGCGCAGATGCGGATCTCGGTCTTGGCGTCGCCGGCCACATAGGCGGCGCTGTCGGCAGCGGCCGCGAGAGCCGCGTCGACCCGGGCGGCGCGTACCTTCGGGTCGTACACGCCGCGCTCGGCGGTTTGTTCGCGGTCGTTCGGAGCGGCCGTCACGACGCCACCTCCTGCTTGCGCAGCCTGCGTACCAGTCTCCGGGCGTCGGTCGGTCCCATGCGGCCGAAGGTCTCGTCGTTGCCGAGCCGGACGACCGGGGCGAGAGCGCAGGCGCCCACGCAGTTGACGGTCTGAAGGGTGAACAGCCCGTCGGCGGTGGTGCCCCCCACGGGGATCTCCAACTCCTGGGCGAAGGCCTCGACGACGAGCGGCGCGCCCGCCACATGGCAGGCGGTGCCCATGCAGACGTCGATGACGTACTTGCCAACGGGCGCGAGCCGGAACTGCGTGTAGAAGCTCGCCACCCCGTAGACCCGCGCGAAAGGCAGCCGCATCTCCTCAGCGATACTCTCCAAGGCCACGCGCGGCAGGTAGCCGAAGGCCTCCTGCGTCGCGTGGAACGCTTCCACCAGGCCTGAGCCGGCCCGCATGCCGGCGATCACTGGGTCGAAGAGCTTCATGTCCAACTGGGGGACAGAACCGGCGGCATTCTCGCCCATTACGCAGGCTGAAGCGGCGCCGCAACTCTCGCCCGGCAAGGTGGAAAGGGCGGCCGCCCGGGCGGCTTCATAGTCGAAGGGCTGCTCGGCGAAGTCGGGACAGTACTCGAGTTCGATGCAGTTCGACGGGCAGGTGCGCTCGCACAGGGTGCAGGAGTAGCAGCGGTAATCGCCGTCGCCGTTTCTCACCAGATCGAAGAGTCCGCTGCCTTGGGGCTTGTCGACCAGTTGGCGGCGCTCGAAGTCGACCCCCTTTAGTACCTCGTAGAGCGCCGAGCCTTTGAGTTCAGAGTCGACGGCGACACCGGCGCCGCGCGGCCTCCGGACCCCGTTGTTGCTTCCGCTGCTCATGGTCCCCACCTCAGTCCTCGCGCAGATTGAGGTAGCGGCGCTCGGTGGTCGCACGCTCCTTGCCCTGCGCCGCTAGCTCGAGCGTGCCGAAGGCCTGCTCGATGTTGTCGGGAAAGATATCGCGGCCTCCCAAGCCGTAGATGAAGGGAAGCACCTGCGGCCGCGGATCGCAGTCGTAGAGCGCCGAGCGCACCTCCAAGAAGACCGGTCCGCCCTGGGCCCCGAACGAATCGGCGCGGTCGAGCACCCCGACCACCTTGATGTGCTGGAGCGCAGCAGCGAACGCGTCGTGGGGAAATGGCCTGAACACCCGTACCCGGGCCATGCCCGCCTTGACTCCCCGGGCTCTCAGCTTGTCGACCACCACGCGGGTGGTGCCGGCGGTCGAACCGATGACGACGATGGCGATCTCGGCGTCCTCGAGGCGGTAGGGCTCGAGCAGCCCATACCGGCGGCCGCTCAAGTCGGCATACTCGTCGGCTACTTCTTGGATCACTCTGAGCGCCCTGTCCATGGCCCGGTTCTGCGAGACCTTGTGTTCGAAATAGAAGCCGCGGAGCCCGTCGAAGGGGCCGACGGTGACCGGGTTCTTGGGGTCGAGCAAGGGGTTGATAGCTTTGAAGGAGCCGATGAACTGCCGCACCCTGTCGTCGGGCAGCATCACCAGCGGGCCGATGGCGCCGCTGATGACGTATCCATCGTACATGTGCATGACAGGGGTCCTTATGTCGAGGTGCTCGGCGATGCGGACAGCCTGGATGCAGTTGTCGTAGGCCTGCTGGTGATTCTCGCCGTAGAGCTGTATCCAGCCGCTGTCGCGGCCGCCCATGGTGTCGCTGTGGTCGCAGTGGATGTTGATCGGACCCGACAGCGCGCGGTTGACGGTGGTCATCACGATGGGCAACCGGTAGCTTGCGGCGATGTACAGCAACTCCCACATCAGGGCGAAGCCCTGGGAGGAGGTCGCCGTCATGGTGCGCACGCCACCCGCCGCCGATCCGATGACCGCGCTCATGGCCGAATGTTCGGATTCGACGGTTACGAACTCCGAGGTGACCTTGCCATCGGCCACCATCTGGGCGTACAGCTGGACCACCTCGGTCTGCGGTGTTATCGGGTAGGCGCAGACCACATCGGGATCGATCTGGCGCATCGCCTCGGCGACAGCTTCGTTGCCGGTGACGGCGAGGGTGCCTGTCTTCGCTTCGGCCATCTGGTCACTCCGCCTGGTCGGTCGACATGGTGATAGCGTTCGATGGGCACTCTCTGGCGCAGATGCCGCAGCCCTTGCAGTGCTTCAGATCGACGTCGACGGCCTTGCCGTCTTTGATGACGATGGACGCGTCGGGGCAGTAGAAGTAGCAGAGCATGCAGCCCGTGCACTTCTCGACGTCGATGCAGGGAGCCTGCGACCTCCAGCCGCCCGTCTCGAATTCATCGGAATTGCCCGAGGTCGGGATGGTGGCTCCCAGTTCGTGCTTGTCGGGCCCCCACGTGTCGATGTCGGCGATATTCCAGCCGGATTTCTTCATCGGGGTCATTCGCCCTGGACCTCCTCGTATCCGCGCATGATGGCCGCGATGTTGCCCTCGACCACCTTGGGGGGGAACTTCTTGCCGAAATCGGCCCGCAGGAAATCCACCACGTCGTCGATGGGAAAGAGCCCCGTGATGCGCGTGAGAGCGCCGACCATGGGGGTGTTGGGGATGGCCCGGCGTATCGTCTCGAGAGCTATCCGATTGGCGGCGATCGTGAAGAGCCTTCCGCCTTTCAGCGCATAGTCGCGCCGCACCTGCGCCGGCGACGCGTCGCTGTTCACGAGCACGACGACATCGGCGGGAGCGCCGCTCATGACGTCGACCGCCCCAAGCAGCGAGGAGTCGAGCACGGTGACGATGCTTGGATGCTCGATACCCGAGTACACCTGCACAGGCTCGTCGCTCACCCGGGTGAACGCGACGATCGGAGCGCCAGAGCGCTCGGGACCGTACTCGGGGAATGCCTGAAAGTACTTGCCCTGGCCGAGCGCCAGTTCAGCCACCATCTTGGCGGCGGTAACAGCCCCCTGGCCGCCACGGGCGTGCCAGCGGATCTCCGTCATGCCTTTCTCAGCACCTTGCGGCGTCGTGGTGGTGTCCTCGATGGACACGGCGACTCCTCTCCCGAGCGGGTCGACATCAGGCGGAGTGACCACACTCAACCCCAGCGGCAACGGAGTGCCGTAGTACTTCATTGGGTCGTGCGGGGGGTCCGCGACTGCCCCTCACCGCCAGTCACGGAGGGCCGCAAAGGCGGGCCCGCCGGCCGGAAAAGCAATAATCCCGGCAAACGGGAGGTTAGTATACCACCGGGGAAGTGCCTCACCGACCTATGCGACTGAGGAATACCGGCCCACGGTGCTATAATATAACGGTTCTTACATACCTTGCTAGGGGAGCGCGTAGCTGAGAGTGTGGCTGGTGAGGCCGAGCCACAGACCCTACGAACCTGATCTGGGTAATTCCAGCGAAGGGAAGTGACGGTGCTTCGTACCTACGTTCCCCGTGCATCGACTAGGAGTCGACTATGCACGTGGTTATCGTCGCGGGCTCGAGCCTGGATTCCGGGCTAGACGCCGCTCTACTCGAACAAGCCGATCTACTCATCGCCGTTGATGGAGGCGCCGACGCCGTAGCGGCCGCGGGCGTGGCGCCGTCCATGCTCATCGGCGATATGGATTCCATCGCACCCGGCACACGCGGTGATCTCGAAGCGGCGGGTATCGAGACGGTGCTCCTCGAGACAGCCAAGGACGAGACCGACACTGAGGCCGCCCTGCGCCTCGCGGTGGAGCAGGGGGCCGACGAGATCACCGTCTTCGGGGCGCTCGGTGGTCCGCGCTTGGACCATCTGGTCGGCAACCTCCTGTTGCTTTCGTCGCCGTGGCTCGCGGGTATCGCCGTGCGCATGGTCGACGACTCCCATGAGGTGTTCCTCGTCAGTGGCGACGTGGTTTTTGCCGGTAGACAGAGTGACGTCGTATCGCTGCTGCCGCTGACACCGCGTGTCTTCAACGTGCGCACGCAAGGTCTGCTCTATCCGCTGGTAGGGGAGCCCCTGTTGCAGTCGTCCACGCGCGGGGTGAGTAACGAGATGACCGGTCCCGAAGCTCGAGTCACCCACGGCGATGGGGTTCTTCTGCTGATCCACTATCGAGAAAGGTGACTGCCATGGCCAAAGACGAGGGATACATGAGCTCCGACATCGTCGGATGCCAGTTCTCGGTCTACCCGCTCCGCCAGGAAGAGATCGGGGAGCCGATTCGGGCGGCGATCGCGGCCGCGCGCGAAGCGGGCTGCCAGGTGAGGGTGCAGAACCTGAGCACGCTCTTGTGGGGGAGCGAAGACCAGGTGTTCGGTGCGCTGCGGGCGGCCTTTGGCGCCGCGCAGCGCACCGGCTCTTCGGTGGTCCTCGCCACCTTGGCCGCCGGCATGCCCACCGACGAGTTGGTCGGCGAGATACAGGAGCGCGTGGCCTAGTCTGGCCGGCAAGACGATGGCGAAGATCGACGCCGACGGCACGCGCCCGCGCAGGCGGGCGATGAGACTTCGACGGGAGGTACTCCCGTCGGTCCTGCTGGTCGCCACCCTCGCGGTGGGCTGGTATTTCGTGGCGAGAGTGAGCGGGCTCGGCTCGTTCATCTTGCCATCGCCGCTCGAGGTCGTGCGGGCCGGCTGGGAAACGAGGGGTCTGCTGCTCGACGCCATCGGTACCACTCTGCTCGCGACCGGCATCGGTCTCGTTCTGGCGCTCTTCACAGGCGTCGGGTCGGCGGCTCTGCTGGACTTCTGGCCACTGGCTCGCCGCGCCCTCTATCCTCTCTTGGTGGCATCGCAGACGATCCAGATACTTGCGATTGCCCCGATCTTGGTCATCTGGTTCGGTTTCGGGATGACCCCTACCATCGGCATCGTGGTGCTCTTCTGTTTCTTCCCACTGACCATAAGCACCGCCGACGGGTTGGCCTCGTCAGACCCAGAGCTGATCGCCCTGCTTCGGGCCATGGGGGCTCGGAGGAGACAGATATGGCGCATGGTCAGGCTGCCGTCCGCCTTGCCGTCGTTCTTCTCCGGCCTGCGCTTGGCGGTGACCTATAGCATCGTCGCGGCGACCATCGGGGAGTGGGTGGGCGGTTCGCCTGGGTTGGGGCTCTACCTGCTCCGCTCCAAGAACGCGCTGGCGACCGATCAGGTGTTTGCGGCCATGCTCATCACCTCACTGCTGAGTGTGGCTCTCTTTGTGCTCGTCTACATCGTCGAGCGCGTGACTCTGCGCTGGTACCACTCTATGCAAAGGAAAGAGCAATGGGAGGACCTGGGCATCTACTGAGCGACTGGAAGAGGATGGTGGAATGATGCGTTTGGCCCTCATAGTGTGTCTACTCTTGGCCGTCACCTTCGCCGGAGGGTGCGCCGACGGCGCGCCTACGGCGCTCACCCCCGTCAAGCTCATGCTCGACTGGGTGCCGAACACCAATCACACCGGCATCTACGTGGCGAAAGACAAGGGCTACTTCGAGGAGGCGGGGCTCGACGTCGAGATTCTCGAACCAGGCGAGGTCTACCCTGAAGCCGCGGTCGCCGGCGGCGCGGCCGACTTCGGGATAAGCTTCCAGGAGAACGTGACCTTGGCCCGGGCTGAGGGCGCCCCCCTCGTTTCCATCGCGGCGGTTCTGCAGCACAACACGTCGGGTTTCGCCTCGCTGCGGACCCTAGGGGTCGCCGGCCCGGCCGACTTCGAGGGGCTGCGCTACGGGGCGTACGGCTCTCCCTCTGAGGACCCGACTCTCCGTTCGCTGATGGAGCACTCAGGTGCTGATTTCGGCACGTTGGAGATCGTCACGACCGGACTCGCCGAACCGTTGGCGTTGCTCAAAGAAGGACAGATCGATCTGGCCTGGATCTTCTACGGTTGGCAAGGCATTCAAGCTGAACAGTTGGGTCTGGACCTTGACGTCGTCATGATGGAGGACTACTTCGAGGTCGTCCCCGACTACTACACGCCGGTCGTCATCGCGAGCGAAGCAACGATCGCCGGGAGTCCGGAGGTGGTCGCCGCTCTGCTGGAAGCGCTGTCGCGCGGCTACACCTACGCGGCCGAACAGCCCGCGGCGGCCGCGGAGGTTCTTCTTGCGGCGGTGCCCGAACTCGACGGCGCCCTCGTCAAGGCGAGCCAGAGTTGGGTGTCTGGCTACTACATCGCCGAGGCCGAGCGGTGGGGAGAGCAAGACGAAACGGTCTGGCGCGACTATGCCGCATGGTTGGTGGAGAATGGTGTGTTGTCGACGCCGATCGACCCAAAGCAGGCCTTCACCAATCGTTTCCTGCCGTAGATGGAAATACCGCGCATCGAGCTCCGGCATGTGAGCAAGACCTTCAGGGGCGATGGGAGGACGGTTCCCGCGCTGCGCGATATCTCACTGCGGGTGATGCCCGGCGAATTCGTTACCGTCATCGGGCCCAGTGGCAGCGGCAAGAGCACGCTCTTCAATCTGTGCGTGGGCCTGCTCGAACCCGACGAAGGATCGATAGTCATCGATGGGCGCGAACCACAAAGCCGGCTGGGCATGTTGGGCTACATGCCCCAGCGCGACCTACTGCTCCCATGGAGGAGCGTGCTCGACAACGTGCTCATACCTCAGGACATCCAGCATGTCCCACGCCGTGAATCCCGCCAGAAGGCGCTCGAGATGTTCGAACGCTTCGGGTTGGAGGGCTTCGAGCGCGACTATCCGTCTGCACTCTCGGGGGGGATGCGCCAGCGGGCGGCTCTGCTCCGCACCTGGCTCACCGGCCGCGATACTCTGCTCCTCGATGAGCCCTTCGGGGCCCTGGACTCCTTGACCCGCCGAGAGCTGCAGGACTGGCTGCTGGCGGTGTGGCAGGAGTTCGGACGGACGGTGCTCTTCATAACGCACGATGTACACGAAGCGGTCTATCTTGCCGATCGGGTCGTCGTGTTGAGCGCTCGTCCGGGTACAGTCAAGGAGGAGTTGTTGGTCGATCTGCCGCGTCCTCGCCGGCAGCGCATGGCCGCGGAACCCGCCTTCGGCGGTCTTGTCCAGGATCTCCTATCGGCGCTGGGGGTCGATACGTAGCCTGACGGCGGTCAGTTGTAGAAGGCTATCTCCGACAATTCCACGCCCCAGCGCTCGTCGGTGAGCGGCGCGAGTTCGGTGAACCAGAGGCGGCCCTTGCTGATAGACGTGCCGAGCTGGATGGTCTGGGTCGAATCGCCATCGAGGTTCGCGATCTGCGCCATGCTTCCCGACGACATGGTCTGCAGCAGCTCGCCCGTCCAGCCTTCGACGCTCGAGACGATCTGGATGATGGTCGCTTCGCCGTCGAGCTCGAAGTCCAGGCCGACTCCGCGCTTGAGGTCGCCGAAAGCGGCCGAGCGGTAGAGTTCGGTGCTCCACACTGTGCTGTCCTTGCCGTCGGTGAGGTACTTCAGCTTGTCAGGGTTCTCGGTGTCGTCGCCTTCCGGGTCGTAGTCCTCCATCGATAGCACGGCCACGGGCGTCGGTTCGCGCGTGACGGTCAGGTGGATCACGTTGTCCTCGGCCTTCTGCCCCGGCTCGGGATCCTGCCGAAGCACTATGCCGGCCTCTCGGTCGAAGGAGGGCACCTGGTCGCCCGCGCCCCAGAACACCTCCATGCCGGCGTCGGCCGCGAGCTTCTTGGCCTCGTCGACCGACAACCCCACGACGTTGGGCGCCTTGCCGCCCGTGAAGGCAAGCGCCAGAACGACCGCCGCCACGACGACGGCGATCGCGGCCAGGCCGCCTAGAATCCTCCAGCGTCGGCTTGCGCGGCGCCTCCGCGCCAGGTCGCGCGCCTGCTCTCGCACCCATTCGCCTTCCGGCTCTTCGCGCGGGGTCCGTGTGCGTGACTCGGAGCTCGCACCGCTCTGCGAACGGCGGGCCGGCCTATCGTCATCGGGGCCGCGTCGCAGGAGCCGCCGGTGCGCCTGCGTGACCTCGGGCACCCGCTGGGGGGCGTACAGGCCGAGTCCCACGAGTGCGCCCAGTAGCTCGTCCATGGAATTGAACCGGTCTTCAGGGAGTTTCTCCAGACAGCGGAGCACCACTCTCTCGAGTCCATCAGGGAGCTGCGGCCGCACAGTGGTGATCGGCGCCGGGGTGCTGTTGAGATGCATGCGGGCGATCTCGGGCATGTTGGTGCCGTCGAATGGAGTGATGCCGGTGAGCATCTCGTACAGCACTACGCCGAGCGAATACACGTCTGATCGCGCGTCCACCGGCCTGCTGCGAATCTGTTCGGGCGACATGTAGCGCGCGCTGCCGATGATTGAGCCGGCGCGGGTGACCCTGGTCCAGTCGGGCCCGGTGGCGATGCCGAAGTCAGTGATCTTCGCGTGGCTGTTGCGATCGATGAGGATGTTCTGGGGCTTGACGTCTCTGTGGACAATGCCGGCTTGGTGGGCCGCGGCCAGCCCCTCGGCGATCTGTCCGGCGATGCGGCCGAACTCGCCGATGCCCATCAAGCCTTCTCTGATGAGTTCCTTGAGCGACCGGCCCTCTACGTACTCAAACACCAGATACTCGTCGTTGTCGCTCGATCCCCTGTCGATGAGGGTGACGACATTGGGGTGCGAAAGCTGCGCAAGCGCCCGGCCTTCGCGATCGAACCTCGCGCGCGTGCGAGGGTCCTCGTTCAAAGGAGGCTCGAGCCGTTTGACGGCTACGTTCCGCTGGAGCCGCGTGTCCCAGGCCTGGTACACGATGCACATCCCCCCGCGACCAAGGACCCGGCCCAAGCGATATCGGTTTTTCAGGAGCGGTCCCCCGCCGCTTTCTTCGCCATCTTCAGGCATAGACAAGTAAAGAGGGCTCCTGGCTCGTGGACGTCAATGATACGAGACACTATCATAGACCTTGCAAAGGAATAGGAGGTGGCGCCGAGTGATCTACTACGTGATCCCCCGCGAGCTCGCGGATAAGCACTACGAGGAGTTCCGCAAGCGCTTCGCGGGAGTCGAAGGCGTCGAAGTAATAGTCGACCGCCGCGAAATCGATCGACGGGGGCAAAGCGAAGGGGGAGGCAAGCGGGTTGTTCGCGACCGGCGCCGCCGCCGAATGAGTGGTTCATTCCCGGACGTGTAAGATGTCACTGCCTGGTCTCAGGCTCGATCTTCACAACCACACCTTCTTCTCCGCCGATGGATCGATGTCGCCGGCGGAATTGCTGGCCGCCGCCATGGCGAAGGGCGTAGCCTGCATCGCGGTGACCGATCACAACAGAGTCAAGGGGGCGCTTCAGGCGGTGGAGTTGGCCGAGGCCGATCTCTCTCTTCCGCGCGTTATCCCCGGCATCGAGGTCTCGACGTTCGACGGTGAGATCATCGGGCTCTATATCTGGGAGGATATCCCAGCCGGGTTGTCGCTCCTCGAGACCGTCGAACGCATCAAGGGTCAGGGGGGACTCGTCTATCTGCCGCATCCCTTCGATAGTCTGCGAAGAGGCACGGTCAGCCCGCGGGCGCGTGCGCAGGCGGCTGAACTATCCGACATCATCGAGGTAGTCAACGGGCGTTCCCTTTCGCCGAGGGCCGGCGGCAAAGCCCTCGCATTGGCTGGGGCACTGGGCAAGCCCAAGGGGGCCGGCAGCGATGCGCACCGAGAGGCTGAGGTCGGCGTGGCGAGTGTCTTCGTGGAAGCGTATCCGGCTCAAGATACTCTGGTGGCGCTCGTTGCCCGGGGAAGGGTGGCTCACGACCTGAGTCTGTGGGAGTACACCCTCAATTGGGGAGTCCAAAGTTTGGCTCCGGTGACGCGCATTCGCCGCCGGATGGCCCGCGACCCGGCAGGGAGGTAGCGGTGAGCGTGCGGCACGAGGAGGACGCTGGTCGCGCAGGTGAGGCGCGAGGCCGGTTTCGCGTGGTTGCCGCCCTGTGGACCGAGTGGCGCGGGGGCCCGGCGGCGCACTGCTTCCTCTGTGCCCACCACTGCCGAATAGAACCGGGCGAGCGCGGGCTCTGCGGCGTGAGGGAGAATCTCGATGGAGTGCTCTACACGCTGGTCTACGGATGCCCGGTGTCGACCGCCGTCGATCCTATCGAGAAGAAGCCGCTCTTCCACTTCATGCCGGGCACCTCGACCTATTCGCTCGCGACGGTCGGCTGCAACCTGACCTGCGCGTTCTGCCAGAACGCCGAGATCAGCCAGATGCCGCGCGACGGTGGGCGCATCGTGGGCGCGCCGCTCTCCGCGGAAGCGGCCGTCGAGGCGGCCCTCGCGGCGGGTTGCGCGAGCATCTCGTACACCTACACTGAGCCGACCATCTTCTACGAGTACGCCCGCGATTGCGCCAGGCTGGCCGTCGAGCGCGGACTCAAGAACGTTTTCGTGACCAACGGGTTCATGACGCGCGAGATGCTCGGAGATATCGATGGAGCTCTGCATGCCGCCAATGTCGATCTGAAATCCTTCTCCGACGGCTTCTACCGGACCCTGGTCGGCGCGCGACTCAAACCGGTGCTCGACTCTATCCGCCGGCTGTGGGACATGGGGGTGTGGGTCGAGGTGACCACGCTCCTCATTGGTGGCAAGAACGATTCGCCCGACGAGATCCGTTCACTCGCAGAATTCATAGTCTCGGTCTCGGCCGATATCCCCTGGCATGTTTCGCGGTTCTACCCCGCGTATCGCATGCGCGACACTCCGCCGACCCCGGTGGGCTCGATCGACACGGCGCTTCGAATCGGCCGCGAGGCCGGCCTGAAGTACGTCTACGCAGGCAACGTGGCCGGACATGCGTCGGAATCGACGCTGTGCCCCTCGTGCGGTACGGTGGTAATCGAACGACACGGGTTCCACGTGCGTGGCAACGGGGTGCGAGACGGCGCGTGCCCCTCGTGCGCGACCAGAATCGCTATCCGCTAGAAGGGGTGGTCTCCATGGCCCTCGTGGGTTGTTTCGTCACACCACATCCTCCGATAGTCATCCCCGAGGTGGGCGGGTCTGAGGTATCAAAGGCGCAGCCGACCGTCGCGGGGATGCGTGCGATACAAGACCGCGCGGCGGCTCTGCAACCAGAGACGATCGTTCTCCTGTCGCCTCACGCGCCCATCGACCCTCGGCACATGACGGTATCGCTGGCGGCCTCGTACCACGGGTCGTTCGCGCGCTTCGGTGTTCCGGGCGTCCGCGTTGATCTCGAGGGCGATACGGGCACAGCCCGGGCCATCGTGGAGGCCGCGGCGCGGGCCGGAATCCCGGTCGCACCGGTCGACTCCGGCAAGAGGGTCGATGACCTCGATCATGGCGCCACAGTGCCTCTGGTGTTTCTGTTGGCCGGGCTCGAGAAGGCGTGCCGGCTCGTGCTACTGTCGTTCTCCTATCTGGGGATCGAGGATCATGTGAGGCTCGGGGAGGCGATAGCGGGGGCTCTGCTCGAGGCCTCACCACGCGTGGTGTACGTGGCGAGCGGCGACATGAGCCATCGGCTTCTGGCAGATGGTCCGTACGAATACGACCCTCGTGGCCCGCAGTTCGACCACGCCGTCGCCGACGCGTTCGCGCGAGGCGACTGGGAAGGGCTCATGTCCATCCCGGAGGGGGTGGTGGCCGGAGCCGGGGAATGTGGGTTCCGCTCCTTGGCGGTGCTGAAAGGCCTGGTTGCGGGCGTGGAGACCGCCGGCACGGCGACGAAGAACCACCTGCTATCGTACGAGGGACCCTTCGGAGTAGGATATCTAGTCGGTGAGGTCGAGTTCTTGGTTCAAGCGAGCAAACAGGGGACGTCAGAGTGACCGGTGCGGCGAATGATTCCGGCGATCCGTTGGTCGCGCTGGCCCGGCGGGCGATCGAAGCATACGTGCGAGACCGTGTGGTCATCGAGACGCCTGAGCCGGAGGAGCCGCGCGCGGCCGGGGTATTCGTCTCGCTGCACCTTCCGGACGGATCGCTCAGGGGCTGCATAGGCACCACCGAACCGCATCGCACCACACTCCAAGAAGAGGTCATCGCGAACGCTGTGTGCGCGGCGACTCAGGACCCCCGTTTCTACCCTATCGAGAAGCAGGAACTCGACAGGCTCGACATCTCGGTCGACGTGCTGGGGCCTGCCGAAGACGTGAGCGGCCCGGAGGAGCTCGATCCGAAGAGATACGGACTGATCGTTCGCACGACCGACGGGCGCCGGGCTCTACTCCTGCCGGATCTCGAGGGAGTGGACACGGTGGAGCAGCAGATACGCATCACCTGCCGCAAAGGGGGCATAGACCCCGTAGCCGATCGGTACCGCCTCTCCAGGTTCGAGGTCGAACGCCATCACTAGCCGTCACGCTGAGTGCCATGCCGGGCTCGCTGCGCTAACATAGAAAGCGGCCATTGATCACGATCACAAACGGGGGAGTTCCCGTGGCAACCAATAGTACAGGAGCCGCATATATGATTCCCCGTGGCTACCGGCGCAAGCTGCGCCGCTTCACCACCGGGCGTCTGGTGTGGGGAGGTCTGCTCCGTGTCCTCCAGCGCATCACGCACTACAAGCATGGCGATCACCTGGAGTTCAGGCTCGGCTTCTCGGTCCGCGACCTGAGCGAGAAGGGCCGAGCGGTCAGAGATCAGGTCGAATCGCTCGTCCAGGCCGTACAGAAGGCCGGATCGTACCAGGCGCGCGAAGAAGCGGCCCGTGCGGTGCACGCCGTCTGGGCGGGGCTGAAGGACAAGCTTCCGCCCGATGTCCTCACCAAGATCGCCGAGTCTTTGCCCCTTCGTGAAGCTGCGCACCTGGGCCGCGGTACGTCCGACGACCCGGTCGAGTCCGCGGCTGTCCAGGCTTCAGCCCTTGACGACCCCCAGGGGACGCAGCCGCGCGACGCGGGGTGAGATGCCGGCGGCGTCCATGACGCCGACCACGCGCTCGACATCCTTGTAGGCCTCGGGCATCTCTTCGGCCAGGGTCTTGCGTCCTTGAGAACGGACGACAATGCCGGCCGACTGCAATTCGCGGTCGATGGCTCTTCCCTGTGCCCTCTTCAGAGCCTGTGACCGGCTGAGCACTCTGCCGGCGCCGTGGCAGGTCGAACCGAAGGTCCGCCGCATGGCCTCCTCGGTGCCCCTACAGACGAACGATGCCGTGCCCATGTCGCCCGGGATGAGCACCGGCTGTCCCACCTCTCGATAGTCGTCGGGCAGTTCGGGCCGGCCGGGACCGAAGGCGCGGGTCGCCCCTTTTCGATGCACGCAGGCCTCGACCGGCGCGCCGTCGACCTGGTGCGTCTCGAGTTTGGCGATGTTGTGGGCCACGTCGTACACGAGGCGCAGGTTGAGGTCCCTGGGGGCCATGCGCAAGGCGTGCAGCATGGCCCGCTCGGTGAGGTGCATGATCATCTGCCGGTTGGCCCACGCGTAGTTGGCTGCGCAGGCCATGGCCGACAGGTAGCGTTTGCCCTCAGGGGAGGCGACCGGCGCGCATGCCAGCTGGCGGTCGGGCAGTTCGATTCCGAAACGCCGCGCGGCGGCGCCCATGATCTCCAGATAGTCCTCGCAGACCTGGTAACCGAACCCGCGTGAGCCGCAGTGCGCCATGACGGTGATCTGGCCCTTGCGCAATCCGTAGGCGGACGCCGCCGGAGCGTCAAAGATCTCGTCGACCACTTGGATCTCCAGGAAGTGGTTGCCCGACCCGAGCGTGCCGACCTGGTCGAGTCCACGGGCATAGGCCCGGTCGCTCACTGCCGCGGGGTCGGCTCCCGGGAGCGCCCCGCCGTCCTCGGTGTGCAGCAGGTCTTCCCTCGAGCCGTAGCCGCGCTCGCACGCCCACGCGGCTCCCTTGACCAGCAGCCGCTCGAGCTCGGGGCGGGATAGCTTCGCGATCGCGCCGCTCGCTCCCACCCCCGAAGGGACGTCGCTGAAGAGCTGATCGACCAGGGTCTTCAGTTTGCCCTCGATATCCTTCTGATCGAGGTCGGTGGCAAGCAGGCGGCAGCCGCAGTTGATGTCGTATCCGACCCCGCCCGGTGAGACAACACCCTCGTCGGTCTTGAAGGCCGCGACTCCGCCGATGGGAAAGCCGTAGCCGAAGTGGATATCGGGCATGGCGAGAGAGCAACCGATGATGCCCGGGAGGTGGGCGACGTTCGCCACCTGCGTGAGACTCTGGTCGGAGCGCAGCATGTCCACCAGCGCGTCATCGGCGTAGATTCTGCCCGGCACGCGCATGCCGCCGGCCCTTGGGACTTCCCAGAGCCAGTCGCTCAGTCGCTTGAGAGCCGTCGAAGTCATCTGCGCGTACCTCGCGCGCCGGCCGGGCGGCGCCTCACGCGTCGAAGAGCACGGTCGCCCGCCAGCCGCCTTCGGGCAACTCCTCGGCTTGGAGTTGGTGGTAGGTGACGGCCTTCACCTCCGACAAGACGGTGTGCCGCTCTCGGTCGAGGATCTCGCCGCCAAGATTCGCCGACACCTCGACATGACCATCGGGGTTGGTCACGACCCGCGCCTTGGCACGCGCGGCGATGAAGGACTCGGTCTCGAACATGTAGAGCGCTTCAGAGAGCAAGGCGCGCAGCGCTTCGGATACGCTCGAGCCCTCCGCCTTAACCTGGCGCCGGGCTGTGATGTCGAAATCCTCCAGTTGGGCCAACTGGTCGTACAGGGCGAAGAGGGCATTCTCGAACAGCGAGGCGAGGTCGCGGCCGTATACCTCCAGCAGGATGTCGGCCGGATGCTCGAGCTCGCTGTAGGCCTGCTCGCGATCGGCCGGAATCCAGCGCTTACCTTGCGTTTCCATCTTGGCTCGGCGAACACGCGATCGTCGCCCTAGTCTTCTTTGCCGGCACCAGTATTTGGTCGATCACCGCCCGCACATGGTCGGCGTAGCACACCCGGAGCCCGGTAAGCAGGTCGTCGCCCTTCATCTCGTCGATGTCGGCCTGATTGCGATCAGGCAGAAAGACCTGCTTGATGCCCGCCGCCCGAGCGGCCAACACTTTCTCCTTGATACCGCCCACCGGAAGCACCTGGCCGGTGAGTGTCACCTCGCCGGTCATAGCCACCGCCGGATCGATCGCGCGGCCCGACACCATGCTCGACAAGGCGACCGCCATGGCGACGCCGGCCGAGGGACCGTCCTTCGGTACCGCCCCCGCCGGGACGTGCACATGGATGTCGCGCTTCTGGAAGTACTCGTCGTCGGCGCCGAGCGCTCCGGCGATGCTGCGAACATAGGTGAGAGCCGCCTGTACCGACTCCTTCATAACGTCGCCCAGTTGGCCGGTGAGTATCAGGCGGCCGGAGCCCGGCATGGCGCGCGCCTCGATGAAGAGTATGTCGCCGCCGGTGGGAGTCCAGGCAAGGCCCGTGGATACCCCCGGATCGCTCGTGCGCTTCGCCGTCTCGCGAAAGACCCTCTTCTTGCCTAGGAACTGGGTGACGTGCTTCTCGCCGACGGTGAGCCGCTTGCGGCCCTCTTCGGCGACCATGCGGGCGAACTTGCGCGCGATGGTGCCTATCTCACGCTCGAGATTGCGCACGCCCGCCTCTCGGGTATAGCTCTCGATGACCAAGCGCAGCGCCGCGTCGGTCAGGTTGATCTGACCCGGCTTGAGGCCGTTGCGTTCGATCTGCCGGGGCACGAGGTACTTGCGCGCGATGTGGAGCTTCTCCTCTTGGGTGTATCCGGCGATTGAGATGATCTCCATGCGGTCGCGCAGCGGTCCGGGGATCGTATCGAGCACGTTGGCGGTGCAGATGAACATGACCTTCGATAGGTCGTACGGAAGGTCGAGGTAGTGGTCGCGGAACGACGTGTTCTGCTCGGGATCGAGCACCTCGAGCATCGCGCTTGACGGATCACCGCGCCAGTCGGAGCCCATCTTGTCGATCTCGTCGATCATGAAGACCGGGTTCGAGCTGCCCGCGTCTCTGATGGCCCGGACGATAGTGCCGGGCATCGCGCCCACGTACGTGCGGCGATGCCCCCTGATCTCCGACTCGTCGCGGACCCCGCCGACGCTGATGCGGATGAACTTGCGGCCCATCGCGCGCGCGATGCTCTTGCCGAGGCTGGTCTTGCCGACGCCGGGAGGCCCCGCGAAGCACAAGATCGGCCCCGACACCTCGCTTCTCAGCTTCTGGACCGCGAGGAACTCGAGGATGCGGTCTTTGACGTCTTTGAGGTCGTAGTGGTCTTCATCGAGGATGGCGCGGGAATCGGCGATATCGAGGTGGTCTTCGGTGACCACAGACCAGGGCAACGACAGGATCCAGTCGAGGTACGTGCGGATGACGCCGTACTCGGCCGCCGCCGCCGGCAGCTTGGCCAGCCTGTCGAGTTCGCGCCGCGCCTGTTTCTCGACGTCTTCGGGTAACGCGGCCTCGTGGATGCGACCGCGCAGTTCGTTGATCTCGGCCTGGGTTTCGTCGGTCTCGCCCAGTTCGTCCTGGATGGCCTTCATCTGCTGTCGGAGCACGTACTCGCGCTGGTTCTTGTCCATCTCCGACTGCACCTGGTCCTGGATCTTCGAGCCGAGCTCGAGAACCTCGAGTTCGCGGTTCATCAGGGCCGTGAGGGCGCGCAGCCGTCGCGACAGGTCGGCTTCTTCGAGGAGCCTCTGCTTGTCCTCGGTCTTGAGGCGCATGGTCGAGGCGATGAAGTATCCGAGCGTCGCCGGATCGTCGATACTGGCCGCGGCCATCTCCAGTTCGTCGGGCAGATAGGGCACCAGGGCGACGATCTTCGTGTATATCGCCACCAGATTGCGCTGAAGGGCCTCCAGTTCGGTGCCGGGCTCGACGACGTCGGGTAGTTCGTGCACCTCCGCCCACAGGTAGGGTGTCTCAGACGTGAACTCGTCGATCTCGATGCGGCGGATGCCCTGAGCGATGATCCGTAGCGTGCCGTCGGGAGCCTTGAGCATCTTCTGGATGCTCGCCAGCACCCCGACACGATACACATCGCCGGGACCGGGCAGTTCGATGTCGGCGCTCTTGGCCGCGACCAAGCCGACCTGCTTGTCGCCGCGCAGCACGTCGTCGATGAGTTCCACCGAACGCGGCTGCCCCACGGCCAGCGGCATCATGGTCTCGGGAAAGACGACCGTGTCCTTCAAGGGAAGAATCGGCAGGCGTACGCGGCCCTCGGCGACCGGCACGGCCTCGGCAGGCTGCCGCGAGATGATCACGAAATCCTGTCCGGCGGCAGCGAGAGCTTCGCCGGGATCATCGGTCTCATCCAGGGTGGGTCGCAGATCGATCTTGCGGGCGGTCATGACTGCTCGCCTCCCTCCGAGTCGTCGTTCGTGCATATCGAGATGCGCTTGGCGGGCAGTCTCTTCTTCAGCGGCAGGACGATCTTCAGATATCCGGCGGCGTAGTCCGCCTTCGCGTGCTCGGCGTCGACCTCGGGGGGGAGGGCGATGCTGCGCTCGAACCGACCGTAGGTGATCTCCATCTGCTGGTAGACAGCTTCGGGATGACGCTCGTCGGACCGGCATCCGCTCACAGTCAGCACGTTGTTCTCGACTTCGAGGCGAACCGCGCCGGCATCGATACCGGGCAACTCGAGCTTGATGATCACCGCGTTCTGGTGTGCGTCGTAGTAGACGTCGGCGCTTGGCCTAAACGCGGCCCTGCCATATCGAGGGCCTCGTTCGCCGCGCAACAGCTCAAGGAACAACCTATCCACGTCGTTCGGCATGGCGGGACCTATCCTCTACCCTTCGTTTCAGCTATACACCTCGGGGAGCGCGGTGCAGAGCCGGCGGATAGAACGCGCCGGTACCAGTGTGGCGCTCCTCTCGCACCCCAGAGCGGTCGACGCCCAGAGGTGACGGAAACCATAGCACATGCGCCGCGGCGGCGGCTTCGAGACGGCGCCCGGCGGTTGAACACCGCCGGGCGCCGTCTCTCAGGTCTCTTACGTGTACGACGGCGCCTCTACCGCAGAGCCGCCAGCGACTCCAGAACCCGGCCCAGGGCCTGGAGCTCGGCTCCGTATGCAGCCCAGTCGCCGCGTTTCTGCGCCTCGATGGCCGCCTCGTAGTGCTGGCTGGCCAACTCGATGAGAGAGGCCGCGTCGGTCGGCAGCGGGGTGACCGGACCACCCGCTGTAGTCGTGGTCGTGGTCTGCACCGGAACGGTTGTCGTCGTCGTCGGCGGCGCCGTTGTCGTGGTGGTGCTGCCGGTGGTCGTCGTCACTTCGTCGGGTGGCGATACCAGGTCGTCGGTGAACTTCTCTCCGAACAGCTTGGTGAGCGCGTCGGCGAGGCTCGGTTCCATGACAATATCCTCGCCGTAGGCCACGATCACCCTCGTCAACTCCGGGATCGGGCTCTGAGAGGCCTGGAGGTACACCGGTTCGAAGTACATGACTGAATCCTCGATAGGCACCACGAGGAGGTTGCCGCGGATCACGTCACTGCCCGCCTGGCTCCAGAGTGTGAGCTGCGAAGAAATGACAGGATCGTTGGAGATGCGCGCCTCCATCTGGGCCGGGCCGTAGACCAACTTGTTCTTGGGGAAGTCGACCAAGACCAACTCGCCGTAGTGCTCGCCGTCTTGGCGGGCCATGAGGAGCGCCACCATGTTCTTCTTGCTGAGCGGCACGAACGGGCGCACGAGCACGAACTCAGGCTCAGTCTCTCCGGGCAGGGTCAGCACCTCGTAGTAGGGGACCACGTCGATCTCTTCTTCGCCGTAGATCTCCTTGGGGATCTCCCATACGTCTTCTTTGTTATAGAAGATCTGCGGATCGGTCATATGGTAGGTGGAGAGCACCGACGCCTGCACGCTGAACAGATCCTCGGGATAACGCCAGTGGCGTTTCAGGTCCTCGGGCATCTGATCGCCGGGAGTGAACAGCCCCTCGTAAATCTTGCCCCACGTGTTGGCGATGGCGTCGTCCTCGTCGATCTGATAGAGCGTCACGTCGCCGTTGTAGGCATCGATGACCACCTTGACCGAGTTCCTGATGTAGTTGCTGCCATTACCGAGAGGCTGCGAATAGGGGAAGCGGTCGGTCGTGGTGTAAGCGTCCCACATCCACACGAGCGATCCGTCGTCGCGCAGCACGATGTAGGGGTCCTTGTCGAAGGCGAGGAACGACGCCAGCGCCTCGACCCGCTCGCTGATGGTGCGGTTGTACATGACCCGGGATTCGGCGGTCAGCGAGCTCGAGAAGAGCAGCTTGAGGTCACCGAACCTGAAGGCGAAAGCCAACTGCCGCGCGGTGCTGCCGATGGGCACTCCTCCGCGCCCTTCGTAGGTGGTGAACACGTTCGCGTCACCTTCGGGGTAGTCGAACTCCTTGTTCGTCGTGTTCACGACCACGAAGGTGTTGCCCAACTCGCCGTAGTAGATCGCGGGCCGGGTGATCGGCAGGTCGGTCTTGGTCGTCGGCGGGATATTGCTCACCAGAAGGAGCGGAAGACCGTCACCGCCCGCCACGTTCACCGGGCTGAGGACGAAGCCGTACCCGTGCGTGTAGGTGAGGTGCTTGTTGACCCAGGTCTGCGACTGCGTCTGCAGCTGGCTCTGGTCGAGCTCGCGCCCGCTTATGAGCACCTGGCGGTATTCTCCGTCGATATGGTAGCGGTCGACATCGACGTCGGTGAACGAGTAGTACAGCCGGATCTCTTGGATCTGCGAGTAGGTGGATAGCGCCGGCCTCGGCTCCCAGAGGCGCACATTGCCCGTGGTGCCCGAATTGGCTTTGACGTCGGTCGCGCTGAGGTTGGTCGTGGCCCCCAACGACACCTTGGGCACGTCGGTGATGTCGAACGCCCATCTGGTGGCGTCGACGTTCTTGGTGATGTACTCGCTCTCCACCGCGATCTCGTTCGGCGACACGCGGTACTGCTGGACGATCGCCGGATACGCCTTGCCCGCGATGGCCCACGTGAGGAACATGACGGCGATGGCGAGCGCCGGCAGCCGCCAGCCACGGTAGCGGATGTTGATCAGGAACATGGCCGCCGCGATGAGCGAGACTATCGCGAGGAAGTGGAGCACTGGGAGTGACGCATGAACGTCGGTGTACCCGGCGCCGAAGGTGACGGCCCTAGTTGAGAAATCGAGCTCCCAGGTCTGCAGCATGTAGTCTCCGGCCTTGGCGACCATCGCGATAGCGAGGATTGCCGAGAGGTGGGCTTTGACATGGGGTGCGAGCCGGATCTTGTTCTTTTCGTTGAGCACAAGGGCGCGGTCGGCGATGTAGATGAACGTCGTCGCGGCGAACGTGAACAGCATGGTGATACCTACGAAGTTCACCAGCATCGACCACAGCGGGAGCGTGTATACGAAGAAGGAGACATCTTTGCCGAACAGCGGGTCGGTGTAGCCGAAATCGACTTTGTTCAAGAAGAGCAGGATCTCTTCCCAGCGGCCCGCGTAGCTGAACCCGAAGATGACGGCCATCACGAGTGCCACGAGGAGCACGATGCGGCCGGTCCAGCGCTGTTTCGTGGCCCACTCGAAGACGTTGGCCTCGCCTTCTTCGGTCACGGGGAGCAGCCGCGGCGATATCTTGCGCGCCAGAAAGAGACTGCCGTAGAAGATGGCGAAGAAGACGACCGCGAAGAAGACCCCCACACATATGCTGGCGACGATGGGGGTCCAGAAGACCTCGGTGTGCCCGAGTTCCTCGTACCACCAGTAGTTGGTAAGTAGTCGCGAGATGGCGCTGCCCAAACCGAAGAACAACACCAAGAGCACGAGTACGATCGCGAGACGGCGGAACATGCCCGGCTTGAGGCGCGTGACCCGCTGCAGCCAGTCCGGACCCTTTTCGGCTTTCTTCTGAGGTTCGACTTTTGGAGTAGGCTCGCTCATCAGCGTACGTGCTCCAGCACGATGACGGTGCGTTCGGCGGGTAACGCCGCCCGGCCGGCCTCCAGTGTCGATCCGGCGTCACGGATGACGGTGCGCTGGGTCGCGAGGAATGGCTCGACCCCACTGATGGGGAAGTCGGTCTTATCGGTCTTGTAGTGCATAGGGACGACGATGCGCGGGTCGAGGGAGTCGACCACCGCGGCGGCTTCGTTGTGGTCGACGGTGAAGAAGCCGCCCACAGGAACCAGCAAGATGTCGACCTTTCCGATTGCCTCGACGGTCGTCGCGTCGAGGATGTGGCCCAGATCGCCGAGATGGGCGAGCCGCACATCTCCGTCGTCGAGCACGATGACGCTGTTCTTGCCGCGTTTGGTGCCGCCGGCCTCGTCGTGCGCCACCGGGATCCCGGTGATCGTGACGCCGGCGACGGTCTCGCGCGTCGGATGGACGAACACCCGCGGGGAGCCGGGTATGGTCGAGGTGGCGGCGTGGTCGTCGTGCTCGTGGGTCGCTACCACCACGTCGGCGGTTTCGTCGATAGGCGCGTAGCGAAGTGCGTTGTCAAAGCTTCCAGAAAGATAGGGGTCGATGATAATCTGCGTTCCGTCGCTTGCTTCAACCCGGAAAGCGGAGTGGGCGTAGTAGGTCAATCTCATGCGTCCCTCCTCACAACTCGTGTGTCTCCCAGCATAGGTTAGCCTAGTTAGCGTTCGTAGTTCTGTTAGTCGGGTAGAATATAGTATGCAACGGCCGGACCACCGGCCTTGGAAGCAAAAGGAGAGCACAATGAGCGGTGGCGCAGTGCGAGAGGTCAACACGCAGGATTTCGACCAGATCATTTCCACGTCGACTGTACCGGTGGTCGCCGATTTCTGGGCGCCATGGTGCGGACCGTGCCGCATGGTCGGTCCAGTCCTGGAGAAGCTGGCGGCCGATCATCCCGATGCCGTGAGCGTCGTCAAGGTCAACGTCGATGAGAATCAAGCTCTGGCCGCCCGGTTCGGCATCATGAGCATCCCTACCGTGATCATGTTCTCCGACGGCGCGGTCAAGACCCAATTGATCGGCGCGCGTGGCCAGAAAGACTACGAGAAGGAATTCGGTCTAGCTTAGATGGCTTCTTATGATTTGAAGTGCCGCTCGTGCGGCAAGGATTTTGAGGTGTTCGTCCTCGGCTTTCTCAAGGACGAAGCCAAGGTGTGCCCCGATTGTGGCGGGCGCGAAGTCGAGCAGCGTTTCACCGGATTCGGTGGCGTCCTCGGACTCGGCGCCGCCAACCAGTCCTGCTTCTCCGACTGCAAGCCCAGTGGTTGCTCAACGAGTTCGGGCTTCAGCTGAGCGCACTAATCCTGGGAACCGGTCGGGTTCCCCGAGCATGAAAGAGTAGCTGGATGTATCCCGAGCTATTCCATATTGGCGGATTCACCATGAACTCGTTCGGCGTGATGATGGCGCTCGCCTTCATCTCGGCCGGCATCGTGGCCCATTGGCAATTCAAGAAGAGGGACGTCAAGCCCGACTTCATCTACCCGCTGCTCATCGCCGCCGTGGTAGGAGGTCTGCTCGGTGCCAAGATCCACTACCTCATACTTCACCCTGACGAGTGGCCGGAGAACATGATCAGCGGCTCCGGACTGGTCTGGTTCGGTGGTCTGTTCGGGGCGATCATAGCCGTTGTGCTTGTGACTTGGGTGTCGAAGCAGCGGTTGGCCGCCATCATGGATTCCGGCGCCATCGCGGTCTCCATAGGCTATGCGTTCGGTCGCATGGGTTGTTTCCTGCGCGGTGACGACTACGGCGTGCCCACCGACCTGCCCTGGGGCATGGCTTTTCCCAAAGGCCTGCCTCCTACCGACGTCCGGGTGCATCCCACTCAGTTGTACGAGATCGCGGCGACCTTGGTCATGTTCGCGATTCTTGTCTGGGTGGTCTCGCCCCGCTTCAAGCGCGAAGGCCCTCTCATGTTCGCGTACGCCATCCTCGCGGGTATCGAGCGCTTTCTGGTTGAATTCATCCGCACGAACGAACCGGTGGCGCTCTGGTTGACGTCGCAACAGTGGATCGCGGTCGCCATGTTCATCGTCGGTATCGCCGGCGTGTGGTGGTTCGAGACTCACGGGCGCTTGCGGCCGGTTGCCGTGCCGGGTAACTCTGGCGCATCGGGCAAGACTCGCGCGGCGGCTGCGCCCGCCGGCGGGAAGGGCAAGAAGGGGACGCGGTGAAACGCATGTCTGTCGCACGACGCAGTGCGGTGGCCACGCTGGCGGGCATGGCCCTGTCGGGCGCCGTCATTCTCGTGCTGTCGATGGTCTTGGTCGCCGGTTGCGGATCGTCGACCGGCGGCAGTTCTGGAGCCGGCTCTTCGGGCTCGAGCGATTCGGCTCCCGATTTCGAGGTGACGACCTTGGCCGGCGATCAGGCATCCTTGGGCATCTACCGCGGCAAGCCGTTGGTGCTGGCTTTCATGGCTAGCTGGTGACCAAGCTGCAAGGGCGAAGCGCCTGAACTTGATAGGTTCTATCAAGCCAACAGAGACAGAGTCGAGGTTCTCGTTCTGGCCGTCTCCGATACCAAGGCCGACATGAAGGCCTTCGTCAAGAAGTACGACCTGACGTACCCGGTGGCCCTCGCCGGCGACGATATCGCAGCGGCCTACCGAATACGCGGCGTGCCCACGGTCTTGGTTCTCGACTCCGAAGGCGTCATCAAGAAGACTTTCGTCGGCGGCACGAGCGCGGACAACCTTGCCTCCATAGTGGATGACCTTACCGACTAATCTTGGGTTTGCGGCCTTCTTGATCGCCTTGGCCGGCGGAGCGGCCAGCTTCCTCAGCCCCTGCGTGCTACCACTGCTGCCCGCGTACCTGTCGTTCGTCTCAGGCATGAGCGTCGACGACATGAAGCGGGGCGGCAACCGCAAGGTGATCATCGGCGCCGTGGCTTTCGTCCTCGGCTTCTCTCTGGTCTTCACGCTGCTCGGCGCCGGTTTCTCGTTCGCGGGTGCTCTGATTCGCAACCAGCGGGTACTACAGATCGTAGCCGGATCGGTGCTGGTGGTTCTTGGCGCACTGCTCGTCGGCCTGACCATGCCCGCCTTCATGAACCGGGACGTCCGGCCGTTGCTGCAACAAGGCTCCCCGGGGCCCCGCGGGGGCCTTCATCATGGGAGTCGCTTTCGCGTTCGGCTGGACGCCGTGCGTGGGGCCGATCCTTGGCTCCATTCTCACCATGGCCGCCGAAGGCAACGATCCGGCCGGCGGAGCGCTGCTTCTCTTCGTCTACTCGCTCGGCATGGGCATCCCCTTCCTGCTCTCGGGCCTCTTTGTGGGTCTTGCCCTGCGGGCGTTCGCGCGCATCAGGCGCCATCTTCGGACCATCCAGATCGTATGCGGCGTCGTTCTCGTCGTGTACGGCGCACTTCTCATCAGCGGGCAGTTCACTTGGCTTACCGCCCGTCTCTCCGGCTGGGGTCTCTGGTAGGGTGGGACGAGGAACCGGCCCCCTGCAGCCGGCGTCCTAGGCGCATCGGCAGACCGTAATAACGGGAGGGGCGATGTTGACCATGAGAAGGCGCACAGGCAGGAGTAGCGGCGGTCGCGATAGTGCTCGTTCTCGTGATCGCGCGCACTGGTAGGCACGGCAGGGTGTGGCGGAGGCTCGGAGGCGACCACCACTACCTGGGCCGCATCGTACGCTTCGGCGGCGACCACGGCGGCGCCGGCCACCACGGTCTGGCGAGGCGACGAATCCGACGGGGCAGGCGCGCCCGCGTACGCCCGACACCCCGGCACACCGGTCGAGGCGATCGGCGGGTCCTTGATGGCTTGGCAGATGGCGTCGGGCCAGAAGATCATCAGCGACGCTCAACTCGAGATCGAAGTCGAGAACGGGAAGTTCCAGAACGTCTTCGCGCAGGCTCTGCTTCTCGCCGACCGCTACGGCGGCTATCTGGTGAGCTCCAACTCGTACGCCAGCGGCGACGACGGCACCATGAAGACCGGCACGGTCGCCATCCGGGTGCCGAGCAGCCGCGTTCACCCAGGCCTTGGCCGACGCCGGCAAGCTGGGTACTCTCAAGAACCAGACGCTCTCCACCCAGGACGTCACCGAGGAGTACGTCGACCTCCAGGCGCGCATCAAGAACTCCGAGGCCCACGTGAACTCCCTCGTGGCCTTGCTCGCCAAGGCCAAGACCGTCGACGAGATCCTGCAGGTGCAGTCGGTGCTCACCTACGCCCAGCAGGAATCTGGAGCAGCTCAAGGGCACGGCTCCGCTATCTGGACGAGCACACCAGCTACTCGACCATCACCATGAGCATCTTCGAGAAGGGCACCGAGCCGGTCGTAGCCCAGCAGCTGGGGCGTCGGGGGCGCCTTCAAGGACGCGCTGCACTACCTGGTGCGGGTGTTCAACGGCATCGTCCGCGGACTCGGGGTGATCATCCCGGTGCTGATCGTTCTTGCCATCATCGGCCTACATCGTCTACCGTATCGTGGTGGCCATGGTGCGTCGCAACCGGCAGAAGCAGCAGGTGGGCTATCAGCCGCATCCAGCAGGGGTGGCATTCGACGCCGGCCGGTACCGTGCAGCAGCCAGGCGGCGTAGCCCGAGATGCCCGCCCCCGGCCGCGGTTCAAACGCGGCGCCGCAGCCTTCGACTCCGACCGCGGACACTGACGACCAAAGGGCCAAGAGCTGAGGCGCGGCGTCGCCGCCGGCTGTCCCGGGGAGCCATGGGATGACGTCTGGGGGCGCGGGGAGCACCAACTTGGTGCTCCCCGCGCCCCCAGTGTATACTCCACCGCTCGCGCACTAGAGCGCCGGAGGTGGTCCGCACGATCTCCTGTCCGGAGGCGCGGATACAATTCCATACTACACCCCTGCTCCGGCAGTGAGGCCGGGGCCGCCTAGACCGTAGGAGGTGACCCAAACTGAACAGCTATGAGCTGGTTCTTATTCTGCGCACTGACGTGACGGATGAAGTACGAACCGCGGTGCTTGATCGCACCAAAGAGATCATCACGGGTGACAAAGGCGTCATCGTGAAGATCGACGAATGGGGCAAGCGCCGTCTTGCGTACGAGATCAAAGACGCCCTCGATGGTGTCTACTACATCTTGTACTTCGAGGCCACGCCGAAGACCCTCGACGAGGTGACCCGGGTGCTCGGCATCACCGACAGCGTGCTGCGCTTCATGCCGATCAAGCATGACAAGCCGTTCGGCCCGGTTCAGCAGGCGCCCGCTGCGCCCGCTCCGGCCGCTGTGCCTGTGCCGGCCGCTGTGCCCGCTCCGGCCGCTCCGGCCGCCGCGCCCGCGCCGGAGGCTCCGGAGACTCCAGAACCGGTCGAAGAAGCCTAACCAAGGAGTAGAAATGGCTCGCGGCATCGCACACGTGACCCTCGTCGGCAATCTGACTCGCGACCCCGAGCTCCGCCAGACTCCCAACGGCGCCTCCGTGTGCCAGCTGGGAGTGGCGGTCAACTCCTCGTACAAAGACGCTTCAGGCCAGTGGGTCGAGAAGCCCAACTACTTCGACGTAGTGGTCTGGGGAACGCAGGGCGAGAACTGCGCCCGCTACCTTACCAAGGGGCGTCAGATCGCCGTCGACGGCCGTCTCGACCAGCGCAGCTGGGAGGCGCAAGACGGCACGCAAGAGAAGCAAAGTCGAGATCATCGCCGACACGGTGATGTTCATCGGCGGGCAGAACGAAACGCGCGAGCCGAGCCCCAGAGGAGGGGTCCAAGGCCACCCCCGACGCGGCCGCGCAAGACGACTTTCGTGACATCGATTTCGGGGGCGACGACATACCGTTCTAGTCGCCCCGAGGAGGTAAAGAAACAGTGGCCAATCCCAAGAAGCAGCCCCGGCGTGCCAGGCCGACCACCGGCAATCGGCGGCGCAAGTACTGCCTTTTCTGCAAAGAGGGCGTAGAGGAAGTCGATTACAAAGATTTCGGTACTCTTCGCCGCTTCATGTCTGAGCGCGGCAAGATCCGGTCTCGCCGCACTACCGGCGCGTGCCGCCGTCATCAGCGGCAGGTGGCTGTTGCGATAAAAAGGGCCCGCGAGGTCGCGCTTCTTCCGTACAGCAGCCGGTAGAAAGCACCGTGGCTTGTCCCTACCGGGCTCCCGTATGGGCCCGGCGGGTGTTGTTTACAAGGAGTGACTATGGAAGTAATCCTGTTGCAGGATGTTGATAAGCTGGGCAACAAGGGCGAAGTCGCCACCGTGGCCGAGGGCTACGCGCGCAACTACCTGCTGCCCCGCAAGATAGCCGAGAGGGCTACCCCCGGCCGCATCGCCGCGGTGCGCAAGATCATGGAGGAGAAGGCCGCTCACGTGCGCCGCCTCACCGAGCGCGCCGACGAGACCAGGGACCTTCTGGCGAAGACCGTCCTCACTATCCCGGCCGCGGTCGGCTCGGCCGACCGCCTGTTTGGCTCGGTCACCAACCAAGACATCGCCGACGCCATCTGGGCGGCTCGCAAGATCCGCCTCGACAAGCGTAATGTGGACCTGGAAGACCCGATCAAGATGGTCGGCACCTACATGGTCAAGGTCCACATCGACGCCAGCGTCGAGCCGGCTGAGGTCAAAGTGATGGTGGTTCCGGAGGAGCACAAGGGGTAGGAGTTCCCGACCCCGCGGGCGTCGACTTCGGGTAGGAGAGAGGCGCACATGGAGATGGTGCCCGGTGGCGTGACCGCCGAGAGGCAAGCTGGCAGCGACTACGTGGTGCCGCAGAACCTGGACGCCGAGATCTCGGTGCTGGGCGCGAGCATGCTTACGCCCAACGTCATCCCGGGTGTCAGCGAGGTCGTCAGGCCCCACCATTTCTACCGGCAGGCTCACCAACGCATCTTCGAGGTCGTCGAGGACCTGTTCTCGCGAGGAGAACCCGTCGATCCCATTACCGTCTCCGAGGAGCTGGCCAACCGGGCCGCTCTGGAGGCGGTCGGTGGCCGGGCGTTCATCCACAGCCTCGTCGCGGCGGTTCCCGCCGCCACCAACGCCCGGCAGTACGCCGAGATCGTCCGGGAGAACTACTACTTGCGCTCGCTGATCAATGTGGGCGGTCAGATAACCGAGATGGCCTACAGGCGTGAGCGTGCTCCCATGGAGCTCATGGACAAGGCCGAGCAGATGGTGTTCGAGATCTCGCAGACCCGGGTGGTCGGCGAGTTTTCGCCGATCTCTGACCTGATCGCCGAGAACTACGCGGAGTTGGAGCGCACGGCCTCGGCGGGGCATCACATCAACGGCTGCCAGACCGGCTTTCGTACACTGGACGACCTGGTCGGCAGCTTCCAGCCGTCGAACCTGGTCATTCTCGCGGCTCGGCCCTCCATGGGCAAGACCGCCTTCGCGCTCAACATCGCCCGCAATGTGGCGGTTGACCAAGGCAAGGGCGTGGCCATCTTCAGCTTGGAGATGTCGAAGATCGAGATCGTCAACCGCATCATGTGCGCGGAAGCCCGGGTAGACATGTGGCGGGTGAGACGGAGCGCCATCGAGGCCAACGAATGGAGCAGGTTGGCCGCCGGCTGCACCTCCCTGCATACGGCGCCGGTCTTCATCGACGACACTCCCTCGCTTACGCTCATGGAGATGAGGGCCAAGGCGCGGCGCCTCAAGGCGCGGCAGAAGAACCTCGGCCTGATCATCGTCGACTACCTGCAGCTCATGATGGGCGATCTGAGCGCCGAGAACCGGCAGCAGGAACTGTCGCGCATCTCTCGCGGACTCAAGATCCTCGCGCGAGAGCTGGAGGTGCCGGTCTTGGCGCTGTCGCAGCTCTCGAGGCAGGTCGAGCAGAGGGCCGGCAACCGGCCTGTGCTGTCGGATCTCCGCGAGTCTGGGGCGCTCGAGCAAGATGCCGACGTGGTGATGTTCATTTACCGCGACGAGGTCTATAACAAGGAAAGTCCCGACAAGGGCACGGCCGAGATCATTGTGGGGAAGCAACGCAACGGCCCCATCGGCGATCGCAAACTTGCCTTCGTCCCCAACTACGCGCGCTTTGCCGACCTCGAAGACAGGCGGTTGGCGCCGTGACCGAATCGACCGCGCCCAGCGGCAGAGAATACGATGTGATCATCGTGGGCGGTGGGCCCGCGGGCATCTTCGCGGCGCTGGAGCTCGCCAAGCATGGCCGCCTGAGAGTGCTTCTGTTCGAGCGGGGCGCGGACATCTCGAAACGCCGCTGCCCAGCGCGCGACACGGGGTCTTGCCGCCACTGTGAGCCCTGTAGCATCACCACGGGTTGGGGAGGCGCCGGAGCCTTCTCAGATGGTAAGTTGACTCTCAGTTCCGAGGTCGGCGGATGGCTGGGCGAGTATGTCGACGCGGCTGCGATGCGGTCGCTGCTTACCGACGTCGACTCCGTATACATGCATTTCGGTGCTCCCGATAGGCTTTTCGGCGACGATCGGGAGGTCTACGACCACTGGTCGGATCTTGCGGCGCGCCAGGGGCTTCGGCTGGTCTATTCGCCCGTGCGGCACCTCGGTACGGAACATGCCGCCGAGGTCTTGACGGCTATGCGGGCCGAACTGGAGGACAAGATCGAGATCGTGACCAAGACCGCGGTCACCGAGATCGTCACCGACGGCGTCGAAGCGGGCGCGCGGGGGAAGGGAGCCCGGACGAGCGGCCGCGTGACCGGCGTCGTGACCTCCTCGGGCGATTTCTTCAGGAGCCCGATCGTCATCGCCGCACCGGGTCGTGAAGGCTCCGCCTGGCTGACCGACGAGGCGGGCCGGCTGGGCATCAAGCTGGTCAGCAACGCGGTCGACATCGGCGTGCGGGTGGAAGTAGCCGCCGTGATCACCGACATCATCACCGACCGGCTCTATGAGCCCAAACTGCTCTACACGTCGCGGCACTTCGAAGACCAGGTGCGCACGTTCTGCATGAATCCGCGGGGAGTGGTCTGCACCGAAAGCTGGGGCGACGCGGTGACCGTGAACGGGCACAGCTACGCCGACGCCCGGCACAAGACCAACAACACCAACTTCGCATTGCTGGTCTCGACCCGCTTCACCGAGCCGTTCAAGCAGCCTATCGATTACGGCAAGTCGATCGCCCGGCTTGCCAACATGCTTGGCAAAGATATCCTCGTGCAGCGCCTCGGCGACCTGCGGGCCGGGCATCGCACCACGCGCGAGAGACTCGCGCGTGGCGTGGTCGAGCCGACCCTGCGTGCCGCCACTCCGGGCGATCTCAGTTTCGCACTGCCCTACCGCCACCTGCGCGACCTCATCGACATGCTCGACGCCCTCGACGGCATCCTCCCCGGCATCGCCGGGCGTGATACGTTGCTCTACGGGGCTGAAGTCAAGTTCTACTCGTCGCGGTTGGCGCTCGATTCGAATCTGCAGACCCCGGTCGCCGGCCTCTATGCGGTAGGCGACGGCGCGGGCGTCACGAGGGGTCTGGTGCAGGCGTCGGCTTCGGGCGTGGTGGCCGCGCGCGCGGTCGCGGGGCGTCGAAGCTAGCATTCCTCTGCCCAGCAGGCGGGACTAGCCACTCTGCTCTGTCCGTCGGCTCGCCTCTGCGGCTGGGCGGGGTGCTATCGTCGTGCCTGACCGTGATCCCTATCCAAGGAGATCCGATGAAAGCCATCGCGGTTGTCAAGCAGGGCGAGCCGGCTCAGTTGATCGATCTACCCGTCCCCCTGCCCGGACCAGGGCACTTTCGAATCCGCGTCCAGGCGGCCGGCCTGAATCCCTACGACGGCAAGCGGGCCGGCGGCGTCTACGGCGAGCTCACCCTGCCGTTCGTGCCGGGCACCGAGGGAGCGGGTCTGGTCGAGGCGGTCGGCGAAGGTGTCACGAAGTTCGCCGTGGGGGACCGCGTCTTCGGCCGGTTGGGCGACGCGGGTCACGGCACCTACGCGGAGTACGTCATCGCGGCCGAGGAGGGCACTGTCGCGCACGTGCCGGCTGGAGTCGAGGCGGAGGTTGCCGCGGTGCTCCCCGTGGCGGGGTTGACCGCCCTCGGTCTCCTTCGCGCTCTGGGGCTGGCATCAGGCGAGAGGATTCTCATCGTGGGCGCCACGGGCGGCGTTGGCGGCTTTCTCGTGCAGATGGCCGCGAAGGCGGGGTTGGAGGTCGTCGCCACGGCGCGGCCCGAGTACACCGCTCGTGTCAGAGAACTGGGCGCCGGTATCGTCGTCGACCACACCTCCACTACACCCGTTGCCCAGCAACTGGCGGCTCAGGGCGTCGACCGGCTTCACGCGATCGCCGACTTGGCCGGCGCGCGCGACCTCGTCGACTCTGTGGCGTCGCTGCTTGTTCCTGGTGGCAACGCCGGCGTCGATCGCGGGTGGGGTCGACGTAGAAGCGTTTGTCGCCCGGGGAATCAGCGCCTTCGATTTCCGTCGCAAGACGACGGCCTCCGAACTCGACGAAATCGTGGCAATGGTCGCCGCCGGCGACATCCGAGTGGTCATCGATAGGGAGTTGACCCTGGCCGAGACTCCCCAGGCGCTCCAGGGGAGCATCGGTAATCACATGCACGGCAAGACCGTCGTCAAGATCGGCGACTGAGTCTCGTCGAACGCCCGACAGCGGCGACCCGGCCGCGGCCTCAGGCTCGGGCGGCGCGCGGGGCGCGCCGCTACGAACCCGGCCCGTGCGGGCTGCCGCCGGCTACAGCGGCCGGACCTTGAGGTTGTCGAACACCGCCTTCGAATCGTAGCTGTACGGCTGCAGGGCGAACCCGATCGAGCCCGACCTGTACGCGCTGTCGGAGGCCGAGATCACGAGTCTGCCGTTGACGTAGATGGTGATCTTGCTCCCGTTCATGACGATCTCGACATGGTTGGTGTCTGGGTACGGACGAATCGCGTCGGACGTCACCCAGTTGCCGATCTTCCAGAAGGAACCCGACGAGCGTTCGAATCCCCAGAGCGAGCAGTTGCGGTAGCCGTCTATGGTGAAGTCGTACCATCCGCTGCTATTGACGCGGAAGAGGACGCTGTACATCGGGTAGGTCTCACCCTCGACGAGGGCCATGTCAACCTCGAGTCGCCCGTCGGAGATATTGATCGAAGGATGGTATGACCAGCTGTAGTTGCCCGCCGACGATACCTCGAGCACGTACTTGCCGTTCTCGTACCTGGTCTCGGCCAGTCCGCCGGCGAATGAACCCGTGGGCCAGCCGCTCGACGGGTCGGAGAAGTCGTCGTTGAAGAGCAATCCCGCCTGAGGCACGGTGGTGGTCGTCGTCCCGTAGGTAGTTGTGGTGCCGTAGGTTGACGTGGTCGAGGGGCTCATCTTCTGCTTCAGGCGCCACATGATCTGTGCCACCTCGCCACGGGTCGCCTTGCCGTAGATGTTCCAGTCGCTCCCGTGAGTCGGGCCAGACGCCCCAGAAGAGGCCGTTGAACTCGGCGATCTGCACGTTCAGACCATGATTCGCATCGGCGAGGTTGCGGAACACGCAGTTCTTGACGGTGCCGTTGTAGTAGGCGGCGCTCGGGGTCTGCAGCGCGACGCCCGAATGCTGGGCCGCGCGGATCACCATACTGACGACCTGCGCGCGCGTTATGTTGTTGTAGGGGGCGAAGTGCGTAGCATCGATGCCGTTCGTGACGCCGTTCGCCGCGCAGACTGCCACGTACTTGTCGGGATAGAACGGATCGGAGGCGCTGGTTCCTCTGAGAACGTCGACGAAGGGGCAGAACTCATCGCCCGTGACCGGGTATCCGAGGAGCTTCACGATCATCTTCGCGAACTGCTGGCGCGTGACCGGATCGTGAGGCCGGAAGGTGCCGTCCTCGAATCCCCCGATCACTCCCAGGTCGGAGAGTGCCGAGACCGCTGCCGGGTAGTCCGGGTTTTCGTACGTGTCGGAGTAGACATCGGAGAAGGTAGCGGCGAGGGCGGGTGTGATGAGGACGACCAGCCCAAGGGTGACGCCGAGCGCAGCTAGGACGATGCCTGACGCGCGAACCCGGCGCGACCGCAGGAGGCGCCACATGGATGACACGTAGTGTCGCTTGTACCGGTTCGAGATGCCTGGTGCGTTCATGTTCATCACGGTCCTAGCTCGATGGTCCGAAGGTGGTCGGGGTGTGTGTCGTTGGCGGTCCGAAGGTAGTGGGTGGATGGGTGGTCGTCGTCGGGCGCTTGGTAGTCGTCGTCGGCCGCCGCGTTGTCGTTGTCTGCTTGGCGGTGGTGGTCGTCGGCTTGAGGGTCGTCGTAGTCGGTTTGACCGTGGTAGTGGTGGTCTGCACAGTCGTCGTGGTGAGCGTAGTCGCGGTGGTGGTCGTGGATAGCGCGGTGGTGGTCGACGATCCGGACGTGCTGGACGTCGTCGCGAAGACCTCTCCACCCTCGCCGCCCGGAAAAGTGATAGCGGGAGTGCTGGTGCTCGTCGTGGCCGCTGAGTCGTCGCCACGGATGAGGAGCAGGTAGGCGGCCGCTCCACCGCCGCCCAGAACGATGATGACCGCGGCGACGATGCCGATGATCAGCGCTCGGGAAAGCTTGCCCCCCGGCGTGGGCGTGCCGGCGGGCATCGAGGGCAATGCCGGGGGCGCGGGGGGCGCCGCTACCGGGAAGTCCGGCGCGGGCGGGGGAGCCATCGCGAACGACGCGGGAGGCAGGGGCGGGGGCGCAATGGGTGGCGCCTGGGGCTGTTGCACGGGGAGGGCGATGGCGATCGTCTCGGCTACCGGAGCCGCGGCTTCCGCGGCGGCCGCCGGCGGTTCCTCCATCAGAGGCTCCGCCGCCACAGCCTCGGCCGCAGTTGGCTCCGTCGCCTCGGAGTCGGCCGCCTCAGCGGCGTCTGTCACGGGCCCGGCGGCCGCCGGTAGGGTGGCTCCACAGCCAACGCAGAAGCGGTTCTCCGGCAGAGCCGGGGCGCCACAGTTCGGACACGTAGGGGCGGGCGCCGCCGGCGGAGACGGCGGCTCGGGTGGCGGGGGCGGAGCGGTCGGTAGAGGTGGCGGCGCGAGGGTTTCCGGCGCAACCGGCGGAACCGTCACCTTGGCTGCCGGGGCGGCGGCCGCCAAGGGCGCTCCGCACGTGGTGCAGAACGTCTGGCCCGGCCCGGCCACGGTTCCGCACTGGCCGCAGATGGACGATGCGCCGATCGGCGCGGGCTGATCGAGATCGAAGGGCCCGCTCATTGCCGCCCGCAGATGCCCTGTGTGACTACGAAGGCCACCGAGGTTCCTTTCACGCGTGAGTCCCCGGGTAGAGCGCGGGGAGAGCATCTCAACTCTAGGCGGGGGCCGCTCGGTCTGTCAAGCGGAATCGCGGGGTCTGGGGCCGTGTAGGCCGGCGTAGCATCGGCGCTCCGGGTAGCCTGGTGTAAACTAACAGCCTGGTTTCAGGTTCAAAGACCGAACGGAGGCGTCGTGCCGGTTCTCGTAGTAGTCGGAGCGCAGTGGGGCGATGAGGGCAAAGGCAAGGTGACCGACCTGCTGTGTGAGCAGGCTCACATCGTCGTCCGCTACCAAGGGGGCAACAACGCCGGGCACACCGTGGAGAACGAGCATGGCAAGTTCGCGCTCCATCTCGTGCCCTCCGGTATCTTCTACCCCGATGTAGTCGCGGTCATAGGCAACGGAGTGGTGATAGACCCGACGGTGCTCCGGGCGGAGATCGATGAACTCGAAAGTCGCGGTATCTCAACCCGGAATCTCAAGATCTCCGGCAAGGCCCACCTCATCATGCCCTACCACATCATGCTCGACCACGTTCAAGAGAGCCGGTTGGGCAAGGGCGCCATCGGCACGACCGGACGGGGCATAGGGCCCGCGTATTCCGACAAGTCTGCCCGGCAGGGCGTACGCATGCAAGACGCGCTCGACGCGGCCGGTCTTCGCGCACGTGTCAAGAGTCTCATGGAGCAGAAGGCTGAAGTCATGGTCAAGACCTACGACCAGGATGTCAGCAGCCTCGAAGCCGACTGCGAACGCTACATCGAGGCGGCCGAATCTTTGAAAGGGCACGTTGAAGACGTCGAGCTCATGGTGTGGAGCGCGCTCCGGCAGGACGCGTCGGTGCTCCTCGAGGGCGCGCAGGGCACGATGCTCGATCTCGACCACGGCACCTATCCCTTCGTCACCTCCTCCAACCCGGTCGCCGGCTACGCCGCGGTGGGGTCGGGCATCGGTCCGATGGAGCTCAGCGAGGTATGGGGCATCTGCAAGGCGTACACCACTCGCGTGGGGTCGGGACCGTTCCCCACCGAGGCGACGGGCCAATACGGCAAGATGCTGCGTGACATCGGTCACGAGTACGGCACCACCACCGGCAGGCCTCGCCGCTGTGGCTGGCTCGATCTGGTGGCGCTTCGCTACGCCGCTCGAGTCAACGGCTTCACCGGCCTCTGCATAACCAAGCTCGACGTGCTGAACGACATGAAGAAGATCAAGGTATGCACGTCGTACAAGTACCGCGGCGACATCATCAACGATCTCCCGTTCGACCAGGCGAAGTTCGCGGAGTGTGAGCCAGTGTACGAGGAGCTTCCGGGCTGGCAGAGCGACATCTCGGGTGTCACCAGCATCCAGGAGCTGCCACAGGAGGCGATCGACTATCTCAACGTCATTATCAACAACGTGCGTGTTCCCATCTCGCTCATCTCTGTCGGTCCGAAGCGGGAGCAGCACATCAAGGTGCCGTATCCAAACGTCGGCCGCGAAGGCGAACGGGGTCAGGCCGACGATCACGGCCATGCTCGCTAGTCCTCGAGGGACCTAGAGATGTCCGCCGAGCGGTTGGACGTTCTGGTGGTCGGCGGGGGCGCCAGGGAGCACGCTCTGGTCAGCGCATTGGCGAAGAGCAGGCGCATAGGGCGGCTCATCGGGGCGCCCGGCAATCCCGGCATCGAGGACGATGCCGAGACCGTCGCCATCGGGTCTCACGACACCCCCGCGATCGTCGCCTTCTCTGAGCGCGAGCGAATCGACCTGATAGTGGTGGGGCCTGAGGCCCCACTTGTGGAGGGGTTGGCCGACCAACTGCGCGACAGGGGTTTCGCTGTGTTCGGTCCTGGGGCCGACGGTGCGCGGCTCGAAGGCTCCAAGTCGTTCGCCAAGGGGATCATGGAGGACGCGGGTGTGCCGACCGCCCACGCCGCGGTATTCGGAGAGTACGAGCCGGCCCTGGCCTTTGCGCGCGAGCATGGGGCGCCGCTGGTCGTCAAAGCCGACGGCCTGGCTGCCGGCAAGGGTGTCATCATCGCCGAGACTCTCGAGGAGGTCGAGGCGGCGCTGGCCGAATGCTTCGTCGAGCGGCGCTTTGGCGAGGCGGCCCGAATGGTGCTCGTCGAGGAATACCTCGAGGGCGAAGAGGTCTCCCTGCTCTCGATCGTCAGCGGCACGCAGATCCTTCCGCTGGCTCCCGCCCAAGACTACAAGCGCGTCTTCGACGGCGATGGCGGCCCCAATACCGGGGGTATGGGCTCCTACTGTCCGGTGCCGGTGGTCGACGACGCCCTCTATGCGAGATTGGTGGAAGAGGTCGTGAGGCCCACGGTGGCCGAGCTGGCGCGTCGGGGCATCGATTTCCGAGGCGTCCTCTATGCCGGCCTGATGCTTACCTCCGAGGGTCCCAAGGTTCTCGAATTCAACTGCCGCTTCGGCGATCCCGAGACCCAAGCCATCCTGCCCCTGCTCGAATCCGACCTGCTGGAGCTGCTCTGGGCGGCGGCGCGGGGGGACACGCTACCCGCCGCGGCCGCATGGCGTCCGGGTGCGTCGGTTGGGGTGGTCATGGCGTCGCGGGGCTATCCGGCGTCGAGTTCAAAGGGTGATGCCATAGCCGGTCTGAGAGCGGCCTCGGGCGTCGCGGGGGTCAAGGTCTACCACGCCGCGACCGCGCAGCGTGGCGGTCAGGTGGTCACCGCGGGGGGCCGGGTGCTGACAGTCACCGGCCTGGGCTCGACCTTCGCCGAGGCGCGGGCGCGGGCCTACCAAGGCGTGGCCGCTATCAGTTTCGACGGCGAACAGCACCGCACCGATATCGGCCTGCGGGCCGAGGGGGCGGACGCTACCAGCGTTGTCTAGGGCGCAATTGAGAAAGGGGTAGCAATGTCAGACGGTCCTTTGGTGGGCATCTTGATGGGCTCGCAGTCCGACGCCGAGGTGATGAGCGAGGCGGCCAAAGAACTCGAAGCCCGTGGCATCGCCCATGAGGTGAACGTGCTCTCGGCGCACCGCAATCCCGAAGGGGTCCGCGAGTACGCTCTGTCGGCGGAGCAGCGCGGCTTGAAGGTCATCATCGCCGGCGCCGGCAAGGCCGCCGCGCTTGCCGGAGTCGTCGCCTCGATGACCGATCTGCCCGTCATCGGCGTGCCCATGCGCACGTCCGACCTGGGCGGGCTCGATTCGCTGCTGTCGACGGTGCAAATGCCGCCGGGCGTGCCCGTGGCGAGCGTCGCCATCAACGGCGCGCGTAACGCCGCCATCCTCGCCGCGAAGATCCTGCGAGTGGCGGGGTACGCTGGAGAAGGCGGCGCTGCATGATCGAGCGCTACTCAACCCCCGAGATGACCGCCATCTGGACCGACGAGGCCCGCATGACGGCGTGGCTCAGGGTCGAGTTGGCGGTGTGCGAAGCCTGGGCCCGCCTCGGCGAGATTCCCGACGACGCGCTCTCTGAGATCATGGAGCGAGCGCAGTTCGACGTCGACCGCGTATGTGAGATCGAGGCGGTGACTCAGCACGACGTCATCGCCTTTGTCAGTTGCGTGTCGGAGAACGTAGGCGAGTGCTCCAAGTACATCCACTATGGACTCACGTCGTCGGACGTGCTCGACACCGGCCTCGCGTTGCAGTTGCGGGCCGCCGGGGCTCTGCTCGTCGAGGAGACACGCCGGCTGGGACGCACGCTTCAACAGCGGGCCCTGGAGCATCGCGACACCGTGATGATGGGTCGCACCCACGGGGTGCACGCCGAGCCCATCACGTTCGGGATGGTCCTCGGACTCTGGGCCTTCGAGATACAGCGGGGACTCGAGCGGCTCGAGAGAGCCATTCAGCAGATCTCGGTAGGCAAGATCTCGGGCGCCGTGGGCACCTACGCCAACGTCGACCCACAGGTGGAGCAGATCGCTATGTCGTTGCTCGACTTGGGCATCGCTCCTGTATCGACTCAGGTCTTGCAGCGCGACCGGCACGCCGAGTACATGGCCGCTCTCGCTCTGCTCGCCAGCAGCATCGAGAAGATCGCCCTTCAGGTACGCCACTACCAGCGCACCGAAGTGCTGGAGGCCGAGGAGTACTTCGCCCCGGGCCAGAAAGGCTCGTCGGCCATGCCGCACAAACGCAACCCGATCATCTCCGAACGGCTGTGCGGCCAGGCGAGGGTCATCCGCGCCAACATGCTGGCGGCCTTCGAGAACATCGCACTGTGGCACGAGCGCGACATCAGCCACTCGAGTGTCGAGCGGATGATCTTTCCCGACAGCACGATCCTTCTTCACTACATGCTCAAAAAGGCCCACTGGCTGGTGGACAAGCTCAACGTCTACCCCGAGAACATGGCCGCGAACATCGAGAAGAGCTTCGGCCTGATCTTCAGCCAGCGAGTGCTGCTCGCCCTAGTGAAATCGGGCATGCTGCGCGACGACGCGTACGCGGTCGTCCAGCGTACGGCCATGCGGGCCTGGCAGGAGAAGACCTCGTTCCAGGAGCTGCTGCTCGCCGACCCTGAAGTCACCGGGCGTTTGTCTCGGGCTGAGCTTGAGGCTTGCTTCGACCCCGCGGGCTCGCTGCGCAACATGGGCGTGATCTTCGACCGGGTCGCGGCTCTCGATTGGTAGACAGCGGATCTTGCGCGCTCTCCGCGGCGCTGGCATAGAGAACTAGCGAAGAGAAACGAGAATACGGAGAACACCGATGCACGAATATCCACTACCCCTCGACAAGATGCCGTACGACGACCGGACGTACACCACGCCGGCTCTGGACTACTCGACTCCGCCAAAGAACGAGCCCGGGCCAGTGGTCGATCACGAGCGACATGGTCATGGTCGACCTGTCGCACCCCTGGGGCAACGACCAGCCGACCTGGCCGGCCGGCGCCCAGCCGTACACCACTCCGGTGCAGTACATGTCGCAAGTTCAACCGCCGCACCCAGCTCATGTACGGTTTCCCGCAGCACGTGACGCACGCACTACGACGCGCCCGTCGCACGTGTGCCAGGAGAGCCCCTTCAACGACGAAGTGCCGCTCGAGAAGTTCATCGCCCCCGCGGTCATCTGGGACGTCAAGTGCACCCCCATGCAGACCATCACCCCGGAGATGCTGGCCCAGTGCACGCCCAAGCTGCAGCCGGGCGACTACGCCATCATCGTCACGGGCTGGCACCGCCTCTACAGCGACTCCGACCGCTACTTCCTGTGGAGCCCGGGTCTCTCGCGAGGCCGCCGGCGAGTGGCTGGTGGAGCAGGGCGCCTCCGGCTTCGGCATCGACACCCAGGCCCTCGACCATCCGTGCGCCTCGTACATGGCCGCCCACGGTCCCGGCCCGTTGGTGCCGCGCGTGATCGAGCTCTACGAGAACACCTTCTTCCCGGGCCGCAAGGCCAAGGAGGACCATCCCAAGTGGGAGCCCGTGCACGAGGTCTTCCTCAAGCGCAACATCCCCGCGTGGGAGAACGTGGGCGGCGACGTCGACAAGGTGCTCGGCAAGCGCTGCGTGGTCTGCGCCTTCCCCACCCGCTGGCACAAGGGTGACGGCTCCATCGTGCGCATGGTGGCCTTCATCGACAAGAACGAGCTGAACGACGTCCCCACCAGAACCTACAAGTACGGGGTCTATTGATCCGACACGGGTCGTCATGACCCGCGGCCTTCTCTCTGATCGTCGTCTGGGATGAGCCCCCTCGGTCCGCAAGCGATCGACGGGCTCATCCTGGACTCAGCGCTCCAGGCGAACATGCTCCCTCTGGGCTCTCAGTGCGATTCGCGCTGTGTCTTCTGCAGCCACAAGAACAACCCGCCCGGGATCGCTGTGGCCTTCGCCGGCCGCAGAACGATGGAGGAGGTAACGCGCACGATGGCCTTCCTGGACCCCGAACGCGTGATCACCATCGGCGAGTCGGCGACGGCCATCGTCGAGGGTGAGCCCTTCCTCCATCCGGACTTCACCGAGATCGTCTCCCTGGTGCGGCGTGTCTTTCCCGCGACTCCGATTGAGATCACCACCAACGGGCGGCTGCTGGACGAGGAGATGGTCGCTCTCCTGGAGGCGACCGGCGGGGTCGGCTCTGAACGTGTCGCTGAACAGCGCGTCGGCTCGTGGCAGGAGCCTGCTCATGGGCGATTCTCCAGAGCAGTCGAAACGGGCCCTCGCGGGCCTCGGGCTACTCGGGCGATCGTCGGTGCGATTCAGCGGGAGTCTCGTGGCCATGCCGAACCTCGTCGGGTGGGACGATATGCGTGAGACAGTCGGCCTCCTCCAAGCCGTGGGGGCCAAGGCGGTGCGGGTGATCGTGCCCGCTTTCGCGGATGGGGCCGACCGAGGGATGTTCCCCGACGAGACGACCATCTTTGGTGAGGTCCGTGCGTTCGTGGCCGCGATGTCGGTCGAGGCCTCGTGTCCCGGTGCTGATCGAGCCCTCGTGGGTAGCCGACCTGACTCCCGTGGCGAGTGGTGTGGTCGGGGGTTCGCCGGCTTGGGTGGCGGGGGTCCGGGCCGGCGACGTGTTCGAGGAGATCGGCCGCGCGCGGCCCTTCTGCCGCGTGCAGGCCTGGCGGCTCCTGTCCCTTCAAGGAGAGGTGCGTGCCCGCATCGATCGGGCAGGGGAGCACCTGGAGATCGCCTGGGTCAATGAGAGTTGCGACGGCTCGGGGGTGACCATGGAGTACGACTTCGACCCCGAAAGGGCCGAACGCGTGCGGCAGATCGTGAATGCCGGCTGTGACGGAACGTCGCTCCTCCTCGTGTCGGAACTAGGGCACGGGGTGGTGCGCGCGGTCCTCGAACGGCAGGGACTCGGCGACGATGTGGCCACGGCGCTGGCTGTGAAAAACCTGACCTTCGGCGGCACCATCAGGGCGAGCGGGCTTCTGACCGTCGAGGACTACCTCGCCGCCTACGGCACATGGCGCGACTCGCACGGGGCACGTGCCTCGCGCTTGCTCGTGCCCGTCGAAAGCTTCGATCCGCACGGCCGCGACCTGAAGGGCCGGCACTTTCTGGCCCTCGAGGACGCCACCGGAGTGCCTGTTGTCGTAGCCTGAAGCCCCCCGCGCTGGGCCCTCAGCTCTTGCGTCCGTCTTCCTCGCGACCGCCGCTGACGCGGCCCGCGACGTAGAGCCCGGCGACGACGAGGGCCGCCGCGAAAGCGATGACGATCCAGAAGGGCGCGCCGTCGAGGACCCAGGAGATTCCGCCCAGGGCGATGCCGGCGATCATGAGAGCGATAGCGACGATGTGGTACGCGCGGTTTGTCATGCAAGGACACTAGAGCCGCCGCAGGCGGTTGTCAATGCCTCTGGGTCCGCCCGCCGGGCTTCCACGGCTGATAGAATCACGCTTCATGGACGGTGAGGCAAGCGCGAGTCGTTTCGAGAGCCTCTATTCCGCACACAGCGCAGAGATCCTACGCTTTGCCGTGCGCTGCGGGGCCAGTCGACCAGACGCCGAGGAGATCGTCGAGGAGACATTCCTCGTGTGTTGGCGTCGGATCGGCGACGTGCCCGAAGAGGCAGGGCTTTGGTTGCTCGGAGTGGCGAAGCATGTGATGCTGAACCGCCGGCGCTCGGCCAATCGACGGGAGGCGCTGAACGCGAGGCTCTCCCTCGTGAAGCCGGATCCTCCTTCGACATCTCCCAGGGACGACGTGCTGCTCGAGGCCATGCCCGCGGCTCTGGCGCGTCTCGCCGAGGGCGACAGGGAGGTTCTCGAGCTGCTGGTGTGGCAAGGATTGACACAGGAGGAGGCCGCCAGGGTGCTCGGGTGCTCCCGAAACGCCGTCACCAAACGTTTCCGAAAGGCACTCAACCGATTGCGGGCACTTTTGCCCCCGGTCCGGACATAAATAGTATGGGGTTCCCTAGTGTCGTGCCGTCTTGAACTGTCAGTGGTGAGATCATGAAGAAGGCTGCAGCATTGTACCGGCGACTCTCGCGGCATCACGCGTCGGCGCCGGGTGAGCCTGGGTCTCTCGAGAGCGATCCGGTGCTCCGTGCCCTGAAGGCCGCCGACCCCGCGGGGGGTCCGGAGTTCGACGACTGGGTCGCAAGTGAGGCCGGCCGGAGGGTGTTGGAGCGCATCGTCGCCCGAACTGGTGAGGCCGGCCCGCGCGCCGAGAAACGACCGCTGTCGTCGCGGCAGTTCTTGGTGGCCGCGGGGGTTCTGGCCGCGGTTGTCGTCGCGGTGATCGGTGTGGCGTTCGGCCTGGGAGGGCAGCAGAACGGGGTCGTGCAGTCCACGACTACGGTCGTGGCCGACGCGGTCGACCGGGGTGACGCGCTGACGCAGCTGGTGGCGTACCGGCAGGCCGTGGGCGGCGGCGTCGAACTTCCGACCGACCTCGGTGATTCGGCCGCCGCGACGGCTCAACTCGCCCGGATGCTGGGTATCGTGCTGCCGGAGGAAGAAGCATGGGCGGCGACGGCCGGGCCGGTCCGCCGGGGGGAATTCGCTCTCTGGGTCTGGCGGGCATTCTCCGCGCGACTCCCCGGGCCCGATGGCGCCAACGTCGTCGACATCGACGCGGTGCCGGACGAAGTTCGTAAGGCTGTGCTTGGCGTGACGGGGGCGGGCATCCTGGAGACCACCTCCTCAGGGGCCTTCGAGCCCGACCGGTCTCTGACCGCCGCTGAGGCGCAACGAGCACTCGAGCGGCTGAGGCGACTTCTCGGTCTCTAGACAAGAATGCAAAGCCCGCGTCCGGTCGCCCGGACGCGGGCTTCCCCCCAGGGGTGATGCCGCCTCGGCAGACTAGGCTGCCGCTCCCGCCGCGGTCACCGGTTTCCGGCCCATGTGCTACTTGACCGCGGTCTCGGCGGTCTGCGGGCCGGGAGACTCAAACCAATCGGTGGTCATGCCCGGGGCCTGCCACCAGTTCTGCGCGCCTCTCTGGGCGTCGTAGATCCACTTGAGAAGCGGACGGCCGCTCTCGTCGGCTATCTCGACCAGGGCAAGGGCGATCTGCGCCCGCTCGCCGGCGTTCAGGTTGTCGATGAGTACGTGGAGCCCGGTCATCAGTTCGGCCGTTGATCGATTGGCCGTCTCGATGTCGGGGGTCGTGGCCATCAGACTCAACATGCGGACGCCACTGCTGTCCTTGAGCGCGAACGTCTTCACGGTCAATCCCGCGAGGTCGCTCTTGCCGGCCAGACCGGCGTCGAGCGCGGCCATGGTTTCGGACTCAGACATGGCCTCGCCCGCGGCGGTCCAATCGGAACCGAGAGTCTGGCTCAGGTTCAACGTGCCCGCGAACAAGGACTTGCCCGCGGCGTTGATCACGTCGATCTGGAGTTGCGCGAGATCGACGCCGCGCGATTTCGCGAGAAAAGCTTCTCGTTCGACGAGGCTGAGGTTGATCGGATCGTCGGGAGTCCCGACGTCGGTCGTGCTCTTGCTGCTGAGCCGGACCGACAGGGTGGTGTCGTCGAGTTGCCAGGCATCGACCGGTATGCCCCGCTGCGTCAGGCCGTTCATGGCCTGGCCGACGACGTCGGCGTTTGGGGCGGCGCCGGCAGTGGCCAATTGGCCCGCGGCGATCACCGCGACGGCCATGATGATGAGCGTCGCCACCAGAACCGCGTGACGTCTTCTGACTCTATTCATGTGTGTATCCCTCTCTGTGGGTCAGTGGGAGACAAAGAACGTGCCATGGATCTCGCCGGTCGCGCTCACGGGCCGAGAGTCTTGTATTGGTAGTTGGCGGTGATGGTGAGGTAGTAGGGGCTGTCGGTGACCCAGTTGGCCTGGTCGAAGTTGTACCAAGTGGTTGTGCCCCGATACTTCACCGAAGCGAATTGGGTGTTGAGCTGCACGGTCGACCAATGACTCTCGCTCATGGCCTTCACCGGGTACACCGGCGCGCTCAGGGTGCCCCACGTGCCGACGGTCGACCCGCCGATCTTGACGGCCCAGTTGCCCGACCCCGAATGGCTGACCTCGTACGTGCGGACCGAGTTCCAGGACTGGTTGCTGGTCTCGACAAGGCTGTAGCCGATGGGAAGGCTGTACTCGTAGTACGACCGCGCATAGCTGTAGCCGCTGTAGTATCTCCATCCGGTCTGAACCCAGTACGTAGGTCCTGGGGTCGAGACCCAGTTGGACTGCCCCGAGCCGCCCACGTAGGGAGCCGACGACGGGCAGTAGATGTTTGCTCTCACTCCGTAGCCGGCTGATCTGGTGTTGCCTGCATACCAGCTAGCCGAGGCCACCGAGGTGAACGCAAACACGATGACGAGCGCCAGCAACAGGACGATGACTGTTCCTTTTCTCACGAACGCTACCTCCTCCGGTCTGATTGCTACGTTCCGGCTGCTTGGCTCGGCAGTGGCCCCCCAGGCGACTTCAATGCCACACTGGAACCATCCAACTAGTAATGTCCGGTCGGGCCAGGAATGTGCCCGCGCCGCGTCGCCCGGCGGTCAGACGTGCTCGAAGAATGGCGGCCGTTCTCAACCCCGCGCTCGGCAAGCTGGTAGAATCGAGCCAGATTTTGTTCCCCGCCGGCCGCCGTCCCACGGGCTGATCTCGCGGCCGAAACCAGCCAAGAAGGGGGCGCAGCGTGTTCAAGGTGTCGGTCTACGTCACACCCAAAGCTGGGGTGGTAGATCCGCAGGGTGCGGTCGTCGAGCGGGCGCTCCCGGCGCTCGGCCATTCGAGCGCCAAGAACGTGCGCATAGGGCGTTACATCACCCTCGATGTGCAGGGCGACGACCTTGCCGCGGCGAGGGGCGAGGTCGACGATATGTGCCGTCGCCTTCTCGCTAACCCGATCATTGAGGACTACCGTTTCGAGGTCGTCCCGGCGGAGGCAGCGACGGGGGAGGGAGCGTAAGTGACGGCCGGCGCGGTCCGTTTTGGCATCGTGGTCTTTCCCGGCTCGAACTGCGACTACGATGCCCGTCACGCCCTCTCGACCTTCGCGGAAGCCGAGCCCTTCTACCTCTGGCACAAAGACCGCGATCTGCGGAGCGCCGACTGTATCGTCCTGCCGGGCGGGTTCTCATACGGTGACTACCTGCGCACCGGCGCTGTGGCGCGGTTCAGTCCCATCATGCAAGAGGTCTCGGCCTTTGCCGACGCCGGCGGTCTGGTGCTCGGCATCTGCAACGGCTTTCAAACGCTGACCGAGGCTCACTTGCTCCACGGCGCCCTCAGGCGTAACCAAGGCCTGCGCTTCATCTGCCACAGGCAGTACCTGCGCGTCGAGCGCACCGACACGCCCTTCACCAGCCACCTCGAGACCGGACAGGTCATCCAGATACCGGTGAACCACAACGAGGGCAACTGGACGGCCGGCGTCGAGAGCCTCCAGGCGATCGAGGCCAAGAACCTGGTCGCCTTCAGATACTGCGACGTCGATGGCAACGTCGGCGATGCCGCCAACCCGAACGGCGCGACCGACAACGTCGCGGGCATCGTGAACGAAGGCAACAACGTCCTCGGCATGATGCCGCATCCAGAGCGGGTGTGCGAACCCATGGTGGGCGGCGTCGACGGGCGGCATATCTTCCAGTCTATGATCGATCACGTTCGCGGGGATAGGTGACCTGATGGCCGGTCAGATCGAATGCCCGCGCTGCGGGGCGCGCGATTCGTTCATAAAGGGCTACCTACCCGAGACGTGCGTCTGCCGGGTCTGCCAGAGCCAGCTCGACTGGCGCGAGATCCCTGGCTGCGGGCCCGATTGCGGCGCCGTCGCCGGCGCAACGGGCGAGCGCTCAGAGGGCGCGTCGGGCGGCGGGACGGCTACCCAGTCGAATGATTCCGCCGACGATGGGGGAGAGGATGTCTAAGCTCTACGAGCAACTGGGTCTCACTCGCTGGGAGTACGACCGTATCTGTGAGATCCAGGGTCGCGAGCCCACTCACGTCGAACTGGCTGTCTTCTCGCTCATGTGGAGCGAACACTGCGGCTACAAACACTCGAAGCCGCTACTCAAGCGATTTCCGACACAGGGCAACCACGTGCTCCAGGGGCCGGGTGAGAACGCCGGCATCGTGGACATCGGCGGTGGCGTGGCCGTAGCCATGAAGATCGAGAGCCACAACCATCCGTCGGCGGTCGAGCCCTATCAGGGCGCGGCGACGGGTGTTGGCGGCATCATCCGCGATATCTTCGCCATGGGGGCGCGCCCCATCTGCGGACTCGATTCTCTGCGCTTCGGCGAGATCGCGCCACTGCCGGCGCGGCACGGGTTCGCGGGTGCGCCGGGAGCACCGGCCGGGCCGGCCGCGGCCGCCGCGGCCGACACGCCCCCCTCGGAGACGACCACCAACCGTCAGCGCTACCTGTTCGAACAGGTCGTCGCGGGCATCGGTGGCTACGGCAACTGCATGGGCATCCCCACGGTGGCCGGCGAGGTCTACTTCGAAGACCCCTACGCGGGCAACTGCCTCGTGAACGCCATGACGGTCGGACTCGTGAAGACCGACGAGATCATCCGCAGCAAGGCCGCGGGCGTGGGCAACCTCGTGGTGCTGTTTGGCTCGAAGACCGGGCGTGACGGCATAGGCGGGGCCAGCGTGCTGGCCAGCCAGGTGTTCGACGAGACGCTTGAAGCGAAGCGGCCGTCGGTGCAGGTCGGCGACCCGTTCACCGAGAAGAAGCTCCTCGAGGCCTGTCTCGAACTCCTGCGCGACGATCTGCTGGTCGCGCTCCAGGACCTCGGCGCCGCCGGTATTACCTCCTCGTCGAGCGAGATGGCGGCGAAGGGCGAGGTGGGTATCGACCTCCATGCCGACCGGGTGCCGCTGCGCGAGGCCGACATGGAACCCTGGGAGATCATGATCAGCGAGAGCCAGGAGCGCATGCTCTGCATCGTGGCGCCCGACAAGTGGGAGGGTGTCAAGGCGGTGTGCGAGCGCTGGGACCTCGACGTGACCGTCGTAGGCCAGGTGACCGACACCAAGCATCTGCGTGTCTTCTACGGGGGCCAGATGGTGGGCGACATGGATGCGGAGGCTCTGACCGAGCCGCCTACCTACGACATCCCGCAGGAAAGGCCCGCGCACGAGGTCGACGAGCCGCTCGACCCGGCCGGCTATCCGCCTCCGGACGCCTCGCTCACTGAGATCCTCTACGACCTCATCGGCTCGCCGAACATCGCGAGCCGTCGCTGGGTGTGGCAGCAGTACGATCACCAGGTGCAACTGAACACGGTGATCGTGCCTGGTGGCGACGCGGCCCTGCTGCGCATCAAGAAGACGGGCGCCGGCATCGCGGTCTGCACCGACGGCAACGGCCGCCAGGCCTACCTCGACCCCTATCGGGGCGGCAAGGCCGCCGTCTGCGAGGCGGCCAGGAACGTGTCCTGCGTGGGGGCGAAACCCATCGCCATAACCAACTGCCTGAACTTCGGCAACCCCGATAACGGACCCATCGCGTACCAGTTGGCGAGTGCCATCGAAGGCATGTCGGAGGCGTGCGAGGCGTTCGGCACGCCCGTCATCTCGGGCAACGTCTCCCTCTACAACGAGAGCTTCGAGCAGCCTATCTATCCCACGCCGGTAGTGGGTATGCTCGGCCTCATGGACGACGTCACCAAGCACTGCACGATCGCGTTCAAGAACGAGGGCGACTCGGTCTACATCCTCGGCGACACGGTGCCGGTGCTCGACGGGTCGGAATACCAGAAGCGCTGGTACGGAGGAGCCCGAGGCCGTCCGTCCGGCCGGATTCCCGACATCGATTTGGGCGCGGAGGTAGCGCTCCAGTCGCTTCTGAGGCGGGCGATCGGCGCCGGATCGCTCCGGTCGGCTCACGACGTGTCCGACGGTGGAGTCGCTGTGGCGCTCGTGGAGAGCTGCATCGCCGGCAGGCTGGGAGCGTCCCTGGCGCCGGTGCGCAAGGTGCTCACACGCGCCGACCTCGCGCTGTTCGGTGAGGCTCCGACGCTGGTCATCGTCTCGGTGGCTCCCGAACACGTCGACACGTTCGAGCGGCTCTGCAAAGAGGCCGGTGTGCCGGCGACGCCTCTCGGCGTGGTGGGCGGCGCCGATCTGGTGATCATTGGCGCCGGCCCTTCTGGCGATGCCGGAGATGGTCCCGCCGAGACTGTCGCGCTGCGCGCCCCGATCGCCGTGTTGGAGGAGATCTACGAGTCCGCTCTGCGGCGGGCCCTGGGGGAATGATGCGGGACCTCTGGCCAGACGAATCACCCCATGATGAGTGTGGGGTGTTCGGCATCTACGCGCCCGAGATGGATGTTGCCCGCCTCACGTTCTTCGCCCTTTTCGCCCTGCAGCATCGCGGCCAGGAATCGGCCGGAATAGCCGTGACCGATGGCACCAAGCTGATCGTACACAAGGATATGGGCCTGGTGTCGCAGGTGTTCGAGGAAGAGACGCTTCACGCGCTGCCCGGCGATCTGGCGATCGGCCACGTGCGCTACTCGACCACAGGCTCGAGCGAGAAGCGAAACGCCCAGCCCTTTGCCCGTACGCGCGACGGATCGTTCATCGCGCTGGCCCACAACGGCAACCTCGTCAACACCGACGACCTGCGCGTCGAACTGCTCAAGAACGGACACGTGTTCGAGAGCACCTCAGACACCGAGATCATCGCCGCGATGTTGGCCGAGCATCCCTCGCGCGACGTCCGCGTAGCCTTGCGCGACGTCATCCCGCAACTGCGGGGAGCTTTCAGCGCCGTGCTGCTCACACGGAACGAGGTGATCGGCTTCCGCGATCCTTACGGTGTGCGTCCCCTTGTGCTCGGCCAGATCGACGACCGCTACTGTCTGGCCAGCGAGACCTCGGGGCTCGACATCATCGGGGCTACGTTCGTCAGAGAGCTCGAGCCGGGGCAGCTCTGCGTGTTGAGCGAGAAGGGCTACGAGATCGAGCAGGTGGTCGACCGCAAGCGCTCGGCTCTCTGCGTGTTCGAATTCATCTACTTCGCCCGGCCCGACTCGGTGATGAAGGGGCAGACGCTCTACGGCGCGCGCAGCCGCATGGGGGAGGAACTGGCGGCGGAGTCTCACGTGGATGCCGATCTGGTGAGCCCCGTGCCCGACACCGGCATATCGGCGGCAGCCGGCTACGCCGCGCGCAGCGGGATCCCCTACGGCGAGGCGCTCATCAAGAACCGCTACATCGGCCGGACCTTCATCAATCCTGACGACCAGGTGCGCAAGCTGGGCATACGGGTCAAGTTCAATCCGCTGACCTCGGCCATCAAGGGCAAGCGCTTGATCATGGTCGACGACTCCATAGTGCGGGGCAACACGACGCGCGCTCTCGTGCGCGTACTCTTCGAGGCAGGCGCCAAGGAAGTACACCTGCGCATCACCTCTCCGCCGATCGTATATCCGTGCTTCTACGGAATCGACATGGCCAACCAGGACGAGTTCATCGCCTTCGGCCGGAGCATCGAGGAGATCAGCCGGGAGTTGGGGGCGACCTCGGTTGCCTACCTCTCGCTCGACGGACTGATGAGGGCCACCAACGTGGGCGACGAGCAGACCAGCTTCTGCGCCGCCTGCTTCACGGGCGACTATCCCTGTGAAGTGCCCGAGCACCTGAGGAGTTCGAAGTTCAGGTACGAGGAGAGCCGCTGCGGGTCGCTGAAGCTCTGAAGCCCGCCGGCGGGCCGTCTTTCGCCCTTGAACAGCTATCCCTCACTGTGCTACAAGTGACAGCACGTACGGATGCTCCATGGGGAGCAACACGGGAAGTCGGTGTGATTCCGACGCGGTCCCGCCGCTGTGACCGGGGACGAAAGCCGCCATTGCCACTGTCCGCTGAGGATGGGAAGGCGCGGTGAGTAGGTCGATCCGGGAGTCAGAAGACCGATCCGTGCGGAAGGGACAGCTGCCGCTCCCGTGGAAAGGGGCGGGCGCGTCGACGTGCGGAACGGAATCCAGCGTCCCTGAGCCAGCCGGCTCTGGGGCGTTTTTTTATGCGGACGTGGGAAGGAAGAGGGCATGGCGAAGCGGGTCTATCTGGTACGTCATGGGGAGACCGAAGGTACGGCGGCGGGACTTTTTCTGGGTAGCACCGACATGCCGCTCACCGATCGGGGAGAGCGGCAGGTGGAACGCCTGGCGACGCTGCTGCCCGGGCACCTTCTCGCGTCGGATTCGCCGGCGTGGTGCGTGGCCAGTCCCATGCTGAGGACGCAGCAGACCGCCCGGGCGGTAGTCGGCTCCTCGGGCCTCGCGGTGGTCACCGACGCCGACCTGCGCGAGATGGACTTCGGCGATTGGGAGGGGCTGACCTCCGAGGAGGTCGAGCGGCGGTACCCCGGAGGCCAAGACGAGTGGGCGGCGCCCACCGACCACACCCGCTTCCCAGGCGGCGAGAGCCTCGGCGAGTTCGAACTGCGTGTGGCGAGGGCCCAGCGGCGCATCGTCGAGCGGGAGGCCGAGACGGTGTTCGTCTTCGCGCACGGCGGCGTGATCAGGGCGCTCGCCTGCGGACTCCTCGGTTTCGGTCGCGACTACTTCTGGTTTCTGAGGGTCCAACCGGCCTCGGTGGTGCGCGTCGACGTGTTCGAGCGCGGGGCGCTGCTCGCCGAGGTATGGTCGGTGGACGACCGGGAGGAGGACTGAGGTGGGAGCGATCGTGCTCGTCACGGGCGGTTGCCGCAGCGGCAAGAGCGCCATGGCCCAGAGGCTGGCCGAGTCTCGGCCCGAACCGCGGGTCTTCGTCGCCACCGGTCTCGCGCTGGACGCGGAGATGGTGGAGCGCATCGCGCGTCATCGCGAGGCTCGGGCGGCGGGGGGCTGGATCACCATCGAGGAGACGGTAGACCTGGCCGCGGCGCTCGGTGCGGCGCCGGCCGGAGCCGTGGTCGTAGTGGACTGCCTGGCCGTGTGGGTCGGCAACCTGATGTGGGAAACGGGCATGGGCGACGCCGAGCGACAGGCCGCGGCTGGGGCGGACGGCACGGCAGGCGCGCCTTCGACCCTCACTGAGGCGGCCATCGCCGAACGGTGCGAGGCCGTTATCGATGCCTGCGGGCGGCGGGATGGGATCACGGTGATCGTCACCAACGAGGTCGGCATGGGGGTGGTGCCGGAGTCCCCGGCCGGCCGGCAATTCAGGGACCTTCTCGGCCGCTGCAACCAGACCGTCGCCGGCGCGGCCGGCGTTGTGGTCCTCATGGTGAGCGGTCTGTCTGTTCTTCTCAAGGCGCCTGGCGGCGCCTCCCAAACCGACTATTCGACCGTGGAAAGGTGTGTCCATGAGCTTGCTTGAGCAGACCATCGCATCGATCGTACCGGGTGACGCCGCCGCGAAAGCTGCGGCGCACGCGCGGTTGGAGGCCCTGGCTATGCCCTACTGGGCGCTCGGCCGCCTTCTCGACCTGGCGGAGGACCTCGCGGGCATGACGGCGTCGATGAAGCCCCCCGTCGAGCGGAAGACCATCGTCGTCATGGCCGGCGATCACGGCGTGGTCGCCGACGGCGTCAGCGCCTATCCGCAGGAGGTCACCGTGCAGATGGTGGCCAATTTCGTGGCCGGCGGAGCGTCGATCAATGCCCTCGCCCGGCAGGTGGGCGCGCGGGTCGTGGTAGTCGACATGGGCGTGGCCGGCGATCTCAGCACTCTCGGCGCCGCGGTTCTTGACCGCAAGATAGCGCCGGGCACGAGCAGCATCGCCAGAGGACCGGCGATGACCCGCGAACAGGCTATCGCGGCGGTGGAAGCGGGCATCGGCGTTGCACTCGAGTTGGGCTCGAGCACCGACGTGTTCGGCACCGGCGAGATGGGCATCGGCAACACCACGCCGAGCAGCGCGATCATCGCCGCGGTATCTGGAGCCGGCGCCGCCGAGGTTACCGGCCGCGGCACCGGCATCGGCGACGAGCAGCTGCTCCACAAGGCTACGATGATCGAGCAGAGCCTGCGGGTGAACGGCGCCGACCCGAACGACGGGCTCGACCTGCTGGCCAAGCTGGGCGGCTTCGAAATCGGGGGCATCGCCGGGATGATCCTTGGCGCCGCCTCGATGCGCAAGCCGGTCATGGTCGATGGACTCATCTCCACAGCCGGAGCGCTGGTGGCTCAGGCTCTCTGCCCTCTGTCGACCGAGTACATGATCGCCGCCCACCGCAGCGTGGAGCGTGGCCACCGCGTGGCCCTCGACGCCCTCGGCAAGAAGCCGCTTCTCGATATCGACCTGCGCCTCGGCGAGGGCACGGGTGGCGCTCTCGCGATGAACCTGGTCGACGCGGCGGTTCGAGTGTTGACCGAAGTGGCGACGTTCGAAGAGGCCGCGATCTCGCATAAGGAAGGCTAGGGGCAGTGGCCGAAGTCACCGGCGAGGCGGCGCGGCGATGCTGATCGGACCCTTCTTCTCGGCGCTCAGCTTTCTTACCCCTGTACGCGTGCCCGCGGCGTGGGCCGGCGGGGAACGGGAGCTGGCGCGCGGCCTGTACTGCTTCCCCGTCGTGGGACTGTTGATAGGCGGTTTCGCGGCTGCTGTCTGCTTCGGCCTCGACCACGTGCTGTCGCCGCTCGCCGTCGCCGCCCTAGTCGTGTGCGTGTTGATCGCCGCCTCGCGTGGGCTGCACATGGACGGCCTGGCCGACACCGCCGACGGCTTGTTCAGCTCCCGTCCCCGGGAACGCATCCTCGAGATCATGCGCGATAGCCACACCGGCGCCATGGGGGTCATCGCCGTGGCGTGCGTGATCGTACTGAAGACGGCCCTGCTGGCGTCGGTCGCCCCCGAGGGCTCTCGCTGGAAGCTGGTGTTGCTCATGCCTCTTGCCGGGCGGTGCGCCATGGTGATGACCATGGCGGTCTTCCGATACGCCCGCCCGGAGGGGGGCCTCGCAACGGCCTTCGCCGTGGCCGGCGCCCGCCGGTGGCTTCTGCTGGTCTGGCCGCCGACGACGTTGTTCGCGGCCGGATGGCTCCTCGCCGGCATCGAAGGAGTGGTGGCGTCGGCCGCGGCGCTCTGCACCGGTTTCCTGGTGGGCCTCTACTGTCACCGGCGCATCGGCGGATACACGGGCGATACCCTCGGGGCCACCAACGAACTGGTAGAGTGCGTACCCGCGCTCGTCGGCTCTCTGTGGGCAGGCGTGTGAGCGGTCACGGCGGACATCTGAGGCGGCTTCGTGAGGCGGCGGGGCCGCCGCCGGCCGATCGGCCGTACGCGCGAGAGCCGGTCTAGTCTCCGGAGAGGAGCGCGCGGACTGCCTGTGCGTTGTCGGAGAACTCGAGCGCCCCTGCCGCCAGCAGTTCCATAGCGAGTGCGGTGGCCTCTCCGCCACTGAGGTCGCGCTCGCCGATAGGGGGTGTTCCCACGACGATCACCTTCTTACCGATCTGCGCCGCCCGCAGGGCGGTGCGCAGTGGTGCGAGATTTCCCCGCCCGAAGAAGACCGGGGCGACGATGATGACGTCCGCTTCGCAGGCCAACGAGTCGTATTCCCGCACGACTTCCGCGGGGAAGGGTTCGAACGGCGGCGCGGAGACGACCTCGAATTCCAGCCTTCTGGGCCACAGCGTAGTCGGTGTCGAAGACGCTCACGATGCCGACGGTGGGGGCGAAACCGTGCTCGACCAACTCTTCGAGCAGGCTCGACGCGGCGCCGCCGCCGGCGACCACACTGACGGTGGGCGCGTCGGTTCGCGGTGCTTCGTGGACTCCCGACCACACCGGCGTCAGGTAGGGGCGCGACCCCTGCCGGTGAACAGCCACCCTGACCTTGAAGACTTCCATGATGGTCCGGGGCTCGAGGATGGTTGTCGGGCGTTCCTCGCGCGGCCAAGAGGCCCTGGTCGAGCAGCACCAGTTCGTCGCAGTACTGGGCGGCGATGTTGAGGTCGTGGACCACCACCAAGATCGTCTTGCCCTCGGCGTGAAGGCGGCGCAGAAGCTGCATGATCTCGAGTTGGTGGTTGAGATCCAAGTTGTTGAGCGGTTCGTCGAGCAGTATGACGGGGGTCTGTTGAGCGAGCGTCTGGGCTATCAGGGCCCGCTGCCGCTCGCCGCCTGACAGCTCGGTCACCAGCCGGGTCGCGAGGGCCGACATGCCTGTGGCCTCGAGCGCGTCTGCCACTGCTTGGCTGTCGGTGGCGGGGGCTCCCTGAGCGTAACGGCCCATGGCCACCATCTCCTCGACACTGAAGCTGAAGTCGAGGGTGAATTGCTGCGGCACGACCCCGGCCAGTCTCGCCAGTTCGCCTGGTCTGTGGGCGGACAGAGGCCGGCCTTGGAGCAGGATCTCGCCCGCCGACGGTCTGACGGCGCCCGTGAGCGCGCGGAGCAGGGTGGTCTTGCCGGAGCCGTTGGGACCGAGGATGCCGAGAAAGCTTCCGGCGGGCACCGTCAAGTCCAGGGGCCCGACGACGCGACGCCCGCCGAGGTCGACTTCGAGGGAATGGATTTCGTAGACCGGTGACGTCACTCTCAGACCCCTTTGCGCGCCCGCGAGGAGGTAGAGGAAGAAGGGGCCTCCGACCGCCGCCGTGATGATGCCCACCGGAATCTCCGCGGGGGCCATGGCGGTGCGGGCCACAGTGTCGGCCGCCAGGAGCAACAGGGCGCCGAAGAGCGCGGTCGCGGGGAGCAGCCGGCGATGGTCGGGTCCGACAAGCAACCGGATGATGTGCGGGACCATGAGCCCGATGAAGCCGATGAGGCCGGAGAAGGCGACGGCAGCCGCGGTGGTAAGCGAGGCGGCGACCATCAGATTACGGCGGGTGCGCCGGCTGTCGATGCCGAGCTCACGGGCACGTTCTTCGCCCATGAGTAGCAGGTTCATGCGGCGCGACATGAGCATCATGTAGATGAAGCCGAGTACCACCACCGGCAGGGCGATGAAGATCTTGGACCACGTAGCCGTAGTCAGTCCGCCCATGAGCCAGATGACCACGGTGTGGAGGTCGCGCTCGGTGGCCACCATGAGGAACGACGTGATGGCCGTGAGCGTGGAGCCGACCGCCACGCCCGAAAGCAGCAGCGAGGAAGCGCCGGTGAGCCCTCCGATGGTTGCCACCCGGTAGACGAGAAAGGCGGCAAGGACCGCTCCGACGAACGCGAGAAAGGGCAGGGCGTAGACGCCCAGCGAGCCCAGCGGCCTCCAGACGATCGCGATGGTGGCGCCCAGCGCGGCTCCCGCCGACACGCCGAGAAGGTAAGGCTCGGCCAGGGGGTTGCGGAAGATCCCCTGGAACGAGGCTCCGGCGGTCGAAAGCGCGGCGCCGACGATGAGCGCGAGCGCGATTCGAGGCAGACGCAGGTCGAGGAGCAGGCGGGGAGCCCACTCGGGGAAGTCGCCGGTGGCGTCGCTACCGTGGGCGAGCAGACCGGCCAGCGCCCGCAGGGCTTGACCCACCGAGAGACCGGCGGCTCCGACGACGGCCGCCACCACCACCGCGGCCACGAGGCCGGCGACCAGCAACGCCATCACCAGGCGGTAGTTCTTCCGGCGACTCTGGCTTGTTGCCATGCTTCGCACTCCTTGAGGGAGCGGGGCGGCGCGGGCCGCGGAGAGCCCGCGCCGCCCCCCACCGTGGTACGGCGCCTAGAAGACTCCCGGATGGACGGCTTTGGCCAGGTCAGTGAGTCCCTGTCCGATGCGGGCGCCGGGCCGGGTGATGAGCACGTCGTTGACTACGTAGACATGACCCTGCTTGACGGCCTTGAGGCCGGCGAAGCGCGCGTCTTTGGTGAAGTCATCGACTGTAGTGTAGGCCGTGTTGGGCAGCAGGATGACATCGGGATCGGCCGCGACCAACTGCTCGGGCGAGAACTGGTAGTACGCGCCCACGCCGGGAGCGTCGGGGGTGAGCGAGGCCACGTTAATCACGTTCACCAGGGCGAGGAGCTCATCGACGAACGATCCCGGACCGCAGGTCCACAGGGTGTTGTCGACGGCGTAGAACACCTTCGGTCTGTCGGCGAGGAGCGAGGCTTTGTCGGTCACCTCTTTGACTTGGGCCTCGATGCTCGCGACGAGTTCAGCCGCCTTGGCGGCCGTACCGGTGACCGCTCCCAGGGCGGTGATGTTGGCGTAGATGCCGTCGAGCGACGCCGGGTTGAAGATGATCACCGCGGCGCCGCCGGCCTTGACCGGCGCGAGCGCTTCTTCGTTGCCTGAGTAGCCCACCACGAGGTCAGGACTGAGCGCCATCACAGCTTCGGTGTTGGCCATGAAGTCGCCGATCTTGGCGATGTCTTTGACCTCCGGCGGATAATCGTCGAGCGAGGTCACACCCACCACGCGATCGCCGAGGCCGAGCGCGAACAGCGTCTCGGTGCTGGCTGGTGCGGTGGAGACGATGCGCATCGGCTCCGCCTCGACGGTGGCGGTGTCGCCGTTGTCGTCGGTGACGGTCACCGGGAAGGCCGGTGCGGCGGTGGTGCTGGTCGTTGGCGCCAAGGTGCGTGGCCGGCGCTACGGTCGTCTCGGTGGTCGTCGCCCCGCAGCCGGCGGCCAGCACGGCCGCGAGCAGGATCACAGCCAAGGCCGCGACGAGCAGGACTACAGGTGGGAGGGCGCCATGGGGCGTACGGGTTGCGGCTTTGGTCCTCGCCGGCGTGCGGCGATGCGTCGGTCGTCCGTTCATGCGGACTCCTTTCGGTTCAACCTATGGTCAGGGCCCGCAAGATGGTGGAGAGCAGGTTAGCTACTCCCCGGCCTGACCACCTGACGTGGGTCGAACCGAGTCGGCGCCCCGAATATCGGGGCGGAGTCGCTTTCTCCGCGGAAAGCGTCTGCTCCTCTTCTACAGCAGGTATCTGACTCCCGGATCTGCGCTCGTCTCCATCGATCCGGTAACAGTGGCGGGACCGCGCCGGATTCACACCGGCTTCCCTCTCGGCCTCGGGTCGTCCCGGGGCGTGACTGCAGAAGCACCAGCTTGCTCGTGGAAGCGTAGCACAGGGCGCGGCCGCTTGCTCATGGGGACGGGCCCAGAGCCTCCAGGCCAGGGGGACTCTATCGGGAGTGGACTCCCGCGCCGGAGAGGCCTGTCGCGAAGCGCCGCAACTCCCCGGCGACATCCTCACCGGTCATGGGAACGCCGTGCCCGGTAGCGAGCACCCGCGGCTCGAGTCCCGCGACCAAGGCCACCGCCGACTTGGTCATCTCCCAGTTCCAGCTGACGAACCGAGGCGGAAGGGAAAGTCTCTGCACGGCCGGCAGCAGGCCCCCCAAGGGGGCGGTGATCACGGCGTCGCCCGAGATGAGCACCCCATCGCGGCGCCTCAGGAAGACCACGTGACCCGGGGAATGGCCGGGGACGTGCACGTACTCCCATTCGGGCAGGCCCGGGACTTCCGCCGCGGGCGCGGGCAGCGCACGCACCACGTCTCTCAGCTTCGAGGACGTCATGCGTCGCACCGCTTGCCGTGGCAGCACCCGCGCGACCGCGTTGAACACCCGGCCGACCGGATCGAGGAGCTCCTCGGGGAGGACGCCTCCCTGCAGGTAGGGCAGGTCGTCCCGGTGCGCGTAGATGGGAGAGCCCCATGACCGCGCGAGCCGCGCGGCGGACCCAAAATGGTCGGGATGAGCGTGTGTCAAGAGGATCGCGGCGGGCCGGGCATCGGGCCCAAAGAGAGACTCCACCACCTCTTTGATCGCGGCTTCCGACCTCGCCCAGCCGGTGTCGATGAGGGCCCACTGAGCCGCCGAGCCCACTAGGTAGGCGTTGCATCCCCTGAGCGGTAGGCAGAAGACGTCCTCGGCGATCACTCGTACGCGGATGGCGGTTCGTCGTAGGCCCATGGGCTGTCCTTTCGAATGCCGCGAAGCGTTGCGCCTTGATCAGATCATGCCGTTGCTGTGCTCCATCATAGCCGGGATGAGCTGCTCCACGTCCCAGTGTTCGACGAGGAGGGTCCGTCGCCGACAACCTGGCGCGCTTTTGGTACGCTGGTGGGCAGTGCAAAGCTCAGTCAGCATAGCCCTCTTCTTCCTGTTGAGCGGTTTCTTTCTTGCCGTTCTTCTGGGAGCCATCGAGCACAGCCGCAAGTTGCTGCTGCTCGCGGGCGGCTGCCTGGTAGCCGTGGTGTGCATCATCGTGTTCCTGACACCGGTGCAGTTGCCCTCGTTCCATCTGGGACGCGATGCCGGCCCCACCACCACGACCTCGACCACCACCTTCACGCCGCCCACCCGTCCAGCTACGATAACAACGGAGTTGTCAGGTGCCCAATCACCCTGAAGACAGTCTGAGCTACAGTTCGGCAGGTGTCGACATCGCCGCGGGTGACGAAGCCGTGCGGCTCATCAAGAACGATGTCGAAAGCACTTACATTCCCGGTGTTGTGGGCTCGCTCGGCGGTTTCGCCGGCCTGTTCGAGGTGCCGAAGGGCCTCGTAGACCCGGTGCTGGTCACCGGCACCGACGGCGTTGGCACGAAGATCCTCCTCGCGCAGGAGACCGGGCGGCTCGATACGGTTGGCATCGACCTGGTGGCCATGTCGGTCAACGACGTGCTCACGGTCGGGGCGCGTCCGCTCTTCTTTCTCGACTACGTGGCCGTGGGCCGGTTGCTGCCTCAGGAGATGGCCCAACTGGTGGCCGGGGTCGCCGAGGGGTGCCGCCAGGCCGGTTGCGCGCTCATCGGCGGGGAGATGGCCGAGATGCCCGGTCTGTACGACCCCGGCGAGTTCGACATGGCCGGCTTCTGTGTGGCCATCGTCGAGAGAGCGAAGCTTGTCGACGGTTCAGGTGTCGAAGAGGGCGACGTCGTGCTCGGCCTCGCGTCGAGCGGAGTGCACTCCAACGGCTTCTCTCTCGTGCGCAAGGTGCTCGAGACGAACGGGCTGCATCCGACCGACACTTTTCCGCACTTCTACGAGTCGATCGCGGAGACGCTTCTCAAGCCGACGCGCATCTACGTGCGCGCGATTCTCGGGCTTCTCGAACAAGGGGTGCCCATCCGGGGGATGGCTCACATCACCGGTGGCGGCATCGCCGGCAATCTCAGCCGCGTGATCCCCGGCGGGCTCTCGGCCAAGCTCCATCTCAACAACTGGAAACAGCCCCAAGTGTTCACGGTCCTGCAGGGTCTCGGCAACATCGCCGACGCCGACATGCTGGCCACGTTCAACATGGGAATTGGATTCGCCATGGTGGTGCCCGCGCCGTTCGAGCCTGTCGTCACGCGCCTGTTGGGCGAGGCGGGCGAGAAGGTCCTGCACCTGGGTGAGGTAGCCCGCGGCGACGAGAAGGTGACGCTGGGCGGGTTGCTGTGAGCGCGGCCGGCGAGGTCCGGCGCGTGTTCCGTCTTGCCGTTCTCGCCTCCGGCGGCGGCTCCAATCTGCAGGCTATCCTCGACAGGCTGCACGGTCGCCCGATCGACGAGACCGGCGAAGCGCGCGAAGACGCTCCCCTCATTGAGGTCGCCCTGGTGGTGAGCGATGTAGCTCAGGCGCGTGCCCTCGAGCGGGCGCGTGAGGCCGCGGTGCCCACCTTCGTCTGCCCGTTCGACGGCGGAAAGACCCGCGCCGAGCACGACATGGCGATGGTGGCCGCTATCCGTGAGGTCGACGCCGACCTGGTCGTACTCGCCGGCTACATGCGGCTGGTCTCGCCGGAGTTCGTGCATATGTTCGCCGGCCGCATCATCAACCTTCATCCGGCGCTGCTGCCGGCCTTTCCCGGCACCACCTCGATCGACGACGCGCTCGACTACGGAGTGAAGGTGACCGGCGTGACGGTGCACTTCGTCGACGAGGGCCTCGACACCGGGCCGATCATCGCGCAGAGAGCGGTGCCGGTGCATGAGGGCGACACGCGCGCTAGTCTCGCCGAGCGCATCCACGCGGTGGAGCACGAGCTGCTTCCCGACACCATCGGTCTCATCGCTCAGGGTCGGGTACGGGCGCCTCTTCCGGGCGACCGGATGGTGCAGGTAGACTGGAGAGGATACGGGGGGAGCATCCCTAGACCGGATGTGTGAGGAGGAGCAGGTGATAGTCAGGCGGGCCCTGGTCTCGGTCTCGGATAGGAGTGGTCTGGAGCCGTTCGTTCGGGGGCTGGTGGAGCTGGGAGTGGAGATCATCTCCACGGGCGGCACCGCCCGGCATCTGCGCGACGCGGGCCTGCCCGTCACCGGTGTGTCCGACGTGACGGGCTTTCCTGAGATCATGGACGGGCGCGTGAAGACGTTGCATCCGGCCATCCACGCGGGCATCCTCGCCGACAGGGACAAACCCGCTCATATGCAGGCACTAGCAGATCTGGGTATCAAGCCGATCGATCTGGTTGCCGTGAATCTGTACCCGTTCGAGGACACGGTCGCCCGGCGGGGCGTGAGTGAGGCCGAAGCCATCGAGAACATCGACATCGGCGGACCGGCCATGGTGCGCTCGGCGGCCAAGAACTTCGGCAGCGTGTGTACTGTCACCGACCCGGCCGACTACGCTCCTGTGCTCGAGGAACTGAGGTCCGCCGAGTGTGAGCTTTCGCGCGAGACGCGCCGCAGACTGGCCTCCAAAGCCTTCCATCACACCGCCCACTACGATTCGGCCGTCGCCAACTGGTTCGCCGAACAGGATGCGGACTTTCCCGGCCACCTGATGGTCGACCTCGTGAAGCTCAAGGACCTCCGGTACGGAGAGAATCCTCACCAGAGGGCGTCCTGGTACTCCGAAGTGGGCGACTCCCACGGCGCGGCTGAGCTGGAGCAACTCCACGGAGCCGTGCTCTCGTTCAACAACCTGCTCGACCTCGATTCGACCCGCCGGTTGCTCGATGAGTTCGCTCTGCCCGCGTGCGTCATCGTCAAGCACAACAACCCCTGCGGGGTGGCGGTCGCCGAGGCGGTTGCGACGGCGTACGAGAAGGCTGTATCCTGCGACCCGGTCTCGGCTTTCGGCGGGGTAATCGCCGTCAACCGAGGCGTCGACGAAGCCACCGCCCGGCTGCTCGCCACTAATTTCGTCGAGGTGCTGTGGGCGCCCGGATACAGCGACGAGGCTATGGCGATCCTTACCCAGAAGAAGGACACGCGCGTTCTCACGGGTCAGCTCAACCGCGACGTCTGCGGCGCGTTCGACATGAAACGCGTCTTCGGCGGCATGCTCGTGCAAGACTGGGACTGCGAGGTCGACCAGCGCGAGAACATGCGTATCGTAACCAGCCGGCACCCGACTGAGCAGGAGTGGGGTGATCTGCTCTTCGCCTGGCGTGTAGCCAAGCACACGAAGTCGAATTCGATCGTCCTCGCGAAAGACCTCATGACCGTGGGCGTCGGCGCCGGCCAGATGAGCCGGGTCGACTCGGCCACTCTGGCCGTTAGCCGCTCGCGCTATCCCCTCACGGGATGCGCCGTGGCGTCGGATGCGTTCTTTCCGTTTCCTGACGCGCTCCAGGTCTGTGCCGACGCGGGCGCGACCTGCGTGATTCATCCGGGAGGATCGAAGCGGGATGACGAGTCGCTGGCGCTGGCGGAGGAACGAGGGATGGCGATGGTCGTCACCGGGCGGAGGCATTTCAAGCACTGACGCGTAGTGCCGCGGCGGCCCCGGGTCCGCGTCACGCCTGCCGGCTGCCGGGAGCGCGCGGACGCCCCCGCTTAGCCTCTCTGGCTCTCGCTTCTGGCTATTCGCCCATCACCTTGATGATCAATCGCTTCGGCCGCCGGCCGTCGAACTCCGCGTAGAAGATGTCCTGCCAGGGGCCCAGATCCAGGTGGCCGCGGGTGATCGGCACGATCACCTGGTGGTGCATCAGCATGTTCTTGAGGTGGGCGTCGCCGTTGTCCTCGCCCGACCGGTGGTGACGGTAGTCGCCGCCGTCGGGCAGGAGCGAGGCCGCGACGTCGCCGGCCGGAGCGCGCCACGTTGGGGGAGCCAGCTTGTCGAGCCACTCGAGCGCGTCTGTCTGGATGCCGGACTCGTTGTCGTTGACCCAGACCCCGGCGGTGATGTGCATGGCGCTCACCAGCACCATGCCTTCTTCGACCTCCGACTGCTTGACCGCTTCGGCCACATCGGGAGTGATCAGCACGAACTCGCGGCGTTGGGCGGTAGTGAAGGTCTTGTAAACGGTATGGGTCTTCACGGTGATCCTCCCTTGGCGGGGATATGAATCCGGCTCTATTACCTGCGCTTGCGGACGTACGCGGCCAAGCCGGCGGCGACGCCCACTCCGGCGATCGCCAGTCCGATGCCTTCACCTCGCGCGAAGTACTCGAAGAGCCCAAAGGCGACCACGATAGTCGCACCGGCCGCGGCGACGTAGAGGCGCTTGGCGGCTTCGGCCGGCCGTCGGGCCTCCGGGGTCTCGGCGGCGGGCGGCCGGGCGGCGGGGTGTCCGGTGGCCGGCGACCCGGCGCCGGGTCGCTGTCGTTCTGCCACGGCCCGACCGGCTGCGGCCCGCCCGATCGCCGGCTGCAGTTCGGCCTTGAGACGGTTCCACGTGAGAGCTCGCGACGACAGTACGTTCTCGGCCCTGAAGAGGCGCGACGCCGCGAGGACGAAGAGGTAGGCGAACGCGATCAGCAGGATCAGCCCGGCGAGCGTCTGCCACCACGGCACGAGCGTCGAGCCCAGGCGCGCGACCATGGCTATGGGCGACGTGAGCGGCACGAGGCTGAGGGTGACGGCCAGGACTCCGTTCGGACTACCAGAGATGACGGCATTCAGCATCAACGGGATTATCAACGGGATTATGGCGATGAACACGTAGTGGTTGGCGTCGCGCACGGTGGGGGTGAGTACCCCGAGCGTGGCGTAGACCGCGGAGTACATCAGGTAGCCGAGCAAGAAGTAGCCGATGGTCCACGGCACAACGCGGGCCGCGCCGCCGGCGGTGACGTGAAGGTCGATGCCGATCACGCTGCCGAATCCTCCGCCGATGCCGAAGAAGCAGGCCAGCCAGATGGCCACCTGCAGCAAGCCCACCACCGACAAGCCGGCTATCTTGCCCAGCATGAGATCGCGAGGCCTCATGCTCACGAGCAGCAGTTCCGCCGTGCGGCTCTCCTTCTCTCGCGAGACGCTCTGAAGCATGAATCCGCTGGTCATGGCGAGGGCCAGGTAGAGGATGAACATGAGCAGGTACGGCAACAGGTAGCTGGCCGCCACGTTGCCGGCCGCATCGAGGTCCGCGGGGGCCAGGGCTGTGCTCTGCACGGTGACAGTGGGGTCGAGGAGCAGGCGGGCCAGGTTTTCGTCACCGGTGATGCCGGTGTCGAGCACGTAGGTCATCAACTCGCCACTCGACATCGCCCGCAGGGGCTGGTACTCGGCCTGCACCACGGTGAGCCGCCCCGAAGCCACGTAGTCCGCGGGCACCAGGTAGTACCGGTCGATCTCGCCCTGCTCGAGGGCTGTCGTCGCCTCCTGCTCGCTGCCGTACTCCCGCACCAGGCCTGCGGGGAGCGAAGCCGGCGGATGCTCGAGCACCCCGCCCATGTCGACATAGCCGATGGCCTGCCTGCCTTCCGGCGCCAAGACGCCGGCGCCGTCGCCTCCGCCCGAGAAAGCGTGGATAAGCACCACCGCCACCACGAGCGCCGCCGGCAGCACGAACGTGGTGATCCAGAACGACCGGCGCGTGAGATGCGTGCGCATCTCGTATTTGGCCGTTAGCCACACCTGCCGCATGCCGTTCACCCTCGCGACCTGACGGTAGCGAGCACCGAGCGGAGGGTCATCCTACGGCCGTAGCGCAACATGCCTTGGCGAAAGACCCGCGGCGCCGCCCACAGTCCGGCCGTGGCACACGCGGCGAGGATCAGCCACGAGGCGATCAGCTGCCAGTGGGGCACCACGGTCGCCGACCAGCGCACCGCGACGGTGAGCATCGAGGTCGTCGGGAAGAGCGTGAGCGCGACCATGACCGGCCCGTCGGGATCGCTGCCGAGCAACGGGCTGAAGAACAGGGGCACCAAGAAGAGGATGCTCAGGCTTCCGGCGATCTGCTGCCCCTGCCTGGTGTCGCTCGCCGCCACGCCGAGAATGATCATCGCGGTGGCGGCGAACGTGAACAGGGGCACGAAGTAGGCCACGAGAAGGGCCAACAAGGCCCACGAGATCTCGACGGTGGCGAGGGCCTCGACCCAGATGGAGGCGACGGCGACGCCCCCCAGAACGACGGCCGCCCAAATCACCACCTGGGTGAGCGCCACCCCGACGAGGCCGGCCGCCTTGCCGGTGATCAGCTGCACCGGCGAGACCGATGTCGCCACCACTTCGATGGTGCGGTTCTCCTTTTCGTCGGCTATGGCGCGTAGCAGGAAGCCGGAGGCGTTCATGAGCCCGTACGAGAAGAACAGGCCGAGCGCGAACGGCAAGATGAGCGCGGCGGCTCCATGGCCTTGTGTCGCACGGCTGCCATCGAGGGAGCGCACCTCGAGTTCGGTGGGCCCGTCGAGAACGCGGGCGGCCACGCCGGGCTCGAGTCCGGCGACGAGATTGTGCTCGAGATACGAGTCGAAGCTCGCCTGCAGGCCCGCGCTCGGCTGGCGGTCCCAATAGAAGAGTTGAACGGCGCCGGAGTCCTCGTAGTCCTGGGGGACAAGGTAGTAGCCGCGGATCTGCCTGGCCTCGAGGGCCGCGCGCGCGTCGCCGGACGACATGAAGGGGCGGAACCCCGGGTTGGCGGCCGCGGTCGCAAGCACTCCGCTCTGGTCGACGTAACCCACGTCCGCCGGGTCGCCCTGCCCACGTTCGCTCCCGAGAATGCTGAGCCCCATGAGCGCGAGCATGATCAGCGGAAGACCGAACGTGGCGTAGAGGAAGCTGCGCCTGCGCACGTTGGTGAGGTACTCCCTGCGGGCGATGAGGCGAAGCTTATGCATTCTCGTCGGAGGCGTCGCTGTCCGGACTCGTGTGGCCCGGGGCCTTGCCGCCCGTGACCACGCCCACGAAGATGTCGTCGAGCGAGGGCTCGGCCAGTTCGTATCGCTCTATCTTGACATCCGGGCGTTCGAGCAGCGCCCGCAGCACCCGCTGCGGGTCGGCGCCGGGCTGAAGGGACAGTCTCCAGACTCCGTCGTCGTTGCGCGCGTCGAGCACCTCGGGCAGGCCGGCCAGATCGCCGGAGGCCTCGACAAGGAGGGCGTTGGCGGCGAACTCGCGCTTGATCTCGCTCACCGCGCCGTACAACACACTCCGCCCATGGTCTATCAGCACGATGCGGTCGCAGAGCGCCTCCACCTGGTACATCTGGTGGGTCGACATTATGACGGTGCGGCCGGCGGCCGCCTGCTCCTTGATCATGTCCTTGATCAGCCGGGTGTTGACCGGGTCGAGGCCGGAGAAGGGCTCGTCGACGACGATGAGATCGGGCTCGTGGACGAGCGCCGCTATGAGCTGGGCCTTCTGTTGCATGCCCTTGCTCAGCTCCTGGACTTTCTTCTTGCGGTGCTCGTGCAGATCCATGCGCACCAGCCAGTCGGCGAGGCGGCGCTTCGCTTCGGTCTCGCTCAGGCCCTTCAGTGAGGCGAGGTAGACCAGGACCTGCTCGAGCGAGGTGTCCTTGTAGAGGCCGCGCTCCTCTGGCAGGTAGCCGATGCGGTCTTTGTCGACCCTGTCGGGAGTCGCGCCGAGTACAGTCACCCGCCCGGAGTCGCCGCGGAAGATGTCGAGTATGACGCGGATCGACGTGGTCTTGCCCGCCCCGTTGGGGCCGAGCAGCCCGAAGATCTCTCCGGGGTCGACCTCGAACGACACGTCTTCGACAGCGCGGGTGGCGCCGAACGACTTGGTCAGATGCTCCACCGATACGGACGGCGCCGGCATGGTCTCTCCTTCACGTCTCGAGGTGTTCTGAGCGAGTATGGCAGGCTCCCGGCGCGGATGCATCCCGCAACCGTCCAGGTGTCGGACTAGGCGGGTGGTGAGGGGGTCGTTCGCGCACGCGCCTGGCCCGCGTCGCGGGTCGAGGCCCCGAGCATACGGTCGAGAAGCTCGAAGAGGAGCGCGCGACACGTCTCGAAGGGGGCCGCTGCCGACAGCAGTTCGGCGGAGTCCTGGATCCAGGGCTCAGTGGACGAAGCCGCCGGCGGTGGGGCGTTCGCGACCATCTCGCGCATGCTCTCCGGCGTTGCCTCGAGGTGAAACTGCAGGCCCACCACCCTGCCGCCGGCGTAGGCGAGCGCCTGGTGCGCGCAGGCCGTCGACGAGGCCACGAGGTTGGCGCCGGGGGGAATCGAGAACGTGTCGCCGTGGTAGTGAAGGGCCGGGAACTCTGCCGGGAACTGAGCGAAGACAGGCTCGACGAGACCGGGGGTGAGCGTCACCGGGAACCAGCCGATCTCAAGGTGGTCGCCCTTCGTCACCCGGCCTCCGAGCACGTCGGCGATGAGTTGCGCGCCCAGGCACACGCCGAGGACGGCTTTGCCTGCCTCGATGGCCGAACCGATGAAGGTCTTTTCCGCCGGCAGCCATGCGTAGGCCTGGTGCTCGTAGATGTTCATGGGGCCGCCCATGACGACGAGCAGGTCGAAACCGGCGGGGTCCGGCAGCTGGTGCGGCTCCCACAGGTGGGTCCCCGAGACCTCGTGACCGCGGTCGGCAGCCCAGTCGCCGATGGCGGCGATCGTCTCGAACGGCACGTGCTGAAGGTAGTGGACGCTCATGGTTGACCAGTCTACCGGCGCCGGCGATCGCATGTGGCCCGTCTTTCGGCCGGCGAGTTGTACATGCGGCCCATCGCCGCGCCGGCCTTCTACGCCCCGGGCGCGCCGCCGGTGAGACGCGGCCGCGGATGGCGCCGTCTTCTAGCTCCCGGGCGCGCGCCCGGGAGGGTAGACGAGCACCTCCACGGGTATGCCGTCGGGATCGCGCAGGTACATGAACTCAGCCGGGAACTCCGGATCGTCGATGGTCTGGAGCGGCAGGAGCACATCGAGCCCTTCGGCTTCGACCTGGGCGGCCAGGCGCCCGGCGTCTTCGCCGTAGAGGCAGAGCTGCAGATAGCCGAAGTCGCCCCACTGGGCGCCGAAAGGAATCGATCTGCCGCGGGGATTGGTCATCTCCACGAGCTCGAGCATGCCGCCACCTCTGCTGCTACCGAGCAGGCACGAGCGGAACGTGCTTCCCCGCCGGCCGGTGAGCGCGTCGACGAGCGGCGAAGAGCTCTCGTGCGGCTCCACGAGCACCTCGTCCAGCCCGATGGTCTCGCGGTAGAAGCCGAGCGAGCGGTCGAGGTCGGTGACCGCGATGCCTGCCGCGGCCGGCACAGGGCCCTCGCCCGCGGCGTCGGGCGCGGAGACGAGTTCGATCAGGTTGCCCTCGGGGTCGGTGGCGTAGGCGAGGCGGTGCCCGGCCCAGCTCACGGGGCCGTCGACCTCTTTCGGCGCACGCACGTTGAGGAGCCGCGAACCGGCGCCGCAGAAGGCGGGCAGATCGGCGATGAAGAACGTGAGTTTCGCCACGCCGATGTCACCGTAGCGATGGCCGGCGCGAATGGGACGCGGAGGCGGTTCGACGGCCTGGAAGAGCGCCACGCTCAGTCCGCCGGCCCGGCCGGCCAGCAGGCACGATGAATGGACGGCCGTCGGGCTCCGCAGTAGGCCGCGTATGGCCGGATGGTCTTCCTCGGGCATGGCGGCGACTATCTGCATGCCGAAGACGCCGGTGTAGAACGATCGCATCAGCGGCAAGTTCCTCACGCCGAGTCCGAGGTGGTCGACGCCGAGTATGGTGTCCATCGTGCGCACTCCTGTTCGGGTGTCTTCAGAGTAGTGCCCCGCTACGCTGTCGGTCAAACGGCCGCGCGACGCTTGCCGAGCTTCAGCGCAGGCGGCGCCCGCGGGTCGCAACGACCCGGGTGGCGCCCGCAGCGAGGCGGTTTCGGGGCGGTTATCCTGAACGGGGGTTCAGCAATGGCGCTCTCAGCGCTATGATGTCTGTCGTTGCTTACTACCGAGTACGAATGGATGGGTAATGAGATTCAGCGGCAAGGTAGCAGTCGTAACCGGTGCGGCTTCGGGCATCGGCAGGGCGGGAGCCCAGCTCTTCGCGCGTGAAGGCGCCAAGGTAGTGGTCACCACAGGCACGAACGTCGTGGGCGCCGAGGAGACTGTCAAACTGATAGAGGCGGCCGGCGGTGAGGCGGCGTTTGTGAAGTGCGACGTGTCGAAGGAGGCCGACGTCAAGGCTATGGTCGACGCGTGTGTCGAGCTGTACGGGCGTCTCGACTTCGCCTTCAACAACGCGGGCATCGGCCCCGACGGCAGGCGCGTGCCGGTGGTCGACATCGTCGACATGCCTGAGGAACTCTGGGACCGGACTATAGACATCAACCTCAAGGGTGTCTTTCTCTGCCTGAAACACGAGATGCGTCAGATGATCAAGCAGGGAGGCGGTTCGATCGTCAGCACGTCGTCGGTCGGCGCCGTGAAGCCGCAGCCGGGCTTCTGCGCGTACAACGCCAGCAAGTCGGGCTTGGGCGGATTGACCCGCACCGCGGCCATCGAAGGGGCGCCCCACAACATCCGTGTCAACGCCGTGTTGCCCGGACCGACTATGAACACCCTGTTGTTCGACTACCTCACCACCGAGGTTCCCGAGGCCAAGTCGAACATGGAGAACGACGTGCCTCTCGGCCGGCTCGCATATCCCGAAGATATGGCCGAAGCCGTGATGTGGCTCTGCTCCGACACAGCCAACTTCATCACCGGGCAGTGCCTGCCTATCGATGGCGGCATCACGGCGCGGTAGCGCCCCGGCGCGCCCGGGGCGCGCCACCGTACGGTCTTCAAACAGCGAAGGGATGCGTTCGATGAGTCCAGGTTCAAGCTACGAGAGGTTCGCGGTCAGAACCCCGCTTCGTGAGGCGGGCCGCCCTGAGGTGGCGGGTTGCCAGTCGCCCCCGATGACCTACATGAGCAGCAAGCAGGTGCCTGAGGCGAACATGTGGGTCGAGCTGTGCTGGGTGTACGGCATGCCCCAGCCCAACCCCTCGCTGGGTGAGCAGGTGCTCGGCTACGACCAGATACTCCTGCACATCGGCATGGATCCTGGTACTCCCCAAGACCTGGGGGCCACCATGCAGCTCTACTTGGGTGGGCAGCCGATCATCTTCAATACGACCACGGCCATTTTTGTTCCCAAAGGCACGCCGTTCGGACCGCTGAGTTGGCGGGAAGTGCATCGGCCGCACCTGTTGGTGTCGATGGTGCTGGGCAGCGGCGAGATCCTCTCGGGCGGACGCACCATGGCGAAGCCTGAGGAGCAGGTGTTCTTTCCCACAAAGAAACGCACGTTCGACTACGAGCAGTACGTGGTCCGCAGCCCCATGCGAGAAGCGGGACCGGATTTCGTGGAGAACCGTCAGAACCCCACGATGACCTACATGAGCGGCAAGCAGGTGCCGGGGCTCACGAACTACCTCGAGATCGGCTGGGTATGGGGCGTGCCCGACCGGGCCATTCCCAGGATGCGGCACGACAACTTCGACGAGTTGGTGCTCCACATCGGTAGCGACCCGGACAGTCCTGAGGATCTGGGCGCGACTATGAGGTTCGACCTCGGCGACGACCTCACCGAGTTCGATACCACGCACTGCGTGTTTCTCCCCAAGGGGATGAACCACGGCCCGCTGGCCTGGAAAGAGGTGCGCCGGCCCATGATCGAGCTGGCGGTCATGTTGGGCGCGGGTACCTGGGCTGAAGGATGGGAAGGGAGCTTCTTCGATGAGTGAGTCAAAGTACGGCAAGTACATCATCCAGGAGCGCAGGCGCGATTCTCGCGACGCGGCCCTGCCGCCGGGTGTCGACCCGGAGTCGCTGAGCAACACCCCCTCGCACCGCAAGATCGCCGGTCTCGACGACGTCGTGTTGCCGGGCTCCATGTACACCGAGACGGTGTGGATGTGGCCGGGAGGCGAGGGCGTGTATCCGGAGACGGCGGAGCCCTACTCCCACGCGCACGAGCACGACGAGGTGCTGGGCTTCTTCGGCACCGACTACAGCGACCCGTACGACCTGGGCGGCGAGATAGAGTTCTGGATCGAGGATGAGAAGTTCATGCTCACGAAGACGTCGCTCATCTTCATCCCCAAGGGCATGCACCACTGCCCGTTCATCGTCCACAGGGTCGACCGGCCTATCTTCCACTTCTCGTGCGGGCCGGGTGGCGAGTACAAGCAGGACATAGCGGAGTGATGAAGGACGGTCGCGCCGGGAGCGGCGACGCTGAACGCGATGGCGCCTCGGTCGAGCCGGCGGGGGCTGGGCCCAGCTTGGGCAGCCCGATGAGGCGGGCGGTGACCGACCTGCGCACGGTCATGGACGTTACCGGCCTCAACGTCATCGTGACCGGCGGCGGTGGCGGCATCGGCGGCGGCATCGCTGAGGCGTTCGCGCAGAGGGGCGCGAGGGTGGCCATACTCGATCTCGACTTCGAGGGCGCTACGGCTGAGGCCGGTAGACTGGGGAGACTCGGCGGCGGCGCCTCCCGGCACGTTGCTGTTCGTTGCGACGTGGCCGACCCCGCGTCGGTGCGATCGGCGGTCGCAGATGTGTTCGCGTCGTTCGGCCATGTGGATGTGCTGGTGAACAACGCCGGCATCTCGCCGGTGAAGGCCTTTCTCGACATGGACGACGGTCTGCCCGAGTGGCATCGCACCATCGACGTCGATCTGCACGGGCCCGCCTACGTGACCCACGCGGTCGCAAACCGCATGCGGGCGGCTCGGCGCGGAGGTCTCATCATAAACATCTCGTCCACGGGCGGGGCCACGTGCTCGGGCGCCAAGATCATGCCGCTGCCCGGTTACACGGCGGCGAAGGCGGCCCTCAACCATCTGAGCAAGGCCTGGGCGATCGAATTCGCCGAGTACGGCATCAGGGTGAACTGCATCATGCCGGGCCCCACGCACTCGCGCCTCGACGCGCAGCTCACGCCCGGCATGGTGAGCGCCATCGAGCACAGCATGTTGACGGGACGTTTCGGCGAGCCGCTTGAGATCGGAGCGCTCTGCGTTTTCATGGCGTCGGCGGAGGGGTCGCACCTGAACGGAGTGGTGATGCCCCACGACGGCGGTTTTCTCTGCGTGCACTGAAGGGACGGGCTACATGGACGGCGGGGTGAGCACGGCATGAACCACGTGAGGTTCGCGGTAACGGGCTCCACGGGAGCGCTCGGGCGTAGGGTGGCCGCGGGTCTCGCGGAGCGAGGCTTCGAGCAGCGGCTTATTGTGCGCGACCCCGCGCGGGCGCCGCGCCTGGCCGGCGCCGAAGTGGCAGGAGTGGCGGGATACGGCGACGCTCGGGCCATGGGGCAGGCCCTGAGGGGTGTGGAGACCCTGTTCTTCGTGTCGGGTCACGACAGCATCGGCATAATCCACCGGGCGAAGATGAACGGGCAGCCGGTCCCCGAGCATAACCGCGTCTACGAGCACATCGCCGCCGTGGCCGCCGCGGCGGCGGCCGGCGTCGAGCGGATCGTCTACCTGTCGTTCGTCAACCCGGCGCCCGACGCGACCTTCCTCCTCGCCCGCGAGCACCATCACACCGAGGAGTACATCCGCGGCACCGGACTGGCGTTCACCTTTCTGCGCCAGAGTCTCTATATGGACAAGGTGGCTCAGCACGTCGCCCGCGGCGATGTCATCCGGGTGCCGGCCGGCGAGGGACGGGTGGCCTGGGTCGCGCGTGACGACGTGGCCGACTCGGCGCTCGGCGTGCTCACGGGGGGCGGGCACGACGGGCAGGCCTACGACATCACCGGGCCTGAGGCGCTCACCATGGCCGAGACCGCCGCACGGCTGTCGGTCGCTCTGGGCCGCGCGATCACCTACGAGGCGCAGACTCCGCACGAGGCTCGCACCTTCCGCACCACCAGCCGCATGGAAGAGATGGAGGCGGCCCGCCGGTCGAAGACCGGCGAGGGCCTGACCGACCTGGAGGTCGAGATCTGGATCTCGCACTACCTGCAGATCGCGACGGGGGAGGTCGCGCGGGTGAGCGATGCCGTGCCGGCGCTCTGTGGGCGCCCGGCCGTGAGTCTGGCCGAGTATCTGGAGAAGCACGCCGCGGGCTGACACCCCGCCGCGCCGCGAACGCGGCATGGTCTTCCGACACGCGCCGAGCTGGAAGGAGAGAAAGGTGGCCGATCGCACACATGCCGACCTCGTCGTCATCGGCTCGGGAGTGGCCGGCCTCGCGGCGGCCCTCAGCGCGGCCGAGCGGGGCGCGAAGGTCATCGTCTGTGAGAAGCAGCGGGCCCTCGGTGGCACCTCCAACTTCTTCCAGGGCACCTTCGCCGTGGAGAGCGAGCTGCAACGGGCCGGCTTCGTCAGCTATACCCGCGACGAGGCCTTCAAGAACATCATGGAGTACAGCCACTGGCGGGCCGACCCGCGGCTGGTGCGGGCCATCGTCGATCGGTCGGCCGGCAACGATCGCTTGGCTGCAAGGCCACGGTGTCGAGTTCGTCGAGGTCATGAATAACATGCCCGACGCGCCCCGCACCTACCACGTGCCCCGGGGCGGCGGAGAGGCCGTGGTCAAGGCGCTGGCCACCCGGGCGAAGGCCCGCGGAGTCGACATACGGCTGGCCGAGCCGGCGACCGGCTTGGTGAAGACCGGGGGCGCGGTCTCGGCCGCGCTCCTCGAGCGCGACGGCGAAGACGTGGAGGTCGTCGCCCCGGCCGTCGTAGTCGCCAGCGGCGGTTACGCTGCCAACAAGGAGTGGGTCAAGAAGTACGGAGGCCTCGACCTGGGCGTCAACGTCATCCCGGTGGGCAACGTGGGCAAGATGGGCGACGGCATCCGCATGGCTTGGGAGGCCGGCGCCGACGAATGCGGCATCGAGGTGCTCGAACTCTTCCGGGTCGGACCGATAGGGCCCGGACACCTGCAGCAGTCGCCGGTCGAGTACGCGGGAGTGCAGCCAGGGCTGTGGGTCGACACCGAGGGCGTGCGCTTCTGCGACGAGACTGATCGGCTTCTACGAGACCTCCGTGGGCAACGCGAGCGCGCGCACCAAGCAGTGGTGCAACTACACGGTGTTCGACAGTTCCGCCGTCAGCGGCTGGCCACGCGCGGCATCGACAAGGCGCACGGCACGGGTCTCCTGCCCGGCGCGCGCTCGGCGGGCCTCGCGGCCGACCTGGAAAGGCTGGTCGGGGAGGCCGACCCCGAGGTCTTCGCCGCCGGGACGGTTCTGGAGCTGGCCGAGAACATGGGGGTGCCGTCGGAGAACCTGGAGCGCACGGTCGCCGAGTACAACCGCTTCTCCGCGCAGCGCCACGACGACCTCTTCGCCAAAGATCCCGCCTTTCTGCACGCGCTCGTGGGGCCGCGTTTCTACGCCATCCGGGCGCGTACCGTCTGCCTGGGGACCATGGGGGGGATACAGTATCAACGATCGTTGCCAGGCCCTCGACACGAGAGGGAAGCTCATACCCGGGCTCTACGCCGCGGGATACGACGCCGGCGGCATGTATGGCGACAGTTATCCGATCAGGCCCTCTTCGGGCCTGAGTTCGGCCTTCGCGATCAACTCCGGCCGCATCGCCGGACGAGAACGCGGCACGACAAGGGAGAGACGCAGATGAGCGGTCAGACCGGTAGGGCGATGGTCAACTTCGGGGTGGGCATCCCCATGGGAGACTGCGTGAGTACCCGGTGCCGGACCCCGAGCCGGGCGCGATAGTGGCGAAGATCACCATGGCCTCGGTGTGCGGCACCGATGTGCATCTCTACCAGGGGGACTTCGGCGGGCCCAGCCCGGCCAGGCAGAAGCCGCAGATATCGGGGCACGAGTTCGTCGGCAGGGTACACAAGCTCGGCGCGGGGGTCACCAACGACTCAGCCGGCCTTCCGCTCGCCGAAGGTGACCGCGTGGTGTGGTCGCCCTCGATCGTCTGCGGGCGCTGCCCTGCCTGCCTGCGTGGGGTGCTGCCGTGCCCCAACCGCAAGTCGCATGCCGGCTCCACCTCTGACGAGTGGCCGCATTTCAAGGGCGGCTTTGCCGACTACTACTATTTGAGCCCGGGACAGTGGATCTACAAGGTGCCCGACTCGGTGCCCGATGCCGCCGCGGTATACGTCGATTGCGCCGCCGCGACCGTCGCGTACGCGCTCTCCAAGGTCTGTTTCTCCATGGGTTCTTGGGGAGTCATCCAGGGCGCCGGGGGATTGGGACTCTGCGCCGCGCCCATGATGAAAGACCTGGGCGCTCGGGTCATCGTCATCGACAAGGCGGCCGGCCGGCTCGACCTGGCTCGCTCGTTCGGCGCCGACGAGACGGTCGGCTACGACGAGTTCCCGACGCCGGAGAGCCGAATCGCCCGCGTGAAGGAGCTGACGGGTGGACGCGGGGCCGAGGTGGTTCTCGAAGTGGTGGCGGCGGCGCCCGAGGTGGTGCCCGAAGGCATCTCAATGTTGGATTACGGCGGCACCTACCTGACCGTCGGCCTGGTGGGGCCCTACAAGGCCAGCCTGAGCATGATGCCCTTCATCGACAAGGGCATCCGCCTGCTGGGTTCGGCGCAGTTCGACGTAGCCACCATGCCCGCGGTGCTCGATCTCATGGCGAGGACCATCGACCGCTATCCGTGGGCCGGCATGATCTCGCACACCTTCCCACTCGAGGAGGCCGAGAAGGCCGTGCAGGAGGCCGTGGCCGGCAGGGTGCTTCGGGCGGCGGTGGTGACTGAGTAGAGGGTTCGACTCCTCGTTGGCGAGGGCGTGCCGCTCAGGCGAAGCCGGCCGGCCGTCAGCTCTCGGGAGGAGCCGCATACGTCTCCAACAGCCGCTGCAGAATGCGGTTCGACGCGCCGCTCGTGATGAACTTCTCGATGCCCATGAGCCGGGCGATGTCCTCAGCCCAGGCGTGCATGAGCAGGCTCCAAGCCACCTCCTCGGAGTCGGCGTCGGCGGCGATGGTGCCCTCGCGCTTGCCGTCTTCGACCAGCCCGACGATGTAGCCAAGGTCTTCCTCGATGTTTGTCGAGGATGCGGCGCGAAAGTGCCGTCTCCTTCTCGGCGGTGAGCAGTTGGAAGAACGGGCGCACGAACGTGTTGTACTCCGAAAGCGACCAGGAGGAGTGGGTCCTGCCGATGTTCAGCAGGCGTTCGGCCGTGTTCTCGCCGGTCGGCTCGAGTATCCAGCGAGACGACCGCTCGCCCATGGCCGCGATGGCCGCTTCGAGCACCGCTTCGCGGTTGGGGAAGTGCTGGTAGAGCGCCCCGCGGGCGATTCCGGCGGTTTCCGCGATGCGCGAGACGGTGGTTCCCTGGACGCCGTACTGTGCCGAGCAGCTGGATGGTGGCGTCGACGATCTCTCGCTGGCGATCGGCCTTCGTCTTTCTCACGAGCTCTTGCGTGCTTCTTCGGGTCGCTCCGCATCTGTCGCTTCTCCGACATCGTCCGCAAGCCTGGTTGCCTCACGGTGCTCGTTGAACGTGCGTTCAGGATAACCGCTTCTCGCGACCGCGGGCATCATCGCCGCGATAGAGGAGTCGACTAAGATGGGAGTTCGATTCCATCCCGAAGACCTGCAAGGCGGCCGTGCTCGAAGAATACGGCCAGCCGCTGCAGATCCGCGAAGTCGAGATCCCCGAGATTGGGCCGCGGCGCCATCCTCGTGAAGGTGGTGATGGCCGGCATCTGCGGCACCGACGTCCACCAGCAGAAGGGCGAGCTGACCATCAAGAGCCCGCTGCCCAACATCCAGGGTCACGAGACCATCGGCCGCATCGTCACGCTGGGCGAGGGCCGGGTCCAAGGACGCCGCCGGCGACGAGATCAAGGTCGGCGACCGCATCATGTGGGCGCATGCCGATTGCGGCGAGTGCTACTGGTGCCAGATCGCCCGCGACCCGGTCCTGTGCGCGAGGCGGTCGGGCTACGGCTGGGCGCCGCCGGTCGCTCTGCGCGGCGGCTTCGCCGAGTACGAGTACGTCACTCCCACCACGAACGTGGTCAAGGTGCCCGAGGAACTCACCGAGGAAGAGGCCGTCGGGCGTGGGCTGCGCCTTCCGCACGGTGATCGGCGGCTACGAGCGCTTCGGCAAGCTCGGTCTCATGGAAGACGTGGTCATCCAGGGTTGCGGTGCCCATCGGTCTCTACTCCACCGTCGTCGCCCGCGAGAGCGGCGCCCGCACCATCATCGTGGTCGGCGCTCCCAAGAACCGGCTGGAGCTTGGCCAAGCGGTGGGGAGCGGACCACGTCATCGACATCGAAGAGCATCCCGATCGCCGAAGAGCGCAAGCAAGATGATCCTGGAGCTGACCCAGGGACGGGGTCCGGAGAACGTGGTCGAAGCCTCGGGCGTACCGGCGGCCTTCGCCGAAGGCCTGGACATCATCCAGAAGGGCGGGCGAGTACCTGGTCCTGGGCCAGACCTCCGCCGACTTCGACGCCCATCATCGTCCAGCCGCATCAACGAGAAGGCGCCTCACCATCGTCGGCAGCGTCTCGGCGGCAGTCGTTCACTTCTACAAGGCCCTGCAGTTCATCAAGACCAACCGGGACGAAGTATCCGTTCGCCGAGATCGTCAGCGGCACGTACCAGCTGGAGGACATCAACAGGCGCTCGCCGACATGGCGTCGGCGCAAGGAGATCAAACCGGTCATCGACAACCGCGACCGGTAACAGTCACAAACCGCCGCGGCCACTGTGGTTTGTGCGCACATTGTGCGCGCAAACCACAGGGTCGCGCGACTCCATCCAGACCAGGAGGGCGCCATGAGCTTCAAGCCGTTCGCCAGGCCGAACAAGGTGCTGGCCGCCTGGAGCGCGGCGAGACGCCCCTGGGCATGCAGATGTACACCCACGACCCCGACCTGATCGAGATCGTCGGCTACACAGGGTTCGACTTCGTGATGATCGACATGGAGCACAACCGCACCAACCCCGAGACCATGGTGCACCTCATCCGGGCGGCCGAGGTGTCGGGCCTCACACCGCTGGTACGGGTGGGCGCCAACGACCGTTTTCCTCATCCGCTCCGCGGTGGAATCCGGCGCGCAGGGCATCGTGGTGCCGCACGTGAAGACCGCCGACGAGGCCAGAGCGGCGCATGGAGGCCTGCCACTACCCGCCTGACGGCAACTGCGGCATCTGCCCGGCCATCCGCGCCTCGGGCTACTCTCAGGGCAACTGGGAGGAGTACATGGCGACCTCGAACCAGCAGATCATGTTCATCGCCCTCGCTCGAGGACGTCGAGGCCATCGACAACGCCGAGGAGATCATCAGCGTGCTGAAGCCCGGCCGCGACGGCGTGGGCGTCGGCGGGGCCGATATCACGCAACTCGTTGCTCAAGGAGCCGGCGAGAAGGTGCAGTGGGCGCCATCCCTACCTCCAGCGAGGCCGGCCAGAAGGTGAAGGCCCTTGCCGAAGCCCGGAACATCCCCATCATGGGCATGGCCTTTCCCACCTCCGACAAGGCCGGTGTGGAGGCCGCCAAGGCGAACGGTACCAAGATCGTGCATCTTCTATCCCGACAGTCACATCTTCTTCGAGGCGTGCCAGAAGATCATCCGGGACGTTCGGGGATCGGAGGCCGCAGAACGATGAGGCCGGCGCTGTCGGGCCACGCTCGCCGGCACTCTCAGCAATCTCCCCGCACCGCCGAATAGGAGGCGTCTAGCGGCATGAAGCTCTATCTGCTCGATGGCGGCCGGGCGCATCTGCCCGACATGAACCATCTGACCCCCGACCGCAACGTCGGGCAAGCCGGTCACCATACCGATGCTCTCGTTCCTGATCGACCATCCCGAAGGGGCTGGTGGTGTTTGACACCGGGGTCGACACCGACGCGGGGCGACCGTTCCTCGGAGACCTCGCCGGAGCAGCGCGTCGACAGGCAGATGCAGCGGCTGGGCTACGACCCGCGGCGACGTCAGGTACGTCGTCCTCTCGCATCTGCACCTCGACCACGTGGGCGTGCATGCCCCTGTTCCCGGACGCCACGTTCATCGTGCGGCGGCAGGAGCTGCGGGCGGCGTGGTGGCCCGACGCCTACGAGCACGGCTACGACTTCGACCTCGCTCTGAAGACGCGCGACCTGCAGTACCTGCAGCCGTGCGCCGAAGCGAGTCGACTTCGACGTGTTCGGCGACGGCACGCTCGTGTGCATCGACACCAAGGGGCACACCGAGGGCCACCAGTCCCTGGTGGTCGACCTGCCCGAGTCGGGCAAGATCGTACTCGTCGGCGACGCCGCTCAGGTGAACGAGAACCTCACCGACAAGGTGCCGCCCGGCATGTCCTGGAACAGCCAGCTCGCGGTGCAGTCGATCGAGCGGTTGCTCCACCTCAGGTCGCTGGGCGCCCTCCTGATCCTGGGGCACGAGCTATCGGCCCTCGACAGCCTGGAGGTAGCTCCCCGCTACTACGAATGATAGCCGCGGCTACGCGCCGGTCTCGGGCACGTGTCGCCGGCTCCGGACACCGGCGCCGGTCTACGGTCGCGCACGAGCGCCACGAGGGCGCCCAGCAGGGCGATGCCCGTGCCGACGTACATGGCCTGCCGGTATCCGGAGACGAACGCCTGGGCGTTGGCCAGGTTCGCTCGCGCGCCGAGCAGGATGACTCTGCCACCCTCGGGACCCAGTTCCGAGGCCGCGATGGCTCCGAGTATGGCGATGGAGACGCCCATGCCGCAGAAGCGCGACGCGGTGAACATGCCCGAGGCGACCCCTAGCTGCGAACGCGAGACCGAGCCCATGATCGCCGAGAAGTTGGGGGTGCTGAAGATGGCGAGTCCCAGACCGAGGGTGGCCAAGGCGAGCAGCACCTGCCAGGTGGGGGCCGACAGCGAGAACAGCGACAACTCGATCGTTCCCACCGCGGTGACGACCATGCCCGCCGACGAGAGCCCGCGGCTGCCCAGCCGGTCGGACAGCCGGCCGGCGAAGGGCGTGACGAGCGACATCACCGCCGGCTGGATGAGGAGGATAAGCCCTGTTGCCTGCGCCGAGCGACCCTGCACCACCTGGAGAAAGACCGCTGTGAAGACGGTCACGCCGTACGAGGCCGCCATGTAGAGCAATGAGCACGCGTTGCCCGCGGTGAACACCCTGCTCCGCCGAAAGAGGCCGAGATCGAGAATGGGATCGCGCGTGCGGCTCTCGACGAAGACGAAGACCACAGCCAGCACCACGAAGCCCGCTAGGGGAGCGATGGTGCGCCACGCGGCCCAGCCCCACAGCGGCGAGAAGATCAGCGGCACGAAGAGGGAGGCGAGGAGACCGCCCAGAAGGGCGGAACCCGGCATGTCGATGCCCTGGAGCGCGCCCCGCCTGCGTGGGGCCACGGTCTCTCCGGCGGCCTGTCCGCCGGGGAGCGTGAGGAGCGCCGCCGCCGCGCGATCGCGGCGCTCGGCGCCCAGCAGGTCCCACCCGGCGATCACGGCGAGGGCGGCGATCGGCACCTTGATCAAGAAGATCCAGGACCATCCCATGTGCGCGACGATCAGGCCGCCCACCGGCGGACCGAAGGTCTGGCCCAGGGTGGAGCCCATCATGTTGAAGCCGAGGGCGCGTCCGCGCTCGCTCGCGGGGAAGACCGAAGTGACGATGGCCGCGCTGGTGGTGACCACGAGCGCCCCGCCGATGGCCTGGAAGACCCGGGAGCCGATGAGAGAGGCCCCGTTCCACGAGAAGGCCACCGCGATGGAGAAGAGGCCGAAGAGCAGAGTTGCCGATCCAGTAGGTCAGAAAGAGGCCTCGCTTCTCGGCCCAGCGGGCCACGGGGATGAGGAGCACTGTGACGACGAGCAGGTACGACGTCTGCACCCAGAGCGCCTCGCTGAACGTCAGTCGAAGATCGGCCGACACGACGGGCAGCGCGACCGCCACGATGCTCGAATCGAGCGTGGCCATGAAGACGCCGATCGAGGCGATGACCAGCACGCGCCAACGGCGGCGGCCGAGCTCAGAGACGGGCTGCGGCGCCCGCGTCGCCGGGCCGGCGTTCATTCCGCCCCCTGGGCCGCGCCGCTCGGGCCGGCCTGGGCTCCGCCCCGGCCGGCGGCCTCGTCGGCGGCGACGCGGGCGGGGCATCTCTGCGACGCCGGGTCGAGGCGCAGGGTGACGAAGAAGGCGATCACCGCGACGCCACAGGCGGCGTAGAAGGGGATCTGGTAGCCCACGTAGTTCAAGATGAAGCCGGTCACGACGGGCACCACGATCGCCGTGGCGTGGGCGATGGTCAGGCCCATGGCCAGGCTGGGAGCCAGGTCCTGGGGCGCGCAGATGCGCCGCAGGTAGGTGGAGCCGCCCATGTAGGCCACCGGCGCGATGAGCGCGTAGATGCAATAGAAGAAACAGGCCAGAACAACGTTGTTCGCGAGGGCGTAACCGGCCAATGCCACGATGAAGGCGATGTTGATGACCGAGAGCATGCGGCGCTCGCCCCAGCGGTCGAGCATGCGTCCGAACTTGGGAGTCGTGAGGATGCTCGACGAAGGTCACGGCAAGCAGAACCAACGAGATGTCGTCGACCCCCAGCCCGAAGCGGTTGACCAGCACCCAGAGTCCGAACGAGAAGAAGACCTGCTGGCGCGCCCCGTCGAGCACGCATATCCAGTAGTACAGGCGGTAGAAGCGGCTCCATACGAGGGGTTCGCGTTTGGTCGCGACCGTGTGGAGTTGTCCCTCGTGCAGGTTTGGAAAGCGCACAATCGCGAGGCCCGCGACGAAGGCCACCCCTCCCAAGATGAGGAAGGTCGCCCGGTAGGAGAGCCATCCATACCTGAACACGACGAACACCAAGAGCAAGGCGGCAAGCGACCCCGCTTGGCCAACGGCCGCCATGCGTCCCATGATCGCCCCGCTCCTCGCCGCGGTGGTCAAGCTCATGGTCAGGGCCGGTTGGGTTTGGAATACGGCATGCATGCCGAAGCTGGATATGAGCACCCAGGGGATAACGCTCCAGAAGCCGCCGGCGAGCGAGAAGAGACCGAATCCCACGGCCACGACGACGATGGCCCCGGCGGCCAGGCTCTGCAGCGAGACGCGGTAGAAGAGCGCCGTCAGGAACATGATGAAGAAGCCGCCGACTTCGCGGACGGCCGTGATGTATCCGAACTGCGGACCATCGAGGTGGAGCACGTCGTTGAAGTAGTTGGTCAGAATGTTGGAGTGGGCGTTGAAGGCGAAGCCCAGCGTGGCCGACATGACCGACAGCATGATGAAGCCGCGGCCGGCCGGGGTTCGCCACATCTCGCGCACGCGGGGTTCTCTCCTCTACTTCTGCCTGGAAATCGCCGACCTCGGGGGCCCGGTCCCCACGGTGGTCGCCGAATTGTATCCCATCGCAGGGCGGTGTCGATCAGGGTTGTTGACAACGGACGGCTGTCTGCGTAAGCTGCGAACCGTGAGGGGAGTGTGAACTATGTTCCGTACACACAACAAGTGCTTCCCTCAGTAAAGCGAAAGCGGCCAGAACGTGACGCGAATGGATCGCGCCCCGGCACCGAGGAGCGACACACTGGACTCGCAGCAACGGAACTCGCTTGAAGTGGTCTTGGCGAGACGGGAGCACTCGATTCCCGCCTCGTTCGCTCCCGCCGTACGCCGTTCATTCGACTCTCGAACGTACTACTGGTTCTGCCGTTTGGAGCAAAGGAGGTGCGGCGAAGTCATGTGGGCACGGGCGCGGCGTGCGCTCTCGTGATAGGGCATTGGGGTTTGCACTCAGTTCCGATGAGAAGGAGAGGGGTATGAAGAAGCGGTTCTTCGTGGCAGGACTACTGATCGTTCTGCTCGTCGTCACAATGGTCGCATCGGCATGCGGCGGTGACGAAACGACTACTACGGCGGCGCCGGCTACTACGGTCGCGCCTCCCACCACCGCTGTCTCGGGCAGCGACACCACCGCGCCGGCGAGCACGGATACGACCGGAGCGGCTACCAAAGAAGAGGTTCTGAAGATCGGTGCCATCAGCTCGGCCACCGGCGACATGGCCACGGCGTTCAAGGCCATGTACGACTCGGTCAAGCCGACCCAGGATCTGCTCAACGAGATGGGTGGTCTCACGATCGGCGACACCCACTACACCATAGAGATCGTCTTCTACGACGACCAATCGACCACCGCGGGTGGCACGACCGCCATCAACAAACTGATCGAGGATGGCGTCAAGTACGTTGTGCCGCCGATGTTCATGCCTGTCAACCTGGCCATCGCGCAGCTCTGCGAAGAGAACAAGATCATGCGCGTGAAGTCATTTGGCGCGGGCGAAGTGGAGACCAATCCGCAGAACCCGCTCATGTTCTTCAGTTGCTCGGGCGTGGCCAACATCATCCCGTTCTTCGACTACTCGTTGGCGAAGTACCCCGACGTCAAGACCGTTGCGGTCATCTCGCCTGACGACCCGGGCGCCAAGACGTATCAGGACCTGATCAAGGCCGAGTACGAGAAGCGCGGCATCGAGATCGTCTACTGGGAGGTCTACCCGCAGCCGACCTTCGATTTCTACGCGCTGCTCAACAAGGCCCTCCCGACCAAGCCCGATGCCATCGACTGCATCTTCGGCATCCCGCCGTGCTCGGCGGCCATCATCAACCAGGCGCGTGAGCTCGGCTTCACCGGCCCGGTCTTCGGCCCGTGCACGCTCGGCGACGCGAACATCGTCAACGCCATGATCAGCACGCCCGACTATGCCTATGACATCGTGTCGTACGTGCCCGACGTGAACAGCGCCGAGATGACCGAGCCCGTCAAGAAGCTCGGCGAGAAGATCAAGGCCGCCGGCGCCAGCTTCGAGCTGGATAGCCTGCATCTGCTAGACGCCATCTCGTCGATCATCGCCGCCATGAAGGACGCCGGCAGTATCGACACCGAGCAGGTCGCGGCTGCCATCGACAGCGGCGCCGCCGCCGGTTTCGAGGGCGCTTACGGTCCGGCCGTGTGGGGCTCGTACATGTCGATCTACGGTAACAACCACTGCGCGCAGCATGCGCCGATGGTCACCACCTACGACAAGGGTACGCTGACCTTCGAGTGGCTGCCCTGGGATGGCAAGGCCGCGGACGCAGTCAAGTAGCGTTCGGGCTTCGAGTCTGAGGATCCAGACAGCGTGAGTTCGTTGGTTGGCGATCCTACCCGAGGGTAGGATCGCCCGGGGGGCAGAGAGCCGGTTTCGAGCAGGTCCGGCTCTCTGCCCCCGACTTGCCGGCTAAGACACGAAAGCGACGGAGAGATCCCTTGGGTGACGCGAGCATATTGCAGGCCCTGGTCAACGGCCTGACATCGAGCGGCATATATATTCTGGTGGCCCTTGGACTGACTCTCGTCCTGAGCATCATGAACATCGTTCAGTTGGCTCACGGCGAGGTGTACATGATCGGGTCGTACGTTGTCTACTACTTCGCCGTGAAAGTCGGTCTCAACTTCTACGCGGCGATCGTGATGGCCATCGTCGCGACCGGCGTCCTCGGGATCATTCTCGAACGTGTCTTCTTGCGACCGTTCAGAGCGCGGCCCGACTCCGCCATGGTGCTTACCGCCGGACTGATTCTGGTGTTCCAGAACGTGGTATTGGCCATCGCCACCGGCACTCCAAAGAACTACAAGACCCCGTATGAGGGCGCCGTCTTGCACGCGGGTGGCGTCACGCTTTCTGTGGAAAGGCTCATCATCGTGATCGTCGCCTTCGTGCTTATCGCGAGCCTCTTCACGTACATCCGTTACACGAAGAACGGGCAGGCGATGCTGGCGGTCTCGCAAGACAGAGAAGGAGCGGCGCTCCAAGGCATCAGCGTCGACCGCCTGTCGGCCATCGCCATGTTCATGGGCTGTGGTCTCGCGGGCATCGCCGGCGCGTTGGTGGGGTCGCTCTTCAGCCTGCTGCCCACCATGGGCGGCAACGTCCTCATGAAGGGCATCGCCGTCATCATCCTGGGCGGACTCGGCAGCATCCCGGGGACGGTGGTCGGGGGGCTGATCATAGGCCTGCTGGACGGCCTTATCCCGCTGTTCACGACCCAATACGCGGCCAGCCTCATCGGCTTCGTCATCGTCATCCTCGATCCTGCTCTTCAGACCGCAGGGTCTCTGGGGGCATGAGTCGTCATGAACAAGACAAGCCGCTCCCGGCTCGGCGTTGCAGGTCTCATAGTCCTCGCCCTGATCCTCTTCGGGGCCTTCTACCGCAACAACTACGTGCTGCACGTCTTCATCCTCGTGATGATGAACGTGGTTCTCGGCTCCAGTCTCCGTCTCATCAACCTCTCGGGCCAGCTCTCGCTGGGGCACGGCGGATTCGTGACCTTGGGGGCGTACACCTCGGCCGTGCTGCTGGTCAAGGCCGGCTTGCCCTCGACGTGGCTGGCCCTCCTGGTCTCGGGACTCATGGCGGCCATCGTCTGCGTGATACTCGGCTTTCCGTTCAGCAGGCTCAAGGGCATCTACTTCGCCATGATCACCATCTTCTTCGTCCAAGTGATCATCCTTACGGTGCAGCAGTGGCGGAGCGTCACCGGCGGCGCGAGCGGTCTCCAGGGGGTGCCGCGTCCGGACTCGTTCTTGGGCCTGGAGTTCCACTCCAAGACCTCGTTCTACTTCCTCTTCCTCGCGCTGATGCTCATTTCACTCGTCATTCTCTGGGCGATCGAGAACTCGCGCATGGGGATGACCTTCAGAGGCATTCGCCAGGCCGCCTCACTGGCGGAGAGCGTCGGCATCAATACCATGGGATACAAGGTGGCGGCGTTCGCGACCGGCGGCTTCTTCGCCGGCGTCATGGGCGGCATGTACGTGCAGTACGTGTCGGCGGTCGATCCGACGGTGTTCGGCTTTCTGCCCACCATCTACATCCTCATCTACGTGATCGTGGGGGGTGAAGGCAGCTTCATCGGACCCGCCATCGGAGCGGCGCTCCTAACCGTGCTGCCCGAGGTGGCGCGGCCTCTCAAGAGTTGGATGCCGGTACTCTTCGCGGTGATTCTCATGCTCATCATCTTCCTCATGCCCGAAGGTCTGGTCGGGTTGCCGCGGAGGATCCAGAAGCTGTTCACGAAACGGACAAGGGAACAATCCGATGCTGCAGGTTGAGGGACTCACTAAGAACTTCGGCGGTCTCGCCGCCGTCAACGCGGTCACGCTCAGCATCAGCCCAGGCGAGTTGGTCGGGCTGATCGGGCCGAACGGCGCCGGCAAGACCACGTTCTTCAACCTGGTCACCGGCTACCTCAAGCCAACCTCCGGCACGGTCGTTTTCGAAGGCAGGAACCTCACCGGCAAGAAGCCGCACACGGTCGCCTCCAAGGGCATGATCCGCAGTTTTCAGCAGGACAACGTCTTCGCGGCGTGCACGGCGCTCGACAACCTGGTGCTGGCCGCTCACCTGCACTCCGGCATCAACTTCGCCGCAGACGGTCTTGAAGACGCGTCACGCGCGCCATCGAGAAGCGGCGATCCGCGCCAGGGCGTTCGAGGTGCTCGAACTGGTGGGTATCTCGCACCTCGCCGATACCACCGCCGGGTCACTCGCGCACGGTCACAAACGCATGCTGGGAATCGCGCTCGCGCTCATGTGCGAGCCCAAGCTGCTCATGCTCGACGAGCCGCTGGCCGGCATGAACCTCGTCGAGGTGGACGACACCTTGGCCCTCGTACGCAAACTGTGGGAAGGCGGTCTCACGATCCTTCTCATCGAACACAACATGAGAGCGGCGATGAGCATCTGCCAGGGATTCCACGTGCTCAGCTTCGGCAAGAAGATAGCCGAGGGAACGCCCGACGAGATCCGCAACAACCCTGAAGTGGTGCAAGCCTACCTGGGGACGGCCGCAAATGTTGCTTGAACTCAAAGGCATCTCGGTCTACTACGGCTCGGCACTGGCCGTGAACGACATCGATCTCAAGCAGGAAGAGGGCACCATCGTCGCCGTGATCGGCGCGAACGGCGCCGGCAAGAGCACGATCCTCAAGGCCATCACCGGCCTCGTGCCGGTTCGCTCGGGGTCCATCGAGATGGATGGCAAACCGATCGACGGCTCACCTACGGTTCAGCGAGTGAAGTCGGGCATAGCCTGTGTGCCCGAGAGCCGCAAGTTGTTCCCGTTCATGAGCGTGCAGTCGAATCTGAACCTCGGCGCCTATCTGCGCAAGGACAAGAAGGGCATCCAGGAGGACATGGAGGGAGTCTTCGCCCTCTTTCCGCGCTTGAAGGAGAGGCTGCGGCAGAAGGCGGGGAGCCTCAGCGGCGGCGAGCAGCAGATGCTGGCCATCGGCCGGGCTCTCATGTCGCGGCCCCGGCTTCTGCTCATGGACGAGCCTTCTCTGGGGCTGGCCCCCATCGTCATCGACAACCTGGCGGGTACGATCAACGAGATCAACCAGCGGGGCGTGAGTGTGCTCCTGGTCGAGCAGAACGCCGGCCTGGTGAGCAGGGTGGCGCAGCGCTGCTACGTGATCGAAGTGGGCAAGATCGTGCTTGAAGGTGACGTTGAGAACCTGATGTCGAACGAGTTGGTGCGGCGGGCATTCTTGGGTTAAGGAGGGAGACTCATGGCAGCTAGCGCCGGCTCTCGGGGCGTGCCCAGCCTCGATGTCACCCTCGCGGGGGTGCGGCACAGGTCACCCATCGGGCTTGCGCCCATCGGCGGCGGCAGCCACTTCGGCGATCGCGAGCCCGACGAGGCGCTCGAGCACGAGGTGCGGCTGCGTTTTCTGCGGCGGATCGTCCGCGCCGGCTCGAACTGTCTCTACCTGAACGTCTCGTATCTGACAGAAGAAACCCTGCGGCGGCTCATTGAGGAGGCGCCGGCGGGCACCGCTCGCCCTCGTGGCGCCTGGGGAGTGCGGACCATGAAGGCGGTGACGGGAGCCTCGCCCTACGGGCTGGAGGGGCTCTACTCGGCCGTCTCGCCGGGCCCAGCCACGCCGTCGGTAGAGGGCGAGGCGGCGCTCGCGCGGGCCCAGGCCAGGCTGATCGAAGACCTCAAGCGCGAGATGCCTGAGGGCGTGCCCATCGTCGGAGGGGTGATCGGATGCGGAGGGCTGCCCGACGCCTACGTCGACGCGGCGCGAAAGAGCGAAGAAATGGGTGTCGACCTCGTCGAGTTGAACTTCCACTGCCCGCTGCAGGCGGGCATGCGGCATGGGCTGACGGCCGGGCTCGAGGGGCGGTTTCCCCCGTACTCCCAGGGCGGGCTTGATGGCGGAGCACCCCGACCTGGTAGAGACGTATCGTCGGCGCGGTCGTGCGCGCGGTAGGCATACCGGTGGGAGTGAAGTTCACGGCCGAGGTGGGGTTTCCCCGCATCGTGGGCCACGCCCGGAGGGTACGCGACGCGGGGGCGAAGTACATCCATGTGGGGGGCGCCGCGGTGGGCATCGCCCCGCCCGACATCTACAACCGGGGCAAGCCGCAGTGGCCGCTGGCCGGCGCCAACCCCTTCTGTCTCACCTCGGGGTCGTGGATGCGGAGGGTCTGCTACCGGGACGTTGCGGCGGTGGCGAGGTTCGTCCCGGGAATCGACATCGCTGCCTCCGGTGGCCTGGTGACACCCGAGCACTGCATCGAAGCCATGATGCTGGGAGCGACCGTGACGCAACTCTGTGCCGGTGTCATGGAGCAGGGAACTACCTTGCTGTCGCGCAGCAACGCATTCTTGCGAAGCCTTTCTTGCACGACAGGGCTATTCGGGCGCGCACGAGTTGATCGGGCTCGGACAGCCCTACATCGCCTACTCCGACGAGTTCGATATCGCCGCGCAGCCGGCTTTCGCCGTTCTCGACCCGGAGAAATGCACTCGTTGCGGGCAGTGTTGGAACAACATGTGTATCGCCATCGCGCTCGAGAAAGGCAAGGTGCGGGTGAACGAAGAGAAGTGTCTCGGCTGTGGCGCCTGCACCATCGCGTGCCGGTCGGAAGCGCTCAGCCTAGTAACGCGAACAGGTGCCAGGGGGACAAAATTGGAACGCAAGACCAGCTTGACAGACGCCAGCCAACCGCATAGGATGGACGCTATGCTGAACTCGATACCGCCTAGTGAACTCGAAACAGGCGATCCCGCCGACGACGCCGGCAAGGGGTCGTACCTTCAACTCGTCCCCGCCGTCGATCAGTCGATCCGGCTTCTCTTCGGGCTCGCGAACATCGTGGGGGGCGAGGCCTCACTCACTGAGCTCTCCAAAGAGGTGGGCATCAGCAAGAGCAAGGGCCTGGCTATTCTCAACACGCTCCGTAACGCGGGGCTGGTGACGCGCAACGACCGCACCAAGAACTACCGCCTGGGGCCCAATATCCTTCTGCTCACCCGCGCACTGGTCAACAACACCGACCTTGCGCAATCGGTCTATCCGTTCCTGGAGAATCTGGCCGCCGAGACCGGCTGTAGCTTCCACTTGGGAATCGCCTCGGGAGAGACACTGTTCATTGTCGCCCGCCGGCATGCGCCGGGAGGCAACTACGTGGCCATCGACGTGGGCCAGCGGTATCCGCTGACCTGGGGCGCGCACGGCCGCGCGTTTCTGGCGACCCTGTCTCCCGAGGAGTTCGAAAGGCGCCTATCGAGCAGCTCTATCATCCAGGCCGGCGAGACCGATCGGGAGGGAATCGACCGAGACCTCTTGCGGGTGCAGGTCGAGGAGGCCAGGCGACTTGGATACGGCATGAACCTCGGCACCACCTGGTCGGGACTCAACGCGGTGAGCACAGCCATATTCGTGAGCGCCACCGATACGCCGAGTGGCCAGCGTGCCATCGCCTTCCTCGTGGCGGTCGGGACCTTCTCCGAAGAGCGCGCCCAGCAGTTGGGCCGCCGCATGGTCGCCGTGTCGGCTGAGATGAGCCGCCAACTTGGCCCCATGTTCGGGGCCGTCAACCTGCACTTCCCGCTTTCGCGCCCGCTGCTGTCTTAGCCGGTCGCGGTTGCCCGGCACTGTCACTGAGAGAAAGGATGTCATGGCCAGCTCCACCCCTAGCGACGCGAGACCCGATGCGACGCAGCTGTTCGTCGAGAACTTCCAGAACATTCAGTACAAGGACCTTGCCCCTGAAGTCGTCAAGGTAACCAAGGACCAGATCCTCGACTTCTTCGGGGTCGCCCTCGGGCGGCTCAGGCGAGGCGGCTATCGCCGAGCTGAGGGACCTGATGTTGGAGTGGGGCGGGGCCCCGCAGAGCACCATCTTGAGGTACGGCGACAAGATGCCGGTGCCGAACGCCGCCCAGCTGAACGCCACCATGGCGCACTCGCTGGATTTCGACGATGTTCACGAAGATGCCATCATGCATCCGGGAGTCGTCGCCATTCCGACCGCGCTCGCCGTGGCCGAGTACGTCGGGGGGCTGAGCGGTCGCGACTTCATCGCCGCGGTAGCCCTGGGCACCGACTTCATCTGCAGGTGCGGTCTGGCCACGCGGCCTGGCGAGAGCATCCACGGCTACGGGTGGCACCTCACCACTCTCTACGGCTCTATGACCGCCGCGTTCGTGGCGGCGCGTCTACTCGGCCTCAACGCCGAGGCCATGACCAACGCCGTCGGCATCGCCTATCACCAGGCCTCGGGCAACGGCCAGTCGGTCAAAGACGGCGCCCACACCAAGAGGCTTGGCCCGGGAATGGCCGTGCGCGCGGCGTCAGTTCGGCCCAGATGGCGCAACGGGGCATCACCGGGGCCCACAACTGCCTCGAGGGCGTAGCCGGTCTCTACAAGGTCTACCACATGGGCGCTTACTCGCGGGAGAAGCTCGTCGACGAGTTGGGCGCCCGCTTCGAGGGCATCAACGTCTCGATCAAACCCTACCCCTGCTGCAGGGGCGTGCACCCCTTCGCCGACGCGGGTCTCGCTCTGGCCTCCAAGTACGACATCCGGCCCACCGACGTGGAGAGCATCCTCATCCAGTGTGGCGAGGGCACGTACGGTCTGCTCGGCTCGCCGCTCGAATTCAAGGCGAAGCCCCGCAACCCGGTCGATTCGCAGTTCAGCATCGTATGGGGAGTCGCCACCGCCCTGGCCCGGCATCGGGTCGACCTTGGACGACTTCACGTGGGACGCCATCAAGAGCCCCGACATCCTGGGCCTGACCGCCAAGACAGACGTTCAGATCGAGCATGCCTTCGACCGGGGCGACCAGGGCATCGAACCGGCGAGGGTGACTGTGAAGATGAATGACGGCGGGGTATTCGTCGAGCAGGTCGACCTGCCCACCGGCACTCCCTCGCGGCCGCTATCTTTCGCCGACATCGAGCGGAAGTTCCAGGCGCTCCTCGAGCACGCGGGCCAGCCGATCAAGGCCGGCAACGCCGAGCGGCTGGTGGAGACGATCTCCCGGCTCGAGAAGTCGGCCGACGTACGAGAACTCATCAGCACTGACAAGCTAGTCGGGCTAAGGAGCGGGGAGTGGGCTACTACATCGGCATCGATGGAGGGGGTACATTCACCGACTGTGCGGCGATGGACGACGCCGGCCGGTTGTACTTCGCCAAGGCGGCGACGACTAAGGAGGACTTCGCTGTCGGCGTGTTCGACGCTCTGGCGGCCTTGGCCGACGACTGCGGCATCTCGGTATCAGACCTGATCGCGTCGACCGAGCGCTTGAGCCTCGGTACCACCGTTGGCACCAACCTGCTCGTCGAGCGCCGCGGGGCGCGCACCGGACTGCTTGCCACCGCCGGACACGGCGACTCGATTCTCATCATGCGGGGTACCGGTCGTACCGCCGGACTCGAACTCGACCTCCTGTTCGACCCGCACGCGACCGACAAACCCGAGCCGCTCGTGCCGAGGGCCCTCATCCGCGAGATATGCGAGAGGGTCGACTACAAGGGCGCCGAGCTGGTGCCTCTCGACGAACCGGCCGTCGAAGAGGCTGTGCGCAGCCTCGTCGAAGCCGGGGTCACCGCCATCGCCATCGCTTTTCTCTTCAGCTTCAAGAACCCCGATCACGAGCTCAGGGCCCTCGAGATAGTTCGCCGCGTGGCTCCCGAGATCTACGTGTCGTGCTCGCACCAGGTAGCGCCTCGCATGGGCGAGTACGAGCGGACCGTGGCGACGGTCATCAACAGCTACATCGCTCCCGCGTCGGCCGCCTACTTCCGGCGTGCCGCCGAACGCCTGCACGAGACGGGCCTGAAGACTCCTCTTGCTCATCATGCAGACATCGGGCGGCGTTCTGCCGGCGGCCAAAGCCGTCGAGATGCCGCTCACCTCGCTTGGCTCGGGGCCGGTGGGGGGCCTCATAGGCTCGCTGTCGTTGGCGCGGCAACTCGGCCACAAGAACATCATCGCCACCGACATGGGCGGCACTTCGTTCGAGGTCGGCCTGATCATCGGCGGCGAGCCCTTGGTCGGTGACGAGAAGATCGTCGATCGTTACCGCTACAGGTTCCCGCAACTGGAGACGACCTCCATAGCCTGCGGTGGCGGCAGCATCGCCCGGCTCGATCCGTTCAGCCGCTCCATCAGGGTGGGCCCGGAGAGCGCGGGCGCCGTGCCCGGACCGGTGTGCTACCGGCGAGGTGGCACCGAGCCGACCGTCACCGACGCCGACGTCGTGCTCGGGCTCCTCTCGCCCGAGCATTTCTTGAGTGGGCGCATGCCGCTCGATCGCGACGCGGCTGTCGAGGCCGTCGCCGCGCTGGGTGAGCAGGTGGGCCTTGGTCTCGAGGAGACGGCGGCCGGCATCCTGCGTATCAACAACGCCAGGGCCGCGGAGCTGATCAGACAGCAGACGGTGGTGCGCGGTTACGACCCGCGCGACTTCGTGGTCTACGCGTACGGCGGCGCCGGGCCGGTCCACGCCTTCGCCTTCGCTCAGGAACTTGGGGTCAAGGGTGTTGTGGTTCCCCTCGGCAACGGCGCGTCGACTTTGTCGGCCTACGGCTGTTCCACTTCGAATCTGGTGCTCAACATCGAGCGCGAGCAGATCTTCTTCGCTCCCTTACCGGTCGACGAGATGAGCGACCTCGTGGACGAGCTCGAAACGCAGGCCATCTCCGAGATGCGCGAGATGGGCAGGGCCGCCCACGAGGTAGAGATCGAGCGCTTCGGTCTCATGCGCTACAGCGGCCAGTGGTTGCACAGCCTGCTCGTGCGCATCGCTCCGGGCGACATCACTCGAGACACGCTCGACCAAGCCGTGCGGGACTTCCGGCTGATGTACGACGGCGCTCTACGGGCACGGCGCCGGCGTGGTGTCGCAGGGCGTCGAGCTGGTGACCGTGCGCATCCACGCGGTGGTGCGCCTGCAGAGGCCCGCGCAGGCGATCGACGAGGGCTCCACCAAGCCGGTGCCGGTCAGCGGCCTCCTGGGCACTCGCGACATCTTCTGGCCCGACCGCATGGAGAGGCTTGAGAGCGAGGTCTACGACGGCCGGGAACTCCGCCACGGCAATCGGATCGCCGGTCCGGCGGTGGTGGAGCTGCCGTACACCTCGATCGTTGTGGGAGTCGACCAGGCATTGGACTGCGACGCTTTCGGCAACTTCGTGTTGCGGCTCGACCAGCCCGCGCGGCCCCTCGGGGGCGCGGCGGGCAAGGCGGTCGCCATGCACGCTTCGGACAGGGAGGTGCGGTCATGAATGCCGGCAGCCAGACCAAGACGGCCGCGACGCCTGTGGTCTGGGACGGCGTCGCCCGCGGCTACGCGCCGCCCGACGTCCTCTCCATCAGTCCGCGACTCCGGCTGCAGACGACCGCGGAACTCGATGTAGACCCGATCACCTACGAGGTGATACGCAATAGCCTCCAGAACATCAACATGGAGAACGGCAACACCATCCAGACGCTCAGCATCTCGCCGATCACCATGATCAGCCGCGATTTCCAGTGCGCGATCTTGACCGAGTACGGCGACGTGATGTTCCTGGGGCCGTTCCTCATGTACTTGGGCAACACCCTGGGCATCATGACCAAGTGGATCCTCGAGAACCGCAGCGAGAACCCCGGCATCGACGATGGCGACGTCTTCTTGTGCAGCGATCCGTATGTGGGCAGTTCGCACCAGCAAGACACCGGCCTGACCTCGCCGGTCTTCTGGGGCGGCGAGCTCTTCTGCTGGGTGGCCAACTGTGTGCACTACAGCGACGTCGGCGGACCTTCGCCCGGGAGCTTCTGTCTCGAGTCCACCAACATCTGGGAGGATCCGCCGCTCTTTCCGCCCATGAAGCTGGTGGAACGCGGTACGCTGCGCGTCGACATGGAGCAACTCTTCCTGCGTCAGTCGCGCATCCCGGCGACCGTGGGCATGGACCTTCACGCGGCGCTCGCCGGCATCACCGTCTCGCGGGAGCGCATCCTCAAGCTGCTCGAACGTTACGGCGCCGAGACGGTCAAGGCGGTCATGAACAAGACCCTCGACGTCGGCGAACTGTCGGTGGTCGAGAAGCTCCGCATGATCCCCGACGGACGCTGGTCGGAGCGCATCTATCCCGAAGCGGCGATCACAGGCGACCGTGGCGTCTACGTGAGCCAAGTCAATATCGTAAAAGAGGGCGACTACCTCTACGTCGACAATCAGGGCACGTCGCCGCAGACCGGGGCCATCAACAACACTTATGCCGGTTTCGTGGGCGCCTGCCTCGCGCCGCTCACCATCATGCTGGCGTACGATCTTGGGGGAGCCTGCGGCGGCTTGAACCGCCGGGTCAAGTTCCGGCCTGTGCCCGGCACTATCACGTGTGCGGACTATCCCGCGGCAGTCAGCGGCGCCGGCGTCTACAACATGCCCATGATCGTCGCCACCGCGACGGGCGCCACCGCCAAGATGATCGCCTGCGCCGAGAAGCCGCTGCGCGACAAAGCCATCGGCATCTCCGATGTCCATGCGTACGGCGGATGGATCTTCAACGGCCTCAACCAGTACGGCCAGTTCTTCGTGGGCATGAGCTCAGGCATGTCGGTGGGGGCTCTTCCCTCTTCTCCGTGGCGCGACGGTGTCGACACAGGTGGCATCTACTGGGTGCCCGGCATGGAAGCCTCGAACGTCGAGGAGAACGAGACGGCTTGGCCGGTGCTCACGCTGTGGAGGAAGCACAACCGTGTGAACGAGGCGGGAGCGGGACGTTTCCGCAGCGGGTGCGCGGCGGAGGAGGGATGGACCCTCCACGGCACCGACAGTCTCGACGTGCGCATCTACACCAACGAGAGCTACGCGAAGTGCCAGGGGCTCCTGGGCGGCAACCCCGGTGGCCGGGCCTTCTACCACGTGAAGCACGAGACCGACATCGCCGGCCGGCTGGCCGCGGGCACGGTTCCGCAGACGCTCGACGAGGTCTCCGGGGAGCAGTTGCCCACATACTGGAAGGGTACGCCGGTGCGACTGGAGAAGGGGTCGGTCTGGTCGACCAACCTGCCCAACTTCTCCGGCTACGGCGATCCCCTCGACAGAGAGCCGGCCTTGGTGCAGCGCGACCTCTCCGATGGCAAGACCACGTGCGAGGAAGCCCTCCGCGTGTATGCGGTGGTGTGCGACGACAGCGGGAATGTCGACCCCGACAAGACCAAGCTGGAGCGGACTGCCAGCAAGCGGCTGCGTCTGGGTGGGCGGCTACCCGGGCTCGACGAGCGCCGCACCGTCGATTCGCTTCCGGGGGGCGGACGGGTAGTCATAAGCGACAACCTGAGCCTGGTGCAGACTGCCGCCGGCAGCCACTACCTCTGCGGTTGTGGCCAAGACCTGGGCCCCGGCGAGGCGAACTTCAAGTCGGCCTGCAGGGTCAAGGAGAGTCCGCCCGGCTCTATCGGACCGGGGTACATGTCGTTCGCAACCGATGTGATGGACCGCATGTGCTTCAGGGAGTTCTTCTGCCCCTGGTGTGGCGCACGCCAAGCTACCGAGGTCGCGTGCAGAGAAGACGGATACCTCTGGGATATCGAGATCAGGCTCTAGGAGGATACGGGACTGTCTGCCGGTGTGTTTGACGGGGCAGGCGTGCGGTGATAGGTTGTTGAACGAGCGTTCAGGATGATCTGGAACTGACCAAGACGCTGAAGACCAACCCAACGAAGGGGAGACGGGGATGTTGCTAGAGAACCGGGTGGCGATCGTCACCGGCGGCGCGAAGGGCATGGGGCGTTCCATCTGCCAGTTGTTCGCCCACGAGGGAGCCAAGGTCACCATCGCCGACATCGACATGCAGGGCGCCGGAGAGACCCTCAGGGGTATCGAAGCGGCGGGAGGCTCGGGGCTCATCGTCGAGTGCGACGTGACGAGCAGCGCACAAGTGAAGAAGATGGTCGACGCGACCATCGATGCTTTCGGCAAGCTCGACATCCTCGTCAACAACGCCGGCGCGATCCTCGGCGCCCACGGTAACCCCACCAACCTGACCCTCCTCACCGAGGAGGCCTGGGACGGGGTCGTCGACCTGAACCTCAAGTCGTACTTCTTGTGCAGCAAAGAAGCGGTGCCTCACATGCAGGCGAACGGCTACGGCAAGATCGTCCACTTCTCGTCGCTGGGAGCGATCAGCCCGCCCGCGCCGCATGCGCACTACCATGCCGCCAAAGGCGGCGTCATCGGCATGACCTACGATATGGCCGCCGAACTCGGTCCTCACAACATCTACGTGAACGCGATCATGCCGGGTCCCATCAAGACGCCCTTCTTCGACACGATCGTCGAGAAAATGGCCCCCGAGGAAGCCGCGGCGTTCTTCAAGATGATGGCCGATCAGGCTCCTCTCAAGCGCATGGGAGAGCCGGAGGACGTCGCCAAAGCGGTGCTCTTCCTGGCTTCCGACATGTCTTCGTACATCACCGGGGTCGTGCTGCCTGTCTCTGGCGGCCTGCCCCTGCCGGCCCACGCGACGCACGCCTAGGCCGGTACCACGTCTATGGATAGCAGAACGCAAGAGCGCGAGGTGCACGGACAATGACCCAGGAAACGACATCCACTGAGTCCTGGGGGGGAATGACCTGCAGGATCCTGCGTGTCGACCTGACCAGTGGCACGGTCTCGACCGAAGAGCGCGACGAACACTACTACCGTAAGTGGATCGGGGGATCGGGCCTGATCGCCCAGATCCTGCTGAGCGAGATACCGGCCGGCGCCGATGCTCTCGGTCCCGAGAACAAGCTGGTGTTCGCCCTCAGTCCCGTGGTCGGCACCGGCGTCTATGCCACCGGCCGCAACGGAGCGGGCGCCAAATCGCCCCTCAGCGGCGGCATCGCCCTGTGCCAGTCGGGCGAGCACTGGGGAGTGGAGCTGAAGAAGGCCGGCTACGATGTGCTCGTCGTCGAAGGCAAGGCCGCGAAGCCGGTGTACCTATACATCAAAGATGGTGACGTCACTATCCGCGACGCGGGCGCCCTGTGGGGCATGCTGACGAAAGACACGCAGACCGCGCTCCGCGAGGAACTCGGCGACAAGCGCATCCGGGTGGCCATGATCGGCCCCGGAGGAGAAAGCCTCATCCCCTATGCCTGCATCATGAACGGCGCCTTCGACGCGGCCGGCCGTGGGGGCCTGGGAGCGGTCATGGGGTCGAAGAACCTCAAAGCCATCGCGGTGCGCGGCACAGGCCGGCCTCGCGTCTACGACCGCGAGGCCATGAAGGCCTTCAACAACTGGCTGACCAAAGACCACTGGGCTCACTTCTGGATCCAGCAGGTGCTCCCGGAGTTCGGCACGGGCGGGCCCGAGATGATGGGCATGGAAGCCATCGGTCACCTCCCGGTGCACAACTGGCGAGGCGCTCCGTTCGACGAGGGCATCAAGGAAGTCCACGGTGGGGCGCTCAAGGACAAGATGGGCCTTCCCCAAGAGGGCTGTTTCGGTTGCCCGCTCCGCTGCAAGAAGAGGCTTCAATCGGGGGCGCCCTACTTCGTCGACCCCGAGTACGGCGGTCCGGAGTACGAGGCCATGTGCGCCCTCGGCACCAACCTCGAGGTGGCCGATGCTGAGGCCATGGTCAAGGCCAACGAGATCTGCAACGCATTCGGCGTCGATGTGATCTCCATGGGTAACACCGTCTCGTTCGCGATGGAATGCTTCGAGAAGGGGCTACTCACCCTCGACGACACCGGTGGGCTCGATCTGCGGTTCGGCGACGGTCCGACCCTGGTCAAGCTGGTGGAGATGATCTGCCGGCGTGAGGGCATCGGCGACCTGCTGTCGCTGGGCTCGGCCGAGGCTGCCAAGAAGATCGGCCGCGGGGCCGAGGCCTACTCGGTCGAGATCAAGGGCGTCCATCCGGGCATGCACGAACCCCGCCTGAATCCCGCCTTCGCTCTCGGCTTCATGGTCAATCCCAACGGCGCCGACCACTGCGCGAACGTGCACGACGATATCCTGGCCGCCGAGCACGGCATCAAGGATTTCAACCAACTGGGATTCTACGACACTGTGCCTACGCTCGAGATCGGCCCCCGCAAGGTCGCCCTCTTCAAGGTGGGCCACATCAGGGAGTTCCTCAACGACTGCCTGCTGACGTGCCACCTCGCGTACGTGGGAGTGACATACAAACAGCCGGTCGAGATCCTGCAGGCGGTGGCCGGCTGGGACGTCAGCACGGCCGAGCTCATCCGTTCCGCGGAACGCATACTTACGGCCGCTCGCCTCTTCAACGTCAAACAGGGCCTTACCGCGGCCGACGACCGTCTGCCGCCGCGCTTCTACGAGGACAAGACCACCGGCCCGTTCGTGGCCGCTCTCGACCGCGAGAAGATGGAGAAGGCCAAGAGGTACTACTACTCGCTCATGGGTTGGGACGCGGAGGGAGTGCCGACTGCCGAGAAGGTCGAAGAGCTGTACATCTATGACTGAACAACGCCACGAGAGCCGACGCGTGCGGAGTGAGATTGGAGGAGGGGCTTTGATCAGGGTCAAACAGCAGCGCATGGATGAAGATGTCTTCATGCAGAGGCACGCGGAAGTGCTCGCCACCTGGCCGACCGGCAAAGAGGTCGACCTGGAGGAGGCCGTCGCCTATCACAAGTCGCTGCCCGACGGGAAGAAGTTCCACAAGATCCTCCAGCGGGTGCGCGCGGAAGGCCGCATCTCGCTCTTTCCGCGGCAGGGCACGCCGCTCGTGGACAGGGAGATCGAGTTGATCCGGTCTCTCAACGAGTTGGGCATCCACTTGCTGCCGCTCACCACCGACAGCTACACGCGCAATCTGCAGCTCGACAAGGTGGAGAAAGGCCTCGCAGGAGAGCATCCGTACCGGCAAGGCGGCTCTCAACGGCTACCCCATCATCAACCACGGCGTCAAGGCCAACCGCAGGGTGGTCGAGGCGTGCGACGGGGCCCTCGACCCCCGCTCGTCGCGCATAGGACAAGCCCTGGTGGGTGAGATGGCCTTCGCTTCGGGCATGAGCGCGTTTCCCAACAGCTTCTTCGGCTGGATCGCCGGCTACGACAAGAAGGCTACGGTCGAGGAATGCATCGAGACTGCCCAGTACACGGGCAGACTCATCGGCTACTACGCCGATCACGGGGTGATCATCACCACCGATACGCACGGGTGGCTGCCCAACTTCGTGATCCCCATGAGCGTCAACATGGCCACGCAGATCATCGAGTCGCTCATCTCGGCCGAGCAGGGTGTGAAGAGCGTCTTCTGCCAGGTCAACCTGCAGGGTTGCCTGAACCAGGACATCGCCGACTTCCACTCTCTGCCGAAGCTCATGCGCCACTATCTCGACAAGTTCGGCCATAGCGACGTCGAGATCGCGGGGGTGTTCGGCAGCCAATCGCCGCTCTTCCCCTTCCCGCAGGAGATGGGGAGCGCCTTCGGCTACATCGGCTACACCGCGCTGACCGCGGCCATGGGCGGGTGCCACGTGGTCTCGGTGAAGACCGTTGACGAAGCGGCCGGAGTTCCCAGCGCCGATTCGCATCGTCAGAGCTACCTGGCGGCACAGTGGATCCTGGGTTGCTGGAAAGACCAGAAGTTCGAGGTCGACAACGCGGCGATCCGCCAGGAAGAAGAAGTGTGCCAGGCTGAGGTGCACGCGATTCTCGACAAGGTCGTTGAGTTGGGCGATGGCGATATCGCCGTCGGCACCATCAAGGCCGTGGAAGCGGGCGTGCTCGATTCGCCCATGTCGATCAACGTACACGCGGCCGACAAGGTGCTCGGAATTCGCGACAACGACGGCGCCTGCCGCTACCTCGACTTCGGCAACCTGCCCATTCCCGAAGACATCAAAGAGTTCCACCGCGCCAAGGTGGCCGAGCGCGAGAAGGCCGAAGGCCGGGCGATGGATTACTACACCTCTATCGAGGACTTCTGGGGCATAAGCAAGGGCAGGCTCAAGGGCGTGCCGGCACCTCCGCTGAGCGAGTGAGGGGTACGCTTGAAGGGTCAATTTCTACTCCCGTTGTGGGCTACGATCGCCGGAGGCTGACATGAGGCTCGAGGGCAGAGTGGGGATTGTGACCGGTGGCGGCACCGGCATCGGCAGGGCCATCGCCGAGCGGTTCGTTGCCGACGGCGCGTGCGTTGTCATCACAGGCCGTCGGGAGGAGCCGCTACTCGAGGTCGCGGCCACGTTGCCCGCCGCCCAGGTGAAGACCTGCGCGGCCGACGTCAGCGATCCCGAAGCCGTGGACCGAGTCGTCGCGACCGCGCTCTCGTTCGGGCGGGGTCTGCACATCTTGGTGAACAACGCGGGTATCGACCAGGCCATGGCCGGGGTGGCCGATCTTGCGCTCGAAGACTGGAACCGGGTGCTCCAGGTCAACCTCACCGGCCCGTTTCTCACCATGAAGGCCGCGATCCCCCACATGATCGAGGCGGGGGGCGGGTCGATTATCAACATCGCGTCTCTCGCCGCGCTCGTGAATCCGCCGCGGCTGCCCGCCTATTGTGTCTCCAAAGCCGGGCTAGTGAGCCTCACCAAGCAGGCGGCTGTTGACTACGGCATCCACAAGATCCGCGTCAACTGCGTATGCCCCGGCGCCACCATGACCGACATGTTCCGTGGCGGCATGACCGAGTTCGCCGGCGCGTGCGACTTGCCCGTCGAGGAGATCTTTCGCACTTTCTCGCAGGACATACCCATGAAGCGGGTGTCGGCCCCCAGCGAGATGGCCGGACTCTGCAGCTTCCTCGCGAGCGACGACGCCAGCTTTCTCACCGCCGCGGTCATCCCCGTTGACGGCGGCGCGGTGGTGGTCGACGTGTCGGGAGCCGCCATCAACCAGTTGGCCGCCAAGTATCTGGGCGGCGGGGAATAGGCATGCCCATCACCGTACGCGTATTGGGCGACCTGCGTCGCTTCACCGCGGCCGAGACGACCGAGATGGAAGGTGACGTCTGGAGCGTGGGCAGTGCGCTCGACGAACTCGTGCGGCGCAATCCTGGCTTGGGTGACGCCATGTTCGATCCCGAGGGCAGGTTGCACTACGCGATCTTTCTCAGGTCGGAGGGCCGGCCCGTCGCATGGCCGCAAGACAAGGATGAGGCCATAGAGGCGGGGGGCGAGTTGTTGTTGACACGGTTTCACAGTGGCGGCTAGCGGCATGCTGTCGCCCGAGTTGGCGAACGACAGGGAGAGCGCCTCGAGGCGATCCGAAAGGGGGTATGAGGGCAAGGGCGCAAGACGAAGGAGCCAAGAGACGTGAATAGTTCGTATCGTAACCTGTAGAGGGGAGTGACATGAAGAAGTCAAAATGGATAGTAGGCGTGCTGCTGCTGGTGATGGCGCTGGGCCTGCTTCTCGCGGCTTGTGGAGGCGACGACGAGACCACCACGACCGCTGCCCCAGCCACCACGGCGACCACCGCGGGCCCGGCCACCACCGCCGGACCGGCCACCACCGCCCCGGCCTCGACTGACACGACCGGTGCCGCCCCGATGGAGACACTGAGGATCGGCGCCATCCTGTCGCTGACCGACTGGTACTCGGTCGTCGACGCAGCCGACAAGGTGGACCTCGAATACGTCGCCCAGATGATCAATGACGACGGTGGCATCAAGGTCCAGGGCAAGAGCTACAAGATCGAGCTGGTCATCGAAGACGGCAAGAGCAGCCTCGACGGCAACAGCGCCGCCGCCACCAAGCTCGTTCTCGACGAGAAACTCCAGTTCGTGGTAGGCCCGGGCGCGTTCTTCAACCTGGCGACCACCCCGATCTTCGAGCAGAACAAAGTGCTGCACGTAGGTAACTACAACGGCCTCAATCCGGCCGAGATGAATGCGAACACTCCTTACGCGTTCCTGGGTCTCGACCCGATCACCCAGCATTCGACCACTCTGAAGGCACTCCAGCAGTACTATCCCGACATCAAGACCGTGGCCTTGGCCTCCGAAGACGCGACGTTCGCGGCCTTCGAGCCGCACTTCATGGCTGTCGCCGAGAGAGCCGGTGTGACCCTCTCGGGCGATCCGGTGCTCTTTGCCACCAACGCTGAGGACTACAATCCGATCGCCGCCAAGATCAAGGCTCAGAACCCCGACGCCGTATGGCTGACCATCGGCATCGACCCGTCGTTCTTCGGCATCATCAAGGGGCTGCGCACGCTGGGCTACGAAGGGCCCATCGGCTTCCCGATCGACGCTCCGTCGGCGGTTGCTGCCCTTGGCGACGCCGCGACCGGCCTCGTCGGCGTGCTGAGCAAGCAGGTTACCGACCCGAACATGGCGCCCGTGATGAAGAGGCTGCTGGAGATGGGAGACCCCAACCGGCACGTGTTCGGACTGGCGCCGAACGCCCTGTATCTTCTGAAGGGCGCGATCGAGGCCGCCGACAGTCTCGATCCAACCGAGGTAGCGAAGAAGTGGGAGACGCTGACCAGCCTCCCGACGCTCTACGGTGACGGCTTCCCGAGCGGGAACCAGTTGTACGGTCTGACCAACCACGCGTGGGCCAATCCGATCCCAGTATGCCTCGTCAACAACGGACAGGTTGAGTACAAACCCTGGATGATCCCGGACGTGACCCCGTAGCCACCTAACTGGCTGACATATAGAACGAGCCGGCTGGTGCGGAGCGTCGAGCGGGTGCTCGAGAGGCGCCGTACCAGCCGGCTCCCGGTTCGTCGACTACAACAGCGATAGAAGACGTGATTGGTTGACATAGTGGAACTCGCAGTTCAAACAGTTATCAATGTGGTCCTACTCGGGATGGTCTACATCCTGATGGGCGTGGGATTCGCCTTCATCCTCAACTTGCTTGGGATCTTCAACCTGGCCCACGGCGCGATATTCATGTCCGCGGCGTATGGCTGCTATCTGATGGTGGTCAAACTCGAGTTGCCTGGATTCGTCGCCTTCCCCCTGACCGTCTTGCTCGCCGCTGCGTTCGGCGTGCTTGTGGAGAGGTTCTTGTTCAGGCCCATGAAGGCCGACTTCAACCGTACGATGATGGTTTGTATCGCTCTTTCCACGATCCTCGTGACCACCTTCAACCGGTTCCTCGGCACTAGGGCACTCTCCATCCCATCATTGCTGAATGGGACAACCAACCTCGGCTCGTATCCGATCGAGACCGACCGGATCCTGGCCTTCTGTATCGGCGTCGTCTTGCTGGTCGCGATTATCCTGTTCGTCGATCGTTCTCGTTGGGGAGCCAGGATGCAGGCAGTCACCCAGAACAGGGAAGGCGCCGCTCTGCAGGGCATACGCTTCAGTCAGGTCGCCGCTATCGCCTGCGCCGTCGGTTTCGGGCTCGCCGCCATCGGCGGTGTGTTCATGGGAACGCTGTACAACCTGACGCCGTTCATCGGTGACGTCTCGCTCATCAAGGTGCTGATGCTCGTGATACTTGCGGGGCTCGGCAGCTTCAACGGCATCTTCTACGTCGGAGCTCTGCTGGGCGTGCTCTACGGGGCGCTGCCGGTTTTCTTGAACGGAGCGGTCGTCGATGCGCTGGCGTCGATCATGGTTCTTGCCCTACTAGTCATCCGGCCCAAGGGGTTCTTCGGTCATGAGTGAGATAGAAACCATCTCTGCAGAGCATCCGGAGCCGGCGAAGAAGGGAGAGGCTTCCGGGGCGAAAGAACGGCGCTGGGCCGGCCTGGTTTCCGTGGGCGTGATCATCGTCGTGTTGGCGCTGCTCCCCTTGGCCATAGCCGGGTCCTACTACATGCATGTTCTCATCCTCGCGTTTGTATACATCGTTGTGTCAAGCGGCTTCAGGACGATATCTATATCCGGGCAGTTCAACATCGCTCAAGGCGCGTTCATGGGCGTCGGCGCGTACGCCGCCGCGATTCCTGGGGTTTGGCTGCATTGGTCGCCGTGGATAACCATCCCTCTCGGCGCCGTCGCCGCGACGATCGTCGGCAGCATCATCGCTTTTCCATTTGCGCGTCTGCGGACCGTCTACTACGCGATGGGCACGCTCTTTCTGGGCTACGTCATCATGAACCTCATCACAGCGGGCGGGAAGACGACCGGCATGAGCACCGGATTGGGCGGAGTGCAGCCGTTGTTCAGCGACCGGACCAACTACTACTACCTGGGCCTCGGTTTGACGGTCGTCAGCCTGGTCTGCATGTACAGATTCGAGTTCAGCCGGATCGGCGTCAGGATGAAGGCCGTAGCTCAATCTCACCAGGTGGCGGCGAGTGTCGGCATCGGGGAAAGGGGCAACCGTATCCTGGCGGTCGCGTTCAGTAGTTTCTTCGCGGGTCTACTAGGCGCTTTCTACTGTCACTACACAGGGGTCGCCTCCCCGAGTAGCTATGGTCTTGGCGCGACACTCTTGATCATCATGTACGTGCTCGTCGGCGGACTGAACAGCTTCTGGGGCCCCTCTGTGGGAGTGCTTGTGCTCCTGATCGTTCCGGAGTTCTTCTTCCGCGATCTGAAGGGCGATCTTCCGTACGTCACCGCCGCCATACTGCTCATCATCGCGTTCCTCTTGCCCGACGGCATCGTCGGCTTGGTGAAGCTGATCAAGGGCCGCGTTGTGAACATGGTGAGTAGGAAGGAGGTGGCGACCGATGCTTCTCGAGATTAGGGGACTCACCAAGCGCTTCGGTGGTCTGAAGGCGGTCGGCGATTTCGACATCGACGTCGCCGAGGGCGAGATCGTCGGTCTCATCGGCCCGAACGGCGCCGGTAAGTCGACGGTCTTCAACCTCATCACCGGCGTGTTGCCGGTCACGAGCGGCGCCATCAAGTTCCGCGACATCGATATCACGCGCAGCCAGCCCAACCAGGTGGCCAAGCTGGGCATCGGGCGCACGTTCCAGCTCAACCCTCTGTTCCCAGAGTTCACCGTGCTTCAGAACGTGACCTCTTCGTTCGAACTCCATCCGCACTCGAGCCTCCTGGACATCTTCTTCGGCACGCCGAAGTACCGGCGCAATGAGAAGTTCGTAGAGGAGATGGCCCATCAGATTCTCGACATCGTCGGTCTCTCGAAGGTGACCAACGAACTGGCGAGGAACCTTGCCCACGGACACCAGAAGATGCTGGGCGTGGCCCGGGCTCTCGCAACGAGGCCCACGCTGCTCCTGCTGGACGAGCCGCTGGCGGGCATGAACCCCTCTGAGATCCAACGCAGCTTGGATGCTATTCGCGGCATGCGCGACAACGGCATCACCGTGCTCATCGTGGAGCACAACATGCAGATCTTGAAGCTGTGCGACCGCGTGGTGGTGATCAGCTTCGGTGAGAAGATCTGCGAGGGCCTCCCGGATGAGGTCAGGGCCAACCAGGAGGTCATCTCCGCGTACTTTGGAGCCGACTATGTTTGTTGAGATCAAAGACGTGTCGGTCTACTATCACAAGTCTTTGGCCATCAAGGACGTCACGGTGGACGTGCCCGAGGGCGGAGTGGTGACCATCATCGGGGCCAACGGCGCGGGCAAGAGCACCATCCTCAGGGCACTGGTCGGGCTGGTGCCCATCCAGGCCGGTCAGATCCGGTTCGACGGCCAGAACCTGCAAGGTCTGGAGACCGCCGCGCGGGTCAAGAGGGGTTTGGTGCTGGTTCCCGAGGGGCGGCAGCTCTTCCCCTACCTGCCGGTGCACACCAACCTGAAGCTTGGTGCGACGGTACGCAGAGACAAAGGCGGCGTCGCCGATTCGATGGCGTATGTCTTCGAACTCTTCCCGCGACTCAAGGAGCGGTTGAAGCAGAACGCGGGCACCTTGAGCGGTGGTGAGCAGCAGATGCTGGCCATCGGACGAGGGCTCATGGCGAATCCCCGTCTGCTGTGTCTGGACGAGCCGTCCGTGGGACTTGCTCCCATCGTGGTCGAGCAGGTGGGCGAGGTCATAAGGAAGATCAACGGCGAAGGCATCAGTGTTCTCCTTGTCGAGCAGAACGCCCACCTCGCGCTTGGGGTGTGCCAGACAGGGTACGTGCTCGAGGTAGGCAGAGTGGTCTTCTCGGGCGACGCCGAGGCCATCAGATGCAGCGACATCGTTCAGAAGGCCTACCTCGGCGGTTAGAAGGAGATCCACCATGTCACCGATGGAGTACCGCAGGATGGGAAAGTCGGGCCTGAAGGTGTCGGCGCTCGCGCTCGGCACTCTCTGGTTCGGCAACAAGGTGGATGAGCCGACCGCGGTCCGGATCGTCGACCGGGCGTTGGACGCGGGTGTCAACTGCCTCGACACAGCCGACATCTACGGCAAAGACAGGTGGGACACGCCCGAACGCGGACCGGCCGAGCAGGTCGTCGGCCGGGCCTTGAAGGGCAGGCGCGACTCGGTGGTGCTGACGACCAAGGTCGCGGCGATCACGGGGCCGGGCGTCAACGACCGGGGACTCAATCGCAAGCACCTCAGGCTGAGCCTCGAGGAGAGCCTCAGGCGCCTGCAGACCGACTACGTCGACATCTACTACCTGCACGAGCCCGACTACACTACGCCCATCGAGGAGTCGCTCGACACTCTGAACGACCTGGTGCGCGAGGGCAAGGTCCTCTATGTAGGGCTCTCCAACTTCTACGCGTGGCAGGTGTGCAAGGCACTCTGGCACGCCGACAAGCACGGTCTGGCCCGGCCCGACTGCATCCAGTTGGTGTGGAATCTCGTGGCCCGCGATTGTGAGATCGAGATGACCAAGCTGTGCGAAGCCGAGGGAGTCGGCATCAATGTCTGGGGAGCTCTGGCCGGAGGCATGCTGTCGGGCAGATTCCTCGAGCACGACCCCACCAAGCCGCCACCTCCGGGCGTCAAGCCGTATCCCGCCACATGGGACCCCAGGTACTTCGGCGCGGTCAGACGGCTGAAGGAGATCGCGGGCGACCGCAGCCTGTCTCAGTTGTCGATCGCCTGGCTGCTCCACGACCGGCTGGTGACTTCCGTCGTGTGCGGGGTGTCGTCGGTCGAGCAGTTGGACGAGAACCTCGGTGCGCTGGAGCTCGAATTGAGCGCCGAGGATCTGTCTGCGTGCGGCGAGGTGTGGCGCATGCTCATGCCGAAGCCGGCGATGTTCTATGCGCGGGGCTACGGCATCGACTTCGGATGATCGCTCCGCGCGTGGTGTGTAGGTAGAACCTTACGACAAGAGAGGGTTGATCATGAAGATAATCACGGCTGAAGTGCACATAGCGCCGGGCAAGGCAGAGGAGTTCATCGCCGCCTACACGTGGATGCGGCCCCTCGTCATGAGCGATCCCGGGGCCATCCTCTATTCGCTGCATCGCTCGGCCGAGAACCCCGACGATTTCATCTTCTACGAGCAGTATGAAGACGAGAAGGCGATCGCCTACCACCTTTCGACCGAGCACTTCAAGAAGTTCGGCGCGACGATCGAGCCTCTGTTCAGGGCGCCCGGCGAGATCGGACATTGGGTGGAGGTCGTGTGACCCTGACTCCCGAGCAGGTGCTGGAGCTCAAGGCCGAAGAAGTCATCGCCCGTCTGCAAGAGGCCGGGTTGCGCGAGCAAGGGGGCGCCGGCCGGCTGCTCGCCGACCGCTGGCTGCGCGTGCGCGAGGCGCCGGGGGCCGGCAAGGTCGTGGTCTGCAACGCGGTCGATGGCGACCGGCGGGCGGAGGTGTCGGGTTTCGTTCTGCGGCGCAACCCTCGAGCGGTACTCGATGGTCTGCTGATCGCGGGCCACGCCGTGGGAGCCGATTCGTGCGTGGTGTGCGTGGATCCTGAGAGCGAGGGGTTCGCGGCGCTCACCCAGGCCGTGGAAGGCGCGCCGGCGAGCGGCGGCAGCGGCGCGGCGGGTATTCGCGTAGTCGAGGTGCCCGCCTCTCTCGTCACGGGCGAAGAGACCGCCCTCATCAGGGCGCTCGAAGGCAGGCAACCGCTGCCGTATCTGCGCGGCGCCGGCAGCGCGGCCGGAGCCGCGGGCGCGCCGACGCTGGTCGAGACCGCCGAGACCCTGGCGGCGGTCGCGGCGGTGTTCAGCGAGCAGGACGGCGTCGAAGGCGCTGGGACGAAGGTGATCGCGGTGTTCGGCGACGTGACGAAGCCCGGCACGGTCGAGGTGCCGTTGGGCACGACCATACGCGCGGCCATAGAGCAAGTGGAGGGCCGTCCGCTCCGCGCAGCCGAGATCAAGGCCGTACAGTTCGGCGGGCCGGCGGGGCCTTTCCTGGCCGGCGAGGCCCTCGAGACCCCGATCGACCACGAGACACTCCGCGAGGCGGGAACCGGAATGGGTTGGGGGGGAGTCGAGGTGTTCGCGGCCGGGCGGTGTGGAGTCGAGATGGCTCGCGATATCACCGCCCGTCTGCACGAGGAGTCGTGCGGCAAGTGCGTGTTCTGCCGTGAGGGATCGCGGCAGGTGCTCGATATTCTGAACGAGGCCGTCGAAGGCCGGGCGACCGAGGAGCAGATGGATCTGCTGCGCGAGCTGGGCGAGGCCATGAAGCCGGGCAGCATCTGTAGTCTTGGCCAGGGCGCGGCGCTGCCGGCCCTGAGCGCCGCCGAGCTATTTGCCGACGACTTCGCGGCGCACCTGCAGGCCAAGCGCTGTCCGGGAGCGGGTCGATGAGCGCGACCGTCAGCTTCACCATCGACGGCCGCGAGGTGACGGCCGAGACGGGTGGCAGCCTGCTGCACGCCGCCCTCGAAGCCGGCATCTACGTGCCTCACCTGTGCGACCATCCCGATCTGCCGCCGGGAGGCGTCTGCCGGCTCTGCGTCGTCGAGGTAGAGGGAGTGGACGGCGTGGTGGCCGCGTGCTCGACCCCGGTCGCCGACGGCCTGGTCGTACGCACCCAGTCTGACGAGATCTCCCGTCTGCGAAGGCTGGCTATGGAGCTGCTCCTGGTAGGGCATCCGCCGGAATGCGGCACCTGTCAGAAGTACCTCAACTGTGAACTCCAATCGCTCAAGCAGTATCTGGGCGTCGAGGAACTCCGTGTCAACAGGCGGCCAAAGCTCTTGCCGGTCAACGCCCGCAACCCGCTTCTTGTATACGATCCTAACAAGTGCGTGCTCTGCGGCCGGTGCGTGCGGGCCTGCGGCGACCTGCGCGAGATCAACGTCTTGCACTACAAGAAGCGGGGCAGCGAGTCATATATCTACACCGCCGAAGGCGAATCCCTGGCCGATTCCGGCTGCCGGTTCTGCGGGACGTGTGCCGAAGTGTGCCCCACGGGGGCCATACAGGACAAAGAAGAGCTCATGCAGGACAGGAATCGCAAAGCGGCTCTCGTTCCCTGCAAGAGCACGTGTCCGGCCGAGATCGACGTTCCCCGCTATGTGCGGGCGATCAAGGAGGGCGACTACGCGACCGCCGTGGCCGTGATCAGAGAGAAGGTGCCGTTCCCGCTGGTGCTGGGCTACGTGTGCGAGCATCCGTGTGAGAGCGAGTGCCGGCGCGGGCACGTGAACGAAGCGGTCTCCATCAGGGAGCTGAAGCGTTTCGCGGCGGCTCGGGACGACGTGGCGCTCTGGAGAGAAAACTCCACGCCCAAAGACGACACCGGCAAGCGAGTTGCCATCGTGGGCGCCGGGCCGGCCGGCCTGACGGCGGCCTACGCGCTGCGTCTGCAGGGGCACGAGGTCACGGTCTTCGAGGCCCTGCCTGAGCCGGGGGGCATGTTGCGCTATGGGGTGCCCGAGTACCGGCTGCCGCGCGAGGTGCTGAAGAGCGAGATCGACGAGATCGCGAACGCTGGGGTGATGATCAAGACCGGCACGCGGGTGGAGTCGGTCGACGCGCTCGTAGACGAGGGGTACGACGCGGCGCTGATCGCCGTGGGAGCGCACAAGGGGGCGAAGCTCCGCTTACCGGGCGCGAACAGCGAGGGCGCCCTGGTCAGCGTCGATTTCTTGCGCGACGTGAGTCTGGGCAACGAGGTGGCTCTGGGCGGCAAAGTCGTCGTGCTGGGTGGCGGCAACGTGGCATTCGATTGCGCCCGCGTGGCGCGACGCCTCGGCGCCGAAGAGGTCCGCATCGCCTGCCTGGAATGCCGCGCCGAGATGCCCGCGAGCGCCGAGGAGATCGAGCAGGGCGAGGATGAAGGCGTCACAATCGATGCCGCCCACACTTCCACCCGAATCCACGCTAGCGATGGCAGGGTGACCGGAGTCGAGCTACTCGACGTTGACACCTTCCACTTCGATGAGAACGGTCTTCCGCAAATCGAGACGGTGGGCGATTCCAACCACGTGGTCGACGCCGACACTGTCATCTTCGCGGTCGGCCAGCGGCCAGACCTCCCTGAGGGGTTCGGGGTGGACAAGACCGACCGGGGTCTGGTGGAGCTCGACGAGTATTCGCTGTCGACCAGTCGTGAGGGCGTGTTCGCCGCCGGCGACGCGGTGTACGGCACATCCACAGTGATCAAGGCCATCGCTTCGGGTCGCAAGGCGGCAGTCGCCATGGACAAGTATCTGGGAGGCAGCGGTCGCATAGACCGCAAGCTGGCGCCCGTGGCCGAGCTCGACCCGCGCCTGGGGCCGGGCGAGGGGTTCGCGCAGCTTGCCCGCGGCGCCGGGACCTGCCTGCTCCCGGCCGAAGAACGGCTGACCGGCTTCTGCGAGATGAGCCGCACCATGCAAGAGGACGAGGCGAGATATGAGTCGGAGCGCTGCCTACAGTGCGATCTCCGGCTGAAGATCCAAGCAGTGAAGTTCTGGGGCAACTACTAGGAGGTTCGGCATGGGTTCCATTCCCGAGAATGCTGACGTAGCGGTCATCGGTTCCGGCGCCACCGGTTTGGCCGCGGCTCTGACCCTGGCCGAGGGCGGAGCGAAGGTCGTCGTGTTCGAGAAGCAGAGGTCTCTGGGGGGCACCTCGAACTTCTTCCAGGGCACCTTCGCCGTCGAAAGCGACATGCAGCGTGAGCGCTACGTGGACTACACGCGCGACCAGTGCTTCAAGAACACCATGGACTACAGTCACTGGATGGCCAATCCCCGGCTGGTGCGCTCGATCGTCGACGAGTCGGGTGCGACCATTGGTTGGCTGCAGAGCCAGGGTGTCGTGTTCACCGACGCGACCATCAACATGCCCGAGTCGCCGCTCACCTACCACGTCATCAAGGGTAGGGGCGAAGCGGTCGTGAAGGCCCTGGTCGACCAGGCGAGGGCCAAGGGAGTGACGTTTCTACCCGGCACCCCAGTGGTGGCCATACTCAAGCAAGGCAACCGGGTCGGTGGCGTCATCGTTGAGTCAGACGGCGAAGAGGTCGAAGTGGCGGTCAAGGCGGTCGTGGTCGCCAGCGGCGGCTACGCCAACAACAAGGAGTGGGTCAAGAAGTACACCGGCTACGACCTCGGAGTGAACCTCTTTCCCGTGGGCAACACGGGCAAGACCGGAGACGGGTTGCGCATGGCCTGGGAAGTGGGCGCGGCAGAGGAAGGCGTGCGCACCATCGAAATGTTCCGAGTGGCACCGGTGGGCGAGGAGTTCGCCATGGGCTGCAACCTGGAGCAGGCGTCGGCGCAGCCCGACCTTTGGGTGACGGCTCGCGGCGAGCGGTTCTGCGACGAGACCATCACTTTCTGGGACACCCCGGTCGGCAACGCCCAGGGAAGGTTCATGAAGGACGGCTGCACCTTCAGCATCTTCGACGACACTGTCGTCGAGCGGCTGATGACGTGGGGCCTGGACAAAGGCGTGGGCATGGACTTTCCGCCCGGGTACAAGCTGACCAATCTGCGCAACGAGATCCAGGCGGCTCTCGACCACGGCAGCGGCGAGGTGTTCGCCGCCGGTTCGTTGGAAGGTCTTGCCGCACAGCTTGAGATCGACCCGGCAGTGTTGAAGGCGACTGTCGACGAGTACAACAGCTACTGCGCCAAGGGTCATGACGAGCTGTTCGCCAAGGATGCGCGCTACCTGCGCCCGCTCGTCGGTCCGGGGTTCTACGCGACTCGCGCCCGCACTGTATTCCTCGGCACCATGGGCGGCATCAAGGTGACCGGCAAGCTGGAGGTGCTCGACAAGAAGGACGACATCATCCCGGGCCTGTACGCGGGCGGCTTCGACGCTGGAGGCATGTACGGCGACAGCTATCCCATAAAGGGCTCGTCCGGCCTGGCCTCGGCGTTCGCTGTCAACTCGGGGCGCATCGCCGGCAAGAGCGCGCTGAAGTATCTCGGGCGATGAAAGTCCCGGCGCGGGCCGATGCCGTCGTAGTCGGTTGCGGCGCGACCGGCCTCGCGGCCGCGGTCACGCTAGCTGAGGCTGGGGTGAAGGTTGTCGTCTTCGAGAAGCAGCGCTCGCTCGGAGGCACAACGAACTTCATCCACGGGACGTTCGCCGTGGAGAGCGACATGCAGCGTGAGCGCTACATCGACTTCACGCGCGATCAGGCCTTCAAGAGCATCATGGACTACAGCCACTGGCGGGCCAATCCCCGGCTGGTCAGGGCCATCATCGACGAGTCGGCCTCCACCATCGGTTGGCTGCGGGAGCGGGGTGTGGTGTTCACTGAGGCTACTATCAACATGCCCGAAGCCCCGCGAACGTACCACGTTATCAAGGGCAAAGGCGAGGCCGTGGTGAAAGCCCTCGTCGTGAGGGCGAAGAGCCTCGAAGCGGTGATCCTGGCCGAGACGCCGGTCACCTCGCTGGTCAAAGAGGAGGGTCGTGTCGCCGGCGTCGTGGCCGATGTGGACGGGGAGGAGACCGAGGTCGCGACCGACGCCGTGCTGATCGCAACGGGCGGGTTCGCCAACAACGCGCAGTGGATCAAGCGGTACTGTGGCTTCGAATTGGGGCGCGACGTCGTGCCCATCGGCAACACCGCGAAGATGGGCGACGGCATCCGCATGGCCTGGGAGGCCGGCGCCGCGGAGGAGGGTGTCGCTCTACTCGAGCTCTTCAGGGTGGCGCCCCTCGCCCCCGACTTCGCTACATGGAACGACATCGAGATCGCTTCAGCACAGCCCGACCTGTGGGTGACGCCGCGCGGGGAGCGTTTCTGTGACGAGACGGTGGCTTTCTGGGATACGCACGTCGGCAACGCGAACGCGAAGTACGCGCGCGATGGTTACACCTGGAACCTCCTGGACGACGCGATCCTGGGTGAGATGATCGAGCGTGGCGTCGACAACAACGTCGGGGCGGACTTCATGCCCGGCTACCGGCCGGTGAACGTGTTCAAGGAGATCGAGGCGGCTCTCGAGCGGGGGAGTAGCGAAGTGGTGGCTGCGGACTCGGTAGGGGAGTTGGCCGAGAAGATGGGTGCCGATGCCGAACTGCTGAGGGCCACCGTCGACGAGTACAACGGCTATTGTGCGGCTGGTCGCGATAGTCTGTTCGCCAAGGAGCCGAGATTTCTCCGGCCCCTCCTCGGCCCCCGGTACTACGCGGTCAAGGGTCGAACGGTCTTTCTGGGAACGATGGGCGGCATCAGGGTCAACGGCAAGATGGAGGCCGTCAACAAGGACGACATCGCCATCCCCGGCCTCTATGCCGGTGGTTTCGACGTGGGCGGCATGTATGGCGACAGCTATCCTATCAAGGGCTCGTCCGGCCTGGCTTCGGCCTTCGCCTTCAATTCCGGCCGGCTCGCCGCGACGAGCATGCTGCTATACCTGAGGCGATAGGCCGCTGGCACCCAAGAGGCGTGAGTTCGACGTGGCACGGTGACTAGCGAGCGGGCCGGGCCAGCCATGAGAGCAGCGAAGCCAGAAAGGTCAGTCCGGCGCCGACCAGCATCGCAGCCTGGTAGCCGTCGGCGAAGTCTGACGCGCTGACGGCGGAGGCACTGTCGCCCAAGAAGATGATGTGGGCGCCGTGAGGACCGAGCTTCCAGGCGGCGATCGAGCCCAGCACCGCGATCGAGAAACCCTGTCCACCAAAGCGCATCGCCGCCTGGAAGCCGGAGCCGAGGTTCAGCTGATGGTGCGGCACGGCTCCCATGATCGCGGACATGTTGGGTGAACTGAAAACCGCCATCCCCACTCCCACCGTGGCGAGTCCGAGAAGTATGCGCGCGACCGAGTCTCCGCTCAAGGCCAGCTGGATCATGCCGGCGCTCAGCAAGAGCCCGCCGAGGCCGGTAAGGGGCCGCGCGCCCACTCGGTCGGATAGCCGACCGGCGATGGGGGATATCAGCACCATGAGAACCGGTTGCACCAGGAGCATGAGCCCGGCCTGCTCGGCCGAACGGCCTTGCACTACTTGGGCATACACGGCGGTGAGGGTGATCGCGGCGAACATCCCCACGGAGTAGACGAAGGCTGCCGAGCAGGCCACCGCAAAGACGCGATTGCCGCGAAGCAGGTCTAGGTCGAGCATCGGCTGCGTAGCGCGATCTTCTCTCACGATGAACGCGAACAGAAACACGACGGCGGCCAACAGCAGGCCGATAGTTCTAGCGCTGCTCCACCCCCACAGAGGCGAGAACGTCAAGGGGAGGAAGAGGGCTGTGAGAAACGCCGCAAGCAGGAGGGGGGCCTGCCAATCCGCACTTCGCAGACAGAGCGATGTTCTACCATGACGCCGAGCAACGAAACCACGGCCCTCGGAACACGCCGGCCGGTGCGCCATCAACGCGGCCTGCCGCTCGCGAAGCTCCGCGCTCATGAGTGTCCACCCGGCAGCGAGAACCGCCACGGCGACAGGAAGGTTGATGAAGAACACCCAGCGCCAGTCGAGGCGGGCCACGATGAACCCGCCGGCCGCCGGGCCGGCCATCAGGCCGACGTACCCCGCCGTCAGGTTGATGCCGATCGCCCTCCCGCGCTGGCAGCGGGGGAAGACCGCCGTGATGATGCCGGTCGAAGTCGCGAACATGAACGCGCCGCCGGCGCCCTGGACGCAGCGGCCGACGATCAGCATCAGCCCGTTCTGGGCAAGTCCGGCCAGCGCTGAGCCGAGGGCGAAGACGATGTTGCCGGCAAGGTTGTATCGGATGGGTCCGCGCGAATCGGCGATCCTGCCGGCGGGAATGAGTAGCGCGGTCGTCAAGAGGAGGTAGGCCGCCTGTGCCCACAGAGCATACGAGTAGTTGAGATGCAGGCTCGCGCCCATCGCCGGCAGCGCCACTGCGATGATGCTGCTGTCGAAGGGGGTCATGAATGTGCCCATAGACACGACGGTGAGCACATAGTGGCGCCGGCGCTGAAGCTCCGATTGCACCGGCAAAGGCACGGTCATCGTAGAACCGGTCGTCTCAGAAATCGCTCGCTCCTGACCTATCGCGGTGTCAAAACCAGTGCCGGTCGCCTATCCTGCCGAGATGCTCGGCAGGAACGTCACAATGACGGGGAAGGCGATGATCAGCGCCACGAGGATGATCTCCATCGCAAGGAAGGGAACGGCTCCTCGGAAGATCGTCCCGATGGGAACGTCGCGTGCTATGCCTTTGATCACGTAGAGCGTCATCCCCACGGGCGGGCTTCGGCCCAACCCACCTCGGGCTGCTGAAAGGACGCGCCTTTCGTTCTTCGGCAGCCCGGCAAGCGTCGACCTCATCACATCGCTATCCGGATGACCTCCTTTGTCCAGGTCGGATGTGATCTTGTCGAGCAGAGGCAGCGCCCCGGCAGTCCAACTACGTTCCGAGATACTGGAGCATGTTCTGGCCGGCGATGCGTCCGGAGGCAAGGGCGAAGGCCGAGGCAAGGCCTGACGATCCTTTGATGGGGTAGCTGTCTCCGTACATGCCACCGGCGTCGAAGCCACCCGCGTACAGACCGGGAATCACAATATCCTTCTTGTCGAGCACCTCGGTCTTCTCGTTGATTCTGATGCCGCCCATAGTTCCCAGGAATACCGTGTGGCCCTTGACGGCGTAGTAGCGCGGGCCGGTCAGGGGGCGAAGATACTTGCGGTCTTTCGCGAATATCGGGTCGCGATGGTCTGCACAGACGGCGTTGTATTCGTCGACCGTCGCCCGCAGCATCGCCGGTTCGACGCCCATCTTCGCGGCGAGTTGCTCGACCGAGTCGGCTGCCACCACCTCGGTGCTCCCGTTGTCGATGGCCGCTTGGATCTCCCTGCGGATGTTCTGAGGCTTGTGTCCCGGCAGGAACTCCACGCTGATGTTCCTGGTGATGCCGTCTTGCATAATCTTGTCGATGATCGAATCGTCGAACACGCTCCAGGTGTAGCCGCTCTTGCCCCACTTCACGTTGGCGTTGCCGACATGGCTGTCCCAGTAGCCGATGGTCTCGTCGCAGAACCGCTTGCCGAGGGGGGTCACCCAGAGATCGGGTTGCATCGCTGCCATCTCGAGCTCGCAGAAGCCGGAGAACTCCGGACCAATGGGAGCCACTCGGAAAACCTCGAGTACCTCGATGCCCTCTTCGGCCGCACCCGCTTCCCAGGCCATGCGGATGCCGTCACCCATCTTGCCGGTGTTGCCGATCGGTATGACGTCGACTCCGAGCTCGAGGCCGCAGTACTTCTTGATCCAATCCTTGTTGTTGGCGAAGCCACCGGTCGCGAGCATGACGGCCCTGCAAGCCACCTCGACCTCTTGCCCGTCGTCGTCGACCAGCACTCCGGTGACTCGGTTGCCCTCCTTCAGCAACGCGGTGACCGGCAGACCCGGCAGCACCTCGGCTCCCTTGCCCTTCGCCTGGGTGACGAGGGCCTTGACGATGGATTCGCCTTTGCCCTTCACGATGTGATACGTGCGCGGACAGCCGAGCATGTTGATAGTCGCGTCGGTGAATACGACGCCCCGGTCCTGCAGCCAACGTATGGTCGCCCCCGACTCGTCGACGATGGCGCGCACCAGCCAGGGGTTCGCCAGCCAATGGCTGTAGTCCATGATGTGCCGGAAGGCCTCATCGCGTGTGAAATCGATGAAGCGCTCGCGTTGCATGTCGCTCTCGGCGGCGAACGTGCCGTGCAGGAAGTTGGTGGTACCACCCAGAGACCGCTGCTTCTCGAAGACGACTACCCTCGCTCCGCCCTCAGCGGCGGTGACCGCCGCGGACATGCCTGCCGCACCAGAGCCGACCACGACCACGTCGGCTTGCACAGGTATCTCACTCATTCCGAACCCCTTAGCGTCGCATTGAACGATGTACTCGGCTATTTCCCGGCTTCATATGTCGATTGCCGCATTGAATCCATCGGCTATGGCCGTGCGCAGGTTTCCGCCCGCCCGTCTGCAATCGCCGATGACGTGAACCTCGTGGCAAAGGGCCTCGAAGAGCCGCTCCGGCTCGCGGCGGGGTGTCACACCCGTGGCGAGCACCACAGAGTGGCAGGCGATCTCGGCCCTGCTGCCGTCGCCACGGCTGACGATCACACCGCTTGCGGTAACGGCTTCGAGCTTCGTTTGGGCCTCGATCTCGACAGAAGCGCTCCTCAGCATGGCGAAGAGGGCCGTCCTGCTGATCGGGTGAGCGTCAAGGGCGATCCGGTCGAGGGGCAGCATGTCGACAAGAACTACCGATTCGCCCTCCTGAGCAAGACCCAGAGCCGTCTCGCAGCCCACCATCCCGGCGCCCACTACCACCACTTTGTCGCCGGTCCTCGTGCCGTCCGCATGAGCATCGCCCGCCAGCATGACGTTCTGCCGGTCGATGCCGGGCAGTTCGGGTACGCGGGGAGAGCCGCCCAGGGCGACGATCACCACGTCCGGGTGCTCCGCCGTGACGGCGTCGACGGTCGCTTCAGTCGAGAGCCGGACCTCGAGTCCGGGCGTCTGCGCCGTCGCCCGCTCCGCCCACTTGAGGTAGGTCTTCATGTCGTTCTTCAATGACAGAGCCGACGCCTGGATGAGGGCTCCGCCCAAGCGGGCATCCTTCTCGAACAGCACGACGTCGTGGCCACGCCCGGCCGCCGTTTTCGCGGCCTCCATGCCCGCGGGCCCTCCGCCGATCACAACGACCTTTCTTATGCCCGACGGCGCCGCCAGGTTCACGAATTCCGCCTCCCTGCCCGCGACGGGGTTCACCGTGCAGCGAGTGGGTCGCGTGAACTCTCGGGTCTCGGAGACGCAGCGGTTGCAGCGAACGCAGGGTCGTATGCTCGCGTGCCGGCCGGTCTTCGCCTTCGCCACGCAATCGGGGTCGGCGATGATGGAGCGGATCATGGCGACCATGTCGGCCTTGTTCTGAGCGATGATCTCCTCGGCCATGTCCATGGTGAGGGAGCCGACTGCGGTCACCGGGACGCTCAGCTCGCGCTTGAAGCGCTCCGCATACTCCACGTTCGTGCCGCGCGGCAGGTATATGGGCGGGATCATCCTGGGACAGGTGTTGGGCACCGTGATGTTGCCCGCCGACACATGCAGCAGATCGATCCTGTCCGAGATCATCTGGGCGAATTCGATGGTTTCGTCAACCGAAGGCGCACCCGGCGTCAACTCGTCGGCGCTCAGCCGGTACTCGATGGCGACATCGTTGCCGGTCTTCTTGCGCACCGCCTCCAGCACCTCCAGAGCGAGCCGGGCTCGTTTCTGAAGGCTTCCCCCGTATCGGTCGGAGCGCCTATTGGTGACCGGCGAGAAGAAGCTCCCCAACAGGTGGCCATGGCCTCCATGGATCATGATCATGTCCATGCCCGCATGTCTGCAGCGGGCTGCCGCATCGGCGAAACGCTCGATGACGGTCTCGATCTCGCCCGCGGTCATGTCCGTCGGCGCGCGGAGCCCTTCGTAGTTCAGCTCGATGGAGGCGAGGGCGTCGTAGCGCTGGATGGTCTCGGCAAGAACCGACAGACCGTGGATGGACCGGTTGTCGCCCAGGCAGAGCACGTTCGCCCGCCCGTGCAAGCGGGCGTCCTCGTAGTCGATCGACGTCTCGCCTATGGTCACGACGGCCGCGCCGCCTTTGGCTATGCTCCGGTACCACTCGACGAGCTCCCGGGTGACGAAGCAGTCCTCCGAGGCGAGAAAGGGTATGGCAGGCGCGCACTCGACGCGGTTCTTCGCAGTGAACCTGCCGATTCTCAAAGGCTTGAACACATGCGCGTAGCCCATCACTGAGCCATCCTCTCCGTGCGACCCATGTGGCTAACCCTTCAGCAAGTAGCTGTAGCTCTCAGGATGGTTCTGCAGGTATTCCGCTACCGTCTCCGCGGGGCGCCCCGTGAGGCGAAAGACAGCGTCGCTGATCGTGCCGGCCTCTCCGGTCGCGATCTCGAGGTAGTGCGAGATCCATCCCTCAAGCTCGGTTTCGGTCAGCTTGTCGCCCGTCTTCTCCCGGCGGGCCAGCTCGAGATCGATCATCCGGCTCATGTTGCGACTGGTCCTCGCCTCGTGCGGGGTCTGAGCGAGGTACGAGATCTTCCTGCCGAGCACGGCCGACATACAATCGGCCGTCTCAGCCATGGTGAGCGCCTCTCGCCCGGAGATGTCGTATGTCTGCCCGTCGTGGCCTGCGCTCGTCAGAACGGCCACGACGGCTTCGGCGATATCGTCGCGTGAGATCCAGGCGACGCTTCCCTGGCCCGCCGGTGCACGCATGACGTCATCGCTCATCACATGGGCCGGGACGTTGTCCAGGTAGAGACCCTGGCGCATGAAGGTGAACCCAACGCCGGTCGAGCGGATGAACTCCTCGGTGCGGTAGTGCTCGCGGGCGGCGAAGAAGGTCGCATCGGGCTGGGCGTTGAGGAACGACAGGTAGACGATGTGTCTGACACCGACCGCTGCAGCCGCCGACACGGCGCAAATATGCTGGTGCAGCCGGTCGTAGTACGGAACAGGCTCATTGCGGTCGTAGGACTGCATGATCACACCCATGATCTCTCGCGCTGAGACGAGAAACAGGGTATCGACTCCCGCGAGGGCTTTTCCCATGCCCACTGGGTCGCCGTAGGAGGAGACCTGGCGAACTTCCGCGCCGGGCAGGGCCGGCAACTTCGACGGATCGCGCGCGATGATTCTCTGCGCGAGACCGAGTGCCGCGAGGCGGGCCGCCACTCTGCCTCCGATTTTGCCGGTCGCCCCGGTTACTGCGAGCATGTTCTTGGCTCCTGTGTCGTGGTTCACCGATGAGATCGTTGCGCTCACCGCTCAGGCCCGGGGTCGCTCAGAGCCTGAATGTAGGACGCCGAGTCGCAGACGACGCCCAGCATGGGGAGCGAGTTCGTCAAGCAGAAAGTGTGTGCCTCCTGGCTGGAGCTGTTGCAGCAGTCGCTCAATGTCCAGATTGCGTAGCCCCTGTTGCCGGCGTCTCGCGCGGTGCTCTCCACCACCCAGTTGGTCGCGAGGCCGGAGAGAACGACGGTCGTGATGCCTCGGTTGCGGAGCAGAAGGTCCAGTTCGGTGTAGATGAAAGCGCTCGTGGAGTAGTTGACGATCTCGATCTCGTCATCGAGCGGCCGCAGTTCTTCGATGACTTCGGCCCCCCATGTCCCCCTGATGAACGCCTGCGCCCTGACAAGACCTGCCGCCAGTGGACCCGGATCGGGGGCCAATTCGGGGTACCCGCGCCTGTGGCCCACGTTCACGAAGACGACAAACACACCGCGGATCCTGCTCGCCTGGAGGACGGCCTGTGTGCGTTGCACGGTGCCGGCCGCCGCGAGGATGCCACCCATCGGATCGTAGATCTTCCCTCCGGGCTTCACGAGTTCGTTCTGCCAGTGCAAGAGCAGCAGCGCCGTCGTGCGGGGGTCGAGAACGCGCGACACGGCTTCACTCATGACGTTTTTCTCCTTGCTGGATTGGGCCGCCACTCGTTTCGACCATTCCCCAGAACGTCTCGAGGTTGGCCACCAGGTCCTTCTCGTTGTACGAACGGGGGTCGAAGTTGTCCCATTCATAGGCCAGCACCGGAATACCCAGTTCCCGGGTGACCGTTTCGCGCAGCGCGACGGTGTCGGCGGCCATGTACCTGCAACCCGCGTGGTAGTGGTCGATGACGCCGTCGATGCGGAGGCGCCGGCAGACGTCGAGAATGATATGGGCCCGCCCCCCCAGACATTGACCGGGGGTGCCGTGAGGATGCTGGCAGATGACATCGTATGGGTCGTTGGGGTCGACGATGCCCGCGCCCGACCTGTCTTCTCCCGAGGAGAAGTTGAAGTCGGAGGCTACGATGTTCAGGCCGAGCCGGTTGGACAGGTACTCGAAGCGGGGGTCGGAGTGATGGTTTGGGCACAGCACGAGGATGCGAGGCGCACCCTTGGGAACCGCCCCCACGCCTCCGCGCACGCGGTTCTCCAACTCATCGCGGAGCGTGTCGAGGATTTCCACCACCCGCGGAATCTCACTCTCCTTGTAGGGCGGCCGGCCGAGCGCCGCGAGCAGGTTGAGATGAGTCGCCCCGAGCGGTGGAGGGTCGTTGAGACGGATCACGTCGAGCACTCGATCCATCGCCTGTCCGATGGGCCGTCGCGCCTGGATGGCCCGCCACAACATCTCGTCGGTCACCTCGAGGCCGGTCTCTCTCTGCACGACGGCGCCGAACCTGCGCATGCCTTTGGCAGACAACACGGTCAGCCGGCTGCCGTCGGGGAACTCGGCGGACCGGCGATCTTGCACATGGTCGACGCAGTACGCCGGTATGCCGAAGACCGCTTCCATGATCTCGTTTGATTTCGGACTGGTGTCGCAGAGGTAGCCTGTGGTCACCGTCAGGTCGGGCCGGGGGTGCAGTCCCAAGCTCATGAGGCCCACCCTGGCCTTGACCATGCCGCAGTGGCGCACGATGCCACCTCGCAGCCACAACCGCTCGGCAGCCTCGAGCACCGGCACGAACCTGCCGAACACACCCCCGAGGACCGCCATGAATGTGAAGTTCGGATAGGTCAGCCTAACGTCGTCGGAGTTCGTGTTGATGGCCGTGCCGAGCACCTCGAATCCCGGCGCCATGCACGAATGGATGACCTTTCGCGCGCCCTCGTCGCGAAGCAGCACGATATCGACCATGTCCTTCAGAAGGACGCCCACCATCATCCTGACGCCCGACAACTCCATGTCGTAGTAGAGGTGGAGCCTCTCCTTGGCCGTCTTGATGTCGTCCTCGGTCAGGTCCAGCCTCGAGAAGGCCGACTTCACTCGGGGGAGCTGAGCCTGACGTTCTCCGTCGTCGAATCCGCAGAGTTCTAGAAGCTCAAGCATCGACCGGCCCGCCTCGTAGGATCTCGACGAACGCGTCCAGCCGCGTGCGCACCGGGCCCGCGTCGAGGTTGTGGTAGTCGGACTCGACCAGCAGCAGGGGAATGCCCCGTTTCTGCAGCACCTTCTCGAAGAGGAACGACTCCTCGTCGTAGAGCTCACAGCAGAGCAGCTGGTACCAGAGCACGCCGTCGACGTCGAACTCCTCGATGAGATCGAGCACGAAATCGAGCCTCTTGCGGGTCGCGCCCCTCATGAACGCGGCCGGCTTCTTGCCGAGTAGATAGCTTCTCGCGAGCCGGTCGAGCGGATCGCCGGGGCCGTCGACGACCTGCCAGTAGTCGCGCATGCCCTCGAGCACCTCCTCGACCACCACGTCGGCCCCCGCGTCGGCGATCATCCTGATGATGTCGTAATCGCCGAAGGCGAGGGCGGGCCCGATCAACATCACACGCGGTCTCTTCGCCGCGGGCGCCGGCGGCTCGGCGGTCGCGCCGCAGAGAGTCTCGAGCACAGCACAGGTGCTGACGGGGTCGGCATACATGGAGAGGTGGTTCAGTCGCACGAAGTCGAGGGTGTCGACGGCCGGCCGCGGCCCGCGGCGCGCCAGGCTCAGCGTCTTCAGCAGCCCGCGCAGCCGGTTATGAACGGCGATAGCATCGTTCAGCTTGTCGTCGGTGATGAGGGTGCCGGTGAGTCGCTCGAGCGCCCTCTTCAGCTCGGCCAGTCTGTCTCGGTAGTACTCGAGTTCGTAGTCGTCCTGGCAGTCGTAGGGAACGCCCAGCTTGAAGACGTCGACCACATCGAAGTGCTCCCACACATCGCCGGCCTGCTTCAGATGCTGGCAGGTTGTCGGCACTACCACCAAGTCCAACGAAGCGTAGAAAGGGTTGGTCCTCAGCAGTGTCTCGCCGATCTGGGCGCGGGCGAACGGGCAGATCACGTTGGGCACGAGCGCGAGCGCCCGCTCAGTCGCCCGGGCCTCGCCGCCATGGCTGAGGCAGAGCGCGATGGCTCCCGACGCGTAGATGAGCTCGTCGGGCACGAAGCCGCCGGAGAGATACCCCACGACCTTTGTGCCGCGGCCGCGGGCTTCTGCCAGGTCCTGCAGTCTCGTCTCCATCAGGGCGCCGATCTGGGGGATCTTCATGTCTGGTGTTCTTTCAACCGCGTGTCGGTAACGTTCCGTCATCAGCCTGCGGTGAGGCCTCCATCCACCGCCAGGCACTGCCCGGTGATGAAGGAGGAGGCGTCGGAGCAGAGCCAGATAAGTGTCTGCGCCATGTCGTCGGTGTTGCCGAGGCGGGGCAGCGGGACGACCCGCTTCATGTCGGCCTTCCGTTCCGGATGGGCCGCGGTAAGGTAGTCGACGAGCAGCGTTCCCTCCGTGGGCCCGGGCATAATGGTGTTAACCCTGACGTTGTATGGAGCTGCCTCGAGCGCGGCCGTCTTGGTTATGCCGTTGAGTCCGGCCTTGCTCGCCATGTACGCGCACGAGCCCGGTTTGGCCTTGAGAGGATGCACCGACGACGTGTTGACGATCACCCCCGACCCCTGCGCGATCATGTGCCGCAACTCGTGCTTCATGCACAAGAAGGCGCCGGTGACGTTGACACCGAGCGTGTGATCCCAGATGTCCTTGGGCATGTCGACTATCTGGAAGAATGGGATCCGCCTGCCGTCGGGCCCGACCCCTGCGTTGTTGAAGGCGAAGTCGAGCCCTCCGTAGCGAGACAGGCAGGCCGTCACCATCTCTTCGACGTCGGCCTCGTCGGATACGTCGACCTTGAGAAACGAGGCTTCGCCGCCCGCGTCCTTGATGAGCCGCACCGTCTCCTCGCCGCCCTCGACGTTAGAACCGGTCGTAACCAGCACCCTTGCTCCTTCGTGGGCGAAGGCCACGGCCCCGGCCCGCCCGATACCACTTGCCGCCCCGGTCACGAGCGCCACTTTGTTCTCGAACGATCTGGTCACTGTGGTTCTCCTTGCGTGCGATCATCTTCCAAGACACACGTTCCAGTCGCAGGCGGTGCCGATGAACGCCAGTTCTCGCACCACCGTCGTCTGTCCGGATCGCTTGCTCATGGCGTGCGGTCGCGGTCCGGCCGGCTCTAGTTCATGACGAGGCCGCCGCAGACGTTGAGCGACTGGCCGGTCATGTAGTCCGAGTGCTTCGATGCCAGGAACGAGACGACGTCGGCTATGTCGTCGGGCATGCCCATGCGACCAAGAGGCACGATCTTGCCGCCTCTCTCGTACTCTTGCCGCCGGTACTCCTCCGAGGTCGTGCCGGCCTGCTTGGCCTCGGCCTCGATCCAGTGGTCGCGCAGGTTGGTGATGATCATTCCGGGACACACGGCGTTCACGTTGATCCGGTGCGCCGCGGTCTCTTTGGCGAGGCTCTGCACCAGGCCGATGACACCCCATTTCGACGCGGCGTAGGCGGCGTTGCCCTTCACGCCCTCCCGTCCGGCGAGCGAGGCGATGAGCACGATCTTGCCCCCGCCTCCCTGCCGCACCATCTGCGCCACGACCGGCTTCGCGATGACGAACGAACCCAGGAGGTTCACGTCGAACATCCGTTTCCACTCGTCCTCGTCGCCGTCGACTACGTTCACGTTGGGCGTGCCGCGCATGCCCGCGCAGTGCACCAGCACGTCGATCCGGCCGAGCTTCTGTGCGGCCGCCTCGACAGCTTGGGCGGTCTGCTCTTTGCTGCTGATGTCGGCCACCAAGGCGAGACCCCTGCGGCCGAGTGCCTCGATCTCCTCGACCACCTCGTCGAGCCCGCGCCAGCCGTCGTCACCGGTGAAGAGGCTCCTCGGCGCCGGCGCGATGTCGAGCACCGCCACGTCGGCCCCCTGCTCCGCCAGCCGCAGAGCCACCGAATGGCCCATGCCGCGCTTGCCCGCCGCGCCTGTTACCAGGGCCACCTTGTCCTCGAGATCCAGCCGGCTCATCTACGCCTCCTTGCCGTCTGCCGCGCCGATGGCGGCTATGTAGCTACCTGAGTTGGTCACGAAGCCGAAGAACGAGAGCGTGTTCTTGATGCTCCAATCGTGGATCTCCTGAGTGGTGCTGGTGCAGCAATCCTCCAGCGTGTAGACCGTGTAGCCCATGTGGAAGGCCTCCCGCGTGGTCGACTCCACCGCGACGTGCGTGGCTATGCCGCTGATCACCAAGTCGCTGATGCCGTGGTTGCGCAGTATGAGATCGAGCGGTGTAGCACAGAACCCGTTGGACGAGTAGTTGTCGAGTACGATCTCGCCGTCGATGGGCTTGAGCTCATCGATGACCTCGACTCCCCATGTGCCCTTCAGCATCGAGCCCCTCGATATGAGCATGGCTGCCAGTGGCACGGTCCTCGCGCCCAACTCAGGGTAGCCTGGAGCATGCACTCCGTTGACGTACACTACGAGCATCCCACGCCTACGGGTCGCGTCGAGCACTGCCTGGGTGCGTCGCAGGATGCCTTTCTCCCGCACCCGCTGTGCCATGTCCTGGGCGTTGCGCCCCTTGGGAGCCGCTATCTCGTTCTGCCAGTGGACAAGAAGCAGCGCCGTCTTTGATGGGTCGAGGGCCAAGCCGGCATCGTTGTGCGTAGTCACCATTACCCCTATTCGTCACGATCGAGTGTCGGAGCCGCATCGGGAAAGCATCGTCGTAGTTACAGAATGATCGCGGTCGCTGAGCCCTGAAGCGTTACTCGGATAGCTCCATGGCGGCCTTGACGATGTAGGTGCCGGGAGCGCTGACACTACTACGGATGCGGTTCCTCTCCTCATGTTGCACCTCTCTTGCTGGCGCGTTTCGTTACGGCATGATCGAAATCCGATACCTGCAGGCGCGCCTCCTGAGCTCGAAGAAAGGCTGGCGAAGTGAGATTGCCGCTACGCCGGCGAGATCATGGTCGTGGGTCGGTTGTGATCGTCGCGCTTTCTTCGACGGGGCGCACCCCATGCCCATCACGCCCATCACGCCCATCAATCCCTCCGGCGCCTGCTCTCTCGTCCCGGGCGCCGCCCGAGTCGCGAGAAGGACCGGCTATGTCCCCGAGCATGCGCCTGAAGATCTCGATCGACATCTCGGTTCCCATCACCTGCTCCAGCCCGACCAGACGGGCGACGTCGTCCGCCCATCCCCACATCATGAGAGCCCACGCGACCAGACTGCTGTCCACATCCTCCCGGATGCTTCCGTCGCGCTTCCCCTGTTCGACGAGGATCGCGAAGTCTTGAACGAAGACCATCTGACGCTTGGCCAGCTCGTGGGTCATCTGCTCCGCGCTGCTGGCCGCGATGAACTGGAACCAGGGCCGGGTGAAGGACTCGAATTCCGCCCGGCCCAGCGGCGCATGTTGTCTGCCCATGTCCATCAAATGCTCGTAGACGTCGCGTCCGGACGATTGGTCGATCCACCGGGGTACCCGCTCCACGAGGAGATCCAGAGCCCCCCCGAGCATCGCTTCACGGTTGGGGAAGAACTTGTAGAGAGCCGATCGCGTTAGTCCGATGCCCGACGCGATACGCGAGATGGTGGCGCCGTGGACCCCGTACCGGGCGATCAGCTTCAGCGTGACGTCGGCGATCTGACGTTGCCTTTGCTCTCGCGTTGCTCGAATGCCCTTGCGCACAGCTCGGTGACCCTCCCGGCAGAAGCCCCTGGTGTCCGTCCCAACGCCACTCCGCCCAGAATCTTTATAACGATTGTTCACCAAAACTATCAGGAGCTGCGATAGGATGTCAATAACCGATGTGAACGCTTGTACACCGATTTGACTGGAGGGAGACGAGAAGATGACGCGCAAGAAGTGGACGATAGCCCCCCTGGTGCTGGCAACCGCGATTAGGAACATCTCCCAGGTGCTCCTGATGTCGCCGCCTGGAGGCAGCGTCGACGGCGTGGTTCTGGCCTGGTTGCTGCGGAGCGGCGATGAGGCCGTGTTGGTCGACACCGGCTTCGGGTCGATGGAGGAGGAGGATCTGAAGGGCGACTTCAAGCGGATTCCGGAGCATACCTTGGAGGCGCAGCTCAAGAGGTTCGACCTGGCGCCGGAGGATATCCGGCTGGTCGTCAACACCCACCTCCATCTGGACCACTGCGCCGGCAACTGTCTCGTTCCCAACGCCCGCTTCGTTGTACAGAAGAGCGAGCTGGAGTACGCGCGCCATCCCCTCGCGGCACACATACAGGCCTACGACGTCGACTTGGCGAGCATGGACCTCGATGTCATCGATGGTGAAACCGAGATCACCGACGGCATTCGGGTGATTGTGACTCCGGGGCACTCTCCGGGAAGCCAAGCCGTGCTCGTTGATACCGACGACGGCTTGTTCGTACTCGCGGGGGACACCATAGCCCACTATGTCAACATGGATGTTCCTGTTGGTGCGTCGTTCTGGCCCGGGCCGCTCTACGTCGACCTCCGGGAGTATTACGAGAGCCTAGACCGACTGAGGGATCTCGGAGGCACGATCCTCCCAGGCCATGATCCACTCGCTCTCAGGCAGTCGGTCTATCCGTGACACCCGGCTCGTCCAGCCACAAGAACAGACGGCATAGGAGGCATCAGTGATATCCATGGGTTTCGACCAGCAAGGATGGTTGGAGGCCGGCAGCGAGATCGGCTTCGAGGTTCCACCAGTGGGGGTGACGTACTCCGTCGATCCTCCGGAGGATGTTCCCCGTCTCGACGGCACCATGCGCCTTTGCGAGATGCTTCGTCACGCCCAACAGGGCAACGCTTTCTACGCGGCCGCGGAGAATCACATGTGTGGTGCGGCCCTCTACGCGCTCGGCAAAGACCTTCCACTCGTGTACACGTCAGGGGTCTACGGCACCGGGCTCGAGGTCTTCGATAGCCCCCGCTCGGGGAGCCGCCTCTATGATCACATACCGAGGCTGGAGGACAGGCGCGGCATCGAGTACGTGACGCTGGCGCCCCTCGGCAAGCTTGCCGGCGACCCCGATCTTCTGATTATCGCCGCCCGCGAGGAGCAATCGGAAGTCGTCCTGCGGGCGATGAGCTACTCCACGGGAGACATGTGGACCAGCAAGAGCACTGGGGTGATCGGCTGCGCGTGGCTCTTCGTCTACCCCTATCTCACCGGCGAGGTCAATTACACCTCGATACTCAGCATGGGCATGCGGGCGCTCGGAGTATTTGCCCCGGGCGTGCATCTTCTGAGCATTCCGTTCGACATGTGCGGCGTGGTGCTCGACAGCCTGAAGCGCATGCCTATCACTTTGACGGCCCTTGGTTCCGGCGGGGATGAATTCCGGGTGAAGCTCCTCACGCGACTGGGCTTGGATCCGACTCACTAACGGGTTGCCCGCGACAGTGCGGGTTCGGGACGCGAAGCGATCGCACGGGAGACATCATGAGCAAGGACAGGCTCTTCACCGAGCAGGAGTTGAAGGAGCTGGGGACGCCGACCCTGGACCTCCTGTCGCAGGCCATCGACGCCGGTGACAAGGACAGGGCGAAGACTCTGGCGCAGCGCATGAAGAAGGAGTACAACCACCTCCACGATGGGTACATGTTCTGGGTTGCCGGTCTTCAGACCTACATCTACGAGAATCACGGCACCGAGGCGCTCGAAGAAGCGGAGAGGCAGGCCCACACCGCCGAGGCGAAGGTGGTTTTCAAGCCGCCGGAGAAGACCGACCTCCGCTCTTTGGTGGAGCAGACGGCAAGCGGCCTGCGCGGCCACATGCAGCCGATCACCATCGTCGAGACCGACGAGACGATCAGCCTCAGCATGAAGCCCTGCGGGTCGGGGGAGCGGATCATCCAGATGGGCGGCTACAGCTCCGAAGTCGGTCTGGCGAAAGTCGAAGGACCGCATGCCGTCACCTGGGGCAAGAAGGACTTCCCCATCTACTGCGTGCACTGCCCTATCACCGAAGCTCTCGCCATTGAGAACACTGGGCGGTTCGTGCGGGTCAAAGTGGTGTCGGAACCCATCGGGCACGGAGCCTGTGAGTACGTCTTCTACAAGCACCCAGAGAACATACCCGAGGAGTTCTACGAGCGGATCGGCAAAAAGAAGCCGCTCGCAGAGGCCCGCTGAGACCGAGAGTACGACGCTGCAGGAACAGCAGGGCGGTCTCTCGTCTCCTGGCTTGCCGTTCTGAGGTACCGTGCAGCCATCTGGTTGATCGCCGCGCCCGACACGTCGACAACACCGGCGCCGCCGTCGACCGGTATCACAGCGGCCGTGAGGAAGCTTGCATCATCACTCGCCAGGAAGCTGCACAACCCCGCCATCTCGTGAGGACTGGACAGGCGGCGGAGGGGAATGTCGCGGGCGAAGGTGCCGAACACGTCTTCGATCTTGACGCCGCAGGCCTCTGCGAATGGCACCATGCTGCCGACGAACATCTCGGTCATGGTGGCTCCGGGGCAGATCACATTGCAGCGTACGTTGTTCACGCCGTAGTCAACTGCCACCTGTTTCGAAAGACTGATGAGACCGCCCTTCGACGCGCAGTAGGCGGGTAGACCCTGGGGGTTCACCAGCCCAGCGAGGGACGAGATGTTCACGATGGCGCCGCCGCCGGCTTCGATCATGTGCGGAATGGCGGCCCTCATCATGAGAAACGGCCCGGTGAGGTTCACCGAGAGCACGTGGTCCCATAGGGCAGGGTCGAGATCGGCCACGCCGGCCATCGGCTGATCGGTGCCGGCATTGTTGACGAGACAGTGCAGGCCGTGCCCGAACGAGAGGGCGCTCTCGACCACTCGTTCCACATCTACCGCGTTGCTCACGTCGGCCGCGCACGTTTTCACCCGGCCGGCCGGCATTGAAGCCGCGCTCGCTTCGAGCACTTCGACCCGCCGGCCGGTAATGCAAACATCGGCTCCATCCAGGACGAAGCGTTCCGCGATGGCTCTGCCGATGCCTGTGCCCCCACCGGTGATGATCGCTACCTTGCCGTCCAATCTCATTGTTTCACTCCCTGTTCTTGTCCCGCCAGACGGGCGAGATCGCGGGTGTCCTCAAGGTTGTCCAGCCGGGCGACCGTCTGCACGAGCCGGTCGGCGGCACCGGTGGGAATCGGCTGGCCCGCATGTTCCAGCAGGCTCCGGAACTTTCGCTCGATGTCGGAGAAGGAGAGCGGCCGCGAAGGCGTGCCGGTGGGTAGGTCGCACTGCTCCACGAACACCCCGCCGTCTCTCATGCGCACGGTCACCCGTGCGGGCTCGATACCCTGGTCGCCACGGTTGAACTCGGGCTCCACCCGCACATCAGTCTTCGTCGAGAGACCGAGGATGTCGCTGCTGCCGATCGCCTCCCACGTGAAGTCGGCGAGTGTCGCGCGGCGCCGCGCCAGAGCCGTCGCTACTCCCCAGACGATACTGAACTGGGAGTCGACCGGATTGCGAGGCCGCTTCTTGAACTCAAGCGGAGAGCCCAGAAGCCCGTAGGTGCCCTCTCCGCACTGGATGAGGATGCTCTCCACATCGTCTGGGCGGAGATCATGCTTGGTCGACAAGGGCCAGGCCGGCATCGATGAACGCATGCACGCCCCTGCAGCAGGGATAGGGCTTGATCGACACGTTGAGGCCCTCGAAGCGCGCGCCGAGGTCGTTCACCAGTCTCTCGCGCGAGTAGGCACCCATGTGGTAGACGTTGTACAGACCGGCCGCGCCTTCCAGGCAGTTGCGGGCTCCCGTGATGCCCCGCTTGGCCATGAGCGCCGACACGATGCCTGCCCGCACGGCCATGCCCGGGCCCATACGCTTTGTGAGAGCCCCGTCTTTCACACACTGGCCGTTTCCCGAGGCCTGGTGGTACGCGATGCCGACCGCGCTGGTCATGGTGTCGGCGTCCATGCGCAGCAGACGGGCAGCGACAAAGGCTGCCGTCATGGCGCCGTAGAGTGTCGTCAGGTGCCATCCGTACGGCAGCTTGCTCTCGCCTGGCCGGGTTGCCAGGCCGCAACGACAGATGAAGTCGGTAGCCAAGGCAACCACGGTGAGGAACTCCCGGCCGTCCACGTCTCCGACATATTCGCTCATGGCAAGGGCTGTGGGGATCGCCACGACTCCCGGGTGCATGATCGCATCCTCATGGACGTCGTCGAAATCGAGCGAGTGAGCCATGGTCGCGTTGACCTGGGCGGCGTCGGGCGCCGGCACCATGTCGCCCCAACGAAAGACGTGGGCCTGCGGCGTTCCGCTCCATTCGAGCACCAGATCGCGCATCTCGGCGACACCGGCCTCTCCGGAACCGCCCAGCGCGACACCGAAGAAGTCGAGCACTTGGTGCTTGGTGATCTCGACCACTTCGGACGGTAGGTTCTCGAACGTGGCGTTCTGGAAACTGGCGACAAACAGCTCGGTCGCGTCGGCGTTTGACTCACGGCGTCCAGAGTCCGTCATGAAACCCTCGATTCGATCATGGTTCTGAAAGTCTCCAGCTTGGCTTCATACTGTTCTTGATTGTAGGAACGGGGGTCGAAGTTGTCCCATTCGACCATGAGCACCGGCATGCCGAGCTCCTTGACGATCGCATCCCGCAGTATCAACGCGTCACCCACGACGTACCGGCACCCGAGGTGGTAGTGATTGAGCACCCCGTCCACCCTCAACCGCCTGCAAAAGTCGACCACGATGGCGATGCGTCCGCCCAGGGGCTGAGTGAACGACCCGTGGAGGTTCTGCACGATGACTTCGTAGGGATCGTTGGGGTCGGCGATCGCGACTTCGGAGCCGGCCAGTTCCGAAGCTCCTTGGAAATCGAAGGCGACTATGGCGAGGCCGGCCTGATTCGCTTGGTGCTCCCAGCGAGGATCGGAGTGGTGGTGCGGAAAGATCGCGAGCACGCGAGGCGCTCCCTTCGGCGTAGCGCCGACTCCCCTGCGGGTTCTGGCCAGCAACTCGGCCCGCAGAGTGTCGAGAATGTCGATCGCCTCGGGCAGCTGGTCTCCGACAAACGAAATGCAGTTGACGGCCAGCAGCAAGTTCAAATGAGTGGAGCCAAGCGGCAGAGGGTCGGCCGTTCTGATCAGCTCTGCCACTCTGTTCATGGCTTCATCGAGGGGCCTTCGACCCTCGATGACACGCCACAGCATGTCGTCCGCCAGACCGAAGCCCGTCACCTGCTCGATTCGCCCACAGGCGGCCCGCATGCTCTTGGCGGCGTAGGTCGTCGCTCGGGACGCGGCCGGGTATTCCCACAGCTCCCGGTCCTCCATGGCGTCCACGAAGCAGGCGGGTATGCCGTGTACCTGTTCGATTATCTCGTTCACCTTGGGGCTCGTCTCGCAGACGTATCCCGATGTGATGGTCAGGTCAGGCCTCGGGATGAGGCCGAGACTGATCAGCCCGACCCTGCTCTTCACCATACCGCAATGCGCTACCGCTCCGGCCTTCAGCCATTGCCTCTCCGCGGCCTCGAGAACGGGCACGAACTTACCGAACATGCAGCCCAAGACGACCATGAACGTGGTGTTCGGGCTAATCAACCCGACCTCCGCCGTGTTGTCCATGATGGCCGATCCGAGTAGGTCCATCCCCGGCAGCATGCAGGCGTGAACGATGCGTTTTCTGCCGTCTTCCCTCATGAGGACGATATCGCAGAAGTCCTTGAGGAAGAGACCCATCAGTCTGCGAACGCCGCGAAGCTCCATGTCGTAGTAGGTGGTCAAGCGTTGCTTCGCGATCTCGATGTCCGCGGCGGTCAGTCCGGTGCGAACGAAGACCTGCTGAACGCGGGGGAGGAGCTCACTGCTCTCACGCTCGTCGAACCCACACAGTGCCAGCAACTCACGCATCGATTGGACCTCCCTGTAAGGTCTCGACGAAGGCGGCCAACCTCGTTCTGAGCTGCCCCGAGTCGAGGGCGTGATAGTCGGACTCGATCACGAGCATGGGGATGCCGCGCTCCTGCAGCATCCTCTGGAAATAGTAGGACTCCTCATCGTAGAACTCACAGCAGAGGAGTTGATACCAGAGCACGCCCGATACAGCGAAGTCCCGAGTCAGGTAGAGAAGATGATCGAGCCTCGGGGGCAGCGATCCGCGCATGAAAGCCGCTGGTCTCTTGTCGATTAGGTAGGCTCTGGCGAGGGCCTCCAAGCAGTCCTCGCGCCCGGACAGGTCGACGACCTGCCCATAGTCGCGTATGCCCTCGAAGATGTCCTCGACGACTACGTCCGCGCCGGCGTCGACGACCATCTTCAGCAGGTCGTAGTCTCCGGCCGCCAGGTTGGGCCCCACGAGCAGGAGCCGCGGTCGCCTCCGAAGAGACAGGCCGGGGATGTCGGCCGAGGGATCTGCGCTGGAGGGGATTTCAGCGCAGATCTCCTCGAGCGACGCGGTCATCGCCACCGGATCCGCGTAGAACGAAGCGTGGCTGAGTCGGGCAAACTCGAGCGTACTGATCGCTTCGTCCTCTTGGTGCGCGTTCCGGCGCGTCTGTCCCAAGGTCCTCAGAAGTAGCCGCAGATGGTTGTATGTCTCGGCCGCCTCGAAGAGTCTGTCATCCGTGATGTTCTTGCCTGTGAGTGCCTCGAGCCTTTTCTTCAAAGCGTACAGGCGGTCTCGGTAGTACTCGAGCTCGAAGGCCTTGTCGTGCTCGTATGGCACGCCGAGCTTGAACACCTCCCTGCCTTCCTGGAACTCCCAGATGTCGCCGATCTTCTTCATGTGCTGGCAGGTCGAGGGAACGATGAGCAGGTCTATCGCGTTGTAGAACGGATCGGTCTGTCGCATCAGCTCGGTGATCTGCGCTCGAGCGAACGGACAGATCACGTTCGGCACGAGCGAGAGCGCCTCATCCGCCACGCGGCCGTCCCCTCCGGCGGCAAGACACAAGGGGATCGCTCCCGACGCGTAGATCAGCTCATCGGGTACGAATCCTCCAGGAAGGTAACCTACCACCTTCGTCCCTTCGTTCTTGGCGCGCTCCAAAGTCTCTAGCCTCTGCCGCAGCAGAGAGTCGATGTGCGCCTCGATCATGCTGGCTCGGCGCTGCTCGTTTGTTGCCGGCGAAGGGCACACGTCACACCTCCACGGCGACGTTGAACGCGTCGTGATTGGCTGCGAAGATTCTGCCTACGTTCCTGCAGTCCCCCACCACATAGCTCTCCGCGACGACGTTGAGCAGTGATTCGACAATCGCTACGTTCGGCCGGAGGCCGAACGCGATGACCACTGTGTCCGCCGGCAACGTTCGATGGTGCCACCGTCAGGGAGGGTCGATGGCGACCCCCGTCGTGGTGATGGCTCTTCACGGCGCCCTGGACCCGCTCGACGCCCTTGTCTTTCAGAAGTGCGAAAAGGGCGACCCGGACAAGGTCGACGGCGTCCTGGCACAGGGCTTCCTCGGGCAGGATGTCGACCACCGTGACCTTCTTGCCCGCCATGGCCAGTCCGGCGGCGCACTCTGAGCCGGAGAGCCCGCCTCCGCAGACAACCACGGTTCTGATCCACCGGCTTCTGCTACCCAGGTCGGCCTCGGAGACGGTCATGACGTGCGGCAGGTCGATCCCGTCGATGCGGTGGCCGGGCGTGTTCGGCCCCGACCGCGACGATGACCGCGTCGGGCGCCTCCGCCTCGATGTCGGCGGGAGTAGCCTCCTTGCCCAGACGACTCGTGGCGCCGCACTTCATGGTCGATCGGATCGCCCAGTCGACGTAGGCGCGGGCCGTGTCTTTCTGAGGCAACGCCGCGGCTTCGAAGAGGCGCCCGCCCAGTCTCTCCGACCTCTCCCACAGGGTCACCTCATGGCCGCGCTCGCAGGCGTCGCGCGCGGCCGTCATACCCGCGGGACCGCCTCCGATGACCAGCACCCGTTTCTTCCTTCGAGCGAGGGGGATCTCGCGGTACTTGATCTCACGGCCGGCCTGGGGATTCACTGCGCAGCGCAGGGGGGTGCCGATGAGGCCGCCGTACGCGCACTCGAGGCAGCGCAGGCAGGGGCGGATTTCGTCGGCCCTGCCCACCTTGGCCTTGGTCACCAGGTCCTGGTCGGCGATGAGCGCCTTGGCCATGGCCACGATGTCGGCCTTGCCGGCGGCGAGGATCTCCTCGGCCTCATCGATGGTGGTTATGCCGCCGACCACCGAGACCGGGAGGTCCACGCTCCTTCTTGATCTCGGCCGCGGTCTCCACGTTCAGCAGGTGGGGAAAGTGGTAGCCGGCCATCATGTATGCGGCCGTCTCGGGGAAGAGGAAGCCGCCCGTGGAGACGATGACCATATCGATGTAAGGAGCGGCTGCGTTGAGAAAGGCGATGCGCTCCTCGAGCGTCACGCCACCCGGCACACGCTCGTCGCCGCTGATGCGCAGCTCGAGACCGAAGTCCGGTCCGGCTTCCTCGCGGCACGCCTTCGAGGACCTCCAGCGGGAACCTCATGCGGTTCTCTGGGTTTCCACCATAATCGTCGGTGCGGTGGTTGAGTAGCGGGGTGAGGAACGAGGCGAACAGGTTCATATGAGCGCCGTGGATCATGGCCATGTCGAAGCCGGCCCGCTTGACCCGTCGCACGCAGTCGACCCAATGCTGCTTCACCTCATCCATCTCGGCCCGGTCGATCTCCTTGGTGGTGTGCGGGTTGTGGATGCCCGGGATGACCGAGGGCGCGAAGGCCGGGCCGGCGAGTAGGGCAGGGTCGCTGACGGCGCCGGCGTGGGTCAGTTCGATGGACAGCTTCGCGCCGTAGCGGTGCACCTCCTCGGCGAGCACCGACAGGCTGGCCACGTCGGCTCTCCCGTACGACCGAGAGGCATCCATAGAAGTCGCGGGCCCGATCGAAGTCGATGGGCGACGAGCCGATGGTGACCAACCCACGCCCGAGCGGGCCTGGGCGCCGAGGAACTCCACCAGGTCGTTGGTGCGAGGTGCCCGTGTAGGGGTCGGCGTGACGAGACACGATGGGCGAGAACTGGATGCGGTTCTTGAGCGTCATGTTGCCGACAGTGATCGGCCGGAACACGTGCGGGTATCTTGTGGGCAGTGACAACGTCATACTCCTTTGCGTTCATCCCACGAACGCCCTCCGCACCGAGTCATTGTCGACGAGGTCCTTCATCCGGACCTTGCGCGACGATCTCACCGACCTCGAGCACGTGAGCTTCCTGGGCCACCTTCATCACCAGGCCGGCGTTCTGCTCGACGAGGAGAATGGCCACGCCGCTCCTGTTGATGTTCGATGATCGTCGTCGCCAGGTCATTGATCACCATGGGCGCCAAGCCCAGCGAAGGTTCGTCCATCATGAGCAGCCTCGGCTTGGGCCATCATCGCCCGGGCGATCGCCACCATCTGCTGCTCACCGCCGCTCAGGCTGCCGGCTCTCTGGCTCAACCTCTCCTTGCACCGTGGGAACAGCTCGAAGACCTCTTCCAGCTTCGCCTTTGATCGCCTTCTTGTCTTTCTCCAAGTAGGCGCCGATCTTGATGTTGTCGGCGACGCTCATCCAGGGGAACAGCCTTCGGCCCTCGGGACGCACATGACCCCACGTCCTACGATCGTGTCGACCGACAAGCCGATCGATCCTGCTTGCCGTCGAACTCGATCTCACCGGAATGCAGCTTCACCAGCCCGGCAGACGGCCTTGATGATGGTGCTCTTGCCGGCTCCATTGGCGCCTATGACGCTCACCGCGGCGCCCTCGTCTATGCCGAAGGATATGTCCCGTACTGCTTCGGCCGTCCCGTAGTGGACCGTCACGTTGCGCAACTCAAGCAACATAGGTATCGTCCCCAAGGTAGGCCTCGATCACCGATCTGTTCTGCCCGTATCTCCGCCGGTGTGCCTTCGGCGATCTTCTTGCCGAAACTGATGACCACCAGTCGCTCGCAGAGCGCCATGGCTGCTTTCATGTTGTGCTCTATCAGCAAGATAGTCGTTCCGTTCGCCCACAGCCTGCGGATGACGTCGAGAGCCTCCTGAGCACCTCGTGTGCGTTCATTCCAGCCAGGGGCTCATCGAGCAGGAGCAGTTTCGGTTCGGCCGCCAAAGCGATGGCGATACCGAGCAGGTTCTTGTGCCCGTGCGCGAGCGTGCCGGCAGTGGCGGTCTTCACGCTCTGCAGGCCGACCGTCTCCAGGATCTCGTCGCAGCGCTGCAGGACCTGCTTCTCCTTGGCGCGGCTTCTACGCGTGCGGAATGTCGATCCCCAATAGCTGATGTCCGCCTTGAGATTGCATGCGAGAACCAGATTCTCCTGGACGGTGAAGTTCGAGAAGATGTTCGTGATCTGGAACGTGCGCACCATGCCCAGCGCCGCCACCGAGTGAGGCTTCCACCCGGTGATGTCCCTATCCTCAGAACGTCACCTTGCCGCTCGTCGGCCGATGAGCTCCGGTCAGCAGATTGAAGACCGTTGTCTTGCCGGCTCCGTTGGGTCCGATGAGTCCGACGATCTCGCCCGGACTCGACGCCCATGTCGAGTCCGGAGACGGCCTGCAGGCCTCCGAACCGCTTGGTCAATCCCTCAACCCTGAGCAGCACGTGCGCTCCTTCGCTCTCGATATCTGCTGACCACGGTCATCGTCCGTTTCGGCAGTCCGACGAGTCCCTCAGGCATGAGGAACACGATCAACAGCAACACTGCCGCGAAGAACAAGGGCTGGAACTTGGCGAACGCCCGGAGCAGGTTGTTCGCCAGTGTCAAGACGGTTGCGCCCACGATAGGCCCCACGAACGCATTGCTCCCGCCCACCACCATGTAGATCACGGCGTAGAGCGTGAACGTGAAACCAAAGGCCGAGGGGTTGAGAGCCTGCATGTAGTGCCCGTAGCATGCGCCGGCGAGCCCGGCGAAGAGCGAACCGAGTCCGAAGGCCAGCACCTTCATGATGCGAACGTTGATGCCGACGCTCTCGCAGAGGGTCTCCGTCTGTCTTATTCCCCGGAACACCAAACCCAAGCGTGAGTGCTCGAGGAGATAGAACACCAGCAGGCAGACGGCGCAGAGATAGCCACCACCACGTAGAAGAACGCGGTCTCGACCCGGATACCGTTCGGCCACGGGATGTCGAAGAGCCCGTTGATGCCACCGGTGAAACTGCGCAGATCGAGCACGATGAGGGTCACGATCTGCGCGAAGAACAACGTCACCATCGCAAAGTACATGCCCTTGAGGCGGACGAAGGCGATGCCGAACAAGCAGGCGACCACGAACGCGGCGGCGGCGGCGATCACAAAGCCTATCCAGGGCGACACGCCATAGTGGATTGCCAAGAGGGCTGAAAGATAGCCGCCCAGAGTCATCATTGCGCCGGTGCCGAGCGAGAACTGCCCGGTCAGATTGATAAGACGCACACTACAGGCAACGATGATGTTGATTCCGCACACCACCAGCACTTGGCGGCCGTACGCGCCGGTGAAGATGAAGGGCAGCGCGCAAACGAATGCCAGTATCGCCGCCACGGTTGCCGGCCGCCAGGGAAAGCTCCGCGAGCTATTTGGATTCATGACCCAGGATCCCCTGAGGACGAACCAGCAAGATCAAGATGACCATCGCGAACGAGATGACGCTGGCCGCATAGGCGGAGGTGTAGAGCGGCACGATGCCGTCGATCATGCCGATGATGAGGCCTCCACAGACCGCCCCAGGGAGACTCCCTAGGCCGCCAAGGATTATCACTCCGATGCCTTTCATCAGGGCGAAGCTGCCCATTGTCGGGGAGACCGCGAAGACCGGGCCGACGACGGCTCCGGCGATGGCTGCGAGGCCACAGCCGAAACACATGGCAGTTGCCGAGATGCGGTTGATGCTGATGCCCTGAAGCCTCGCGGCGACTCGATCTTCGGAGATAGCGCGCATGGCTGTACCTGTCTTGGTCGTCTTGATGAAGAAGAAGAGAACCGCGACCAAGAAGACCGCGACCAGCACGATGATCAATCGGTCCCATGAGATGGTGGTGCCCGCGATCCTCACGACGCCGGGGTACGGGCTCTTGATGCTCTTGGAGATGCCACCTGCTACGGCGAGCATGATGTTCTGGAGTGCCAGCATCAGCCCGATGGACACGATCATTGAGCGGTCCGGGTCGCCTTGCAGGGGCCGGAAGCCGAAGCGCTCCACGATCACGCCGAGGCCGCCCACGACGATGGTGGCGATCACCACCGAAAGAAAGAAGTTGAGGCCGAGACGCGTCATTAGGTAGTACATGCAGTACGAACCCACCATGTAGAACTCGCCATGGGCCATCTGCACGATGTTGACGATGCTCAGAACCAGTGTCAGCCCCAGTGCCACCAGGATGTATATCCCAGCCGACGACAACCCGTTGAGTATTCCTTGCCCGACTACACCCATGTGGGACCTTGGCTCCCTTCAGCGACTACGGAACGACGTGTGAAGGCCGGTGTCGCTCCTCCGATGCCCGGCGCCGGCCGGCACTCCGAAAGAGCGACACTGACCCGTAGGCGATCCGTCGCTCAGGTACCAGGCACCGGCGCCGGCAGCCACTGGAATTCGACCTTGGCGTCCTTGATGAGGCTGAATGGGATAGGCGTCAGCATCAGGCGGTTCTGGCCGATGTTCACGCCGGCCACATTCTCGGCACCGCCCATCTTGCCGGGCCCGTAGATGGTGTCGAAGTCCATGGTCTCCATGGCTGCGACGATGGCGTCGTTGTCGAAGCTCTGCGCCTTCTCGATACCCTGGACGATGGTCCACACACCGCCCAGGAGCAGGGTGTAGTCCAACTGCATGGTCATGCCTTTGGCGTCTGACAGCGCTTTGAGTTCCTTGACAATGTCTGGCATGAGATCGCTGGTCACGTCCGGCTGCTGCATGGGAAAGTCGGTATCGTACTGCGCCTCGATGAGGTGGGTGAGTTGGACGGGGTCACCCCAGCCGGCCGCCGTCAGCAGCGGGCCGGTGAAGCCCATCTGCCGCATCGACTCAAGGAGGCCCTTGGCGAACGGAGGTGCGCCGGCCACTCCCGCGATGGCGTCAGGGTTGGTCGCGAGCGCCTTCGTTATCAGCGGGTAGAAGTCCTGGAGATCCGGCGGGAACTGCTCGTCAAGAGTGATCTCCATTCCTCGCCTCAGGAAGTCCTCCTTCGCCCGGCCGACGATGTCCTGGATGCCGGGGTCATCGAGAGCCACCACGGCTATCTTCTTGACGTTGGGGTACAGTTCGAAGGTCTTGTCAAGGGTGGCCTGCGCGCCAACGGCGGTCGAGATGGCGGCAAAGCAGTAATGGCTGGTTCCCGCCGCATACTCTGTCAGGTTCGGGCCGATGCTCACGACCCGGAGTATCTTGTTCTGCTCGCAGATGGGGGCAATTGCGGCGTTGTTGGGGATGAACTGCGGGGCGATGACCTGCTTGACTTCTGCCCCAATGAGCTTCTTGGCGGCGGCGATCGCGCCGTCAGTTGTGGACATGTCGTCTTCTACGACGAGCTTGATGGTGTACTTCTGGCCGTTGACGGTGAAACCACCCCTGGCATTGAGCACTTCCTCAACCAGAGGCATGGCCTCGGTGACAGCGTTGAACGCCGCCGCCATCATGCCCGACATTGAATGGATGAGACCGATCGTGTACGTCTGCGCCGGCCCCTCCGCCGCGGTCGTTGCCGTGGTGTCTGGCACGGCTCCAGATGTGGTCGTAGGCTGCCCTGCGCCGGCAGTGGTTGTAGTAACTTGCGCTGCCGAGGTGGTCGTCGTCTCCTCGCCTCCGCCGCAGGCTGCGAGCAGCGGAAGCAAGCCTACTATCAACGCCAGAAACAGAACCCCGAATGCGATACGCGTCGCCTTCATGTCTATCTCCTCCAAGTCACGCCCCGTGGCTACACTGTCCCGTGGCTACATTGCAACGCCTCCTTTGTCTCCTATGGCATGCCTATACCTCCCGAGCCGCGATGTCACCTAGCATGCGCCTGAAGATCTCGACCTCCGTGCCGGTGCCCATGACCTGCTCCAGCCCGACCAGGCGGGCGACGTCCGCCGCCCAGGCCCACATCATCAGACTCCAGGCTATGAGATTCGTGTCCGTATCCTCGCGGATGCTCCCATCGCGCTTTCCCTGCTCGATGAGGACGGCGAAGTCCCGGATGAAGACCAGATGCCGCTTGGCCAACTCCTGGGTCAGATTGCCCGTCCCGCTCGCCGCCGCGAACTGGAACCAGGGATGCGTGAAGTTCTCGAATTCGGCGGTGCCCAACGGGCCGAACTGGTTGCCCATATCCATGAGGTGTTCGTAGACGGTCTCGCCCGACGAGCGGGCTATCCACCTTGGAACCCGAGAAATGAGAAGGTCGAGCGCGGCTTCGAGCATGGCCTCGCGATTCGGATAGCACTTGTAGAGGGCGGCTCGAGAAAGCCCGACCCCCGAGGCGATGCGAGATATGGTGGCGCCATGGACGCCGTGTTTGGCCACGAGCCGAAGGGTGACATCGGCGATCTGCTTCTGTCGCTCTTCCTTTGCCATGCGCCCTTGTTTGCGCGTTTTATCGACGCGGACACCCCGTCGTGATGGTGGGGTATGGGCCGGCGTGTCCGCCCCTCGTCTGATCGCTTCTTGTTCGTCTGCGCCCATGAAAGCCTGTCTCCTTGTCGCGGTCGGGCCGAAGCTACATCGAGAATCTTACCGACCGGCCGGGCAGAGTGCCCTGGGCACAAACACGAAAGACCAGCACCCCCAGAGCAAGCGACTTGCAGATAACATTTGTTCACTAACCTAGCAGAGGTGCTAAGCTCCTGTCAATGGTGGTGAACGAGCGTACACATAGGTGAGCAGAATGGACCAGGCTATCGCGCGAGTCATCAGAGCGTTGAGACAGAGACAGATCGAAGGCTGGGCGGCTGAGGATGCCGCGGAGGCTCGTGACATAGTACTCGGCATAGTGCATCCCCAGGCGGTGGTGGGAACGGGGGATTCCACCAGTGTGCGGCAGATAGGGGTCGTGGAGGCGCTCGAAGCGCGGGGCAACCGGCTGATCAATGGGTTCTCCATCCCGAGCAACGTGAGCGACGTTCGCTCGCTGTTCGAGAACTCGTTTTGGCCGATGCTCGAAGCGAGCTTGTGCGACGTCTTTCTCACGGGGAGCAACTCATTGACAGAAGACGGAAGGCTGGTGAACGTGGATGGCGCCGGAAACCGGGTCGCCGGCATGGTTTGGGGGCATCCGACCACCGTGCTCGTTGTTGGTCGAAACAAGCTCGTGAAAAGCCTCGACGAGGCCATCGACCGCGTGAAGAACGTGATCGCGCCCGAACACCTGCGGCGCAAAGGCGCCCCCGCTCCCTGTACCAGGTCGGGTTGCTGCCACGACTGTGTCGGGCCCACGAAGGTGTGCGCGGTCACGACGATCATCGAGCGCAGGCCTCCGCACACCGACTTCCACGTGGTCATCGTGAACGAGGATCTCGGGCTGGGATGGGACAGGGCATGGCCCGAGGAGCGAATCAACAGCATAGTGGCGCGCCATGAGGAGTTCATGGCGCTGTGCCCCTTGCCTGCCTGCCTGCTGCAGCCCGGCACCAATGAGGAGCTCTGGAAGATGGCGCGCACCAGACGGCTGCAATGGCCATGAACACAGGTAAACGGTCGTTCGCAAACGTTGACAAGCAAGACGGGTTATTGGTACGGTATGTGAACGACTGTTCGAGGAAAGCGGCAGAGTCGCGCAGCGTGGGGTGACGTCAATTGCTGGAGGATGAGAGTGGGAGGATCCGGGCGGCTCGAGAGGTTGCTGGAGCCGGGCACAATCGGGGGTCTGCGTACCAAGAACCGCATCATCAAGACGGCCGCGGGTACAGGGTACGCCGACGGAGACGGCCATGGCACCGACAGGATGGCGGATTTCTACGGCGCGATAGCCGAGGGCGGGGCGGGTCTCGTCATCGTGGAGAACTGCGCCGTGGAGTGGCCGAGGGGCACCCACGTCATCCCCACCGGTTTCCGGCTGCACGACGAAAGCTACGTGCCGGGGCACGCCCGCGTGACGGCGGCAGTTCACAAGCACGATTGCCCCGTGTTCGTGCAACTGATGCACGCCGGGCCATGGCTCGCTCGGCTGCCCGGGTTGGGGCCACAGGAGCGCATCACGGCATCGACAATCGCCCAAGAGGACATGCCGCCGAGCTTCTGGGAGTGGGAGTCCGGCCATCAACTCACGGTGCTGGAGATCCACGACGTCGTTGATATCTTCGCCCACTCAGTGGAACTGGCCGAAGAAAGCCGGATACGACGGCGTGGAGATCAACGCCTCCTTCTATCACCTCATAAACTGCTTCCTGTCCCGGTTCTGGAACCGGCGAGACGACGAGTACGGGCCGCAGACTATAGAGAACCGGACTCGGTTCTACTGCGACATCATCCGCGAGGTCAAGCGGCGCTGCGGCAAGGACTATCCAGTTGCCACCAACATCAACGCCCGGGAATTCGGTCTCACCAACGGCACCACCTTGGAGGAGGCCGAGGCCATGGCGCCCTACCTCGAAGCGGCGGGGGCCGACATCCTTCAAGTGAGGGCCTCCAGCTACGGGCCGTATCTGGAAATGCTCTTCCCTGAGACGCTCCTCTATCCGGAGGTGCCCAACCTCGATCTGGACGAGTTGGACATCAGCCATGGCGGACCGGGTATGTACCTGAATATGGCGGCGGCGGTGAAGCGGGCGGTCTCCATACCGGTCTTCTGCGCCGGGCGGCTCACTCCCGAACTGGGCGATCAAGCCATCGGGGAGGGCAAGATCGACTTCGTGGGTATGACCAGACGTCTTATCGCCGACCACGAGCTGCCTCGGAAGGTGGCGGCCGGCCGTCTCGACGACATCCGCCCCTGCTGTGGCTGCTGCTACTGCGTCGACACGCGCAAGGACGATGGTCCGCAGAGCTGTAGGGTCAACCCCGAGTCGGGCAAGGAGCGCGAGTACGAGATCAAGCCGGCTGCAAAGAAGAAGCGGGTGATGATCGCCGGCGGCGGACCGGCCGCGTTGGAGGCGGCTAGAGTGGCGGCCCTGCGGGGTCACGACGTCACCATCTATGACGCAGCCGCGCAGTTGGGCGGGCTGCTCCCCATCGCCGCCGTGGTCAAGGATCACGAGCGGGAAAGTCTGCTGGGTCTGATCCGGTACTACAAGCGGCAGTTTGCCGAGCTGGGCGTGGAGGTGCGGCTAGGGCGCAGCGTCGACAGCGCTCTGATCGACTCCGTCAAGCCCGATGTGCTCATCCTTGCGACGGGTGGAAAGAACGCCGTTCCGCCGATACCCGGTCTGGACGATCCCAAGGTCATCGACAGCGCGTCCCTGCATCGTAGGCTCAAGCTCGCCTTGAGGGTCTTCGGGCCGGAGTTGCTGGGGCGGCTCACCAAGTGGTACATGCCGGTCGGCAAGAGAGTCGTCGTGGTGGGCGGCGGAGTGCAGGGCTGCCAGCTTGCGGAGTTCCTCGTCAAGCGGGGGAGGTCGGTCACCATCGTCGAGGAGGGCGCGGTTCTCGGCGAGGGGCTGCCCTATCTGACTCCGGTGCGGCTGCTCAACTGGTTTGAGGAGAAGGGCGGGGTCGCGCTGGCGGGTGTCGCCTACCAGAAGATCACCGATGAGGGACTGGTGATCACCACCGCGGAGGGAGAGCTGAGGACCCTTGAGGCCGACAGCATCATCCTTGCCTTGCCGCTGGAGCCCGGCACCGACGCGATCAGGTCTTCGGTGCAAGGGGCGCCTGAGGTCTACCAAATAGGTGACGTCAAGGAGTTCGGCTACATGCACGGCGCCTTTGCCGACGGCGCCGCGATCGGTCGCGCTATCTAGGCGGGAGGCCTCATAATGAGCCCGGCGCCATGCGCGCGCCGAGAATCCGCCGTTAGAAGGAGGCTGCTCGTTGTCTAGAGTTTCCGCAGTACACCACGTGGCGATCGGTGTGAGAGACCTGGGTGGCATGGTGGCTTTCTACCGTGACCTCATGGGCTTCACTGAGGTGTTCGCCGAGTTCGCGGAGTCGGAACAGGAGATCATGCGCGAGGTCACTCGTTCCTCGCGAACGGTCTTCTATGGTGCGACCCTGCAACAGAAGGCCGGTGGCATCATGATCGAGTTCATCAGAATGGTGGACCCGGTTCCTCGGCCCATCCGACAGGGTGTTCGCTACGGCGACATCGGCGTTTCGAAGATCACACTCTCCACGGAAGATGTCGGCTCGGCGTGGGAGGCGCTCAGAGACCGGGTCGATTTCTGCTCGGTGCCGAGGACGACCGAGATTCCCGGACTGGGCACGTACCAGTTCGTGTACTGCAGGGATCCCGAGGACAACTTGGTGGAGATTAGGTCGGGCGCCGCGGGCGCCGGGCAGATGTTCGGTGGCGCCTGCTCAGCCGGCGTGGCTGTCAGCGACCTCGACCGCTCGCTGTGCTTCTACCGCGATTTCCTGGGCTTACAGGTCGTCGCAGACGTCCACGAGAGTTTCTCGGGTCTGGTCGATGAGGTGGCTGGGTCGGTGGGCAGCCGTGTCCGTTCCTGCTTGCTTTCGGCGGACGGGGAGACGCAGGGCATGATCGAGATCTTCGAGACCCTCGATCCTCGGGGCAGGTCGCTTCCTTTCTCGGCGCTGTGGGGTGACTTCGGCCACCTGCAGGTGGCGTTCGACTGCAAGGACATTCAGCGTACCGCCGGGGACCTGGTTCAGGCGGGCATGAGTCTTCTCTGCGGTCCGAAAGTGCTCGACGCAGGGCCGGGCCATCCTGACCCCGGCGAATTCGTGTATGCCCGCGATCCCGACGGCATACCCATCGAGTTCGTCTTCATCCCACACTAGTCGGCACCGAGTCCAAAGATCGGCGGAGGATATGACTACTATTCCTGCACAGGTCGACGTACTGGTCGCGGGTTCGGGCGCGACCGGTCTGGCAGCGGCGCTGACCCTTGCCGAAGGGGGAGCGGATGTTGTCGTCTTCGAGAAGCAACGCGCGTTGGGTGGCACCTCGAACTTCTTCCGCGGCACCTTCGCCGTCGAGAGCGAGATGCAGCGCGAACGCTTCATCGACTACAGCAGGGACGATGCCTTCAAGAGCATCATGGAATACAGTCATTGGAAGGCGAATGCCTCTCTGGTGCGGGCGATAGTCGACGAGTCGGCGGCGACCATAGCCTGGTTGAAACACCAGGGAGTGAAGTTCACGGGTCAGATGACGATGATGCCCGGTGTCCCCTCTACGTACCACGTCGTGGAGGGCACCGGCGAAGCGGTAGTTAAGGCCCTCGTGGACCACGCGAAGAGCAAAGGCGTGCGGATCGTAACGGAAACGCGGGTCGCCGCGCTGGCCAAGGCGGGCGGCCGCATCACGGGCGCGGTGGTCGACCGGGACGGCGAGGAACTGCCGGTGACTGCCAAAGCCGTGATCATCGCGACCGGTGGCTACGTGAACAACAGGGACTGGGTGAAGAAGTACACCGGCTACGATCTGGACGTGAATCTGTTCGCGTGGGGCAACGCCGGCAAGATGGGCGACGGCATCCGCATGGCCTGGGAGGCCGGGGCGGCCGAAGAGGGACTGCGGGCACAGGAGATGATCCGGGTCGGGCCGGTTGGTCCCGAGTTCGCGCTCGGCTGCACCGACGTTGAGGTGGTGTCGGTGCAACCCGATCTCTGGGTCACCGTTCGCGGAGAGAGGTTCTGCGACGAGAGCGTCGCCCTGTGTGACACGAACTCCGGCAACGTGAACGCCCGCTGGAGCGCTGACGGTTTTACGTACAGCCTCTTCGACGACTCCATCATCGAGTGTCAACTCGACCGCGGCATCGACCGCAGCCTGGGGTTGATGTTCTTGGCCGGGTACAAGCCCGTGAACGCGAGAAAGGAGATGGAGTCGGCGATCTCCGCCGGTAGCGACGAGGTGTTCATGGCCGATTCGTTGAAGGCCCTCGCCGGGCAGATCGGCATCGAGCCGGCGACCTTGCAGGCGACCGTGGACGAGTACAACGCCCATTGCGCGAAGGGGCACGACGGGCGGTTCGCCAAGGATCGGGCATTTCTCCGCCCGTTGCTCGGGCCCGCTTACTATGCAGTGAAGGCCCACACGGCGACCCTGGGGACGATGGGGGGCATCAGGGTGGACGAGAAGATGGAGGTGCTCGACAAGAAGAACGGCATCATCGCCGGGCTGTATGCGGGCGGGTTCGATGCGGGCGGGATGTATGGGGACAGCTACCCGATCACCACTTCCCAAGGCCTCTCCTCAGCGTTCGCGTTCAACTCCGGTCGCATCGCCGGCAGGAGTGCGCTCGAATACGTCCGGCAGATCGAGGCGTGAGGAGCGGCCGTGGACGGACGGTTGGAAGGCAAGGTAGCGATAATAACGGGCACTGCGCAGGGAATGGGACGCGCAGCGGCTTTGCGCTTCGCCCGCGAGGGCGCGAGGATCGTGGGCTGCGACATCAACGTGGAGGGCAATCGGCGGACCGTGCTCCAGGTTCGTGAGAACGGGGGCAGCATGGTGTCGCTCGAGCCGGTGGATCTGAGCGATCCGAATGCCGCCCGGAGTCTCGTGGACTTGACTGAGCGAACATACGGTCGTCTGGACATCTTGTACAACAACGCCGCGGGCCCACGTTTTGCGTGGTTGGGCGATATGACGCTCGAGGATTGGCGCTTCACGATCGACAACGAGCTCAGCCTTGTTTTCTATATGGTGCAGGCCGCTGTTCCGCTCATGACGAAGTCGGGAGGCGGGTCGATCGTCAACGTCTCGTCGATCGCGGGCATAGCCGGACAACCAATCGGTGTCGTCGCTCATGCGGCGGCAAAGGGTGGAGTGTTGGCCATTTCGCGGGCGTTGGCGCGGGAATTGGCCGTGCACGGCGTACGATCCAACACGATAGTGCCTGGAATGATCTCGAACCCCGAGAAGAGAGGTGGGTTCGACAAGGAACTGGAAGTGACCGAGGACGTCCCGCAGCGGATACTGCTGGGGCGCGTGGGCACACCTGACGACGTGGTGAACGCAGCGTTGTTCTTCGCATCGGATGAATCCAGCTACATAACGGGGGCGCACCTGGTTGTCGACGGGGGCTGGACCGCCTGGTGAGCTCCCAGGGTTGACAAACCGCACGTTTTTAGGAAGAATGTAGTTCGCAGAATACAGAACACTGTTCCGTATACGGAACTGACTAGTAGCCGATAGGCTGCCCTAGTTCTACGTGCGTCGTGAAGGGAGACAGAATGGCATCTGAGAATCCGAAGATCGCCCCGGTCATCCTGGCGTACGATCCATCCGGAGGCTGCTGAGGAGATCCGCTTCCGTCGTAGTCATGACCGATCGTCTCAAGAAGCTCAAGAAGGAGTGGGAAGACTCGGCGCCTCAGGTCTACGTGGACGACACGCTGCTGTTCACCGAATCCTGGAAAGAGACCGAGGCCCTGCCTATCGACTTCCGGTGGGCCAAGACCTTCCAGAAGAGGCTCGAGAACTGCCCCATCCTCATCCGCGACCCCGAGATCATCGTCGGTTCGTCGACCAAGTTCATCCGCGGCAACAACGTCACCTGCGCCATGAAGCCGCGCGAGATCCTCGCCATGTGCGAGAGCGGCAAGTTCGACCGCAAGCTGAGCGACATCTCCTCGACGGTCATCGATCCTGACGACCTGCAGAAGCTCAAGGCCGACGCCGAGTACTGGGTCGAGCACATGAACCCGGTCAACTACGTCAACGTCGCCCTGGAAGACGAACTCGGCAAGGAGCACTTCAACCTTCTGTTCGACCATGCCATGCTCATGGAAGGTCGCGCGGTGCGTGAGAATCCCGACCGCGGTCTGTTCCAGGGCAACGGCGCCTTCGGCGGCGGCGTGGTGCAGCCCAACGGCGACGTGCGTCAACAACGGATTCAACTACGTCATCGGCCTGGCCAAGGATGAGATGGCGACGATGAAGGCCGAGGGCTTCGGCGAGTTGCGTGCGAGTTCCAACGCTCTGCGCAAGTGGTACCTGCTGAAGTCCATCGTCATCATGTTCGAGGCCGTCATCACCTTCGCGAAGCGGCACGCCGACGCTGGCGCTCGAGATGGCCGAGAAGTGCACCGACCCGGTGCGCAAGGCCGAACTCGTGAAGATCGCCGATGTGTGCGACCGTGTCCCGGCCGAGCCGCCGCGCGACTTCTGGGAAGCCGTCCAGTCGGTCCGCTTCATGCACCTGGCGGCATGGAAAGAGAGCTCCGACCGTGCCGAGGTGCCGGTTGGGCGCATCGACCAGTTCTGGTATCCGTACTACAAGGCCGACATCGAGAGCGGCAAGATCACCCGCGATCAGGCCGCCGAGCTGATCGGCGCCATGTGGCTGAAGATCCGCGAGGTCGAGAACCTGGTCACCATCAAGCGCGAGCATCGTGCAGCTCCGGGCAGCCAGCTGCCGAACGTGACGCTCTGCGGCCGCGACAAAGACGGCAACGACCTGACCAACGAGCTCTCCTGGATGGTGCCTCGACGTCATGGCCCAGATCCACCTGTCCGAGCCGGCCGTCTACGTCCGCTACCACGAGAATCAGGACGAGAACTTCATCGTCCACGCTCTGAAGTGCAACCGTGAGTTCGGCGGCGGCAACCCCGCCTTCTTGAACGACGAGATGGGCACTCAGCGCTATCTCGATCGCGGCGTACCGATCGAGGACGCCTGCAACTGGAACGCAGTCGGGCTGCCTCGGCTATCACCTGGAATGCGCCGAGCACATGGCCGGCGCCCTCAACCTGGTGCAGACCAAGGTCATCGAGGTCACCCTGCACGACGGTCTCGACCCGCGCACCGGGCTGCAGGTCGGCCCGCACACCGGTGACGTGCGTAACATGACCCTGGAGCAGATCTACGAGGCGTTCCTCGTCCAGGAGGACTACTTCGCGGACCGTATGCGCGACCACTACTTCATCTGGTGGACCACCGAGAACGCCAACAGCCCCATGAGCGGGTACCGGGCCGGCATGCTCTACCGCGACTGCATCCCCGCCGGTCTGACCTCCCGCGAAGGTGGCTGCCGCTACCCGGAAGGCAAGGCCTCCTGGGTCGGCGACAAGGGCATCTGCGACGTCGGCGACTACCTGACCGGCATCGAGTACCTGGTCTTCGACCAGAAGAAGCTCACCATGGCGCAGTTGCTCGAGGCCATGGACGCCAACTGGGAAGGTCACGAGGACATCCGCCAGATGTGCCTGAAGGCTCCCAAGTACGGCAACGACGACGACTACGCCGACAAGTGGTACATCCGCGCGTCGCGCGACACCCAGCGGATCCTGCTGAGCCGTCCCGACCCGATCACCGGCGCGAAGCCGATGCTGTTCAAGGGCGCCGCCGCCGGTCACGTGACCCAGGGCAAGGCCATCGGCGCCATGCCGAACGGTCGCTACGCGGGCACTCCGATCTACGACGGCGGCACCTCGGCCATGGCCGGTGGCGACGTCAACGGTCCGACCGCCCTCATCCTGTCGGCCACCAAGTACCCGACCGCGTACGAGTGCGCCGGTGTGGCTCACAACATGAAGTTCTCCAAGGCTGTGCTCAACTCGCCCGAGAAGCTGCGCAAGGTGTCGTCGCTCATCAAGACGTTCGCCAAGCGCGGCGGCTGGCACATCCAGTTCAACATCCACAGCGCCGAAGAACTCATGGCGGCGCGCAAGGAGCCGGCGGCCCACAAGGATCTGCTGGTCCGCGTGGGTGGCTACAGCGCCTACTTCGTCGATCTGCCGTCTGAACTTCAGGACGAGATCGTCGAGCGGACGATGCATGAAGTAGGCTAGGCGGATTGCAGAGCCACTAGAGTTCAGGCAGGTTGCCGAGCGATGACGCTGCGCCGCCGGACAAACGACATAGCCCCCTTTGCCCGGAGCGCCGCCGCCGCGGCGGCGCTCCGAACCCTTTTTGTTGCGAACGTGAGGAGTGACCGGAAGTGACAAGCGTTACAGGGACCGTTTTCAACATCCAGCGATACAGCATCGATGATGGTCCGGGCATACGCACTACTGTCTTCTTCAAAGGCTGTCCGCTGAGCTGCGTGTGGTGTTCCAACCCGGAGTCCCAGAACCTCGCGCCTGAACTGATGCATCGCGACATCCATCTGCAAGCGCTGCTACCGTTGCGTGGCCGCGTGCCCTGTGGGCGCCATCAGCGTTGGGGCAAACGGCATCGTCATCGATCGCGATCTATGCAACGCGTGCGGCGACTGCGTGGAGGTCTGCCCCCACGACGCCATGCGCGTCTCTGGCACAGAGATGACGGTGGACGAGGTCATGGCGGCCGTCTGTGCGTGATCGCCGACTTCTACGAGGATTCGGGCGGCGGCGTCACCCTCTCGGGAGGAGAGGTGCTGAGCCAGGGCGATTTCGCTCTCGAGATCTTGAAGCGGGTGCGCGAGGCCGGTCTGCACACCGTGGTCGACACCTCAGGCCAGGGCGACACCGAGAAGCTCAAGAGGCTCCTCCCTTATGTGGACCTCTTCTACTTCGACATCAAGCATATCGACCCGAAGCTCCACCGTTCGGAGACAGGGCGCACCAACGAAAACATACTGCGCAACTTCGAGGTCGTCGCTTCGAGCGGCGTGCCCCTCGCTGTGCGGGTGCCGGTCATTCCGGGCTTCAACGATTCCGCCGACGCCATCTCCGACATCGCCGAGATGGTCGCCCTCCACGCACCGAGGGCTTCCGTCCACCTGCTGCCGTATCATCGCTATGGTCAGCAGAAGTACGACATGCTCGGTCTGGACTACGAACTGGCGGCGGCTGAGACCCCGTCCGCGGAGTTCATGGAGACTGCCCGCAAGATCGTGGAGTCTCGCGGACTGCGCTGTGAGGTCGCCGTCTAGGTAGTGCCGCATATCAACCGCAATCGAACGCAGGAGAGGGGAACGATGGAGGACCATCTGGGCACCGTCATCACCGGCACCATAGGAGTCGATGCTCACGTCATCGGGACGAAGGTGATCTCGCGGGCGTTGCGTGAGGCCGGCTTCAAGGTCGTGGAACTCGGTGCGCAGACCCCCGCTGAAGAGTTCATCATGGCGGCGCAAGAAACCGCCGCCGACGCGATGATGATCAGCTCTCTCTATGGAATGGCCGAGCTCGACCTCGATGGCTTTCGCGATAAGTGCACCGAAGCCGGACTGGGCGACATCCTGCTCTACGTGGGGGGCATCCTCGGTGTCTCGCGCCGTGACTTCGCCGAGGACGAGGCCAAGTTCAAACTCATGGGGTTCGACCGTGTGTACCCGCCCGAGACCGACATACGGGTGGGCATCGCGGACCTGAAGGCCGACGTCAGCCTCAAACGCGCCGAGAGCGCGTAGCCTCCCCAGGCCTAGTGCGGGAAGCTCGACCGACGTGGCAGCCACCAACGCCGTGAGGCTCTTTGTCGACTTCGGCAGCACCTTCACCAAGCTCGTCGCGTTCGATCTGGAGGCTGAGGAGGTGTTGGCCCGGGTGCAGGTGCCCTCGACCGTCGGTCGCGATATCACGCTCGGACTCGAACAAGCCTTCGCGCTGCTCGGTGAGACCGTCTCGACCAGCGCGGCCGACCGTCGTCAGACCGTGGCCTGTAGCAGCGCCGCCGGCGGCCTGCGCGTGGTTTGCGTGGGGCTGGTGCCCGAATACACCACAGAGGCCGGCCGGCGGGCGGCTCTCGGCGCCGGAGCCAAGATCGTCGGTTCCTTCTCGTTCGAGCTGTCCGCGGCGGAGCTTCGCGAGATCGGGGAGATCGCTCCCGACATAGTGCTTCTCACCGGCGGCACCAATGGCGGCAACAAGAAGGTCATCGTCCACAACGCGGCCATGCTGGCCCGGTGCGCCGGGGTCACGAACGTCATCGTCGCCGGCAACAAGTCCGCATACGACGCCGTCGACGAGCTGTTCGCGGGGTCGGGCAAGAACGTCATCTATACGGCCAACGTCATGCCCGAGATCGGCGTGCTGGAGGTCGGGGCGGCCAACGAGAAGATCCGCGACCTGTTTCTCAACCGCATCACCGAGGCCAAGGGCATCGGCCAAGGCCAGGACCATGATCGCCGACGTCATCATGCCCACTCCCGCCGCGGTGCTCGAGGCGGCCACGCTGCTGGCCGGCGGCACTCCCGGCCGGGGCGGCGGCCCGGCTCAGCCGGGCATCGGTGAACTGCTGCTGGTCGACGTGGGCGGGGCTACCACCGACGTCTACTCAGTCGCCAAAGGCGCTCCGACGAACGCCGCGGTCCGATCTGCCGGCCTGCCCGAGCCCTATGCCAAGCGCACCGTGGAGGGCGACCTGGGGCTGTTCCACAACCTCGACACGCTCAAGGCCATCGCCGACGCGGAGCGAGTGCCCGACGGGTTCGACGACGCGGTGGAGGCGATGTGCCGGGCACACAGCGTTCCCAGGGGACGAGAGCAGACCGAGTGCCACCTGCTGCTCTCGAAGGTGGCCGTGCGCTCGGCGGTCGACCGTCACGTAGGCTCCCTCAGGACGATCGTGACGCCCAATGGGGAGGTGGAGGTGCAGCGGGGCAAGGACCTCACCGAGGTGCCGTGGGTGGTGGGAGCCGGAGGCCCGATCGCCTTTTCGGCCGATCCCGCGGCGGTGCTGGAGGGCGCCCTCTTCGAATCCGCGATGCCCATGCTGCTCAAGCCCAAGAATCCCAACTTGCTGCTCGACAAGCACTACATCCTCTTCGCCTTGGGGCTCCTCGCGCAAACCGAGCCGGCCAAGGCGCTGAGCCTGATGGAGAAATACGTGACTCCGCTGCCGGTGCGCGACCGGCAGCCGGTCGCTGGGTGCAGATAGAGCCGAGACACGAGAGGTGACCATGTCGCAAGAAGGCACAGAGAGGTACTTCGTCAGCAGTCCCGCCTACGAGGTGGTGCCGGCCGTCGATGTGGCCAACCGGATCCCGGCAATGACACTGCTCAGCAACAACCTCGTTCCGGGCAGCGACCACTACGTCGAATGCGGCTGGATCTTGGGCATGCCCGATCCCAACCCGCACATCTTCGAGCATACGCACAACTACGACGAGATCGTCATGCACATCGGCACCAACCCCGAGGATGGGGAAGACCTCGGGGGCGAGATCGAGTTCATGCTCGACGGCAAGCCGCTCACTATTACCAAGACCTCCACCGTCTTCGTGCCCAAGGGCGTGAAGCACGGCCCGCTCACCTGGAAGACGTTCACGAGGCCCCACCTGGAGATGACTATCATGATCGGGGCCGGCAGCTTGGCCGAGGCCGACCCGGGCGGCCACCAGGAGATCCTGGAGGGCAAGGACGCAAGGGGCTGAACCCGCGACTCCGAGGGGAGAGACCATGGTTATGACGCGCGCAGAGATCGCCACGTGGATCGACGAGTACTTCGAGGCCTTCAACACGTACGGCCAGGATCCCGACGAGATCCACCGTATGGACGAGTACTTCGCGAAGGACTTCGTCTTCAATCCCTACATCGCGTACGTGGGCAAGGTGAACGGGCGTGACAACTGGTACGAGGTGCTGCTCTCGCATCCTTCGGGCATCGAGCGCCTGACCCCGGAGGACCTCGTCATCGACGAAGAACGGCAGACCTTCGTCGCCCAGATCAAGACCGACCTGATCGATCGCGACACGCAGCAGGTCTTGCTGACCAAGCGCTACCTCGCCCGCTATCCGCTTGTCGAAGAAGAGGGCAAGCCGAAGATCGAGCGGCTCGACTTCTTCTGGGAGATCCTCCCGGCCGGCGCACTCGAGATAGACGACGTTTTCGAACGCGACTGGAAACGGGCCGAGCAGCCCGCACGGGGTCGCTAAGCACCTGACGGCCGAACGATGAACGGAGGATATGGAAGGTGAAGCCGACGTACGACACTATCGCGCAGTGGATGAAAGAGTACTTCGAGACGTACAATCTACACGCGCAGTACGAAGGCACAGTCCACGAGATGGACAGGTTCTTCGCCCCCGACCTGAGGTTCATGCCCTACATGTACCTGTTCGGAGGCCCCAGTGCGGGCCATACCTCGCGTGAGAGTTTCTACGCCATGCTGACCGGGCACCCCGACGATTACGAGCAGTTCAAGGTGCTCGACATCTTCGTCGACGAGAGGCGCCTGGTCGCCACCGCGTTTCTCGAGGCGACCATCTACGACGCGAACACAGATCTGCCTATCTTGCGGAAGCACTACCTGCCGCTGTACGAGCTGATGCTCGACGATAACGACGATCTGAAGATCAAGACCATCCGGTTCTTCTGGGAGTCTTCCCCGCCGGAGGTCGACGCACACTATTCCGGCGCACGAAAGGAAAACTAAGAACGATGGCTGATTCGTACGAACGACTGCTCTCTCCCGGCAAGATCGGCAATGTGACCACCCGCAACCGCGTCATCAAGACGGGCGCGGGCGTGATGATGTGGCACGAGGACGACATCGTCATGCGCGACGAGGTCGTCGCCTTCTACGAGGCCATGGCCCGGGGAGGCACGGGACTTATCATCGTCGAGTCGCCCACGGTGGATTATCCGGCGAGCTGTCGCTGGCGTGAGCGCTATCGGTTGGACGACGACAAGTACATCCCGGGCATGGCGCAGATAGCCGCGGCCATCCACAAACACGGCTGCCCCACCTTCATGCAGATGAACCACGACGGCACCTGGCAGGTCAACCTGCCGTTCGAGCCCAACCCGCCGTATCACGGCCTACCCTACGCCGCCTCCGAAGTGGTGGTGCCCTGCGAGACCGACTTCCACAACGAGGTCCCCCACCCGCTCACTATCGCCGAGATCGAGGACGTGGTGCAGAAGTTCGCACAGTGCGCCCTACGGGCGAAGAAGGCCGGGTTCGACGGCGTCGACATCAACGCTTCGAGCAGCCATCTGCTGCACAATTTCCTCTCGCCGTTCTGGAACCGCCGCACCGACGAATACGGCGGCAATGCCGAGAACCGCAGTCGCATGGTCTGCAATGTGGTCAAGGAGATCAAGCGCCTTTGCGGCAGCGACTTCCCGGTCACGGTGTGCATCAACGGTCTCGAGGTCGGTCAGATCTGTGACATAGACGACAAGACCTGCATCACCAACGAGACCGCCAAGGAACACGCCAAGTACATCGAGGCGGCCGGCGCCGACGGCATCATGGTGCGCAGCCACTGGATCGGCTACCACGAGGCGGCCTACCTCTGCGACGCGCTGTTCTATCCTGAAGCCCCGATCCCGCTGGAGGACTTCCCCAAGGAGTACTACACCGCGGGCAAGGGCGCGGGCGCCAACATGAACCTGGCGGCGGGCGTGAAGAGCGCGGTCAACATCCCCGTCATCGTGGTGGGCAGGCTCGACAAGGACCTGGGCGAACAGATCCTCGCCGAGGGCAAGGCCGACTTCATCGGCATGACCCGGCGCCTCCACGCCGACCCCAACTACATGAACAAGGTCATCGAGGGCCGCACCGACGACATCGCGCCGTGCACCGGCTGCGAAAACTGCCTCGGCACCAAACGCTGCCGCATCAACGCTCTGATGGGCCTCCCGGTCAACACCATCGAGAAGGCCGACAAGAAGAAGAAGGTCGTGGTCATAGGCGGCGGCCCCTCGGGCATGGAAGCGGCGCGGGTCTCGGCTATTCGCGGCCACGACGTGACTCTTATCGAGAAGCAGAGCATCCTCGGCGGTCTCCTCCCGATCGCGGCCATGGTGAAAGGCCCGCATCCCGAAGACGTGACGCTCATCATCAAGTACCTCTCCGAGCAGATTCGCAAGCAGGGAGTCAAGGTCGAGCTCGGCAAGGAGGCCACAGTAGAGAGCATTCTTGCCATGAATCCCGATGTGGTCTACGTGGCGACGGGCGCTCAGCAGACCATCCCCGACGTAAAGGGCATCGACCGCAAGGACGTGGTCGCCGGTGGCGATCTGCACAACAAGCTGAAGTTCTACTCCAAGTTCCTCACGCCCTACACGCTGCGCAACCTGACCAAGATGTACATGCCGGGCATCGGCAAGAACGTGATCGTCATCGGCGGAGCCTTGCAGGGCTGCGAGCTGGCCGAGTTCCTGGTCAAGCGAGGCCGCTGCGTGACCATCGTCGAGCAGGCCGACCATCTGGGCGAGGGCATGATCCCGGCCCTGTACGGCTATCTGAACATCTGGTTCAACAAGAAGGGTGTCCGCAGGATCACCGGTGTGAAGAAGTTCGTCGAGATCACCGACCATGGCCTCAGCCTCATAGGCAAGGATGGCGTCAAGATCACGGTCAAGGCCGACACCTACGTCTCGGCCCTGCCGCTGACGGCCAAGCCCGATCTGGCCGCCGCGCTCGAGGGCAAGGTGCCTGAGCTGTACGCGCTCGGTGACTGCAAGCAGCCCGGCCTCATCGCCGACGCGGTCGGCACCGGCCTGCGAACGGCGCGGACTGTCTAGGAATTGGAGGTCGGTCACGGGCAGTAAACTCACATACGGCTACATGGGCAAACTGCTGTTCGTCGACCTGGCGAACGGCTCATATCCACGAAGAGGAGCTCTCCGGGGAGGTCGCCCGGCGCTTCGTGGGCGGCTACGGCGTCGGCGCACGCATCATCATGGAGCGCATGAAACCGGGCGTCGACCCTCTGGGACCCGACAACATCTTCGGCATAGGTACCGGTCCGCTGACGCTCTCGGGCGTCTATTCCAGTCTGTCGCTTCTCGACCATGGGCAAGTCGCCGCTCACGGGCTACTGGGGCGACGCCAACTGTGGGGGCGACTTCGCCAACCACCTGAAGGGCGCCGGATACGACATAGTCTTCTTCGAAGGCAAGGCCGAGCATCCGGTCTATCTGTTCATCGACAACGGCAAGGTGCAACTCAGGGACGCCCGGCACCTGTGGGGCAAGGACACGACCCTCACCGAGGAGCTCATCCGGCAAGAGCTCGGCAACAACCGCGTCAAAGTGGCCGCCATCGGCCCGGCCGGTGAGCGCATGGCGAGAATCGCCGCGGTCATGAACGACCGGGGCAGGGCGGCGGCGCGCTCCGGCCTTGGAGCGGTCATGGGTTCGAAGAATCTCAAGGCGGTCGCCGCCATCGGCGGTCTGAAGCCCAGCATTCTCGACAAGCCCCGCATACAGGAGCTGATGCGCGAAACGATGCGGCAGACCAAGGAGAACCCCTCGGGCATGTTCTTCGGGCTCAGCCACGGCGGCACGCCGGGCGCCATGGTCATGCACATGCACGACCACGACGTGCCCATCAAGAACTGGGGCGGCAACACCGTTCAGGACTTCCCCGAGGAGAAATGGGACTCGGTCGCCTGGGGCGGCATGGAGAAGTACGCGAAGAAGAAGTACGCCTGCACCGGCTGCCCGGTGGGATGCGGCGGTGAGCTGACCGTAGAGGGCGGCAAGTACCCGGTGACCGATTCGCACAAGCCCGAGTACGAGACCTTGGCCGCCTTCGGTCCCATGTGCCTGAACGACAACATGGAGGCGCTCATCTACGAGAACGAGCTGTGCAACCTGTACGGGCTCGACACCATCTCGGCCGGTGCCACCGTGGCCTTCGCCATCGAGTGCTACGAGAACGGCATTCATCACCAAGGCCGACACCGACGGTCTCGAGCTCACCTGGGGCAACAGCGATGCCCACGTGGCCCTACTGAAGAAGATGTGCCTGCGCGAGGGCTATCGGTGACATCTTGGCCGACGGCGCCAAGTGGGCGGCTCGAGAAGATCGGCCGGCGGAGCGGAGAAGTTCGCCATGCACGCGGGCGGCGAGATGCTGGCCATGCACGATCCCCGCTGCTTCCCCGGGTGGGGGGCGACCTACATCTCCGACTCGACTCCCGGGCGGCACACCCGGGGAGGCACGGCCTTTCGCCGAGCACGGCGGCGTCAACGAGATCGCCTACGCCGGCCTGGGCGTGCCGTTCAAGCTCGACCGCTTACGATCCCACCGACAAGGGCGAGTACCATGCCTTGCTGGCGGGCTGGCAGCACTGGGTGAACACCTCGGGCGCCTGCCTCTTCGGCATCGACAGCATGCCGCTCGATTTCCTCGGCTGCATGAAGGCCATCACCGGCTGGGATCTCGACTACCCCGAGATCGTCGAGACCGGCCATAGGATCACAACCCTCCTGCACGGCTTCAACCTTCGCGAAGGCTTCAAGCCGGCCGACTTCCAGCTGCCGGAGCGGGCGCGGGGCAACCCGCCGCTGCCGGTGGGCGAGCTGCAAGGGGTGACCATAGATTCTGAAGGTCTCAAAGGGCAGTTCTACGAGGCCATGGGCTTCGACCGTGAGACCGGCGCGATCGCCGAGGAGCGGATCGCGGCGCTGGGTCTCGGCAATGTACTGGTCCCATGAACGCGGGGCCGTATTCGGGTGTAGGTGAGAACAAGGAGCAGTCAACCCTCGATCTGGAGTTGAATGATGTTGCTTGAGGACAAAGTTGCGATAGTCACCGGCGGTGCCAAAGGCATGGGCAGAGGCATCGCGCTCAAGTTCGCGGAAGAAGGCGCGAACGTCGTCACCTGTGACGTCGACTACGACGGCTGCAAGAACGTCGTGGCCGGAGATAGAGGCGATGGGCGGCAAGGCCCTGGCCTTCAAGACCGACATCACCAAGAGCGCCGAGATCGCCGAGATGGTGAAGGGCACGCTCGACGGATTCGGCACCATCGACGTTCTCATCAACTGCGCGGGCGGCGTGCCGGGCACGCACGGGGCGGGCGCGACCGGCACCATCAGCGAGCAGGAGTGGGACCGCGTGCTGGCGATCAACCTGAAGGGCACCTGGCTGGTGACCGAGGCTGTGCTGCCGACCATGAAGGAGAAGCGCCACGGCAAGATCGTCTTCATCGCGTCGATGGGGGCGGTGTCGCCGGTCGTGTCGGTGCTGCACTACCACGCAGCCAAGGCGGGCCGTGCTGGGGCTCTACCTGAACCTGGCGTTCGAGCTCGCGCCTCTCGACATCTGCGTCAACACCATCGTCCCTGGGCCGATCGAGACGTCCTTCTGGGATGCGCTGATGCCTGCCGGTCCCGAGAGCGCGATGAGCCTTCTTCGCGGCGGTCTCGAAGCACGAGGTGCCGATGGGGCGGATGGGGACGAGCCTAAGGACATAGCCGGCGCCTGTCTCTTCTTGGCGTCAGAGCTTTCCGACTACGTCACCGGGCGAGACCCTGTGTGTGGCCGGGCGGGCAACCCGTACTGTCGCAGCAGGCGACTTTCAACATCGAGACGCTATCTGAAAGACCGGGGGCTGCTATGAGCGATCTGAACGGCAAGGTCGCCCTGGTCACGGGCGCCGCCGCCAAGAGGAGCATGGGCCGCGCCATCGCGGTGCAATTGGCCAAAGACGGCGCCGATGTGGTGGTGGCCGACAAGTTCGCGGTGCCCAAGAGCATCTGGGCTGAGGACGCCGACTGGAAGGGCCTCGACGCCGTCGTCGACGAAATCCGGGCTCAGGGCAGGAAGGGCGTAGCCCTGACCTGCGACGTGAGCCAGGCCGCCGACGTCGAGGCGATGGTGGCCTGGGCCCTCGAGGAATGTGGCACGATCGACATCCTCGTGCACTGCGTGGGCGTGCGCGGCCCGGTGCCGGTGCCCGTGGTCGACCTCGACGAAGCCACCTGGAGGATGCTCGTCGACATCAACCTCACGGGCGCTTTCCTGGTCTGCAAGGCCGTGGCCAAGACCATGATCCCCGACCCTGAGGGCAAGAAGATCGTGCTGGTCTCGTCCATGGCGGGCGTCGGTCCCTATCCGGGCGGGGCTGGCTACGCGGCCTCCAAGCACGGCCTGCTCGGACTCATGAAGACCTTGGCCCGGGAACTGGCGCCCTACAAGATCAACGTGAACGCCATCAATCCCGGCGGCTTCGACACCAACTTCCGCGACGACAGCGTCGCCAAGCAGGCCGAGGACCGGGGCCTAGCGTCGAGGAGTCGCAGAAGGCCGGCACCACCGGTCCGACCGGCCAGGCCGGTCCGCCGCCCATCCCGCTGGGCCGCCTGGGCACCCCGCAGGACATCGCCGACCTGGTGTCGTTCCTCGTGTCCGACCGTGCGAAGTACATCACCGGAGAAGACGTCAATCTGTCCGGCGGCGCGAGCTGACCGCGGCCGAGTCACACTCAGCCAGCGTCGAACCGAGTCCACGAAGGAGCAGCCTGATGCCAGAAGAAGCACCTTACACACTACGTATCCTCCGCGTCGATCTCACCACTGGGAAGATCACCGAGGAGCATCATCGACGGCGAGACGACGGCAGAGGTACGTAGGCGGCACCGGGCTCGCCACCAAGTACCTCTGGGAAGAGGTGCCCGCGGGGGTCCAGTGGTCGGATCCCGAGAACCTGTTCACCGTCTTCACCGGGCCGCTGGCCGGCACTCGGGTGTGCGGCTCGGGCACCTTCTCGGTGACCACCTTGGGCGCCTGCACCGGCATGTGCGGCACCTCTCAGGCCAACGGGTTCTACGGCGCCTTCATGCGTCAGAACGGCATCGACGGCATCATCGTGCAGGGGGCGTCCGACACGTGGGTCCGCCTGCACATCGAAGACGGTGAGCTCCGCGTGCTCCCCGCCGAGCACCTGCTCGGCCTCGACACCTGGGAGACCGAAGACGCGGTGGGCAAGGAGATCGGCAAGAGGTGCAGCGTCTACAGCATCGGTCCCGCGGGTGAGCATCTGGTCCGCTTCGCGGCCATCGTCGGCGACCGCGGCCACGTGGCCGCGCACAACGGCGTCGGCGCGGTCATGGGTTCCAAGAAGATCAAGTGCCTCTCGGCGGCCAAGGGCGACGTCAAGCCGCGGGTGCTCGACCAGGAGAGCCTGGTGGAGCACGCGAAGAAACTGGCCGCCTTCACCAAGGAGGTCGACCAGGGCCTGGTGAACTTCGGCACCAACGCCGGTCTCACCCCGCTCGGCATGATGGGCGCCGTGCCCATGCGCAACTACACCACCAACGTGTGGCCCGAAGACAACAAGTACGTGCCCGAGTACATGCGGGCGCACAACAAGGCCAAGCCCTCGTCGTGCTGGGCCTGCAGCGTGGCCCACTGCCGCATCATGACCATCTCCGAGGGGCGCTACGCCGGCTTCGTGGGCGAGGAGCCCGAGTATGAGGCCACCGCCGAGATGGGTCCGTTGATCGGCCTGACCGAGCCGAATGAGACGATCTACCTCTCCAATGTAGTCGACCGCATGGGTCTCGATGTCAACGAATCGGGCTACATGATCGCCTGGCTCATGGAGTGCTACGAGAAGGGCTATCTGACCAAGGACGATTTCGACGGAATCGAGTTGAAGTGGGGCGACCCGGAGGCGGTCGACACCATGCTCCGCAAGATCGCCCACCGCGAAGGCTGCGGCGACCTCTTCGCCGATGGCACGAAGCGGTCCGCCGAACGGCTGGGTGGAGAAGCGCAACACTGCTGTGTCTACACCCTGAAGGGCGCGTCTCCTCGCGGTCACGACCACCGGGGCAAGTGGGATGAGTTGCTCGACACCTGCTTCTCGAACACCGGCACCATCGAGAGCGGCGGCCACCTCTTCACGCCGCCCAACCTGGGCCTCGAGCGGGTCAAAGACCGCTTCGACCCGATCGCCATGTCGACCATGAACGCCAAGCTCAACGGCGGCCGCAACGTCGAGGACTCACTCGGCATCTGCCGCCTCTGCACCCCCAACCTGGCGATGACCCTCGACATCATCAACGACGTCACCGGCTGGGGGTGGAAGACCGAGGACGCCATCGAGATGGGTCTGCGCATCGTCAACCTCATGCGCATGTTCAACCTGCGGCACGGTCTGACCAAAGAGATGGAGGCTCCGTCGGAGCGGTACAAGTCGACTCCGGTGGATGGTCCCGCGAAGGGTATCGGCATCGCCGAGCACTGGGACGCGATTCGCACCAACTACTACGAGCAGATGGGATGGGACGTCGAGACCGGCGAACCCTTGCCCGAGACGTTGGAGAAGTTCGGACTGACCGAGCTTATCGAGCAGTACTCCTAGCAGCATACGATGCGCCGGCCGGTCTAGGGCGCCGGCCGGCGCGCGCGTCGTGTTCATTCGAGGAGGGATGGCAGCTGATGGCCGATGGCACAAAGAATGGGCAAGTGGACAAGACCGTTTACCGCGGGCTCTGCTTCATCGGCATCGCGGCCGACACGAACAGTGTGCGGGTGGAGTGTAGCGACGGCAAGATACTCCGCATCCGGCCCCTGCAGTACAACGAGAAGTATCCGGAGCTCCAGCCGTGGAAGATCGAAGCCCGGGGCAAGAGCTTCTCTCCCAAGATGCTGTCGGCCATCCCGCCGCTGACTCTTGGGTACAAGAATCGTCTCTACTCCCCGAACAGGGTGCTCTATCCGCTTGAAGCGGGTCGACTGGGACCCAAACGGGGCCCCGGGCTCCACCGGCCCAGGCGGGCGCAACACCCAGAACCGCGGCACGAGCAAGTACGAGCGCATTTCCTGGGAAGAGGCGCTCGACCTCATCCACGGCGAGATCACCCGCATCAAGGAGAAGTACGGCATGGAAGCCGTGCTCTCGCAGTCCGACGGCCACGCCGAAACCAAGACCGTCCACGCCGCCCACGGCTGCCACCGGCGCCTCCTCCGGCTTCTCGGCGGCTTCACCCTGCCAGACCCGCAACACCGACTCCTGGGAAGGCTGGTACTGGGGCGCGAAGCACGTGTGGGGTTGCGAGAACCTGGGCCAGATGGTGCCGGTGTCGAACATACGCCTGGGACATATCCAAGAACAGTGACGGCGTGCTCTTCTGGGGGTGCGACCCCGAGACGACGCCCTGGGGCTTCAACGGCCAGATGGCGAGCCGCCTCTGCTACTGGTTCACCGAGACTCGGCATCAAGCAGGTCTACATCGCCCCCGACTGCAACTACGGCAACGCCGTGCACGCCGACAAGTGGATCCCGGTCCTGCCAAACACCGACGCCGCCCTCTATCTGGGTGTGGCCCACACCTGGATGGTCGAGGGCACCTACGACAAGGAGTATGTCGCCACCCATTCGGTCGGCTTCGACACGTTCGAGGACTACGTGCTCGGCAAAACCGACGGTGTGCCCAAGACGACCAGAGTGGGCGGCCGAGATTACCGGCGTGCCGTCCTACACCATCAAGGCGCTCGCCCGCTACTGGGCCAACAAGCAGGTGTCGGTGGCCATCGGCAACGGCGGCCCCGGCGTGCGCGGCCCCTACTCCACCGAACCGGCGCGTCTGCAGGCCTGCCTGCTCGCCATGCAGGGCGTGGGCAAGCCCGGGCGGCATCAGATGAAGATGATCGAGTGGGGCCTCTACAACAAGAAGACCAACAACCCCTTCCCGCCGCCCAAGTACGTGCCTCTGGCGCTGGCGGCGAACCGCGGCTGGGCCTATACCGATACGCCTCCGCAGTTCATCCCCAAGGACATGATCCACGACGCCATCCTCAGGCCGCCCGTCAGTTGGTACGGCACCACTTTGTCTCGCGACTCGGTCGACCAGCAGTTCATCAAGTACACCTATCCGCGTGAAGGCGGTACGCCGATCCACATGATCTGGACCGACAGCCCCTCGTGGATAACCTGCTGGAACGATACCAACGACTTCATCAAAGCCCTGCAAAAGCCCGATATCGAGTTCATTCTCGCCCAGCATCCCTGGATGGAGAACGATTGCCAGATGGCCGACCTCGTGCTGCCGTCGAACACCATGCTCGAGGTCGACGACATGGGCGTGGAGTCGCAGTCGGCGGCGTTCTCGCTCGTCTTCCACGAGCCGCGGGCCGTCGAGGCCCGGGGCGAGTCCATGAGCGACTACGAGATCGTGTGCAAGGTGGCCGAGCGCTTCGGTCTTCTCGAAACGTACACCATGGGCAAGAGCGTCGACGACTGGATCAAGACCGGCTGGGAGCACTCGGGCTGCGCGAACGAGATCACCTACGAGGAGTTGAAGGAGAAGGGCTACTACGTCGTTCCCCAGGACCCCGACTGGAAAGAGAACAAGGCCGGCATGGCCTCCTTCGTGGAAGATCCCGAGAAGTACCCGCTCTACACCCCCAGCGGCAAGATCGAGTTCTACTCGGAGCGTCTGGCGACCCACTTTCCCGACGACACCGAGCGCCCACCCGTGCCCGGCTGGATCGGCAACGGCGAGTCGCACCAGGAATGCATCGGCGGCGAGCGCAGCAAGCTCTACCCGCTGCTCGTGGTGTCGAACCATCCGCGCTGGCGCGTGCACTCGCAGCACGACGACATGACCTGGCTGCGCGAAATCCATACCTGCAAGGTCGCGGGTCCTGACGGCTATCAGTACGAGCCCTCGTGGATCCATCCGAGCGACGCCGCCAAGCGCGGCATCGACGACGGCGACGTTGTCAGCATCTACAACGAGCGGGGCACGGTGCTGGCGGGCGCATGGGTGACGGAGCGTATCCGGCCGGGAGCGGTCTACATCGACCATGGCGCTCGCTGGGATCCAATCGTAGCCGGCGAGCTCGACCGCGGAGGGGCCATCAATACCATCACCCCGCACAACATCACGTCGAAGAACGCGGCGGGTATGGTCTGCAGCGGCTTTTCGTCGAAGTGGAGGCGGCAGACCTGCAGGCCATCCGCAAGCAGTACCCGGAGGCGTTCAAGCGACCCTACAAGGCAGATGCCGGTCTCCGCCTAGAGCGGGTGCTGGAAGGGCTGCCGGGGAACGACGCCTCGCCGCCAGGGCGCGTGTGTACGCGCCAGACAAGGACGCAGGAAGCGGGAATAGCAGCGCTATTCACGCGACCGAGGACGTAGTATCGCGCCACACAGTGAGTTCTGGCGGCCGGGGCTTCGTTTCTCGGCAGCCTATCGCGGGTGGTGAGTGATGGGCAAGGTCATGGTCATAGACATAACCAAGTGCAACGGTTGCCACAACTGCCAGATCGCCTGCAAAGACGAGCACTGCGGCAACGACTGGTCGCCCATCGCGAAGCCCCAGCCGCTCACCGGCCAGTTCTGGCACAAGATCGAAGACAAGGTGCGCGGTCAGGTGCCCAAGGTCAAAGTGGCCTACGAGCACTACCTCTGCCAGCAGTGTGACGACGCCCCCTGCCTCAAGGCGTGCCAGGCGCAGGCCATCTACAAGCGGCCCGACGGCGTGGTCATCGTCGATCCCGACAAGTGCCGGGGCAACCACACCTGCGTCAAAGCCTGTCCCTACGGCAACGTGATCTTCTTCAACGAAGACCTGCGCATCGCCCAGAAATGCACCTTCTGCGCCCACCTGCTCGACCAGGGCTGGACGACGACCCGGTGCGCCGAGGTCTGCCCGACCGGGGCGATCACATTCGGTGAAGAGGCCGAACTGGCCGATCTCATCGCGAACGCCGAGCCGCTTCGGCCCGACCTGAACGTGAAGCCGCGGGTCTACTACATCGGCCTGCCCAAGACCTTCATCGGCGCGACGATCTACGACCCGGTCGCCGACGAGGTGGTCGAAGGCGCGACTGTGACTCTCGAGCGCGCGGGTGGCGACGCGCTGCGGTGTCGGCAACCACCGACGAGTTCGGCGACTTCTGGGTGGACGGTCTCGAGAAGGGCGTCTACCGCGTCACCGTAGAGAAGGCGGGCTACGCGCCGATCGCGCTGCCGGCTGTGAACGTCGACAAGGACCTCAACCTCGGCGACCTCGCCATGAACCCGGAAGGGCGGTGACCGATGCGAGCCATCGTCAACATGATGTCTCCCACCATCGCCAAGGCCGCCGGCTGGCGCGCCCGCGAGATCAGAGTGGACGCACCGGGCGCGACCGTGGAGGACATCTTTCGCGCTGTGACGCTGAGCGACGGGGCGGCGAACCTGTTCGAGCTGGTCTCCGACGAGCAGGGACTCAAGCCCACCTACGCGGTCTACGTGGGAGGGGAGCTGCTGCGCGGAGCGTTCAACTGGCAGCGGCCTATCGTCGACAGCGAGCAGATACACGTGGCCGACTGGCCCATGACCGATTTCTGACGGCGGGAGTCCCTAGCCGCCGGACATGAAGGGGATGACCATCACACGATCGCCATGCCGCAACCGATACTCGGGCTTGACGTACGCGCCGTTGACCATGATGGCCTCGGTGTCTCCGGGCACGTTGAGGCTTCGCAGAAGGTCTTCGAGCGTCGTGCCGGCGACAAGCGGCACCGTGGTGGCCGGTCCTCGCCACGCGGGGAAGATCTCGATGGTAACCGTGCTGTCCGCGGTGCCCGTCATACGCCTCGAGTTTACCCGATGGCGGGGTCTGAGGAACCAGCCGCTTCGCACCAGTAACAGTCCACGTCAGGTGGAGGTATAGGCACCATGAGTACCGAAGAGAAGAAGGTCGTCTGTTGGGCCTCACCCGGCTGCATTCACCAGTGCGGGCTGATCGCCACCGTCGAGGACGGAGAACTCGTCCATTTGCGGGGCAATCCCGACTATCCTACGCCCAACCACGGCTGCGGCGACCGCATGCCGCACCACGTCGAGTGGGTCTACAACGAGGAGCAACTGCTCCATCCGCTGAAGCGGAAAGGAGCGCGGGGCGAGAACCAGTGGGAGCGCATCTCCTGGGACCAGGCCCTCGACGAGATCGCGGCCAAGCTCGCCGAACTGAAGCAGCGGCATGGAGCCGAGACGCTCGCTGTGCACGAAGGCACCTACCGCAACGACATGTACGGCATCCGCACCCGTTTTCTCAACCTGTTCGAGAACCCGATGAACATCGGCTGTGCCGGCACCATCTGCCGCTGCAACACGGTGGCGCTCAACTATGCGCTGCTCGGCATGTGCAACGCGAGGCCAAAACTGCCCAACATCAAGTGCCTGGTGATCGACGGCTGCAACCTCAGCGGCACGGCGCCGCTCGACTTCCAGCGCCTCAAGAAGCGGCACGCGCAGGGCGACCTCAAGCTGATCGTCATCGATCCGCGCAAGACCGAGGCGGGCAGGTTCGCCGACATCTGGGTGCAGCTGCGTCCGGGCACCGATACCGCCCTCTTCATGGCTTGGATCAACGTCATCATCGAAGAGGGCCTCTACAACCAGGACTTCGTCGAGCAGTGGACCTTCGGTTTCGACGAGCTGCGGGCGCGCGCGGCCGAGTACACTCCCGAGCGGGTGGCCGAGATCACCTGGGTGCCGCCCGAGTTCATCCGCGCATCGGCGCGCATGTACGCGACTAACTGGCCGGCCGGTTTTCATTGGGGCTCGGCCACCGACATGCTGGGGCGTCAACTCCATCCGGGTCGAGCAGGCCCGCATCTGCCTGCGGGCCATCACCGGCAACCTCGCCGTGGGCGGGCGGAGAGGTCATCGTCGGTCCCGGGCCGATCATCGACGGCAAGATGGGCATCCGCGACTCGATGCTCGCCCTGTCCCGAGAAGATCAGCCCCGAGCAGCGCAAGAAGCAGATCGGCTCCGACCGGTTCAAGCTGCATGGGCTGGCCCGGCTACGAGGCCATGATGGAGTATCACGAAGCAGACCTACGGCGTGCCCTTCCCGACGGCGGCTCACAACTTCGTGGCCGTCCAGCCGCTCATCTGGAAGGCGATCCTCGAGAAGGACCCCTATCCGATCACGGCCATGATCACCTGGGGCAGCAACGTTCTCCTGAACGGCGGCGACGTCAAGACCATGTACCAGGCGCTCGAAGAGCCCCGACCTGGAACTCCACGTGGTGCATCGAGCACTTCATGACTCCGACCGCGCTCCTGGCCGACTACGTGCTGCCCATCGCCAGCAAGCTCGAAAAGCCCATGTGCGCCACCCACGAGGATTTCGCCCCCAACATCGCCTGCGCGGAGGCGGCTGTGGAGCCGCGGGACGAGCGCCGCGGCGACTACCTCGTCTGGAAGGGCTTGGCCGAGCGGCTCGGCTTCGGCGAGTACTTCCCCTGGGAGACCGAGGAGGAGCTGGCCGACTAACGGCTGGCGCCGCTGGGCCGGACCTTCCAGGAAGTCGCGACCGAGCGAGTACTTCGTCCGCAGCGACGAGCCCTGGACGTACAAGACCATCAACCCTCGCACGGGCAAGCGACCGGCTTCGCCACGCCGTCGGGCAAGGTGGAGCTGTACTCCAAGTGCTGGAGCAGCTCGGCTACGACCCGCTGCCCTTCTACGAGGAGCCCCCGGAGAGCCCGGTCAGCACCCCCGAGGTGGCGGAGGAGTACCCGTACATCCTCATCACCGGGGGCAACTTCCGGCCCATGTTCCACTCCGAGAACCGGCAGCTGCGGCATGGGCACCGAGAGCAGTATCCCGACCCCATCATGGACATCAACCCCGACGACCGCCCGGACCGCTCGGCATCCTGACGGCGACTGGGTGTGCGTGGAGACCCGCGCGGCGTCATCAGGCAGCGGGCCCACGTCACCGACGAGATCGATCCTCGGGTGATCAACGTGCAGAGTCACTGGTGGTTCCCCGAGCAGCCCGCGGCGGAGCCCTCGCTGCACGGTCTCTGGGAGTCGAACTGCAACGTGCTCACCATGGCCGACGATCCTGACACCTTCGACCCGGTGACCGGCGGCTGGCCGTCTGCGGGCCCTACTCTGCAAGATCTACAAGGCCGAGCAGACCGCGGCCACAGTACCCAAGGAGGAGCGTCTTACCTGATGAGGATCAGACATGAGGAAGCGCCGCCGACCCGATGTTCGAAGGCTGGGACGAAGCTCGACTGGGAGAGAGCGCCGCGAGCGCCGCTTCGAGCGCTGGCTGAGCGCCCCGGGTGTGGAGTTCCAGAGCGACGCGGCCCGGCAGGCACTACCGGGAGCGTGTCCAGCTGCTCATCGACGTCATCTGATCTCAAGAAGCCGGCTCGGGTGCCCGTCACCACGCTGTGCGGGCTACTTCGTCGGCAAGCACAGCGGCCTCTCCAAGAAGGAGTTCATGCACGACTACGAGAAGGTGGCCGCGGCGATCGCGAAGTACCACGACGACTTCCGGCCCGACTTTCAGACCGCCGCGGTGGCTCCCGCCCGGGTCTTCGAGTTGCTCGGGCTCGAACCTGGTCGAGTGGCCCGGGGGCGCTCTTGCCGACGAGACCCCCTGGCAGTACGTGGAGTCCGAGTATATGGGGGAGGACGAGTACGACGACCTCATCGCCGATCCCGAGACTTCTTCCGGCGCTACGCTGCTGCCGCGCTTTGGGTCGGCCTTCGGGTCGCTGGCCGGGCCTGTCCCCCTTCACCGACATGATGGAAGCCACCACCATGCTCTTCAGCATCCTGCCCTTCGCCGACCCGGCTGTGGTGGAGGGCGTCCAGAGGCTGGCCGCACGCCGCCCAGGAGTGCCTCAACTGGCTCATGACCATCGGTGCCGCCGGCGCCGACGCGGCCGGCCGGCTGGGCATCCCCCGTGCGATGGGCGGCTTCGGCCAAGGCGCCGTACGACATCCTGGCCGACACGCTGCGCGGCACCAAGGGCATCATGCTCGACCGCTTCCGTCAGCCCGGAGAAGATCCTCGAGGCCTCATGAGCGTCTTCGTGCCCATCGTCACCGAGTGGTGCGTGCGCCAGGCGGCGCGGTCCGACGCGCCCGCTCATCATCTTCGTGCTGCACAAGGGCGCCGACAGCTTCATGTCGGACGCCGACTTCAAGACCTTCTACTGGCCGACGCTCAAGGCCGTCATGAAGGGCTCATCGACCAGGGTATCGTCCCGGCTTCATGTTCGCCGAGGGTGGCTACAACAAGCGGCTCGAGGCCATCGCCGACGACCCGGACCTGCCCACCGGGAGCGTCGTCTGGATCTTCGACCAGACCGACATGGCGGCGGCCAAGCGGGCCCTGGGCGGCCACTCCTGCATCGCCGGCAACGTGCCCACGGCGCTTCTCGCGCTGGCGGACCGTCGGGAGGTCGAGAAGTACACCACCGACCTGCTCGAGACCTGCGCCAAGGACGGCGGCTCCATCCTGCAGAACGGCGCCGTGCTTGACGACGCCAAGCCCGAGAATCTCAAGGCCATGATCGACATGGGGCTCAACTGGAGAGGATAGATTCCGCACAGCAGGACGCCTGGTCGCGGCTGTCTCCGGCGGAGAAGCTCGAGGCACGCTGGGCCGACGCGCTGACCCCTGATACTCCGTTCGTCAGCCCCGAGGCTGAGGCGGAGTACAAGGGGAGGGTGACGCGGCTCAAGAAGGCCTGGACGCTCGACGGAGTGCCCGACCGGGTGCCTGTCTGTGTTCTCTCCAACTTCTTCCCGTTCTTCTGGGCGGGGCTCACCCCGTACGAAGCCATGTATGACGGGCCGCGGGCGGCCGAGACCTGGATGAGGTGCAACCGGGAGCTGCAGATGGACCACACTTCCGGCGTGTTGCCTCCCTCGGGCGCGGCCCTTGACATCATCGAGCCGAAGTCGTTCTCCTGGCCCGGACACGGACTGTCCAAGCGGTCGACCTGCCAGTACAACGTTTGACAAGGTTGGAGCTCAAAAGATAGACTGCGATAGTGAATGCAGAACAGCATTCCGCCTGCTGAACTAAACTGCAGGGTCGCTCGGCTTGGATGGCACACGAGAAACGAGGAAGCCGTGAGCGCTGACGCTCCTCGCGGTCAACCGCCTGGAACTACTTCGGGATGAGCTTCATCCACCATCCCCTGATTCCGCACGACCCGAACGTCGTCATCTACTTCGCCGGCGGCTCCGTGCTCATGCCCTTCGAGTACACGGGCTGGCAGGACGAGGTCATGTCCTACAAGGAGACGGCCTACGTCAGCCACAGTCTCAACCCCATGCCCACCTTCCGGGTCAAGGGCAGGCGCGCGGTGGAATTCCTCTCGCGGGTGCTCGTGAACGACCTGGAGGGGTGGAAGGTCGGCACCGGCAAGCACACGAGAACATAGACGTGGAGGTCATACCACGGCAGAACGAGCGCTAAGCGAGCCGAGAGCGGTGCTGGTCGCAGTCAAGCTGGTGATCTGGCTGTGCGGCGTCGTCCACCCGGGGCTTCCGCGCCGCCGCACCCTTCTCGTTTCCACCACCTCCGGGGCTCGAGGTGGGCCTGCCCCCTGTCGCAGCTTGCAGTGAAGACTCCAACGCGCGGCCGCGCACCCAGCGCCGCGCGGACATGCAGGCACGCAAACAGGAGGTTTCGCGCTCATGAGCGCTGACGGCAAGAAGTTCGACATCGGGGCGGCGAGGCAGGTGATAAGGGGTTCCGGCCTTATAGGGCCGATGGATTCCGGAGCACCCACGCTTGTCGACGTCAAAGACGGCAAGATCACACGCATCCGGCCCTTCGACTACGGAGCCGGCGACAAGGAATTCAGCCCCTGGGAGATGGTGGCCAGGGGCAAGACCTTCCGGCCCCCGCTGCGCGCGCCGCTCGGCCCGCTCGGCACGGCCTACAAGAAGCGTGTCTACTCGAAGAATAGGGTCCGTTACCCACTGAAACGCGTGGATTGGGACCCCTCCGGCGCCCCGGGCTCCACCGGCCCGGGCGGCCGAAACACCGAGAACCGGGGCACGAGCAAGTACGTGCGCATCTCCTGGGACGAGGCGGCCGAGCTTGTCGCCGACGAGCTGACGCGCGTCGGCGCCACGTACGGCCCCGAAGCGGTGCTCTCGCAGGCCGACATGCACGGCGAGACCAAGCACCTCAGCCCCAGCCACGGCTGCAACAACCGCTTGCTGTCGCTGCTGGGCGGCTACACCATCCAGATGCGCAACCTCGATTCCTGGGAAGGCCAGAACTGGGGCGCCAAGCACGTATGGGGCTGCGAGCCCGTGGGCGAGATGATGCCGGCGGCGAACCTCTACCCGGATATCGCCGAGAACTCGGAGCTGCTGCTCTTCTGGGGCTGCGATCCTGAATCGACGCCGCATCCCATCCAAGGAACGCTCGCCAGCCGCTTGTGTTACTGGCTGAGCGAGATCGGCCTGAAATCGGTCTACATCTGTCCCGACCTCAACTACGGCGCCGCCGTGCACGCCGACAAGTGGATTCCGATACTCCCCAACACCGACGCGGCGCTTCACCTCGCGATCGCCCACGTGTGGCTTACCGAAGGCACCTACGACAAAGACTACATCGCCACTCACTCCTACGGGTTCGAGAAGTTCGAAGACTACGTGCTGGGCGGTGAAGACGGGGTGCCCAAGACGCCCGCTTGGGCCTCAGAGAAGTGCGGAGTGCCTGAGTGGACCATCAAGGCCCTCGCCCGCGACTGGGCGAACAAGGCCACCAGTCTCATCCACGGCAACGGCGGACCCGGCATCCGCGGCCCCTATTCGTCAGAGCCGGCCAGGCTCGAAGTCATGCTGCTGGGCATGAGCGGCCTCGGCAAGCCGGGCGTGCACCAAGCCAAGATGATCGAGTGGAACATCTGGCGCGAGTTCTTCCCGCTGCCATATCAGGGCAGGGTGCAGCCCACGCTCCCGATGTTCTGTGAGCAGGTGCGTCCGGCGGGGGCCAGAGGCCCCATCGACGGCATGATGCCTCCCTACATGGGTACCAACCCGGAACTTCTCGAGCTCACCAAGCCCATGGCGAACCCGCCGCTGCAGGCCCTTCCCAAGTGCCTGGTTCACGACGCAATCCTTCATCCGCCGGTCAGTTGGTGGGGCCTGCGGGCCTTCCTCGAGCCCGCTCACGAGCAGTTCATCGAGTACACGTTTCCGGCGCCGGGCCGCTCCGGGCTCCACATGATCTGGACCGATTCCCCCTGCTGGATCACCTGCTGGAACGACTCCAACGAGTACATCCGCGCCCTGCGGCACCCCTCGATCGAGACCATCGTGGCCCAGCACCCCTGGCTGGAGAACGACTGTCTCCTGGCCGACCTCATCCTACCGGCCACCACTCGCTTCGAGCAACTGGACATCGGCAACGACACCGGCAGCGGCGTCTGCACCTCGCTCTACCTCGAGAATCACTGCGTCGATCCCGAGGGCGAATCGCTGTGCGACTTTGACATCGTGGGCAGAATCGCCGAGAAGCTCGGGTTGCTCGAGGAATACGCCTACGGCAAGACGCATGAGCAGAAGCAGAAGCTGGCCTTCGAGGGTTCGGGTGTGCAAGACATGATCACCTGGGAGGAGCTGCAGAAGAAGCAGTACATCGTCATCCCCACCGACGAGCGTCTCAAGGACCAGCCGGCCGGGCTCAGCGAGTTCGCCAAGGATCCCAAGGCCAGTCCACTCAGCACTCCCACCGGACTGCTCGAGTTCTCGTCGACCGCGCTCGAGAAGCATTTTCCCGACGACATCGAGCGGCCGCCGGTCGCGCACTGGGTGGAGAAGGGCGAGAGCCACGACGAGCGCGCCAGCAGTGAGCGGGCCGCGGAGTTTCCGTTGCTCTGCATGTCGAACCACCCACACTGGCGCATGCACGCTCAGGGTGACGACATCACCTGGAGCCGCGAGATCGACACCATGAAGATCACCGGCGTCGACGGCTACCAGTACGAACCGGTGTGGCTGAACCCGGCTGAGGCCGAGGCCCGCGGCATCGAGTACGGAGACATCGTCAAGATCTTCAACGAGCGCGGCATCGTGCTCGGCGGCGCCTATGTCACCGAGCGCCTCATGCCCGGCGTGGCCTACATGGACCACGGCGCCCGGTGGGACCCGATCATCGCGGGCAAGGTCGACCGCGGAGGAGCCATCAATACCATCACCCCGCACAAGGTGACGTCGAAGAACTGCACCGGCATGGTGGTGAGCGGCTTCCTGGTCGAGGTGGCCAAGGTCACCGACGCCGAGTGGGCGGCCTGGCGCCGCGATTACCCCGAAGCCTTCAACAGGAACTACGATCCCGCCACCGGAGTGTCCCTCTCCGGCTGGCTGCAGGAACAGGAGCAACGATGAAAGCATTCGTTATCGATGTCGGTAGGTGCACCGGCTGCTACAACTGCCAGTTGGCCTGCAAAGACGAGCATGTTGACAACGACTGGACCCCCTACGCGAAGCCGCAGCCCGACACCGGGCAGTTCTGGATGAAGCTCGAGGAGAACGTGTGCGGCAGCGTGCCAAAGGTGCGCATGCACTATGTTCCGAAGCTGTGCAACCAGTGCGACAAGCCGTCGTGCCTCGACGCGTGCAACGACGGCGCCATCGTCAAGCGGGCAGACGGTCTGGTGCTCATCGAGCCCGAGAAGTGCACCGGCTGCAAGGACTGTCTGGCGGCCTGCCCCTACGGCGTCATCTACTTCAATGACGAGTTGAAGCTCGCGCAGAAATGCACCGGCTGCGCCCACCTGCTCGACAACGGCTACGCGGCGCCCCGCTGCGTGGAAGCCTGTCCGACGGGGGCCATCCAGTTCGGCGAAGAGACCGAGTTGGCCGGCGCCATCGCGGGCGCGACGGTGCTCCAGCCCGAGTCCGGCAATCGCCCGCGTGTCTACTATCGCAACATCCCCGGCAAGTTCATCGCCGGCACCGTGTACGACCCGATCGAGAGAGAAGTGGTCATCGGCGCTCGCTGCCGGGCCACCTCGGGCGGCAAGCTGGTCGAGGCGACCACCGACGTCTACGGCGACTTCTGGTTCAACGACCTGGCGGTCGGCACCTACGACGTGGCCATCGAGGCGGAGGGCTTCGAGCCCAAGTACTTCGCGGCTGTTAGCACGGCCAAGGACGTCAACCTGGGCGACGTCGCGCTCGCGAGGAAGTGAGGCGTCATGGCTGACGAGAAGCCCCTGCCCCTGAAGACGGAGGGCGACAAGCAGGTCATACGCGGCGGCGGCCTCATGGGCAACGGAGATTCAGGACCGCCGACCGTCGTCGATGTGAAGAACGGCAAGATAACGCGCATCCGCCCGCTCCACTACGAGGCCGAGTACGACAAGCGTGACTTCAACGTGTGGAGCATAGAAGCGCGAGGCAAGACGCTCGAGCCGCCCATGACGGCGTCGGTAGGTCCGATCGGCCTTGCCTACAAGAAGCGGGTCTATTCGAAGAACCGGGTCTCGTATCCGCTGAAGCGCGTCGATTGGGACCCGAACGGCGAGCGCAACACTCAGAATCGGGGCACGAGCAAATACGTCCGCATCTCGTGGGACGAGGCGGCCGACATCGTTGCCTCCGAACTCAAGCGGGTCAACAAGCCGTACGGCCCCGAGGCCGTCTACTCGCAGTCCGACATGCACGGTGAGAGCAAGCATCTCAGCGCCAGCCACGGTCACAACAACAAGCTCCTGTCGCTTCTCGGCGGGTACACCATCCAGATGCGCAACCTGGATAGCTGGGAGGGTTGGAACTGGGGCGCCAAGCACGTCTGGGGCTGCGAGCCGGTCGGTGAGATGATGCCGGCCGCCAACCTGTATCCCGACATCGCCCAGAACGGCGAACTGCTGCTTTTCTGGGGCTGCGACCCAGAGACTACGCCGCATGCCATCCAGGGCATGTTCGCGAGCAACCTCTGCTACTGGCTTTCTGAGATCGGCCTGAAGTCGGTCTACATCTGTCCCGACCTGAACTACGGGGCGGCGGTTCACGCCGACAAGTGGATCCCCATTCTCCCCAATACCGATGCCGCGCTCCAGCTGGCGCTCGCATATGTCTGGCTGACCGAAGGCACCTACAACAAGGAGTACATCGCCACCCATTCCTACGGGTTCGACAAGTTCGAAGACTACGTACTCGGCAAGGAAGACGGTGTGCCGAAGACCCCCGCATGGGCTTCGGAGAAGTGCACCGTGCCCGAGTGGACCATCAAGGCGCTCGCGCGCGATTGGGCGAACAAGGTGACGAGTCTCATCCATGGCAACGGAGGGCCCGGCATCAGGGGTCCGTTCGCGACCGAGCCCGCCCGGCTGGAAGTCATGCTACTCGGCATGCAGGGACTCGGCCGACCCGGTGTCCATCAGGCGAAGATGATCGAGTGGTGGTTCTGGCGCGAGTGGAATCCCCTGCCGTACCAGGGAAAGATCAGGCCCAACATTCCCAACTTCGTCGAACTGTGCCGGCCGGTGGATTGCTTCGATCCCGCTGAGATGATTCCACCCTGCTATTCGGGCCCCAACGAGGAGGCTCGAGCGCTGACCAGGTTGATGGACCAGCCTCCTCTGCAGGTCATTCCCAAGTGTTTGGTGCACGACGCCATCCTCAACCCGCCGATCAGTTGGTGGGGGCTGCATAGCTTCCATGGTCCGGCCGAAGACCAGTTCATCGAGTACACGTACCCGGCGCCCGGGCTTTCAGAGATCCACATGATGTGGACCGACTCGCCTTGCTGGATAACGTGTTGGAACGATTCGAACAAGTACATCCAGGCGCTCCAGAGCCCCAAGATCGAGTGCATCGTCGCCCAGCATCCGTGGCTGGAGAACGACTGTCTGATGGCCGACATCGTCCTGCCCGTCGCCACCCGGTTCGAGATGCTCGACATCGGCAACGACCTCGGCAGCGGAGTGCTCACCTCCTTCTTCCTCGAAGAGGACTGCATCGACCCTGTGGGTGAGTCGCTCAGCGACCACGACGTGGTGGCGAAGATCGCCGAGAAGCTGGGACTCTACGAGGAGTACACCGGCGGCAAGACCATGCCCGAGAAGCAGAAGATCGCCTTCGACGCTTCGGGCATGGATGAGCTCATCTCCTGGGACGAGTTGAAGAAGAAGCAGTACTTCGTGATTCCGTGCAGCGACGAGATCAATGAGCAGCCGCCGGGGCTCAGCCCGTTCGCCGAAGACCCGAAGAACAACCCGCTGACCACTCCCACAGGTCTTCTCGAGTACTCATCGAGCGCTCTCGAAAAGCACTTTCCCGACGACCCCGAGCGTCCGCCAGTGCCTCACTGGATCGAGAAGAGCGACTTTCACGACGAGCGTCTCTCGAGCGAGCGGACGTGGAAGTATCCGCTGCTCTGCATGTCGAACCACCCGCACTGGCGCATGCACGCCCAGGCCGACGACATCACCTGGAGCCGCGAGGTCCCGACCATGAAGGTGAAGGGTTCCGACGGCTACCTGTACGAACCGTGCTGGCTGAACCCGGCGACCGCCGAAGCCTGCGGAGTTGAGAACGGCGACATCGTGAAGGTCTTCAACGAGCGCGGCATCGTGCTCTGCGGGGCCTATGTCACCGAGCGTCTCATGCCCGGCGTGGCCTACATCGACCACGGCGCCCGCTGGGACCCTATCATCCCGGGACTGCTCGACAGGGGCGGCGCCATCAACACCATCACGCCGCACAACCTCACCTCGAAGAAGTCCACCGGCATGGTTGTGAGCGGTTTCCTGGTCGACGTGCAGAAGGTCACCGACGAAGAGATGGCCGGGTGGCGCCGGGACTACCCCGAGGCGTTCAACCGCGAGTACGACCTGGCGACCGGTGTGTCGCTCAGCGGGTGGCTCATCAGCTAGAGAGCGTGAGGAGACCGACCCGAGCCGCCGGCACGCGCCGGCGGCTCGGGGCCCTACTCATGCGAGCAGAGACAAGTCCGGCCTAGTCCCAGCGGAACAGCCACCGCGCCAGCGCCAGCGCCCCGACGGTGACGCCGCCCATGATCCCCACCTCGAGCCAGTTGACCCCGAGCCCGTTCCAGGCATCCTGCAGGGCGAAGGCTGAGTGGTAGAGCGGGAGCGCTTTGCCGATGTCGAGCATCACGCCGCTCATGACCTCGATGGGCGGGCAGGTGCCACTCACGAAGATGGCGACGAAGAAGAGGATGAGCCCCAAGCCCTGCGCCGCCCGGGTCTTGGGAATCACTGCCCCGAGTAGGCAGCCGACGGCCATGAAGCATAGCGTCGAGAGCAGGTAGATGAGCACCACCGCCACGACCGAGGCCGGACCCCTGACGTCATAGACCGCCATTCCCAGTACCACCACGAGCACGGCGCCAACGCTCGTCAATATCGTTCCGACGATCGTCTGGCTCGCCATCACCTGGGTCCCGCCGATGCCCGAGGCGTGCAGGCGTCGCAGCACGCCGCGCTCCCGATAGGCGGTGAGGTGGGTGGGCAGGCTGATCAGTCCGAACGCAGCCGCCACCAGCCCCAAGTATCCCGGGACGTAGTAGTTCATGGCTCCGAAGTTGCGAAACACGATCTCGCCGTCTTCGCCCGTGCTCTGGCCGAAAACCTCGCCCATCACGAACAGCAACACCACGGGGAACGCGAACGAGAAGACCAAGGTCAGCGGCTCGCGCAGCACGAGCTTGATCTCGACCCATGTCAATCTGGCGGACATTTTCACTCCTCCGTGGTGCGCTCGGTGAGGCGCAGAAAGACGTCTTCGAGTGAGGGCTGGGTAACGTGGAAGTCGTCGGGGACGATGCCGTGACCAACCAGGGCGGCGGCGACCAGCGCCACATGCCTGCCATCACCGGCCACCTCGACCCGGCGCCCAGAGCGGCGCACCTCGGAGACTCCGCGCACCTCGGCGAGAAAGCCCAGGTCGTCGGGGGTGTCGCAGCTGAAGACGGCGCGGACGCCGCCGCCGTGCGCCGCCACCAGGCCTCGTGGGGTGTCGAGCGCGATGAGCCGGCCGCGCTCCATGACGCCCAGCCGGTCGCAGAGACGCTCGGCTTCGTCCATGAAGTGCGTCACGAGAACGACTGTGGTGCCTTGGGCACGTAGGTCCTCGACCAGCTTCCAGGCCACGTGCCGCGCCGCCGGGTCGAGCCCGGTGGTCATCTCATCGAGAAAGACCACCTGCGGATTGTTGACGAGCGCGAGGGCGACGAAGAGGCGTTGCTTCTGCCCGCCCGAGAGGCTGTGAAAGCGGGCGTTGCGTTTCTCGGCCAGGCCCCACTGTTCCATGAGCACCCGCCAGTCGAGCGATTTGGCGTAGAACGAGGAGAAGAGCTCCAGGGCCTCCCAGACGCGGATGTTCTCGGGCAAGGCCGACTGCTGCAGCTGGCAGCCGATGCGCTGGCGCAGTTGGTCGGCGTGCTTGCTCGGATCGAGACCGACGACCATGACCTTGCCCGCATCGAACGAGCGCAGGCCTTGGATGCACTCCACAGCGGTCGTCTTGCCGGCGCCGTTGGCTCCCAGCAGGCCGAAGATCTCACCCCGGCGCACTTCGAAGTCGAGGCCGTCGACGGCGACCAAGTGCCCGTAGGTCTTGCGCAGGCCGCTGACCCGCAGCATGACTTCGGGAGATGACACAGTTGTCATCACGCGACCGCCATGCGTCCGGCCGCGGCCCGCTCCCCGCGGGGGGTCAGCGTGAACCATTCCACGCCGTCCGATTCGCTACTATCGGCGAGGCCGGCCGACTTGAGCCCGAGCAGTGTCGCGTAGACATTGATCGGGTTGATGTCGATGCTGAACCCGTTGAATAGGTGTAGGTCGCGCAGGAGCGAGGCGCCGTCGAGCACGCGTCCTCCCGCGAGCATGCCGAGGAGTTGCCGCCGCATGCGCAGGTGGCCGATACGCCCGGTCATCAGGCGCACCGACTCCGCCATGAGCCAGGCGATGGCGTTGACCGCATGTAGGCTGAGAAACAGGAGCACAACACCTATCGGGAAGAAAATGAACCCTTCCCACACCGTGTCGATAGTCCACGCTCCCCATTCCTGCGGGATGCCTATCCAGGTGAAGAGCGGCGCCAAGACCGGTTGGACGATGGCCCAGAGCGATGCGCCGACCAAGGATATGGCCACCGAGAAGGCCGCCACCGCGAGCGGAAATCGAACGAGGAGAAAGAGCAGGCTTAGCCAGCTGTCTCCCTGCTTGAGAAGCGACCACACGCCGCGCCAGAAGCCGTCGCTAAAGTCGGCCGCGGGCGTGGGGAGGGGCATCCTGCGCCGGGTCAACTTCTCGGCGAGAGAGCACTCGATGGCCATGAACGCCCGGCACGCGCTCAGGCCGAAGGCGAGGATCACCAGGCCGACGAATGTCCAGACGAGGCTCGCTCCCACCGAGATGACCGTCACCGCGAAGGTGAAGTAGAAGGTCGCGAGCGGGAACGCGATGATGAGGTACGCCAGGTTGCGGTAGGTCTGCCCGTCGGCGATGACGCCGAACGACACCGGGCCGGGTATCCTCCCGGGCCGCTCGCTGGGGTCGAGCTCATTGCTCGGCCTTCTCTGCCCCGGGCCGGTCCTTCTCTGACCCGGGCTCGACCTTCGCCGGCGCGGGCGCCGCCATCTGTGATGAGGCTTCCGGCCGCCGCTCACGTTCCATGATGATCTCCTGCGGAGTGCGGATCATGAATACCCAGGCCGCGTGACCGCCGACGAAGATCGCCCACGCCAAGATGGGGATCACGAACCAGGGCATCGCGTCCGGTGTCGCGAGCAACCAGATAACAAAGAGCAGCACGCCCGTGAGAGCCCAGACCACGAAGTGCAGCCAGAAGACCCGGCGGTGAGACGCCCGCCTCACTTCGAGCTCCATGTAGGCGAGCTTGCCGAACTCATCCATTCGAACCTCCCTCAGTGAGAATGTCTTTGATGTCGGTGGCCGCGCGCGCCAGCGTTTCGCGCACGCGGGTGGCCTGATCGGCCGTCAGCGGGACCCTGCCTTCGGGCAGTTGCGCTTGGAAGCCCCGAAGAATCCCGGCGAGTGTCGCCGGCGGGGAGCTCTCCTTGGCGCGGGCGGAGAGTGACTTCCAGGCCGCTCCCGAAGCCTCGTACTGCTCCACGGCGGCGCGGCCGGCCTCGGTCAACCGGTAGACGCGGGCACCATCGCGGTCGATGGCACTGATGAGCCCGGCATCTTCGAGGCTGACGAGAGCGGGGTAGATGGCCCCCGGGCTTGCCTTCCACCCGGCTCCGACCCGCTGCTGAAGCGCCTGCATGATCGCGTAGCCGTTGCCCTCGACGATGCCGCCGACAACGGCCAGCAAGATGCGCGGAAGCTCACCTCTGCCAAAAATGCGTCCCATCGTTGTGCGGCGCCCTCGTGCCCGAGTAGTTGACGATGCACCTCGACTCTAACGTAATATTACGACTGAGTCAATAGCGTAATATTACGACGGGGTTGGAAGGATCCGGGCCTAGCCATCACGGCGTCAGGCGCTACGATGGGTGGCGGTACCATCGACGAAACGAAGAGGCAAGGCAATGGCGAACCTGACCTACACGAGGATCTTTGCCGACGAGTCCGGCACGTCGCACATGGAGGAGTTGTCGATAGCCCTCGACCGCATGGACTCAGCGTCGTCGGTTCCGCCCATTCAGGTGGCGGCACCGATCGAGGTCTCCACGGCTCGCTTCTCGGTCATGGATCCCGGATTCGTGGCTGATTGGCACCCAGCTCCCCGGGTGCAGTACAGCCTCCACTTGTCCGGGGAACTCGAAGTCGAGACAGGTGACGGCCACGTCCGTCAGCTTGGGCCGGGAAGCATCGTTCTGCTTGAGGATGTGTCGGGTCAGGGTCACCGTACGCGGGTGGTCGGGGAACAACCGGTCGTGGGGGTGTTCCTACGGGTGCCTCAAGACTGAAAACGATCCCTCTTGATGGAATGGGAATGAGCAGGCTTCGCGACAGAAGGAGGAGCGATGCCGCTTCCTGAGCCGGAACCTATTGATGTTCCCGGTTCTCCACATGCCTGGTACAGTCCCTCCTCTCCGAGGGCTTCATCCAACGCAGACACGAGTGCGACGGTGACCCATTTGGGAGGTGGCGACTCGTTCTGGGGCATGGGCGGCTGAGGGTCCGCATACTGCTCGAGCGCAGCGGGTGGCTTGTAGGCGTCGGATGGACGGAGCCCGTAGCAGCAGCGTGGAGAGACATGGAACGGGCGCTCGACTCCGAGAGAATGGCTGCTACGGACGCATGTCTGCTGGAGCGTCAGATAGTGAGGAAGGGGATTGTTGTCAGGCGTTCGTGACAACAGACTACTCGCGGAGAGGGCCTGGTGAGGAAGACCGATCCCCCCGACCATGCATGGCATGTCGTCTTGTTCGTGGTCTCTGCCGGCGTGACCGTCATGGGCTGGGCGGAGTCAACGAATCGCTCGGAGCGTAGTTCCTACCCAGACGTGGGGCCCTCGAGCGCCCTCCGGCCGGCCTGGCGGTGTATCGTAGTCTCGATGGCTGATCGAGCAACGATGGCTCCAGATTCGACCCGCGCTGCCGGCGTTCGCCCGTGGTGTGGGTCGTTGCCGAGCGGCCGACCAGGGTCGCAAGCCGAGAGGTGACCGACATGGCTACCACGAAGCAGGTCATCCGCGGCTCGAGTCTCATGGGTGGAGGCGACTGTGGCGCCCCCACGCTGGTCGACGTGCACGACGGCGTGATCACCCGCATCCGCCCCCTGCACTACGACATGAGCTACGACCCCAAGGACTTCAACGCCTGGAGGCTCGAAGTCAAGGGCAAGGTGCTCGAGCCCCCGCTGCGTCCGCCGATCGGCCCCATCAGCCTTGCGTACAAGAAGCGGGTCTACTCGAAGAACCGAGTGAAGTATCCGCTCAAGCGCGTCGACTGGGACCCGGCCGGCGCCCCCGGATCGACCGGGCCCGGCGGTCGCAACACCCAGAACCGCGGCACCAGCAAGTACGTGCGCATCAGCTGGAACGAGGCGGCCGGCATCGTCGCCGCCGAACTCAAGCGAGTGGGGGCGACCTACGGTCCCGAAGCGGTGCTGTCGCAGGCCGACATGCACGGCGAGACCAAGCACCTCAGCCCCAGCCACGCGTGTGCCAACCGGTTGCTGTCACTGCTGGGCGGCTACACCATCCAGATGCGCAACCTCGACAGTTGGGAAGGCTGGAACTGGGGGGCCAAGCACGTCTGGGGCTGCGAACCGGTGGGCGAGATGATGCCGTGGGCCAACGTATTTCGCGATATCGCCGAGCACGGGGAGCTGCTGCTCTTTTGGGGGTGCGACCCCGAGACCACGCCGCATCCCATCCACGGCATGTTCGCCAGCAACCTGGCGTACTGGTTGACCGACGTGGGTCTGAAGTCGGTCTACGTCTGCCCCGACCTGAACTACGGCGCGGCCGTGCACGCCCGCGAGATTGAGACCATGAAGGTCAAGGGCCCCGACGGCTATCTGTACGAGCCGGTGTGGATTAACCCGGCCGAGGCGGCGGCACGGGGCATCGCGAACGGCGATATCGTCAAGGTCTTCAACGAGCGGGGCGTCGTGCTGGGAGGGGCCTACGTCACCGAGAGGGTGCGGCCAGGCGTGGCCTACATGGACCACGGCGCCCGCTGGGACCCGATCGTAGTCGGCGAGATCGACCGGGGCGGGGCAATCAACACCATCACGCCGCACCAGATCATCTCCAAGAACTGCACCGGCATGGTGGTAAGCGGCTTCCTGGTCGAGGTGGCCAAGGTCACCGACGACGAGATGGCAGGCTGGCGCCGGGACTACCCCGACGCCTTCAGCCGCGATTACGACCCGGCGACCGGCGTGTCGCTGACGGGATGGCTGATCGCGTGAGTCAGGTACATCCAGAGGTGACGCCGCGCCGCGCCGCGCGGGCGCGCGGCGAGTGGGTGCTCACCTCGCCGGCATCCCGTCCACGGCGGCGCGACCGGCCCCGGTCAGAACAGTCCGTTGTCGTTCAGGGGCGGGAACACCTGCACCGGGATGTCCTGGATCACGTCCCAGTGTTCGACCACCTTGTTGCCCTCGACCCTGAAGATGTCGACTATGTGACGTCCCGGCGTGCCGGGCACCAGCACCGAGTGGATGTGCAGCGCGACGAGGTTCCCCTCGGCGATGACCTGGTGGATGGTGCTGTGCGACTGCGGGAAGTTGTCGCGGCGGAAGCGCACGAAGCGCAACAGCGCCTCCGGCCCGTCGGTGATGTTGGGGTTGTGCTGCGTGTAGGTCGGCCCGAGGAACTTGGCGGCCTTCTTGGGGTCCTTCTCGTTGAGCGCCGCCTCATAGAAGGCGACGACGATGTCGCGCGGCGAACGTGCGCTGTCGGTCACGGCTCTTTGCTCCCTTTCCGGCTGTCGAATGGCGACACCACGCCGCCCTTGCAGCCTCTTCATCGGGTTCGGTCAGTCCACAGTATCGCGAGGTAGCTTCCTATGTACACCTGCAAGTATCCGCACCTGTTCGCGCCCATCAAGCTGGGGGATACCGTTTTCAAGAATCGTATCTTCAACGCTCCCGTCGGCTACGAGTACCTGTCGTCGGAGAAGCACCCGCTCGAAGAGACCATCGCCTTCTTCGAGCGCAAGGGCACCGGCGGGGCGGCCACCGTCAACCTCGGCTCGGCCGTCGCCGACAGCAAGCGAGGTTGCGTGGGGCAGAGCAACACCTACCTCGACGACCCGGAGGCCCTGCCGGCGATCCACCGGCTGGCGCAGGCCATCAGCCGGCACGGCTGCGTCGCCGCCGTCGAGTTGCAGCACAGCGGCGCCAACTCCTACTTCTCGGCCCGGCACGGCAACCAGATCTACGGCGCCGTGGACGGCGAGAACGCGCTGGGCATGTTCGTGCCCGCCATGCCCGAAGAGGTGATCCTCGAGACCATCGAGGCCTACGCCGACGCGGCCGCGTTCGCCAAGTTCTGCGGCTTCGGCATGGTGACGGTGCACGCCGGCCACGGCTGGCTGCTCAGCCAGTTCCTCGACCCGACCATCAACGACCGCAAAGACCGGTGGGGCGGCAGCGTCGAGAACCGCTGTCGCATCGTCGTCGCCATCTGCGAGCGCATCAAGCAGAAGTGCGGACGGGGCTTTCCCCTCGACGTGCGCATCAGCGCGGTGGCCGGCTACGAGGGCGGGTTCGGCATTGACGAGAGCGTCCAGATCGCCATGCAACTCGACGGCAAGGTGGACCTCATCCACGTCTCGGCCGGTATCCACGAGCGGCCCGAGGTCTTCACCGTCACCCATCCGAGCATCTTCCTGCCCGACGGCCCCAACGTGCAGTACGCGGCCGAGTTCAAGAAGCACGTCAAGATGCCGGTCGGCGTGGTCGGGGCGCTGAACGACCCCGAGTTCATGGAGGAGATCATCGCTTCGGGCAAGGCCGACGTGGTGCTGGCCGCCCGGGCGTTCATGGCCGACCCCGACTTTCCCAAGAAGGCGCGGGCCAACAAGGCCGACGAGATCAGGCCGTGCATCCGCTGCTTCGAGTGCTTCGAGGGCATCACCCGCTACCGGCAGTATCGCTGCGCGGTGAACCCGGAGGTCGGCTTCGAGCAGGATTCGCGCCACGCGCTGCCGGCCGCCTCCCGCCAAGACCGTGCTCGTTGTGGGGGGAGGCGCGGCCGGCATGCAGGCGGCCCTGACCGCGGCGGAGCGGGGACACAAGGTGATCCTCTGCCGAGAAGAACGACCGCCTGGGCGGTGTGCTGCGCTGCGAGGAGCGGGTGCCGTTCAAGCGGCTACTCGCCAGGTACCTCGACTATCAGGAGCGGATGATCAAACGGGCGCCCATCGACGTGCGGCTGGGCACCGAGGTGACGCCCGCGCCTCGCCGACATGTCGGGCGCCGAGGTCATCATCGCGGCCCTGGGGGCGCGCGAGGCGGTGCCGCCGATTCCCGGCATCGACGGGGCGAACGTGCTGGGCGCCGAGGAAGCCTACATGTTCCCCGACAAGACCGGCGCGGCCGGGAGCCAGGTCGGTCATCCTGGGCGGCGGCCTGGTCGGCATCGAGCTGGCCATCTTCCTCTCCAGCCTGGGGCGCAAGGTCACGATCCTCGAGATGATGGAGACGCTGAGCGACGGCGGAAATCCCGTGCACGGGCTGGCGCTGATCAACGAGATCAACAAGTACGGCATCGGAGTCTCAACCTCCACTCAGAGCTACAGAGATCAACGCCGGGGGCGTCGTCGGCGAGTACGTGGGCGACCAGTACACCCTGCCGGTCTGCGAGACCGTGCAGGCGGCGGTGCTGCAGTCGAACAGCTTCAGCGAGGTCGGTGCAGGCGTGACGCCGAGGTCGGCAGCACGAAGCTCTATCGCGGCCGACACGGTGATCTACGCGACGGGCAGGGTGCCGCTGCAGGTCGAGGTCGACGCGCTGCGCTTCTGCGCGCCCGAGTTCCACCAGATCGGCGACTGCTGGATGCCGCGCACCGTGCAGCAGGCTACGCGGATGGCGTTTGCGGTGGCCAGGGACATCTAGCCCACGGGATACTGCCGCCGTCTCCCGGTCACTCGCTCTTGGGCAACTGGCTCCAGTCGACCTCATCCAGCCATTTGACGTTGGCGCCCTCCCAATCCATGATCGGGTCCTTGTATTCGCTCCATTTGGGATCGCGCGAGTAGTACATGACGTCGTCGGACTTGGTCGTCGGAACGATGCCGGTGAAGAGGATCGGCTTCCTCGGGTCGTCGACCCTCCTTGGGATCATCGGAGCGTGCTGCACCATCGCCGGCACATGGATGATGCAGCTCTTGTTGATGAGATACCGGTCGTCTTCCATCCAGAACTCGACCTCTCCGCCGAGGTTCCGCGGGTCATCCGGATCGCTCCCCAAGAACATGAGCACCTCAGAGTGGTTGTGCGCGTGCGGCTTGAAGATGTCGTCCTGCTTCCAAGGGCCGGCAAACCAGGCCACCATGACGCGAATGGCCCCGGGAATGGCGTTGCCGTCGAGCACGAACATCTCGGTGCCGGAAAGCTGCCCGGCGGGTGGAAAGGATTCGGCGGGGTCTCATAGAGGAAGTTGCTGTCCCATTTGCGGGCATTCACGGCTTGCTGCTCCTTTCGTTGCTTGGCTCCACTCATTCCCCGAGGTAGGCTTTCTTCAGCGCTCCATCCGAGGCGATCGACCGCGCGTCCCCCTGGGCGACCACACGGCCGATCTCCAGTACATACGCCCGGTTCGCCACGCTCAGAGCCAGGGCGGCATTCTGCTCCACCAGAAGGACGCTGAACCCGTCGTTCTGCATCTTGACGACGATGTCGGCGATGGTTTCGACGAGCAGAGGGGAGAGCCCCATGCTGGGCTCGTCCATCAACACCAGCTGTGGAGACGTCATGAGCGCGCGCGCGACGGCAAGCATCTGCTGCTCACCGCCCGAGAGGCTGCCCGCCAGTTGCCTACGACGGTCGTCGAGTATGGGGAAGTACTCGAACATGCGCTCCATGTCGCTGTTGATCTGCTTGCGGTCCCTGCGCCGGTAGGCTCCCATCTTGAGGTTGTCATGAACCGTCATGGGAGCGAAGACGAGTCTGCCTTCTGGGACATGGGCGATGCCGAGGCGAACCACCCTGTGCGGCGGCAGGCGATCGATACGCTTGCCGAGTAAAGTGATCCGGCCGGATACGGGGTGGATGAGCCCGGAGATGGTGCGTAGAAGGGTGCTCTTGCCGGCCCCGTTCGCTCCGATGAGGGCCACGATCTCACCTTCGTTCACGGTCAGGCCAACATCTTTGAGCGCGGCCACCTTACCGTAGTTGCAGGTCAGGTTCTCGATCTCAAGCAACATCGAAGGTTCCTTTGCCCAGGTACGCCTTGCACACGTCTGGATGCGAGGTGACGAAGCCCGGGTCTCCCTCGCACAGCTTGTGGCCGAAGCTCATGCAAACGAGCCGGTCGCACAGTCTCCTCACCACACGCATATCGTGCTCGACCACCACGATCGTCACGCCGGCGTCGCGGATGCGGCGGATGTGTTCGACCATGGCGTCTGACTCACTGGGATTCATGCCGGTCGCGGGCTCGTCCAGCAGCAGCAGCTTTGGCATAGAGGCCAATGCCACCGCCAAGCCGAGGGTCATCTGGTGCCCGTGCGGCAGACTTGCCGGTTCGCGGTCCCAGAGGGACTGGATGCCCATGAGGTCGAGCAGATCCATGCCACGGTCGCGGAGACGATGCTCCTCAGCCCGTGCGGGGCCGGTGCGAAGCACGCTGCCAAGCAGGCTGGCTTGATGGCTCTTGTGTAGGCCGAGCAGCACATTGTCCAACACGCTCAGCCCAACGAAGGTCAATCCCTGTTGGAACACCCTCGATATGCCGAACCGCGCGATACGGTACGGGGCCCACCCGGTGATGTCCTTGCCGAGGAAGATCACCGAGCCGCGGCTGGGTGACAGGAATCCACTTGTCAGGTTGAACACGGTGGTCTTGCCCGCGCCGTTGGGCCCGATGAGGCCGAGGATCTCGCCCTCGCTGACCTCGAGATCGAGACTGTTGACGGCCTGCAACCCGCCGAAAGCCTTGGTCAGTTGCCGGGTGCAAAGGACGAGGCTCATAGTGTCTTCTCCCGTTCGGCGCCTTGGCCGTTTCCGGCGGTAGGCTGTGTCCTGCGCAAGGCGCGCCAGGGGTGCACATCTACGAGGCCGAGGACACCTCTCGGGAAGTACATGACGATGAGGATGATGATGACCGCCGTGATGATCGGTTCGGCACTGCCCGACACCCGCAGAAGCTCAGGGAGAAAGACCACGACGATCGCGCCCGCGATGGGTCCGATGACCAGGTAGCTCAGTCCTCCAAGAAACGCGATGACCAGGAAGTCGACTCCGGCGAACACACCGAACGTCGCCGGTTGCACCGAGGCCATGTACGAGGCGTAGACGGTGCCGAGCAGGGCGGGGATCATCGACATGACCACGAAGTTGATGAGCCGGTAGGCGAAGGGATTCACCCCTACGCACTGGGCGAGTTTGGGGCTGCTCGCCAGGCCGAGCCACCCCCGTCCTGTCCACGCCGCGCTGAAGGCGAGCATGACAAGCACGGCCACCACCGAGAAGGCGAGAGTCAAGTAGAAGAAGGAGCCCACGGAACCGAAGTGGATGGGGCCGATGCTGCTTGCCGCGGGCACCGAGGTTATGCCGGCCGCCTGCCCGAAGAACTTGAAGGTCTGAAAGATCACGGGGATCAGGGAGGCGAACACGATGGAGAACATCATGCCGAGCGCTCCGGCGAAACGACACACTATGGTGCCCAGCAGCAGCGACAGAACAAGTGCGATGCCGAGAGTGATCGGCAGCGCGACCCAGAAGTCGATGCCGGCCTTCGTGGTCAGGATCGCCGTCGAGTAGGCTCCGATGCCCCAGAAGGCGGCGCTCGCGACGTTTATCATGCCCGCGCGCATTCCCAGGGTGACCGTCATTCCAAGCACGGCATAGGTAAGGGCCAGTATGAGCAGGTGAAGGTAGTAAGAATCGCGGACGATCACCGGCAACAGAAGCGTGATAGCCAGGCCCAGCACCACAGCCACCCATTTCCAGCGACCCTTGATTCGGCCGTTTGCGCCGACGAGTGAGCGCACCTCTCCGGGTGGATCCTCCAACGGCTTGCCGAACAGTCCTCCCGGCCTGAAGACGAAGAAGAGGGCGACGATGGCAAAGAACAGCATTTGCCCTACCCCTGCGCTCAGGAAGAACTGGCTGAAGGAGAGGATGAGACCCAGGATGATGCCCGCGCAGATTGATCCCAGCATGCTGCCGATGCCCCCGAGCATGATCACGAGCAGCACGACGAAGCCAGTCTGCCCCATCGTGATGCTGATTCCGAACAGGGGCGCCATCAACCCCCCGGCAAAACCGGCCAAGCCGAGCCCAAGGGCGAACATCGCGGTAGCCATCCAGCCGGGATTCACGCCGTGCAAAGCGGCCACGGTCGGGCTGAAGGCGAGCGCCCGAGCGCCTCGCCCGGTTCTCGATGCCCGGAGGAAGAAATGAAGAGCGAGCAGCACTACGACGCTGATGACGATCATGACTGCCCGGTCCACGCCGATGATGACCCCGCCGATCTTCCACGAGCGGCTGAAGACCTGGGGGAGACCCCGTGGGCTGGTGCCGAAGGCCAGCAGAACGATCTGGTAGAGGACGGTGAAGAGCATGATCGATGTGATGAGAGCCTTCGATAGGGCTTGGTCACCCGCGTTGACCCTGTGCATCACGAGAAGATAGACGACGGCACCTATCGCGGCTGTCAGGAGGCTTCCGATGACCACGCTTGCGAAGAAGGGAATGCCAGCCTGGACCAGCGCCCACGTCATGTAGGCCCCAAGGGCATAGAACATGCCGAACGCGACGAAGAACACGTTCGTGACCGAGAGGATCAAGTTGAAGCCGGCCGCCATGAAGACGTAGACCAAGCCTATGGCGAGGCCGTCGAACACGAGTTGCATGAAGGTCGAGAAGCTCACGCGATACGTCCTAGTCCGAATTGCCTGAACGGGTCGGCGGACTTGCTGCAATAGGCCGGCCGGCGAGGTGAGCTCCTGGGAGGTCGCCATGGAGCCCACCTCGCGCGGTCATCGTGATTCAGTCTACAGTCGCGGTTCTCCCAACGGGGCTGGCCATGCGGCCGCGGCTCACGCAGGCGGAGCCCCCGGGGGAGGGCCTGAGGGAACCGACCAGGCAGCCGCGCAGTACTTCGCGACCTCGTCGACGCTGACCGTCTGGACGTTTGTCAGCTTGCCGCCGCTCACTGTCGCCATCAGGTGCTCCATGACCTGGCAAACGGTCTTGTCGGTGACCCCCACGTCCGGCCGAGTGACCATCCTGGCCTTGCCGTGCGGTCCGTCGTTCTCAAAACCAGCGGCGAGTACCGCCGACACAGCGTCGGCGTCGATGCTCCCCGCCTTCTGCACCGCTGCGCGATACGCGTAGAACATATCGCCCCCCATGAAGTTGGGATCGTCCCACGCGCCGTACTTGGCGGCGTAGTCGGCCATCTGCTCCTGTGCGATTGCGTTGGGACTGTCTGTCGCCGTCGGCAAACAGCCTGTGATCAGACCGTCCAACTCGGTGAGTGTGCCGATCTTGCTGAGTTCGCCCGGTAGGAACTCGGTCGGGCACAGGCAGATGCCGGGGAATGAGGCGGTGCGGAGTGACCGCATGAGCTGGAAGAGTCCGGTGTCGTTCATGCCCAGGATGCAGACATCGGCGTTGGTCGTGAGAACCTTGGTGGCGACCGCCGTGAAGTCCGACGTACCCGGCTGGAAGCTGACCGCTTCGAACTCGTACCCGAGCATCTTGACGATGGCGGTCTGCAGCGCCAGCATGCTCTGACCCGGTATGCTGTCCCTCCGTTACACCGACCCACTTCTTGGGTTGCTTGCCGGTGTAGACGGGGAGATGGTTGACCCGCACCGCGGTCTCGATGGGCAGCATGCTGATGTTGAAAGAGTACTTGTACTGAGGGTTGAACACGTTGGGGAGCATCGACTCCAGTATGGTCAGAGTCTTCGCCTCCTCTGTGACACTCAGCCAAGCGCCGCCCATCGGGTCGCCGAAGATGACGTTCGCCTTGTCCTGGGTGACCAGGCGCTGAACCGCCGATCGGCTCGTCGCGGCCTCCGACTTGCCATCAAGAGGGATGAGCTCGAGCGAGTACTTCGAACCCCCAACGTCCCAACCGCCGCGGCTGTCGGCCCCTTCGATCACTGCCTCCAGAACCCTCTGGTTGTTGACCAACTGAGGGATGCTGAAGTCGGTGATGAGGCCGATCTTGATCTTTCCGGTCACCGAGGCGGCTGTGGTCGCGCTCGCAGACGTAGCAGTGCTCGCCGTCGTTTCTTCACCACAGGCCGCGAGCACGCCCCCCAAGCCGCCGCCGACAACCACCGCTGCCCCGGCAATGCCGGCAAGCTTGAGGAACTGGCGGCGACTCAGCGCCGCACCGGACGGAATGATCTCTTCCGACCGGCCATCCTGGTCGTGAATACTCACAATGACCCCTTTCCCCGGTTCCGAACCCTACCGGGACAAACGCCCCCCTTTGCTCGTTTCATGCCCGGCGTATCGGGGGCCTTGCCATCCTGAGCAACAGCGTATACTATCTGACTGAGTAAGACAAGTAGTTTGCTGCCGGCGACGGAGGCATACCAAGATATGGCGGATTCGAGAGACAGACCGAGTGAGTTCAAGCGCATCAATAGCGCCATCTTGCAGTTTCTGTTGGACGGCGAAAAGGGCCGCATCCAGGTGGCGGCGGACGTGAGCCGCATGGCCGGCGTTTCCGTTTCGGCCTCCGCGCTCCTCGTTATGGAACGTTTGCGCCCAGGTCGATGCGGGTGAACGATCTGGGCGCGACCGTCGGCATCACCTCGGGAGGCATCACGAGGCAGGTCCAGGACCTTGAGGCGAAAGGGCTCATCGAAAGGAAGCCTGACGAGACCGACAAGCGCGCGGCTATCGTCGGGCTCTCCAGCAAGGGAATGGACGTAGTCCGTCTGGCTGACGCCATCCGGGACTTCTCGACCCGGCGGGCCTTGGGCGAGTGGGCGGGCGAGGAGGTCGAGCGGGTCGCGCCACTGCTCGAGCGTCTGGCGGACGGCCTGCGTCGGGGAGCCGGGGCGAGCGTGTTCGACGCCGTTCCCTTCGAAGTGAACACCCCCGTCGACGAGTGGATCCGGTTGATGGAGGGCGAATGATCGTCCGCGACGCCGTCTCCGCTTGTTGAAGTCTCCGCGCGGCAAACAACAGTACGCTTCTAGAAACAGCGAGTGATGATGGGGAGAGGAATCTCTGAAGACAACGCCTTCAAGACAGACGCGGGCGAACAACAGAACGTGGTCGGACTCGGTTTCTGCGGTCCCAGCGCCGGCTCGAACACCTCGGTCGCCGAGGCGAAAGATGGCAGGCTGATCCGGCTGAGACCACTTCACTTCGACTGGAGGTATGACCGCGAGTCCTTCAATCCCTGGCGCATGGAAGTGCGGGGCAAGGTGCTCGAACCACCTATGAAGTCACTGATCCCACCGTACAGCCAGGGCTACAAGAAGCGTGTCTACTCTTCTAATCGCGTGCTGTACCCTCTCAAGCGCGTCGACTGGGACCCGAGCGGCGATCCGGGCTCCACCGGTGAGGGCGGCCGCAACCCCCAGAACAGGGGGGTGAGCAAGTAGCAAGCCATCTCGTGGGAGGAGGCTCTCGATATCGTCGAGAGCGAGCTGAGGGCGCGTCCAGGCCACGTACGGGCCCTTCGCCATCCTGCCGCAATGGGGCGGCCACGGCGAGACCAAAGTGGTCCACAATCCGCATGGCTATCCGAACGCGCTCCTCGGCCTCATGGGCGGGTACACCTTCGAAGTGCGCAACCCCGACAGCTGGGAGGGGTGGCATTGGGGCGCCATGCACGCGTGGGGCAACCCGCCGGTCGGTCAGCCTGTCTGAGCAATTGTATGCTCGACATCGCCCGCAACACCGATATGCTGCTGTACTGGGGTTGCGACACAGAAACGACTCCCTGGGGCGTCGACGGGCAGATGGCCACCGGCCTCTGCTACTTCTTCGCCGAGCTTGGCATCGACTCGGTCTTCATCCTGCCCGACCTCAACTACGGCGCAGCGGTCCACGCCGACAAGTGGATTCCCATCCGGCCGGGCACCGATGCCGCCCTGCAGTTGGCGATCGCTCATGTCTGGATCACCGAAAACACCTTCGACCGCCCCTACGTGGACTCGCACAGCTTTGGCTACGAGAAGTTCGAGGGAGTATGTGCTCGGCAAGGAAGACGGCGTCCCCAACGCCGGCCTGGGCGGCGGAGAAGACGGCTATCCCCGAGTGGACCATCAAGGCGCTCGCCCGCCAATGGGCGAAGAAGGCGACCTCCATCACCCACGGCAACGGCGGACCCGGCATTCGCAGCCCCTATTCCACAGAGAACGGCCGCCTCGAAGTCCTTCTTCTGGCCATGCAGACGCTGGGCGGGCCGGGGCGCCACTACGTGAAGATGATCGAGTGGTGGCAGTTCTGCAGACAGAACCCCATGCCCAACGGCACGATCTACCCCACTGTGGGCGCGGCCATGGCTACGATGCCCAAGGTTCGGCGTTTCAACATGTCCGCGGACGACGTGCCGGGGGGCGACGACCAGAAGCCGGAGCCGCCCAGGCCACCGGAGCAGAAGACCGGCGGGAGCGGTACAACCTCGGCCCTCTTGGAGAAGATAGCCCAGTCGTGCGGACCCGGCGGAAACCCCGAGGAAGCTCCTCAGATGCTGTTCCCGCCTTTGCCGAAGCACATCATCCCAAAGGACCTGGTCCACGACGCCATCAACAACCCGTCGGTCACCTGCATGGACGGGCTCTATAGGTCAGCCGATCGAGGATCAGTTCGTCAAGTACACGTTTCCGGCCGAAGGCGGCTCGAGGATCCACATGATTTGGACCGACAGTCCCTGCTACACGACCTGCTGGAACGATTCCAACTCCTACCACAAAGGCGTCAGGAGCCCCGAGATCGAGTTCGTGCTCGCCCAGCATCCCTGGCTCGAGAACGACTGCTACTTCGCCGACCTCATCCTCCCTGTCAGCACGAAGTTCGAGGAAGAGGACATTGACAACGACAATCACAACGGCCAGTTCTTCATGGTGAACTACCAACGGCAGCAATCGAGCCGCTGGGCGAGTCATTGAGCGACTTCGAAGTAGTGGGTGAGGTCGCGAAGCGCTTCGGTCTCTACGAGCGGTTCACCAACGACCGGACGGTCGACGAGATGATCGAGGACGGCTTCAACGCGTCTGGCATGGGGGCGTTTGTCACCTACGACGAATGGAAGGAAAAGGGCTACGCCGTCGTTCCTACCGACCCCGATTGGGACAAAGTGTCGCCGGGCATGCGCGGGTTCCACGACGAGCCCGAGAAACACAAGCTGCTCACCCCTTCGGGCAAGATCGAGTTCTTCTCTCAGAATCTGGCCAAGTTCTTCCCCGATGACGAAGAGCGACCGCCGGTGCCGCACTGGATCGAGAAGGGCGTCTCCCACGATGAGCGTGTGTCAAGTGAGCGGGCCAAGAAGTATCCGCTGCTGATGCTTCCGAATCATCCCACTGGCGGATGCATGCCAACGCGGACGACATCACCTGGACCCGGGAAGTGCCGACGTGCAAAGTCAAAGCCTGGGACGATTACCTCTACGAACCCCTCTGGATGCACCCCTCTGATGCCGTCGCCCGCGGCATAGACGACGGCGACATCGTGAAGATGCCATACGAACGGGGTGTCGTTCTCGGCGGGGCGTATATCTGCGAGCGCGTGATGCCGGGCGCGGTCTCCATGGACCACGGCGCCCGCTACGACCCCATCGTGTCAGGGTGGTTCGACCGCGGGGGCGTTGTGAACACGCTCACTCCGCACAACACTTCTCGAAGAACGCGACCGGCATGGTCTGCTCCAGCTTCCTCGTCGAGTGGAGAAGGTGACCGAGGAGATGATGGAAGCCTGGAAACGCGACTATCCCGAGGCCTTCAACCGTCCGTATGACCCGGCCCAAGGCGTCTGTCTGGCCGGTTGGCTCGAGGGGGAGAAGTAAATGAAAGCGTTTCTGGTGGACGTCGCGATCTGCAACGGCTGCTACAACTGCCAGATCGCATGCAAAGACGAACACTGCTCGAACGACTGGGCGCCGTACGCCGCCCCAGCCGGAGATCGGGCAGTTCTGGCTCAAACTGCACGAGTACACTCGGGGAACGGTCCCCAAGGTGAAGATGCACTACGTCCCGGTGCTCTGCCAGCACTGTGACGACGCTCCCTGCGTGACGGCCGCTCCGGACGCCGTCTACCGGCGTCCGGACGGCCTGATAGTCATCGATCCGGAAAAGGCGAAGGGGAACAAGGCGCTCCTCGACTCCTGCCCCTACGGCGCCATCTACTGGAACGACGAGCTGTCTCTTCCGCAAAAGTGCACCGGCTGCGCCCACCTGCTCGACAGAGGCTGGAGCGAGCCGAGATGCGTGGACGCCTGCCCCACCGGCGCTCTCCAGTTCAAGGAGGAGTCTGAACTGGACCTCACCGGCACCGTGCCTCTCCTTGCGGGCGCTCCCGGCACGCCACGGGTCTTCTACAAGAACATCCCGGGCCAGTTCATCGGCGGCACGCTCTACGACCCGGTGAAGAAGGAGATCGTCGAAGGCGCCGTGGTCACCCTGAGCGCGGCCGACCAGACCACGCAGACCGCCAACACCAACGGCTGGGGCGACTTCTGGTTCGAAAACCTGGCGGAAGGTCTCTACTCGCTGGAGATCCAAGCTGCCGGCTTTCCCGGCAAGAGCTTCAGCGGTCTTTCCACCGTAGGGCAGTCGGTGAATCTGGGGGATATCGCGCTGAGTTAGCCGAGCGGAAGGGACCCGCGATCATGAAGTGCGTCGTCATCTACTTCTCCCAGACTGGCAATACCCAGAAAGTCGCCGAAGCCGTCCAGCGCGGGGTAGAGCAGGTAGCCGGGGCTGCGATCTGCTGGAGATCCGGCAGGCCGATCCCCTGGGTCTGCGCGGATACGACCTCATCGGGCTGGGATCGCCGGTCATGGGCGCCGAGCCCGGAAACGTCTCGGACTTCGTGAACCGGCTGCGGTTTGTGGGCGGCAAGCACGTCTTCACGTTCTGCACCCACGGCACGTCCGCGCGGATTCTTTTATCCGAGCATCTACCCGAAGCTCAAGAGAGCAGGCCTCGTCGTCTTGGGGCATGCTGATTGGTACGCGGACTGCTTTCTGCTCCATATGCCCCAGCCGTACCCCACGGCGGGTCACCCCGACCAGCGCGATCTGCAAGAGGCCGAGGACTACGGCCGCGAGATGACGCTGCGCAGCATGCGCGTCGCCGCTGGCGAGACTTCGCTCATACCACCCGCGCCGCCGGAATTCCCGACCCGCAGACCGTCGGATCCGGGTGTGGCGCCACCGCCCGTGATCGGCCAGTTCTCCAACCTGCTGAAATACGATCGCGGCAAGTGCCTCTATCCGCGGTGCAGCCTCTGCATCGACAACTGCCCGACCTTCGGCTATCGACCTCTCTGTGGATCCACCATTGCTCGCCGAGCCCTGCATCGACTGCGAGTTCTGCGCGCGCATCTGTCCCACCGGTGCTCTCGACATGGGCGAATGGATGGAAGGCATGATCGCCATGACTTCCGGCACACTGGAACAAGATGTTGGCGGCCCTGGAACGAGCAGAGAGTGAACGAAAGTTCAGGCGGCTGAGCCGGTGGAGGAGCTTCAGAGCATTCCCGGTTGGACGCTTCTCAAGGAGCGTCATCCCCAGTGGGTCATCGGGAAGGGAGCACAAGGACTTGATCCCCAAGGAGTATCTCGTGACGAGGGCCGTACAACTTCGAGACGCCTCCTCCGGCAATACCCGAAAGCGAGATCGCTGAAGTCGTCGAAGCCGATATCGTCGTCGCGGGTGGGGGACCGTCCGGGCTCGCGGCCGCGTCTCGGCGGCGCAGGCCGGCGCCGTCGTCGTCCTTATCGAGAAGTTCCATTAGATCTCGGCGCCGGGCGGGCCCGGTGCGCCGTTCATAGGCAGCAGGCTGCAGAGGGAGAGGGCGGCGCGGGACGAAGAGGGAGCGCCGACGAGCACGGGACGAGGCCGCCGAATGTCCGCCGGTATACCCTCTATCCCCAGGTCGATCGCCTCCGGCGATGGCGAGCCCTCCGGCGGTCCGCCACCGGCCGGCCCACCCGTGGGCGGCAGCGAGTGCGGTCCCATCCCCACCAAGGAAGAGATGGTGGAGGGTTGTGGAAAGCGTCGGCCGGTCGCGCGGACGAGCGGTTGATCAAGCTATGGGCCGACAAAAGCGGTGAAGTCGCCGATTGGCTCGTCGACATGGCGGATGAGCAGGGCATCGATGTGATGGTGGGGCGATTCAGCCACATGTTCTGCAAGCCCGGCTGCTCGCCGTTCTGCCTCAACCGACGCCGGTGGGGTGCACGCAAGACGACGGCGAGCTCTGCCTGCTCAACATGATGGTCGAGAAGGGCCGTCGGCTCGGGGTCGAGATCCGCACCAGCACGAGTGCTCTACGCCTGATCCGGCCGAGCGGGCAAGGTCGAGTCACCGGGCTCATCGCGACGAGAACGGACGGTGGGTATGTCCAGCTCAACGCCACGAACGCCGTCATCCTCTGCACCGGCGATTACGGTATGGATGACGAGATGCTCGAGAGGTACTGTCCCTGGGTCCTGGGGCTGCCCAAATTGATGCTGGAGACCGTGAGCGGCGACGGTCATAAGATGGGCCTCTGGGCGGGCGCCGCGATGGAGGAAGCGCCGCACTGCGCCGTGCTCCACTTCAACAGCACCAACGAGAAGCCGGTGGTCCATTTCCGGCCTGTCGGCATGATGAACAGGCCGAGCTTCCTGTATGTGAACAAGCGGGGCGAACGCATCGTGAACGAGGCCCTGCTCCGATGAGCTCCTTGCCAACATCGTCTTGCGACAGCCTGGGAAGGTCTTCTGGCAGGTTTTCGACGCTAAATCAGTCGGTGAAGACAACCGGCGGGACGTGGAGAAAGCCCTCGAGTCCGGTGCAGTGCTGAAGGCCGACACGATCGAGGATCTCGCGCCGCAATTCGGGGCTGACCCTCTCGTCTTCCGGGCAACCGTGAATCGCTACAACGAGCTGGTGAGGTCGAAGCAGGACCCGGACTTCGGCAAGAAGGCCGAGTTCTTGACGACCGCCCTGGACAAGCCTCCGTTCTACGTGTGTGAATCGCCGCCCGACCTGCTCTGCGTCATGGGCGGTCTGGTCAGGACCGCCGACGGGCAGGTTATGGACACGAACTACAGGGTGATCCCGGGACTGTACGCGGCGGGGAATATCGCGGGTGGTTTCTGGGGCGATACCTACCCGATGGGATTCCTCGGGGGGATCGCTCGCAGCCATGCGTTGGTCTTCGGCCGAATGGCGGAACTGCATGCCGCCCGAACGCCGTCCAGCACGCAGGACGGTCGATGAAGCCGATGCTACTCGACGACGGCCGCGTCCCGTCCCAGCCTTGCGGGCGGCCTGGCTCGCCAAGGAAGAACTCGTCGATTACGTCGGAGCACTTCGGCCCCTCCGCCGGGGCGTCTCAGGTGTCGGTAACCGACATGCGCGACGTACTGGCGAGCGCAGCGGCCGGAGACCAACGCAGCAGCTTGGCCGTCTGCAAAGGGCTTGGTTTCCTGCCGCGCGTAGTCCTACATCAGGCCGGGAGCCGTACCGAGGAGGGTCGGGCGCTCGCCACGAGTCTCGTCCGACGATCTCGTGGCACTCGGCGTCTCGCGCAGCATGCCCGCTACCTGACCCACCGGCACGCACCCTTCGTCGATGTCGCCGTCCACGGCCGCTTCCGCAGGGAATCCACGGCCATCTCCTGTATCCTCCTGACAGCCTCCCCAACGGTGCACTCCCGCTCGACCGTATGAAGCCTCTCCGACAGGCGGTTGGGCAACTGCCGGACCGCATCACCGCAGATGACCCCGTGAGCACCGTCTCTCCTTCTTTCGCGCCCAGCACGGCCCGCTTGTAATTCTCGTGCGCAGGGCATTCGTGGGCCAGGAGGAACCTGCTCCCCATCTCCACCGCCTGCGCTCCAAGCATGAACGACGCCGCCACCCCTCGTCCGTCTGCGACCCCGCCACCGTTTATCACAGGCACGACGACGGCGTCGACCACTTGGGGGAGAAGGGAGAAGGTCCCGGTGAAGCCGAAGATGTGTCCGCCGCCGTCCGCTCCCTTGATGGCGATGAAATCGACGCCGGCACGCTCATACGCGACAGCTTCTTCCACGGACGCGGCCTTGCCGATCACGGCCACTCCGTCCGCCCTCAACCTAGCCACGTGTCCGGGCAACGCCTCGAAGAGAGCGGGGAGCGTGCCTATCTCGACCACCGGCACGCCCTCTTCAAGGAGCATGTCGGCCATGGCGTCGATGGTGGGGAGGAAGGCATAGAGGTTGAACCCAAACGGCCGGCCGGTCAGCTCCTTCGTCTTTCTGATCTCGTCGCGGGCGACGTCCACCGGAACGGACCCGATACCCAGGATCCCCAAGCCTCCGGCGTTGGACACGGCCGCGGCAAGGTTGCTGTCGGACGCCCAAGCCATGGGTCCCTGCAGGATGGGATAGGTGATCCCCAGTCTCTCGCATACCACGTTGGTCATGTACAGACTCCTCGACTGATCTGTCGCCTCCACATTTCGGCCGTCAGCAATCCCAGAATCCGGGACCGCTATAGTCCATGACCGACCGGGCGCCTTCCAGGGCCTCGCGCGACGCCTTCGCATACTGACACGCGCGGCTTATCCAGGGAGACCCAGCGCGCTTGAACTCGACCAGCGTCTCGGCGGCTCGGATCGTGGCTCCGTAGATATCGACGATCGGGACGCCGTCGACGTGAGTGAGGCCCTGCGGGTAGTCCGTTTCACAACCGGGAGCGAAGCGCAGGCAGGGGGCCAGCAGGCCACACCCTGGAATCAGCACTTCAGCGCCACGGGCGATGAGCTGGCGCCCAACCTGGACGAACTCCTCGATGACCGGTCGAGCGTCGGCAAGGCCCCGTTCCTGCACGTCGGCCGGCAGAAATCCGCCCAGTACACCCGCGCAACGATCCTTCACACCATATCTGACGATCTTCTCCTCGAACGCGGGAACTCCCAGAGGGGAGGGGCAGAACAGGCCGAACTTGCGGCCCATCATGGGCGCGAGAAAGAGCGACGACTCGCCGAAGGCCACTACCGGGATGTCCACCGCCTGACGCGCGGAATAGAGCGTCGGGTCGTCGTAGCAGGCGATGATCACCGCGTCGAACCCGTCGCGCTCAGCCTGCATCACCATATGGAGCATCTCGTAGTCGGAAAGAGAGTGGAAGAAGGCGTAGGGCTGCGCCTCGAGGTTGCTGAGGCCTCGCCGCGGGAACCGGAACACCAGTTCGGTGCTCGGACTCTGAGTGAGGCCGAAGCTCTTGCGGAATAGCGGCACCGCAACGGTCTTGAAGACGTGGCCCACATCGCTGTCTTCGTCGGCAGCTGCCACATTGGCTACGAGAATTCTCATATGAACAGCCTCCCTAGGACGTCTTCGTCACTCTGACCTTGACACAGACGTCGATGCTCGCCGAGATCGGGTCCATATCGCTGAAGCGGAAATCGATCAGCGAGTTGAAATTGACCCCTTTCCCTTTGGCGATCGGCTTGCCCTTGGCCCAGTGGCCGGAAACGCCCATGACGGTCAAGGTGTCAGGATGCTGCCCTTGTCTCGTCTGCAGCACGCCTTTGGTCTTGAGTCCCCTTGATGATTCGATCTCGACGAGATCACCGGCCTTCAGCCCCTTGGCCTTCGCGGTGTCCTCATTGATGTTCACGTAGTAGGTGAAGGGGTTCGCCTTGCTCACCTCGTCGATCCACGGCTGCTCCTGGCAATTGGCGTTGCCGTGCATGGCGTCGCCCCAGGAGAACGCGTACAGGTCGTAGGATTCGTCGTCGACTTCGTGCGCGGGGATCGGGCACCACATGGGCAGGGGATCATACTGCTGCAGATCGAGATAGCCCTCCAGGCCGGCATCCTTGGCGATCTGCTCGACCTTCTGCCTGACATCGAGCATGAATTCCCAGTAGACCTGACGCCGGATACCCTCTCTGAACGCTCCCCAATACACTTCCTCGACCTTCTTCGGCCAAGAGATGAAGCCGTACTTTTTGAACCATTCCCAGTCGTGCTCGTCGCCGAAGACCGAGGTGACCGCCCGGTCGCAGAGGTCGTCCCAGACGATCTCCTCATCCGGGGCGAGCTTCTTGTCCTCGGTGAGGCCGAACAGCCCGTTGAAGACCATGTTGAGCTTGGGCCCGAGACCTACCCGGTTCAGGATCTCGATCACGACTTCGGGCGGAGTCTCTGCGCTCGTACATCGGCTCCACAACCGCTTGGGTCACGTGGCAGCACCAGGGATAGTCCACTCCCATGGGCTGGTTGTGGTACGTGTGCTGAATGCCCATCCAGTCCGACCGCTCCAGATAACAGGCGTCGGGGAGCAGGATGTCGGCGAAGGCCTCGTTGAATTCGTTGGAGAACAGGTCGATGTCGACGATGAAGGGGATCTTCTTGTAGAACCTCTCCCTGTCGACCGGGTTGGCTCCGTTCAGAGCCGCGTTGGAGGCATAGTTGATGAGGATGTCGTGCTGCTTTTCCAGACCGAGCTTGCCGAGGACTTCCTCCCGATCGGCCGCGTTGATCATCGGGACTTCCAAGGCGCAGGGGAAGAGCTCCTCGAGACTGTGTTTCGGGTAGGCGGCTTCCCGCAAGGGCCAGGGGCCTCCCTCCGGGAAGAGCCATCTGCCGCCGGTCCTCAGCAGGCCGTCGGGACAGGCGGCGGCCGCAAGATAGGGTTGCTTCGTTTCGGGATGGCCATGGCATTCCATGGAAATGGTCGCCGAGCCACCCGGAACGTTCACCGCACCGACCACCTGGTTCAGCAGGTCGATAGCGAACAGGGTCTGCGTGCCGTTCTTGTGCGTGCCGGCCGAACGTATGTTGAAGGTCGAGACCGGTCTGAACGGCATCTCCTTGCCATCGATGGTGATGGTCGAACCGATCTGCGCCGCCTGCGCGTACTCGGTGGCGATGCGACGGATGGTCTCCGCCGGGACCCCGGTGATCGGAGTCGCCTTCTCGGCGTGTATTCCGCGAAGCGCTCTCTTCAGGAGGACCCAGGCCGGCCGGCACGCGGTGCCCTGCACCTCGTAGGCACCTTCCAGCGCGATGTCGCCGATAGTTGGATCGTCGAAGGTCTTTGCCCCGGCTGTCGGTCTGATCCCAGATCATCGGCTTGTTGGTCGCCCCGTCCCTGACGTAGTGCCCGTCGGGGCCGATCAGGTACGACGCGTTCGACCGTTTCGAGAGAAAGTCAGCGTCGATCATGCTCAACTCGTTGACGATCACGTGCAACATCGCCAGGGCCACCATGCCGTCGGTGCCGGGAACGATCGGCACCCACTCGTCGGCCTTGCTGGCCGCGTTGTTGCATACCGGGTCGAACACGACCAGCTTCATGCCACGTGCCCGAGCCTTGGCGCCCAGCGACGATGCGTACTGCTGGAAGCCCCCGTTGCCCGAGTTCGTGCCAAAGACGATCTCGTAGTTGCAGTAGTTGAAATCGGGCATGACCACGAACGCCGCGTAGTTGAGGGCGTTGACGAAGTGCCCCGCGTTGCCGCAGTGTGAACCCGCCGAGTTGATGTGCTCGGGATGTCCCTTGTCGTTGCTGAGGCAGGCCATCATGGGAACAAGGTAGTACGGGATGATCTGGTTTCCCGGAACGATCCCGTGCTGTATCACGATCTTGGACGGGTCCTCATCCAGCGCCTTGCGCAGTTTGGTGCTGATCTCATCCAGCGCCTCTTCCCAGGAGATCTCCACCCATTGGGGATCCGCGCCGATGCCCTTTTGGGGATTGGTCCGCCTAAGGGGCGTGTTCACCCGGTTGGGATCGTAGAGCACCTGCAGGCCTGCCATGCCTTTGGGCAGAGGCCGCCCCCGGACCCCACACTGGATTCGGGTACGCCCTCCAGCTTCACCACCACGCCGTTCACGCGGTGGGCACGAAGGCCACATTCAGCCTGGCAGCGGTGGCACTGGGAGTAGACCCAGACGTCCTCCCATATCTGCTCGTCTTTGCTCACCGTCGTGGTTTCTGTCCTCACGGTTGCCTCCCAGGAGAAAGCGCCTTCAGTAGTTCCGGGACTGTAGCTCCAAGGCTGATCATCCTTGCCGGGATGGCGATCTGGCCGGTAGCGTCGCCGCCCAAGATCGTGGCCCCGAGTGCCTTCGTTGTCTTCGCATCGGCGATGAGTTTGATGAATCCGCCACCCTTGCCGGAGGCCATCGATGTGGCCGGAACGGGTTCTTTGACGATCGTGATCTCGTGACCGCGCTCTCGTGCCTGTTTTTCCGTCAGGCCGACCGTGGCCATCTCGATGTCGGAATAGGTGCAGCGTGGGATGCTCTCGTAGACCAGGTCCTTCGTCTCATGTCCGGCGACCGCCTCCACCGCGATCATCGCTTGCTCGGCGGCGGCGAACGCCAGGGGGAGCTTTCCGGTCACGTCGCCCACGGCATAGACCCCGGGGACGTTGGTCCGCATTTGTCGGTCGATCTTGATGTGGTTCCCGCACTCCATATCCACTTCAAGGGCTTCCAGGCCCAGGTTGTCGCTGTTCGGGGTGATGCCGGCAGCAATCAGGGCCTTCTCGACGATCAGTGTCTCTTCGCCTTGTGCGTCTCCGAACTTCACTTCCACCCCGGCCGCGGTGCTGACGACGCTTTCGACGGTTATCCCGGTCCTTATCTGCATGCCCACCTCCCGGAAGTGGGCGGCCGCTTCGGAGGAGATCGCCACGTCGTCGGTGCCAAGGATGGTGGGCATCAACTCGAGCACCGTTACCTTGGTCCCGAACCGGTTCCATATGGTCGCGAACTCCATCCCGGTGGAGCCGGAACCGACGATCACCGCGGAAGCGGGAGCCTTTGACAAGCTCAGGGCTTCCCGCGTGGTGATGATGTTGACCCCATCGTTAGCGGCGCCCGGGATCTGCCGGGGCGCCGAACCGGTGGCGATGAGGATGTTCCTACCGACGAGCCTGTCCGCGCTGCCGTGGATCTGTACCGCGTTGCTGCTCAGGAGGTGCGCCTTACCCGTGTACAGGGCCAGCCCGGAGTTCTTGAGGAGAGTTTCCAATCTCTCGCGCCGTTCTCTGGCTATCTTGCAGCTCTGGTCATGGGCGGCGCTGTATTCGACGGGCGGAGCCGCGTCGGAGTCCGTCGAGCGGGACTGCGTCAGCTTGGCGAACCGCAGCAGCGCTTTGGTGGGCACGCATCCCCAGTTGATGCAGGTGCCACCCAGCAGCTCCTTCTCCACCAGCGCGGTCTTCAGCCCCAACCGGCCGGCTCTGACGGCGGCCGCGTATCCGCCGGGTCCGCCGCCAAGTATGATCAGGTCATAATCACTCATCGCACAGCCTCTCCGCTTCCTGGGTATTCTGGCTAATCGCAGTAGTAGATCGAGGGCAGCGTGGCGAACTCAGGATGAAGGCAGTAGACGGGCTTCTCCCTGATCAGCTTCGAGACTTCGCTCTCCGGATCGTCCAGATCTCCGAAGACCCGTGCTTTGCACATGCAGACGGTCACGCACGCGGGCGTGGCCTCCCGGTCGACCCCCGGTTGGAGTCCGCGCGCCAGCCCCTCGTCTATCCGCTCCACACAGAACTCGCACTTGACGACGGTGCCGTCCTGATGGGGATAGAGCTTCTCCCCGATTTCTTCCAGCGCGGTCTGGCCCTGGCCCGGGAAGTACTCTTTCTGCTCCCCGTAGTAGCAGGTGCGCTGCTGATACGGGCAGGCGAGGACGCAGTGCTGGCAGCCCGTGCATTTGTCCGGGTCGACCGTTACGATGCCGTCCTCTCTCTTGGTGGTCGCTCCTGTGGGGCACACCTCCACGCAGGTCGCTTCGCCACAGTGATTGCATTGGACGGGATAGGTGAACTTCTTGGCATTCGGATACGTGCCCGTTTCACCGACCAACAGTTGGCATCTGAACACCTTCGGTGGAACGAAGTGCTCCTGCTTGCAGGCCAACACGCACGCATAGCACGAGACGCACCGCCTCAGATCGATAACCATCCCCCATCTACTCATCGTGCAACCCATCCTTTTTCGGTTCTCACCCCTCGGCGACTCTGTCCGCTCCGCTGTAAACGTTGAAACGGCCCTGCCGTGCGAAACCCAACACGGTCAGGTCGACCCGACTTGCCAACTCGACGCCGAGCGATGTAGGCGACGACATGCCTATCAGCACTTCCGCACTGGTACGACCGGCCTTGAATACCATCTCGTAGCTCAGTCTCGACGTGAGGACGACAACCATCACATCATCGATCTTGCCGCCGAGAACAACTCCCCCCACCGCCTTGTCGAGAGCATTGTGCCTTCCGATATCCTCCGCGAACGCGAAGAGTTCCATATCCCTGTCGAAAAGCCCGGCAGCGTGAGTGCCCCCCGTCTTGCCGAAATGCTCCTGGCACCGCTCTACTGCCCTCAACATGTCACCAGCGGGACGAGCAGGCATGGTCAGCGAGGTACGCGCGACGAACCAGCCGAGGGCAGACCGGATCCACTACATCTTTGCCGCAGATGCCGCAACTCGAGTAGACCAGCTCTTCTCTTTGCTCGGGCACGGCGCCTCTGGCGGCCTTCCGCCCGCGCGCTGGATCACGTCTACCCGATTCCCATCCGCCTCGCCGCAATACTCGATAGCGCCGATGTCGCGAAGCGAATCGATCACTCCCTCCGAAAGGCAGTAACCCGCGGCAAGTTCCCTCTCCGCCCGTGGTGTCCGCATGGTGACGAGCGACAACGTGCCGTCAACATGGACTTTGAGGGGTTCCTCGACCGCGACGCTATCCTCACGGGCTCTCAGTTCCTTGTCGTCCCAGCAGACGATCCTCACCATTGCTTCACCCTTCAGCGAACGCTCCTTTCCTTTGCCGGCGGCAAGGCCGCAGCTCATGATGCCGTCTCCACCGAGTCCTCCGCGCGGTCCGCCTGCACGGCATAGATGAACGACTGAACTTCAGAATACAAGTCGATAAGTAAATCAACAAGGGGTAAATGAAGTACAGTCCTTGACAATCGGTATCCCGGTACTTAGGATGTGTGCCAGTCGTCTGCTCCAACCGGGGCCGACGGGTCGGGCTCGAGGTCCAACCGGAGGGCGAACCGTGGTCAAATGGCTCCAGTTGCTCGTCACGGGCATCACGATGGGCAGCATCTACTCCCTCATCGGCCTCGGCTACGTGACGATCTATCGCTCTTCCAGGGTCGTGAACATGGCCCAGGGCGCCTTCGTCATGTTCGGGGCGCTCTTCACCTACTCGTTCTTGAGGAACATCGGCCTGTCGTATTGGCTGGCTGCGCTCGCCGGCATAGCCGGTGTAGTGATCGTCAGCGTCCTGATGTACCTACTCGTACTCAAGCGCCTCCTCGCCATCTCCCTCGTGTCGGTCATCCTCGGCACTATCGCCCTGAGCATTCTGTTCGAGAACGTCGCGTTGCTGCGGTGGGGTGGCTACGGCAAAGGCCTGGAGCCCTTGACCGGGCACAAGCCGCTGTTCATCGGGGGAGTGGCTGTCTTTCCGCAGAGCCTGTGGGTGATCGGCATCATGGTCGTCGTGATGGTGGCTCTCTGGGCTCTGAACGCCCATACCCGGGTGGGCAAGAAGATGACGGCGACCGCGGCGGATACAGAAGCGGCCAGGTTGTCTGGAGTATCCACCAACAGGGTGATCATCCTGGCGTTCTCCATGTCGGCGATCATCGGGGCCCTCGGCGGAATAGCGATCACACCCATCAACGTGACCTCCTACCTGTCTGGAGGCATCTACGCGCTGAGCGGGTTCGTCGCCGCGGTTCTGGGCGGCTGGGGTTCGAGTGGAGGCGCTGTCGTTGGTGGTCTTGCGCTCGGCGTCATCCAGTCTCTCGTCACGGGCCTCGTCCCTGTCGGCTACCAGGACGCCATAGCCTTCGTCGTCTTGATCCTTGTTCTCTACTTCCGCCCGCAGGGATTGCTCGGTCTTCCGGCGACGGAGGGCGAACGATGACCGCCCTGCGTTCGCTACCTCGATCGCGGCCGAGGATCGGCCCGATCTCCAAGGCGCTTCTCGTGGCCATCCTGCTCATCTGGCCGCTCCTCTTCGACAATTCGTACGCGATGGCGATTATGACCAGCGCCGGGCTCTACGCGATGCTCACCGTATCCGTTGTGATCATCCTCGGGCAAGCAGGCCAACTCTCCTTCGGTCATTCAGCCTTCTACGGCATCGGCGCCTACGTGGCCGGACTCACGGCGCTAAAGCTCGAACTGCCCACGGCTCTGTGTTTGATCCTGGGGGCCGTTGCCGCCGGTGTCGTGGCAGTCGTCATCGGCAGGCCGGTGCTCAAGCTGAAGTACTTCTATCTCGCCTTGGCGACGATCGGTCTGGGCCAGATCTTCCTGGTGATGGTGGTGCAGCTACGGACGACCACCGGGGGGACCCTGGGCTTCGCGCCGGTGCCGCCGCTCAGCATCCTTGGATTCGAGTTCGGCAGCAGCCTCCAGCAGTACTACCTGGTGTGGGTCGTAGCCTTCTTAATAGTGTTCTTCGTCCATCGCGCCCTCAAGCATCGCATGGGCCGGGCCTTGCGAGCCATCGCCACGAGCGAGATCGCTTCGGCCACGCTGGGCATACGCACCGCCAACTGGAAGATGCTTGCCTTCGTGACCGCCGCCGTCATTTGTGGGTTGGCCGGCGGGCTCTATGCCTTCACCATCATCGCGGTCGGTCCCCGGGCCTTCACATTCAGCGCGGCCATCATCCCCATCATCATGATGCTCATCGGGGGGTCCACCTCGGTCTGGGGGGCCGTGCTGGGGGCCATCCTGATGACATGGGTCATCAAGGGCTTCTCGGGCGCGCAGGAATACAGCGGCGTTCTCTATACGATAGTCATGCTCCTGCTGCTCATGTTCCTGCCCGCGGGTCTCGCCCTGAAACCTGGCCAACGGGCGAGACTCCGCGCTCTTGGTGCGCGGAAGAGCCCGTCTGGAGCCGATCGCCGAGGCGGGCGAGGTTCATGCTGGAGGCACCCGGCGGATCGGGGACAGCCGCCCTCGTCCTCCATCTCTTCGGGCGAGTCGCGGATCTCGCCAAGCTCGGACCGGCCGATCGTTCCCGCGACGTGCGCCGCAGAACCGATTCTCAAGATCGAAGGCCTCTCGATCCACTTCGGCGGCCTCGGCGCTGTACAGGATGTCTCTCTCGAGGTGCCCGAAGGCCAGATCGTCGCCCTGATCGGGCCGAACGGAGCCGGCAAGACCACACTATTCAACGCCGCGAGTCGCCTGCAGAAGATGACGTCCGGCGGTATCCGCTTCTCGGGGAAAGACGTGACGCGATCGGCTACCGCCGAGGTTGCCAGGCTGGGAATGGCCCGCACCTTCCAGAACCTGCGCATCTATCCAAACATGAGCGTGCTCGAGAACGTGCTGGTGGGTTGCCATCGGCACGAGCGAACGGGCCTCTTTGGCGGCGGACTGGGACTGCCTCGCCAGCGCAGGGAGGAGCGCGCTTCACGCGAACGGGCCATGGCCACACTCGCGCTTCTCGACCTCGCGGAGATGGCCACTCTTTCCGCCGCGAGTCTTCCCTATGGTTCCCAGCGTCTGGTCGAGATCGCCCGGGCCCTTGCCTCGGAGCCTCGGCTGCTTCTCCTCGACGAACCCGCCGCGGGCATGAATGCCGCGGAACGCGCTCATCTCGTCGACCGCATCCGCCGCATCCACGCCTCGGGTGTCACCATCTTCCTTGTCGAGCACGACATCGGCCTGGTTATGGGGATCTCCGACCACGTCTACGTGCTTGACTACGGCAAGCTCATCTCTCAGGGGTCACCCGAGACGGTCCAAGCCGATCCCGCTGTTATCGAGGCGTACCTCGGAATCAAGAGGGAGGGCCACAAGGATCTCTGCCGGACTCGAGATCTCGCGAACGGCACGTGCGCGCAACCGGAGAACCTCCTGGTCGTCGAGGATATCGCTACCTCGTATGGCCCGATACAAGCCCTCCACGGGGTCTCGTTCGCCGTGCCGCGAGGAGAGATCGTGGCGGTCTTGGGGGCGAACGGCGCGGGCAAGACCACCCTCCTTCGCACCATCTCCGGACTTCTGGGGCCCAACCGGGGCTCGATCACATACCAGGGTCAGGAGATCACCCGCATCGACCCTGAGACGATCGTGCGTCGAGGCCTCTGCCAGGTGCCCGAGGGCCGGCGGCTTTTCCCGGGGATGTCCGTCCAGGACAACCTCGTGGTGGGCAGCTCGGGCAGGCGCGAATGGAGAGAGAGCCTCGCGGACGACATTGCCTACGTGTACGAACTGTTTCCGATTCTGGGGGAGCGGCGCAAGCAGGCGGCGGGCACACTTTCTGGCGGGGAGCAGCAGATGCTCGCCATCGGACGCGCCCTTGTCGGTAGGCCGAGCCTTCTGCTTCTGGACGAGCCCTCCATGGGCCTGGCGCCGTTGACGGCCGAACGGATATTCGAGGTCCTGGCGGAGTTGAACAAGCAGGGGCTCACGATGCTGATGGTCGAACAGAGCGCCGAGATCGCTCTCTCTTTGGCGCATCGGGCGGTCGTTCTGCGGACGGGGGCCGTGGTGGTTTCCGGGCCGACGGACGTCTTGAGGTCAGATGATCGCGTGCGGGCAGGCTATCTGGGCAAGGTCCCGGACTGAACCACGCTTTCAGGGCGGTGGGCGAGGCAAAGGTCGCAAATCGGGTTGTAAGCAAAGAAAGGGAGGTCAGATGAAAAAGCGTCTTCTGCTGGGAGGGTTGCTCGTGTTGCTGCTGGTCGTCGCTCTGGCGACCATTGGCTGCGGCGAAGCAACCGAAACCACGACCACGGCGGCACCGACGACTACGAGTCCGCCGCCGGCTCCGTCACCACCGCGAGCACGGCGACGACCGCCGGTCCGGCGACCACCTCGGCGACCGGGCCGGCCACGGGTGAGCCCATCAAGGTCGGCTACCCGTGCAGCCTCACCGGGAGTGGGGCGGCTCCGGCTGATTCCGAGCTGAAGGGAGTGCAGCTCCAGGTCGACTGGGTCAATGCCAATGGGGGCGTCAACGGTCGGCCGATCGAGATGATAGTGGGAGATGATCAGTCCGACCTCTCCACCATGGTGGCCGTCATGAACAAGATGATCCAGCAGGACAAGGTGTTCGCGGTCATCGGTCCGTTCGAGCAGTCTTCCGCAAGAGGCGGCGCGTGCTATCAGCGAGAAGGCTCAGATCCCGCATGTTGCCTGCGGGCCGGCGACCCTCGAGCAGCTCCAGGGCACGAAGTACACGTGGAGCGTCATGATCTCAGCCGACCCCACCGTGCAGTCGGCAATGTGCATCAACCTGATCAAGGCGCACGGATTCAAGAACATGCTGGCCGTCGCCGACGTTCTGCCGATCGATCAAGAGACCGCGGACCTCGTGGTCAAAGCCGGAGCGACCGAAGGCTTCACCTTCACCAAGATGCCCGACACCTATGGACTTGACGTCACCGACTTCCAGCCGCTTCTCAACAAGATCATGGAGGAGTACAAGAGGCTGAAGCCGGACGCCATCTTTCTTCTGAGCAACCCGATCTCCCTGCCCGCGATCTACAAAGGCCTGAGAGACCTCGGCGTGACCGAACCCATCGTCGGCGGCTCGGCCGCTGCCCATCCCGCGATTTTCGCCCAAGGGCCGCCGGCTGTCGAGGGCCTGATCGTCATGGATCCCGCGGGGATCCTGAACCCCGAGGCACTTCCCGACAGCGCGCCGAACAAGGCCATGCTCGTGGACTTCTTCAAACGCTACAACGACAAGTACGGCGCGGCGCCCGACATGTTCTCGACCATGGGTGCCGACTTCGTGACGGTTCTCGTAGAGGCGCTGAAAGCCGGCGGTGACGACAAGGAGAAAGCCCGTCAGGCACTCATCAACATGAGCAACGTCATGACCCTTGAAGGTCCCATGAGCTTCACGCCTGAGAACACGAATCAGGGCGACACTTCGTGCGCATACGAGTTCCAGGTCAAGAATGCGGTCTTTGAATACGTGAGCACACTGCAGTAGGCCCCCCTTCGCCGCGGATGGGGAAGGCCTCCCGAGCCTTCCCCATCCGTCTTCAACAACGCCGTTGAGCGACCGGGGTATCCGAGAAGCACCGGGGCAACAAAAACAAAGGACCGAGCCGACATGGAGCTGAGACGCTCCGCGGACTATCATAGCGGTCTGAAACCGTCGATCAGTTCGGCACTTGTCGGATGGCTGGGAGGAAGCATCAACACCTTCACCATATCGGCCCTTGAACGCGCTAGCGGTGTTCCGCGCAGCACGATCCACTTCTACATCACCGAAGAGCTGCTCCCCAAGCCGGCCAAGACGGCCGCCAGCCGTTCCCTCTATACGGAGAAACATGTCGAGCTGCTGCGGCGCATCACGAGCCTCAAACAGTCGGGGCTGTCGCTGTCCGAGATCAAGGAGGAGCTACAGGAGGACCTCGCCCTGACGGAGGGCGTCGGGATAGACCTGGCGGCTCACGAGTACGAGCGCGTCCACGCGGAGATCCTCAAGACGGCCACCGAGGAATTTGCCGCCAACGGGTACGAAGACACGCACCTGTCCACGATCGTCAAGCGGATCGGCATCACTCCTCACGTGTTCTACGGTCATTTCGCCAGCAAGCTCCAGCTTCTCGCGGAGTGCTTCAGACAGATGGTCGACGTCAACCTCCAGTTGGTCGAAACGAAGTTGGAGACCACCTCCGATCTGGCCGAGAGACTCTTGGCGCGCCTCGCTTCGAACGCCGCGCTCCACACGCTCCAGTCCGAGGCGGTCTCGCTGATCCGGACGGAGAGCTCCGAACCCCCGAGCGACGTGTCCGGCGCGCTGATCGAGACCTATGCCCGCATCGTCGAGCAGGTGGCCGCGGACATCGCGCGATGCGCGCTCCGGGCAGTGTCCTGCCAGCGTTCCGACCGAGTTGCTCGCCTACAGCATGCTGGGCGCGTACGACAACACGCAACTCCGGGCATCGTGGGACGACAAATACGATCGCGCCGACCTGTTTCGCGCACACCTGTGGCTCTTCCTGGCGATGCGCGCGGCACTCGACGGCCGAGTCGACATCGACAGCGAGGTCGAAGCCTATGAGGAGCGCATCAGGCAAGCTGCCGCCGACGAGGGGTGACCGCGGTCCGCGAATGTTGTGTAGCTGGTTGTGTAGGTGTATGATACTCGTGTGACTCTCCATCGTGCCCAAATACTCCTCGAGGAGGGCCAGCACCGAGAACTGGAGAAGCGGGCCCGTGAATCGGGCAGGAGTATCTCCGAGCTCATGCGGGAGATCACTGCCGAGTACCTCGAACGAACCTCGGGAGAGGAATCGTTGCGGCGCGCCCTGGCCGCGCTCGATGCCATGGACGATAGCAGACGTGAGATCGAGAGGCGGCACGGCGTCCTGCCGCTCTCGTTCTTGGACGAGTTTCCACCGGACCGAGACGCCGAGCTGATCCCATGATGGTCGTTGACGCCAGCGTGGTGGTCGGCGTCCTTCTGCCGCTACCTTACTCAGCTCGCGTGGTGGCAAGGTTGCGTGCGCTGAAAGAGGCGCGCGAGGAGATCTACGCTCCCGCGCTGATGGAATATGAGGTCTGCTCCGCACTGCGTCGCGCGGTCGCGCGAGGCATGCTCGAGGAATCAGGCGTGCGTGGGTGCTTGGATTCGATCGAAGCACTGGGCATCAGGCCGATCGCGCCGGCCTGGTCTTTGCACGAGTCGGCTCTCGCATGGGCGGCCCGGCTGCGCCAGGGCAAGGCGTACGACGCGCAGTACCTCGCGTTGGCGGAGCAGATGGGCTGTGGCCTTCTCACGGCCGACGAGCGTCTGGTCAACGCCGCCCGCGCGCTCGGCGTTACTTGGGTCGACGGGCCGTCCGACATCGACGAATAGCAGCGGGAATCTGAGTAGAGGTACCCCTCAGGAAGTCTGAGCAGGCTGCTGAAAGACGAAGTCCCGGCCACTAGAACGCACTTGGCGGCGCGATGCTTCGTCCTCAGTCGCGCAAGTAGCGCTGCTATTCACGCTCTTTGCGTCCTTGGCCTGTGCGTGCCCATCGTGCCCCGGCGGCGAAACGTCCCTTTTCAGCACCCTGTCAGACAAGAACGTGATCAGTGGTGGTCAACTATTCGATGATCGAGGATGTCAACTCTTCGATTCACGAACACATACCGAGGTCACCTCGGCGCTCTGCACCCGTCTTGCCAGCGCTTGAAGGACGAAACGAGCGCGAACATCGAGATCCGACTGATCCACGCTCAATCCGTAGCCGGCAGTGGCCGCTATGTAGTCGCCTCCACCCGTTATCCAAGCCACTTCGGCGATCGACACATCATTCGGCCCACTGGTGATTCTTGCTTCATCGTAGTATCCGCTCCGGCCGATCTTCCTCGCGACCATATGGGCCAGATCAGCGGCGATGTCGTTATCGGCTACGAGGAAGCTGGTGACCGCTTCCTTCCATCCTGCATTGGCGAATTCGAGCTCGAATGTCTTCAGGAGTCCAAGTTCCTCAAGCTCCTTGGAAGCTGCAATCCAGAAATCCTCCAGATCCCGATACAGCACTACCCTCTCCCTCGACGAGGGGTTCGCGAAGTGCTCCGCCAAGTCCGAATGCAGTCCCGTCGTCCCCGCATCCCAGTACGCGGCTGTGTTGTTGGTAACAAAAGCGAAGTCCCGGGAGGTCGAATCGACAAGCGCAACGATACTGAACCAGATGAGAGCGTCGCGGTAGCCTGAGCCGTCGGCGCCGAACGGCCGCTCTCCTCGGCAGGCCAGCCGCGCCAGCCGGGCGTGCTCGATCTCCGGACAGGGCAGCACCCGCGCCTGAAGGTCGGCCAGACGGCCCCTTAGCCGTTTCGCGTAGTCCTCTTCGAGCTGCCGGCCGTCGAGGTCAAGTCCGGGCAGCTGCCGACCCAGCCTCGCGAACCTGTGCGAGAGAGCCGCATACTTCGTCGATTCCTCCTGCACCTCAGCCCGGAACTTCCCCACCGCGTCTTCGATGACTAGGTCTGGAACCACGAGCTGAGAGCCCGTGGCGCGCAGGTAGTCCCAGGCGCGCGATGCCGTCGGGCCCCGCAGAGAGGGGTCTGCAACGATCACGCTGGTGTCGAGTATCAGGTCGGTCAAGCCCAGCTCACCGGCGCCTTGAGTAAGGAGTCGCTTCAGTCAGTGTAGCCGAGGGACTCAATCGCCGCTCTCCGCCGAAGGTGATGTGTTTGCGCGATTGGGCTTCCGGCAGGGGCTGGAGGAAAGCCTGAGTCCTTCCGGATCGGGATGCTGGATCTGCTCGCGCGGGATGAAGGGGATACTCTCTCTCCACTTGTCGCCATAGATGTCGGGCCTGCCCTCGGCGAACATCCTCGAGTACGGCACCGGCAGTTTGTACAGCTTGGCGGCCGTTCCGCCCAGGATCAGGTTGATCTCGTCCTGGGTCAGCCAGTCGCCTACTCTGTCGACGGTCCGCAGACCCCACCCGTAGAAGTCGGGCTGATAGGTCGGCACGGCGGGCCAGTCTTCGTAGCCGAACATCATGCGTGACATGGTCGTGCGGTACTCGAATTCCTTTGGTTCGGGTCCCCATTTCCCCACGCCGCGGCGCACGATGTGCTGGGGCACGTTGCCGTAGTCGTGGCCCCAGGTGAGGTGATTGGCCGTCACGCCGACCTCGAAGGCTATCTCGAACTGCCGCTCGCTCCATCCCCCTGTCTCCATGTAGACGTTGTCCAAGGAGGCGACCACGGTATACATGTCGCGGATGGCGTCCTGACCCCGTTCCCACTCGTCTTCCACGCAGCCGTGCGTCTGGAGGATCTTCGCCTTGGGGTTCATCTCCGAGACCTTCGCGAGCAACTCGGTGAGCGTCCAGTCGCCGTCTCGGGGGTGCAAGAACTGGTCGTGGCTCAGCACCGGCACGTCGTACTTGACCGCGAGCTCGCACAGCGCCGCATATTCTTCCACCCTCTGCTCAAGGCTCACTTTGCCTTCGCCTCCGGGTATCTGGCACCACCGCGAGAAGGACCCGGGCGAGAATTCGCCGATGCCGACGAACCAGCCGGTCTTGAGCGCCTGTTCGACCTCCTCGAGCGCCGCCTTGAACGTCCACGGCGTTTTGCCCCGTATGGCGTCGAGCACGGTCTTCTGGTCGCTGCAGCAGGCGCGAAACCGGTCGGGAAAGCGCTTGACCAACTTGGCCTGAGTCTCGTTGAGCGTCCCGAAGATGCTGGGGAGGAGAATGGCCATGTCCACCCCGTAGCGGTCCATGTCGTACATGGTGAGGAAACAGTTGTCGAAGGGAGCGAGCTCGTCAGCCAGGCCGGTCCACTCCTCGTTCTCGACCTTCTCCCACCCGGCCTCGTTCGCAGGCTGATAGAGCGTGGTGATGTGACAATGCGTATCGACCACGAACCGGGCGATATTCCTTCTCATGCCGTAGAACCTCCATAGTAGGTGTCTTCCTCCATCACACCGGCCACGCAAGGACCGGCAGTCACGTGACATTCCCTCGCGAACGGTTCTGGGTACTTGGCGCGCAAGGTCTCCAGATCGGCCTTCTCTACCTGGACCAGGAAGCCCGACACCGCCATTCCCACCGTGTTCTGCGACGTGGTGTTGCGGGGCACGATGGTGTTGATGACCCCGCCCCGGTCGATCTCGCCCGGCACTATGGGGTCGTACTTGGCCCCGTGGTCGATGCCCACCGCGCCGGGCACGATGCGCTGGGTGACGTAGGCTCCGGCGAGCACGGTGCCGCGCTCGTTGAAGATGCCGACCACATCGCCGTGCCTGATATCGCGGGCGGCGGCGTCGACCGGGTTCATCCAGAGTGGGTGGTACTGGTAGCCGTCTGAGCCCCGTATCTTGCAGGTCTCGATCTCCCGCAGCCAGGTGACGTCGTCATGCTGAGAGTGCACGCCCCAGCGCGGGTGGTTGCTGACGACCAGCAGCGGATACTTCTTGCTCCGCTCGGTACCCAGGGTCTCCTCGTGCGAGGGGCCCCGCGGTATCCACTTCGGCACGGGCGGACGTTCCTCGTCGTCGGGAAAGTGCTCCGCCAGTCCGGTGGAATAGAACTCCAGCTTGCCCGTCGGCGTGTTCAGGGGGTGCTTCTCTGGGTCCTGGTAGAACTCGAGGAGTCCCGGAGGGATCTTTTCCCATTCGGGGTTGGGCGGGATGACGTAGTAGCCCTTCTCGTTCAACTCCTCCCACGTGACCTTGTCCGCCGAACCGGAGGCCTCGTAGCCCATTCTGATGAGCTCCGGAATCGTCTTACCGTCGGTGTACTCCTCCAGCATGCCGAGTCGCTCGGCTATCTTGCACACGATCTCGTAGTCGCTGAACGACTCGCCGAGAGGCTCGATGCAGCGGGGCTGCGGGTAGAGCAGGTCCATCTGCCCGCTGAAGACGTCGCTGCCGATGTCATCCTCTTCGAGCTTGGTGTTGACGGGTAGGAGCACGTCCGCGAAGAGCGCGTCGTTTTCGATCCACGGATGCTGGCAGAAGATGAACTCGATCGACTGGTCGCGCATCGCGCGGATGTAGTTATTGCCGTCGTTCCAGCACGTGATCCAGGAGGGGGAGTCGGTCCAGATCATGTGGATCTTGGAGCACCCGTCGGCCGGATACTTGTACTTGATGAACTGCTCCTCCCGAGGGCTGCGCATGCCATACCGGTTGCCGTACCACTCGCCTTCGCCGTCGAGGATGAGTTTGGGAACAAGCGTCTTTGGCACAAGCGAATCGCGGCCGAACTCCGGCGGTCCGTCGCCTCGCGCAGCGGCCCCGAAGCTGGTCCGTACCGATGGCGCGGGGGCCGACTGGTATTCCGGATCTAGGTCAAGAGCCCATTCGATCATCTTTGCCTGGTTGACGCCTGGCTTGCCTAGGCCCTGCATGCCGAGGCAGATGGCCTGCAGGCGGGCGGGCTCGGTGGAGTACGGGCCGCGGATGCCTGGGCCCCCGTTGCCGATGACCACCGTGGTGCGCTTGGAGGCCCATTCGTCCGCCAGGGCTTTGATCACCCGTGCGGGAACGCCCGTTATCGGTTCCGCCCACTCCGGGCTCTTCACCACGCCATCGTCTTCACCCGTCACGTATGCCTCGAACTTGTCGACACCATAGGCGTGGGTGGCGAGGTACTCCTTGTCATACGTGCCTCTCTGAAACCACCGGTACGCGATGGCAAGGTAGAGCGCGGCGTCGGTGTTCGGCAAGACGGGGATCCAGCGGTCGGCGTGGACGGCCGCGGCGTAGTTCAAGTCGGGAGCGATGTAGATCTGCTTGATTCCCAGTTCGGTCCACCAGTAGCTCAGGCGGCTGCAGAGTTGCCCGCCCCATCCCCAGGTGGTCGTCTCCTGGTCGCAACCCCAGAATAGGAGTAGCTCGGCGTTCCTGGCTATGTCGAAGAGCAGGTTCTGCTGGGGTTTCTGCTGGCCCAGCCATTCGCAGCCCCACACGTGCTTGGCTCCCCACCACCAGCCTTCCCAGCTGTCGGCGTTGCGAACCTGGTGGGTAAAGCCGCCGAACATGCGCAGCAACTTGCGACCGCAACCATGTGGCCCGTGCACGACCTTGTTCTCGCCGTGCTGGTCGTTCTGATAGAGAATCGCGGTCGGCCCGTACTTGTCTTTGACGCGGAGCATCTCGCTGGTGATGATGTCCAGCGCTTCATCCCAACTGATGCGCACGTACTTGCTCTTGCCCCGGTTCTGGATGTTGCGCCCACCCGCGCCGGCGAGCCGGGGGCGCCGTTCGGGTCGAAATCGACACGCTTCATGGGGTAGCGGATGCGTGCCGGGGAGTAGATGCGCCGCTTGTAGGCGATCGACAGAGGAGGGGGGAGGGTCTTGTCGCCTGGCTCGAAGGTCTTGCCCCGGGCGTGCATCACCCAGGGCTTGACCTGCTCCTTGGTGTACTTGTCGTAGAAGCGGGTGGGCCGGATTCGAAGGATCTTGCCATCCCTGACGTCGACCATGCAGGCGTTCGCACCCCACGGCGCTCCGAGCCAGCTGATGTCACGCACGACCGTCTTGACCGCGGCCTCCTCTTTGGGCTCTTCTTCTGGCGTCTCGATCGGCTTCGTCACGGACTCTCTCCTTTCAGGTCGCGCGCGCCGGCGCGAAGATAGCTATCACCCGGAAGGTCTCTGCCTCCCACGACGTTGAAATCGTGGGTCTCGCCCTTCGGCACCCATAGGGCGTCGCCCGGCTCGAGGCTGTGAACTCTCGTCACCCACCCTGGCGGTGGCCCGTCCTGACATCACGTAGAAGACGTTGATCTTCGCGTCGTGGACGTGGTCGAGCGCCCTGCCTCCGTCGGGGTTGAACTCTCCGACGTAGAACTCGATCTGCGCGCCTGGGCACAGTTCCGGACTCACCATGGGGGTCAGGCGATAGCCTTCGTGGTTGGGGATCTCGGTCAGCCAGGGGCTGTCCTTGGTCACTCTGCAGAGCTTGCCCGCCATCTCAACGCCTCCTCGCTCCGTACCTCTCACGTGCTGTTTCGATCCAACTTGAATGGCCGAACATCACCAACCGCCGACCGGCGGACGCGTATGCGGCGCCGGTGGGTTCTTCATGCCGATGCGGAATAGCTCCCCGGTGTCCTTTCTCTTCCAGGCCGCCCGTTGGCTGAGAGGGTGGTTCATCGAGATCGCCCCGGGTGTCGGACAGTGGCCGACGCAGCAGCCGCAGAACCAGCATTCGTCGGGGTAGAGAAGGATAGGTGGCTCGCCCTTGATCTCGCTTGGTACCATCACGTCCGAACGACAGACGTCGGCGCAGGTGTTGCAGCCGGTGCAAAGCGCCGGGTCGAAGGTGATCGCCTGGCAGGGAGTCTCGGGGTTGCTCGTCATCCGGGCGTCCATGGCCGGCTCGCCTCCTTAGAGGGCGCAGTGCGCCTGGTAGTTCTGCTCACAGTCGGGGGCGAAGGGGGGCAAGCAGTGGGTAGTCGCAATCCAGGTCGCCCGTGACCACTTCGCCGCCTTCGCTTCGAATTGTGACCAGCTTGTCCCAATCGGGCGGATCGAGCTCCGGGTAGTCGATTCTCTTGAAACCCAGGGCCTGGCTACTGGCCCGGCGCGCGAGTGAGGCATGTATCATCGCCCGTCCTACTTCGAGCCGCACGCCGACTTCGAGCGTGCGCATCAGTTCGTGCGGGTTGCGGGCCCCGACGGAGGCAAGTTCGCTCTTCTCGATGCTTTCCAGCCACTCGCAGCCCCACCTCGAGCGTCTCCTTGCTGCGGTATTCGCCGCAGTAGTCCTGCATGATGCGGCAGAGACCAGCCTGAACCTCTTTCCAACCGAACCGTCCCGAGCGCCCGATGGGCGCGAACACTCGGCGCTTCTCCGCTTCGATCTGCTCCTCACTCGCCTCGGGGCGGGGCGCCAGCGCGGCGCTCTCCGCCGCCTTCCGACCCGCGTAGCGGCCGGTTGTTGCCGAAGCCGCGTGGTTCGCGCCGCAGGCCAGCTGCTCGCCCGCAGCGTACAGCCCGGGCAGGGTTGTCCGCAGGTCCCAATCGAAGACCACGCCGCCCCCGTTGGTCAGCAGGCCGACCTCTCGCCATTGAGCGGGCGGCAGGCACTGTCGCCCACCAGGGAGGAAGATGTACCCGTCTGGAGAGCAGCATGTTCGCCTGCAGCATGTCCTTGTCGGGGTCGAAGCCGGCCTGGCCGTACACCTGGTAGATCGGCGATCCTAGTGTTGCCCTCGTGGGCGAGCATCGAGTCCGCAGATCACGCGCCGCTCGTCGGGCGGCATGCTGGGCAGGTCGGCGTAGAGGGGAAGCTCGAACTCGCCCTTTCGTATGCGCTGAGGCAGGTCGGGGATCAGCCGCGGGCCCTGGATAGTCATGGGGTACGCCGGGGCACGACAGGAAGAACTTCTGCCCGGGCGCGGGCCGGTAGCGCTCAGCGAGCTGTGCAGGGGCCGGCCGTCGCGGTCGACCCACGGCACCTCCCGACCCTTGCTGTCGACGATGTTGCACGCGTACCAGGAGTTGTGCGCGTTGCCGGTGCCGTAGGGGACGTGGCGGAAGGCTCCGCCGAACGGGAAGCTCTGCTCGAGAAGCGTGAGTGCAGCGCCGGCCTTCCAGGCCATGGCGCAGCCGTCGCCGGCGCAGTTGGGATCGAAGAAGCTGGACGCGAGGCCCTGCAGTTCTGTCGAGAAGACCCACAAGCGGAACGGCCGGGCAGTCGCCAGCACGGTCGACCCGGCCAGGAAGGTGTAGAACCTGCCGGTACGGACGTTTAGCCCGGTGGCGCCCACTACTCGCCCGCCCTGCGCGCCGTCTTCCGTTAGCAGCCTCGTTCCCATCACGCGATCGTAGACGTCGACCTTCAGCCGCTTCAATTCTCGATGAAGCGCCGGCTTCACCTCCCAACCCTGCACCCGGATGCAATGCCTGCCCCTCGTAGTCGTAAGCGAAGAGGAGCTTTGTTTCCTCGTCGCGAAAGTCGGAGCCGACGAACTCGTCGTCGACATCTCGGACGGTCACCCCCATACGCTCAAGGTCGAGCAGGGTGTCATAGCTCTCCTTGGCGAGGATGTAGCATGTGATGGCGTTGCCGTACTCGGTCGTCTGCCGGTACGGCGTCTTCTGCACCACTTGAACTAGATCCTCGGGCGTCACGTGGCTACATGGATTGAGGCAGGCAGCGTGCCAGTGATCGACTCCTCCGCCTCCGGACCCGCTACGGATTACGGCGCCCTTGTCGAGGATGGCCACCCGCGCTCCCCGCCGAGCTGCGCTTGATCGCGGCGTGGCATCCGGCGATGCCGCCTCCTATCACGAGGACGTCATACGTCGTCCTCGTCTCCTGCCCGTACTCAGTAGGGTATGGCCATGACCGCGCGCTTGCCGCCCGTCTGGTCCCTGGCATGGCTCGGTCCTCCTATTTGACTACGGCTTCCCTCCAAGCGTACGCGGCCTTTTCCAGCCGGGCTCCCATCGCCTCGGCGGCCGCAGCCAGCTCTCGCTTGAACCGTTTGACATCGCTCTCGGCCGAACCGATCGACAGGGGTCACAACCCCGAGGGCAAGCGCCACGTTGCCCTTCTCGAAGACCGGTACAGCGATCGCGCAGACCTCCAGGTCGTGCTCCTCGCAGTCACACGCGACTCGGTCGGTGGCGACCCTGTCCAGGCACGCCGCGATGGCCTTTCGGTCTGTCAGCGTGTTTTGGGTGTACCTGACGGCCGGAATCGCGAGCATGCGCCGGCGCGTATCTTCGCTGGCGAACGCCAGGTGGATCTTAGAATTCACGTTCCAAAACTCATTTAGCGCCACCAGCGAGCTGTTCGGCAGCCGGGGGCGAAAGAGCCTCGACGAGTCGATGACATTGATTATCTGAACCTGATCGCCCCGTCTCACCGACAGGGTGCACGTCTCGCTGAGAGCCTCAGATAGCGCCTGCATGTCGCTGTTCAGAATCTCGGTCAGGGCAGTCTCGCTGCCCAGTGAGTAGAGGGCGGCCGCCCAGGCCGGTCCGACGCTGTAGAGGGCCGAGTCGGGGTCATAGGTGACGAAGCCTTCGACCTCAAGGGTGCGGATGAAGCGGTACGCGGTCGCCCGATGAAGGCCCGTGCGACGCGCAAGATCAGGTAGGCTGAGACTGCGCGATTCGGCCGTGAACTGACTGAGAATGCCCAGCCCCCGCGACAGAGACTGGACCAATTGCGTACCCCTCGCGGAATCTACTTGCTCGTCATCAGCTGTCGCCATCTTCGCCAAACCGCCCTCTCAAGTCCCTCCGATGATCCGTCCCGGCAAGTATCACACGCAGTTTGACTTCTCACTCTCAGGTGGTTATCGTATCACCATTCAAACAGTCTGTCGCGAATGTCGCGACGCACTGTAGCTCCAAAGCCGCCGGGTTGTTCACCCAGAAGCAGCATTCGACGAGGCCGGACGATTCGAGAAGGAGGACGGGCCATATGAGAGCTGCAGGCCGTTTCGTGGTTGAGACCCACGCTCACATCACCACCTTGTACAAGCCCAAGGGCGATGCCGGAGACGACTGGACCGGATCTGCCCATGACGCCGGACGCGGGAGAAGTGGTGCACTACGACAACTCCCCGCTGACGCTCTACGACATGGAGCGATACGGCGTCGACATGTGCCTGCTCAAGCCGAGCATGCAGGGCACCACAAACGAGTATCAGGCCGACCTGGTCAGGAAGTACCCCGACAAGTTCAGGGCCTTCTGCGCCGACCAGACCACTAAGCTCAAGATCGCCAGGGGCGAAGCGACCTGGTCCCTGGACGCCGCCGCCCAGGAAGTCGAAGACGCGCTGAAGACGGGCATGTTCATCGGCATCGGCGAGTTCATCCCGATGGACTGGGATCCCAAGAAGATGTACACGTTCGAGGAACGGCTGGGCGAATACCGGGTGTTCATGGAACTGGCCGAGAAGTACGGGGTGACCGTCGACTTTCACGACTTCACCATGCCGTACTACTGGGACCCCTACCAGCTTCTCGCCCGCATCTCGCGCGAGTATCCCGAGGTGCCGATCGTTCTATGCCACGGCGGCTACTCGATCGGCGGGTACATCCAGGGCGCCCCGCTCATTCGCAAGGCGCTGGCCGTCGCGTCGGGCAGGAACATCTACCTGGAGACCGGCAACTGGCCGGCAGAGTACTACCTCTACGCGCTGAAAGACCCGAACACCCTGATCAGCCAGTCTCATCTGGGGCGCCGATTATGGGCACGTGCCGCAGTACATAGTCGCGAACCCGGGAGGCGATCCGTCGAGCTTCACCACCGCGATGCACTATTGGCCGAAGGTGCCGACCTACCAGGCCGATTGGTGGGGATGGGAGCTTCATCAGATCGACAAGCTGCGCGACTACATCACGCAGGACGAGATCAACCTGATCCTCGGCGGCAATGCCGTGAGGCTCTGGAACCTGCCTGTGCCGCACGACCGCATGTTCATGAGCGGCCGCCCGGACCACTGGGGCATTCACTGGCTCGAATCGGTTCCCGAAGCCGACAAGACCGACACATGGATACCGCCCAAGTACAGGAAGGACTAGTTCAGATGTCGGGGGTGACGAATGGTTGAGCGGACGTGGGCAACTGCACTACCGATTGGACAAGGTGAAGGGCCGAACCAAGGGGAGATGTGATGAACGAGACACCAGATCGCAAGCTGAGTGAAGAGAACGAGAGCAGATCGGTAAGTCGGCGTGAGTTCCTCAAAATCGCCGGCGCGGCGGGCGCGGCCATCGGGCTCGCCGGCGGGCTGGGCGGGGTTCTGGCTGCCTGTGGCGACGAGACAGGGTCCAGCACCACGGCCTCCGGCCCCACCACGACCGCGGGTGGCGCGACCACGTCGGTGGCGCGCCGGCATGGAGAAGCTCAAAATCGGCATGGTCCTCGACTATTCCTTTCCGCTGCACGTCATGTGGCAGCATCAGATCGAGGCCTACATGCCCGACCTCAACGCGAAGCGGAGGTCTCAAGGTTGGTGACAAGGCCTACGAGGTCAACGTCATCATGTATGACGGCAAGCGCGATTCGGAGACCAGCCGCTCGGCGGTTCAGCGGCTTCTCAATGAAGACAAAGTCGAGTTCATAATGGGCGACGAGAGCACCGACTACTGGCAGCCGCTCACCGAGCAGGCCGGCAAGCTCGTCGTCAGCGTCAGTCCCTCGCCCGAGATTCTCAAGCCGGTCAACAAGCTCACCTTCAACGCCGGCTACCTGAACCTGCAGCCCGCCGTCATCTGGGGCTGGTGCACGCAGAAATGGCCCAACATCAAGAAGGTCATGGCCTCGCATCCCGACAACCTGCAGGGCAACGAGGAAGCCAAGAAGGTCGTGATGCTGGCGAAGGCCTGGGGCCAGGAAGTGGTGAAGGAAGTCCTCTACCCGGGCGGCACGACCGACTTCAGCGCTATCGCGACCACGCTGGTCGATTCCGGCGGCGAAACGTTCTCAACCTGCGCCGGCGGTCCCGTCTCCGACGGCCAGCTCTTCAAGGCGATGCGCCAGGCAGGCTTCACCGGTCCCAAGTGGATCACGGTCGGATTCTCGCCCGGTTCGGCGACGCTGGTCGTGCCGATCGAGAACCATGAGGGCATTGCCTCGTGCTGGGGCCAGCAGGACCTGCCGAACCCGCCCGCCGAAGCCAAGAAGCTGAAGGATCTCTATACGGCTGCGCAGGGAAAATGGGACTTTCCGGCCGTGCTGCACGTGAGCAGCTGGTATCTGCTGAAGGCGGCGCTGCAGAAGGCAGGCACGCTCGAGGCTACCAAGGTCGCCGATCTCATCCACGGTGGCCTCGAGTTCGAAGGCGCGTACGGCGTCTGCCGGATGGTCCCCCGGCCCGACCTGGGGAACGCTCAGTGCGTCGACTCGCTCTTTGGAGCGACCATGGGCATCGTCGAGAACGGCGAATGGAAGGTCGTGGACGAGGTTTCTCTCGACCAGGCGTTCGAATTCAACAAGAAGACCTTCGGCTGGGCCTAACAGCCGCCGCTGGAGCCCGGAAGATGCCTACCTTCCGGGCTCCAGCTTCAAACGCCACGTTAGTCGTCGGCAGCATGCCCGGGAGGTAGACGCCTGTGGGAAGGACCCTTATCCAGCTCTTCGTTGATGGCCTATCCATGGGTGTCGTGTACATGCTCATGTCCTCGGGCTTCAACCTGGTGATGGCTGTCCCCAATATCATCTTCATCGCTTTTGGCTCCTTCTACATGCTCGGGGCTTTCAGCGTCTGGTACCTGCAGGTCGAGATCAAAGTCAACTACTTCCCCGCGGTCGTGGTCGCCACCATCGCCGCCGCGATTCTCGGCGGCCTCAGCTATTTGTTGGTGTTCCGGCCACTGCAATTCCGGAAGAACCAATTCCTTACGAACATCATCGCCGGCGTGGGACTGATGCTGATCCTCGGTCAAGCCGCTCTGCTCGTGTTCGGCACCTCCTCGAGGAGCGTGCCCACCGTCTTTTCGTCGGTGATAGACGTCCTCGGCGTCCGGATCCCGACCGAGAAGGCGGTCGTCATTGGAATCAGCGCCGCCGTGTTGGCGGCCCTGCACGTCCTGCTGCGAAAGACCCGAAGCGGCCGGGCGATGCGCGCCGTCTCCTTCAGGGCCGATGTCGCGACTCTCCAGGGAGTCAACGCCGACCGCATGTTCCTCATCGCGGTCACCATCGGCTGCGCTCTAGCGGGGTTTGCCGGGGGGATCATGGCGCCCATCTTCGGGGTCGAAGTCGGCATGGGATCGAACGGGTTCCTGGTCATGCTCGTCGTCATGCTAGGTGGCGTGGGAAGCATGGTGGGCGCAATTCTCGGCGGGCTCGTCTTTGGGATGGTTCTGAGCTACGGGCAGTACTTCGTCGGGAGCGGCCAGGCGCAGATCCTGTTCTTCGTGGTCATTCTAATCATTCTGCTGTTCAAGCCCGGCGGGATCTTGGGCAAGAACATCGAGGAGATCGGGCGTGTCTAGACGCATCAAGTGGATACCGGCGGTCGTGTTGTTCCTGGTGGTCGCGGCCCTGCCCCAGTTCATCGGCAACGACTACTATATGAACCTTCTCATCCAGATAATGATGAACGCCGTCCTGGCGATGACGTTTATCGTCCTGTTGCGGGCCGGCCTGCTCAACATGTCCATAGCCGGGTTCTGGGGGATAGGGGCGTACTCATCGGGGATGCTGACCCTCAAGCTGGGTCTCAACTTCTGGGTGGCGCTACCCGCGTCGCTCGTCATCGCGGCCTGCGTCGCCGTGATCTTTGGCGCGATAATCGTCCGGTATTCGGGGCTTGGCTTCATCATGCCCAGCCTGATCTTCGCCTTCATCGTGCCGCTGATCTTCGGCACCTTCAAGGTCTTCGGGGGGCACGTGGGCCTCATTCGCATCCCGCCCGTCAGCGAGATCCCTCTGCCGGGTGGCTCGCGCATCGTCTTCGCGTCGACACAGTCGTACTACTACCTGCTGCTCGTCTTCGCTGTGATAGTGGTCTCGGTGATCCTTGCCCTGTACCGGGCGTGGACGGGACGGGTCTGGCGGGCGATGGGCCTCAGCAACGACCTGGCTCAATCCGTGGGCATCAATCCGTTTCGCTACCGGCTGCTCGGCTTCGTGATCGTCTCCGCGATGGCGGCGTTGATGGGCATCTTCTTCGCCCACTACTCGACCAACATCATGCCGGAGTCGTACGGGCCGTTCAAGGTCATCTACATCCAGATGTACGCCATACTGGGGGGTGTGGCCGCTCCGATACTCGGCCCGATCATCGGGGCCGGAGTGTTGACCGTCGTGCCCGAGGCGCTCAGGGTTACCAAGGGCTTCGAGCCGATGATCACGGGCGCGATCATCATCCTCATCCTCATCTTCATTCCCCAAGGAATCATGGGGATCTTTCGGGGCCACAAAGCCTCCGACGTCGCCGATCTATACGCCAGGGCCTGCGGATTCCGCTTCCGACGAAAAGCGCCGGCCGCCGCCCGTACCGACTGTGATCGGCACGGATGGCGCGCAGACGGCCGTCGACCCCAACGGGCCGGAATCGGGGTCTGAGTCATGAGCGTGATCCTGGAAACCAAGGGCCTTACCAAGCGGTTCGGCGGACTATCCGCGGTCAAAGACCTTGACATGGACGTCAATGAGGGCGAGATCATGGGACTCATCGGACCCAACGGAGCGGGTAAGTCCACCGTCTTCACCATGATCAGCGGCTTTCAGAAGCCGACCACGGGCGAGATTCTCTTTGAGGGGAGCAGCCTGGTAGGCGTGCCGGCATTTGCGGTCGCGAAGCGCGGTGTCGCCCGGCTGTTCCAGCACTCAGTGCTGTTCGACAACATCTCGGCGCTCGAGAACGTCATCGTCGGTTTCCACCGCAACCGCTCCGTGGGTCTCACGAAAAGCTTCTTCTACACGAAGACGGCGCGGGCCGAAGAGGCGGCCTTCAAGACAGAGGCCCTGGAGATTCTCGACTTCGTACGGCTCACCCATCTCAAGGACGAACTGGCGGCCAACCTGCTCGCACGGGCACCAGCGGCTGCTGAGCGTGGGCATCACGCTCGCCGCCGATCCTCGCCTCCTGCTCCTCGACGAGCCGGTCACCGGCATGAACCCGACGGAGATCGAAGGTGATGGTTCAGATCATCCGCAAGATCCGCGAGCGGGGCATCACCGTGATGCTCGTGGAGCATCACATGAGGGTGGTGATCGACGTCTGCGACAGGATAGTGGTGCTGAACTACGGCGAGAAGATAGCCGAGGGAGACGCCCAGACGGTGTGCAACGATCGTGAAGTCTGCGCCGCCTACCTCGGCAAGGGGACCTTCGATGCTGCTTGAGATAAAGGACCTGGTGGTCAACTACGGTAAGGCCCAGGCGCTCGAAAGGCATCAGCCTGAACGTGGCCGAGGGGGAGGTAGTCGCGCTCATCGGAGCGAATGGGGCGGGCAAGACCACGCTCCTCACGAAGCATCTCCGCCCTCAAGTACATCGAATCGGGGGTCAGATCCCGTTCGACGGCGAGCGCGTAGATCGGCTTCCCGGTCACGCAGCTGGTCAAGAAGGGCATCGGTCACGTTCCCGAAGGCAGGATCGTGTTCGGCCCGATGACGGTCACCGACAACCTGCGCATGGGTGCCTACCTCCGCAAGGACAAGGCTGAGGTCCGGCGAGACCTGGACGACATATACGACCACTTCCCGGTTCTCAAGGAACGGGGCAAGCAGTTGGCCGAAAGCCTGAGCGGTGGCGAGCAGCAGATGCTGGCGGTCGCCCGGGCGCTCATGGGCAAGCCGAAGCTGCTTCTCATGGACGAGCCGAGCATGGGTCTGTCGCCGATCATGGTCGAGATGGTCGCGCAGATCATCGTCGATGATCCGCAGGCAAGGACTGAGCGTGCTCCTCGTGGAGCAGAACGCGACCATGGCCCTTGCCCTGAGCGACAGGGCGTACGTGTTGGAGGTGGGGTCCATCGTTCTGGAGGGCCCGGCCGCGAGACGTGGCCCGCAACGACATCGTCAAGAAGGCGTACCTCGGGGTCTAGGAGCCTGCTGAAGAGAGGAGGGACTGGGATGAAGATCGGTAGATTCGTCGTTGACGGTCACATCCATTGCGGCAAGAAGGACCACAAGGCGCCGCAGGCCGGCAGCGAGGACACACCCGCCGCGAAGGCGAAGCTGCCGACCTTCGCCGGGGGAGAGGTCATCGGTGTCGACAGCTCCGACTGGGCCGTCTTCGACATGGACGCCTACGGCATCGACATGGGAATCCTTCTGCCGAGCTTCACCGGCACGACCAAAGAACTCTACGGCGACATGGTGAAGAAGCGCCCCGACCGCTTTCGCACCTGCATCATGGATACGACGCAGCGAATCAAGGCCGCCCGGGGCGAAACCGAATGGACCATTGAGGCGGCCATCAAGGAGATCGACGAGGCCGTTACCGCCGAGCCCGACGTGTTCGTGGGAATCGGCGAGTTCGCTCCGGGGTGCATGGGCACCGTCCGCAGACCGCCGAGCTACGAGCAGCGGGTCTGGACGAATGGTCGGCGATCGCCGAGCTGGCGATCAAGCACAACGTGTGCGTGCACTTCCACGAGTACGGAGGGTACGGGGCCATGCGCATGGGCATTCGCCCCAGCGAAGCGTTCGACGTGCTCGGCATGACCTGCTGCGCCTACCCGGAGCTGCAAGGTGCTCATCAACCATGGCGGCGGCCAGTCAGAAGACGAGATACGCGAAGCGATGCAGTTCGCGAGCTCCTTCCCCAACGTATATCTCGAAACCGGCTACTGGAAAGCCGAGCACTACGAGATGGCCATCCACGACCAGAACGTCACCTGCAAGCGCCTCATCTGGGGAGGCGGGCGACACGGGTAGCCGCATCTGGATGCACCATGCGCTGAGGCCGGCGGCCAAGTATCTCAACGAGCACCAAGTGCTTTTCAACCGGACGACCTGGCCTGCCGACAACCAGCCCGAGGAGCTGCCCTACCTGCCCGACTGGTACGGCTGGGCCACCCACCAGATCCACCGCCTGAAGGATCTGAACCTCGCGACCCAAGACCAGATCAACCTGATCGTCGGCGGCAACGCGGCCCGGCTCTACAAGCTGCCCACCCCGATGCCCATCGACGAGATGTTCGCCCACGGGCGGCCTGACCTGTACATACGCTGACGGAGCGTCCCGCAACCGGCACGCGCAACGCAAAGGAGACCAGCATGAAGATCGGCAGATGGGTCGTAGACGGTCACATCCATTCGGGCAAGAAGGATGCGCACGCTCCAGAGTCCAACCCGGCACACGGCATTTTCGCTGAGGTCGTGCCCGACGACAGCTCCGATTGGGCTGTGTTCGACATGAATGCCTACGGCATCGACATGGGGGTCCTGCTGCCGAGCTTCACCGGGACGACCAAGGAGCTATACGCGGCCATGGTCAAGAAGCACCCCACCCGTTTCCGCACCTGCTGCATGGACACGACGCAGCGCATCAAGGCCGCGCGCGGGGAGACGCAATGGACCATCGAGGCGGCCATCAAGGAGATCGATGACGCCATCACTGCCGAGCCGGACGTCTTTGTGGGCATCGGCGAGTTCGCGCCGGGCTCCATGGGCACCATGCGCAAGCCGCCTAGTTATCAGCAGCGTTGCGAGGAGTGGGCGGCGATCGCGGAGTTGGCGATCAAGCACGACGTGTGTGTACACTTCCACGAGTACCGGGGCTACGGTGCAATGACGGTCGGCATCCGCCCCAGCGAAGCCTTTGACGTGCTCGGCATGACCTGCTCGACGTATCCGGAACTCAAGGTCCTCATCAACCACGGCGGCGGCCAGGCTGAGAACGAGGTGCGCGAAGCGATTCAATTCGCCAGCTCGTTCACCAATGTCTACCTGGAGACGGGCTACTGGAAGGCCGAGTTCTACGAGATGGCCATCCACGACCAGAACGTCACCTGCAAGCGCCTCATCTGGGGAGGTGGCGACACCGGCAGCCGCATCTGGATGCACCACGCGCTGAGGCCGGCGGCCAAGTACCTCAACGAGCACCAGGTGTTCTACAACCGGACGACCTGGCCGGCGGACAACCAGCCCAGGGAGCTGCCCTACTCCCCCGACTGGTATGGCTGGGCGACCCACCAGATCCATCGCCTCAAGGACTTGAACATGGCGACCCAAGACCAGATCAACCTGATCGTGGGCGGCAACGCGGCCCGGCTCTACAAGCTGCCCACGCCGATGCCCATCGACGAGATGTTCGCCCACGGCCGGCCCGACCTGTACATACGCTGACGGGGGCCGCATGAGCGAGGCTAGCGAAGACGGGCCGGCGGGCGCGGAAGCCGGCCGGCTGGTGACGATCACCTGCCTGGGCCGCACCGGTATGGAGATGGCGAAGGTAGAGGTGCCGCCCGGCACGCTTCTGATGCGTGCCCTGGAGAGCGTCAACTTCATCAACCCAGCGTGCGGAGGGTTCGGCTCCTGCGGGGGCTGCGCCGTCGAGCTGGAGGATGGGCGCATGGTGCAGTCCTGTTTCATAGCGGTCGAAGAAGACATGGTCGTCCGCAAGATCAGATACTACTAGAGCAAGGGGCCGCGACCGCGCGATCGACGAACCAGCCGCCGCACATCGTATTCGCGCACGGGGCCCGCGAAGAGAGTCTCATCGTTTGGGCAACAGAAACGCCGGCCCGAAGGCCGGCGTTTCGTGATTGCGCCTAGGCGCGGCCGGTCAGCCCAAGGCGTGGCCGGCAGTTCTGTGGTGCGACTCCTACCAGCGGTTGCCGCCGCCGCCACCGTAGCCGCCGCCACCTGAGCGAGGAGCGCGGGCTTCCTTCTCCTTGGCCACGTCGACCTTGAGCGCGCGACCGTCGACCTGGGTGCCGTCGAGGGCGGTCTTGGCCTTCTGGGCTTCGTCAGCCGATGCCATCTCGACGAAACCGAATCCCTTGGAGCGGCCGGTGTCGCGGTCGGTGATGAGACTGACCGAGGTCACCTCGCCATGCGGTTCGAAGAGCGTGCGGATGCCGGCTTCGGTCATCTCGTAGCTGAAATTGCCCACGTACAGTTTTGATGCGTTCACGAGAACCTCCATGAATGGAGTGATAGTGCGACATACGACAGGGAAAGACTGGAGACTGAGCGAAGAGGTTGAGAGGCTCGGCGCAAGGCCTAAAGAAGATACCTAACGAATGCTTGCCGGCAGTATAGCACGCCCTCCACCCCGGCCGCGGCCGGGAGTCACGCTATCATGGGTTCCAAGGATGTCTAGGCGAGGAGAGAGAGTGGATCTAGCGCTCGGCGGCAAAGTCGCCATTGTGACAGGAGCGGGCAGCCAGAAAGGGTTCGGCCGCGGCATCGCGCTGAGGCTGGCCGCCGAGGGCTGCGACCTTCTGGTCAGCGACATCGATCTCGACGGGGCCGAACTGACGGCCGGCTCGGTGCGCGAGCTGGGGCGTAGAGCAGTGGCGGTGAAGACCGACGTCACGAGCGGTGACGACGTCAAGCGCATGGTCGCTCGCTGTCTCGAAGAGTTCGAGAAGGTAGACATCCTGGTCAACAACGCCGGTGTCGGCACTCCGCGCAAGCCGTTCGTCGAGTCGACCGAGGCCGAGTGGGACCGCAGTCTCGACACCAACCTGCGCGGCACCATGTACTGCAGCCAGGCCGTGCTGCCGCACATGCTGGCGCGCGGCCAGGGCAAGATCATCACCATGGCCTCAGTGGCCGGCGTCATCAGCGTTCCTCTGGGCAGTGTATACGGCGCGACCAAGGCGGCGATCATCAACTTCAGCGGCGGCCTCGCGCTCGAAGTGGCCGACTCGGGCATCAACGTCAACTGCATCGCGCCGGGGCTGGGCAACACCGACTTCTTGGCCTCGGCCGGCGGTTTCTCCGACGAGTACATCGCCCACGCCGCCGAGTTGGACGCGGCCGGCAAGACCATCACGCCCGAAGACATCGGCAATCTGGTGGCCTTCTTGGTGTCGGACGTCTCCAGACACATCGTCGGTCAGTGCATCCGCATCTCGGGCATGACGTAGTCATGGGTCGCGAGAAACACGGTCATCGGGAGTGAATCAAGAATGAAGGTTGGTTTCGAAACCATCGTGCGGCACCTTCCCCAAGAAGTGATCCCCAGGGAGCACTTCGACTATCTCGCGCCGGCGCTCGCGAAGCTCCCCGAGCAACTGCGCGAGCAGTTCTCCATCGTGCCCGACGAGGTGCGCAAGTACCGGGGCAAGGAGGGCGACAGAGCCGAGCTCATGGCCATCGAGATAGCGCAAGAGGCGCTCGACCGCGGCGGCCTGGCGCCCTCGGACATCGACTACGTTATCGGCGCCGCCGTGAGCCTGCACCGCGAACTCGGGCTCGATCTCGACACGCCCATGCTCAACATCGGCAACTGCTGCGCCAGCTTCGTCGACGCCTGCCAGATCGCGTGGAACCTGGTCGAGAGCGGCGCGTGCAAGCGGGTGTTGATCGTGGCCTCGGCGGCCCTAGCGGGCGGGCCGAACGGCGGCACGACCGACCTCACCATGGCCATCGCTCCCATCTTCGGCGACGGCGCCGCGGCGGCCATCGTCTCCTCCGAGAACCTCATGTGCGAGTTCCTGTCGTACTACGGCGAGACCGACGGCACCTGCTACCGCTCCGCCCGGGGAGAGGTGCGGCCTCTGGACAATCCGGAGCTCGCGGAAGCGGCGGGTGTGCCGTCCGGGGTGGGGCCCTACTTCTGCATGGACGACATCTCCTACATCGAAGTCGCGAGCCGGCCGGCATACCTTCGAGACAGCCTCGAGAAGGCGATGGCGAGAGCGGGATTGCCCCTCACCGCGCTGGACTTGGTCATCTGTCACCATTTGGGCGACTGCGAGGCGGCCTGGAAGCAGGACCTCGTGGACGCCGGCCTGGGCGAGGAGGCTTTTCAGAACCTGAGGCTGAAGACGGGCAACACCGGCCACACCGATCTGCCGACAGATCTGGTTCAGTTCGTCGAAGACGGGCTCGTCAAACCGGGCTCGGTGGTCGCGCTGTGGGTGCCCGGCTCGGGCATCTCCCTGGGTTGCCTGATTCTGCGGTGGCTGGGCGAGGAGGCGCGTTGAACATGAAGGTTGGATTCGAGACGGCAGTCGCGTACCTCCCCGCGGAGGTGCTGAACGTGAACGAGCACTACGCGTACCTGGAACCCGCGATCGCGAAGCTGCCTCAGCCCCTCCAGCAAAGCCTGCGCTCGAACGCGCCCCGGGAGGTGCGGCGCCTGAAGGACGTCAGCGCGGCCGAGATCATGGCGCTCGGCGCCGGCCGCAAAGCGCTCGCCGAGAGTGGACTGAGCGCCTCCGACGTCGACGGCCTGCTCATCGCCCAGACCGGCGGCAAACAATTCATGCCTCTGCTCGGTTCGTACGTTCACCTCAATCTTGGGCTTCGCGGCGACGCGCTCGTGCGTAACATCGTCGACGACAACGTGAGCATCCTCGACGCGGCCTTCGTGGCCTGGAACTCCGTGCGTAGCGGCCTGTGCAGGCGGGTTCTTCTGATAGCGGTGGCGGCTCAGATCGGCGGAGAAGTGGGGTTCGGCGTCGACCTCACCGATCCGCTCGCCCTCAACTACGGTGACGGCGCCGCCGCGGCCGTCGTCTCGGCCGGGAATCTCACGTGCGAGTTCCTCGCCTACCACGTCGAGACCTACGCGGTGAAGTCTCGACCCGGCGGGACCCTCAACGGCAACTTCGGCCCGGTGCGGCCCCTCGCCAACCCAGATCTCGCGACTAAGGCCGGTGTCGAGAACAAGAACGGGGCATACCTGGTTCTCGACGATCCGTCGTTCGACGAGGTGGCGGGTCGAAAGGGCTTCTTCGGCGAAAGTCTCGCGAGGGCCTTGAAGAAGGCCGGTCTGGCGCCGGGAGACCTGGACATGGTTATCGCTTCCCACGCCGGTCATCTCGAGGCGGCGTGGCGGGAAGATCTGCAAGCGGCCGGACTCAGCCCCGACACCTACCGCAACCTGCGAGCCAAGTACGGCAACATGGCGGTCGCCGACCCACTCGTCGACCTGGCGGAACTGGGGGAGGCGGGTCAGATCGCCAAAAACTCGATCGTCGCGCTCTGGACGGCGTGCCCGGGGGTGCAGTCGGCCAGTCTGGTCTTGCGCCGGTTGGCGTAGCGCCGCGCGGCCTTCCAGCGGGGGGCGCCAAGCCAATGCGGCCCGCGCTCTGGGTGTAACCTGGGTCGAAACGGTGAACGACGCCACTGATTCCGCCGAACAGGAGTAGACCGTGACTGACAGACTCGACCAGTTGAAGGCGCGCATCGCCGCCCTCGAAGAGCAGCGGCGCCTGCCCGACATCGTTCCGCTGCAGCGCGAGTACGCTGAGCTCACCCGCGAGGAGTCAGGGGTCGATTCGGCGCTCTACGTCGCCGCCCTCAACGAGTTGGGGTCGCTCCTCAGGGCTCTCAAGAGACTCCCCGAGTCGGAGGAGGCCTTCGTCGAAGCGGCCGGCATCGAAGGCCGGGCCCGTGGCGCCGAAGAAAACGCCGACTACGCCACCACCATCAACAACTTGGCGGGCACTTACCGGCTCATGGGCGAGTTCGAGAAGGCCCAGGCGCTCTTCAAGGAGTCCATGGACATCTACGAGCGCACCGTCGGCGCCGAGCACTTCGTCTACCTGAGCGCGCTCAACAATCTCGGCCTGGTCTACCAGGATCTCAAGCGCTACGACGACGCGCGCCGGCTGCACGAGCAGGCGCTGGCCGTGCTGCGGAAGAGCGGCAAGCGCGACACCGCCTACGCGACCACGCTCAACAACTTGGCCTCGGTGGCTATGGCGACAGGCCAGCACGGGCAGGCCGCGGAGTTTCTCAGCGAGACACTCGACATCTACGGGCAGACCGCCGGCAAAGACACGGTGCTGTACCTCACCGGGCTGAACAACCTGGCGGCCGCCAGTTTCGTGGCGGGCGACTATGTCCGTGCCGAGGCGCACTTCGCCGAGGCGCTCGCCATGATCGAGCGGGTGCTGGGCACCGAGCACCCCGACTATGCGCGCACGAGCAAGAACCTGGCCCGCACCCGCGAGAAGCTGAGTCAGGCGGCGGGCGGCGGCCCGGAGGGCGGCACGGCCGGTGGCGGCCCCGGGGGCGACGCTTGAAGCCCGCGCGGTGATGAAGGGCCTCGAACTCGCCGAGCGGTACTTCGAGGAGGTCGGCCGCCCGATGCTGGCCGAGGACTTCTGGGCCGACCAGAAGCGCATCGCCGTGGGTCTCGTGGGTGAAGGCTCGGAGTGCTTCGGCTTCGACGACGAGATCTCGCGCGACCACGACTGGGGCCCGGGCTTCTGCCTCTGGCTGACCGCGGCCGACCACGAACGCTTCGGCGCGGAGCTGCAGCGTGCCTACGACGTCACTGCCCAAGGCCTTCGGCGGCTTCGGCCCCCGAAGCGAGTCGGTGGGTCGCCGGCAGACGCACCGGCGTCTTCGAGATCACCGACTTCTACCGCCGGTTCGTCCGCTACGACCACGTGCCGGCCACGCTCGCCGAGTGGCGGGCGCTGCCCGAGACCTACCTCGCCACGGCGACCAACGGCAAGGTCTTCACCGACCCGCTGGGGGAGTTCACGGCGTTTCGAGAAGGATTGCTCGCCTTCTACCCGCGCGACCTGCAGCTCAAGAAGCTGGCCGCCCGGTGCTTCACCGCGGGGCAGGCCGGACAGTACAACTTCAAGCGCTCGATCGACCGGGGCGACCTCGTCGCGGCTCACTGTCGGGCTCAGCCAGTTCATCGAGGCGGTGATCTCGGTCGTCTACCTGCTCAACAAGAGGTACCGGCCCTTCTACAAGTGGATGCACCGCGGGCTCGTCGATCTCCCGGTGTTGGGCAGCGAAGTGCACGAGCTTCTGGCCCGCCTGTGCAGCCGGCCGGGCCAGGCGACGCCTCCAACGGCGCTGACCGAGCAGGCAAGAATCGTCGAAGACATCAGCGCGCTTCTCGTCGGCCGTCTCACCTCTGAAGGTCTGAGCGACTCGCCGAGCGATTTTCTGCTCGATCACGCCTACTCGGTGCAGACCCGCATCGAGAACGACGCGCTACGCAACCTGCCCGTAATGATGGAATAGTGGAGAGAACCATGGCTGTTGATCAGAATCTCGTCGACGAAATCGTGCGCCTCGAGTGGGAGATGTTCTCGAGTGTGCAGAGCATGGATGGTCCGGTGTCGTGCCAGCAGAGCCCCCAGACCTTCGAGGTCATGCGCTCGAGTCAGATCATGTCGTGGAACGACGAGGTGGCCGCCGGCTACCTCGACGATCTGCACGCCGCGCGCGAGCGCGACCGCAACCTCATGACCGAGAAGTACGGGCGGATGATGCAGTACACGTCGCCGTGCGAGTTCCGGCGCATCGAAGCCCAACTCCCGCGGCTGGAGCCTGAGGCGGAGGATCTCGTGGAGCGTTTGACGCGCATGTTGGTGCAGTGGCAGGAGGAGCTGGCGGCGAAGTACCCCCACGTGGCCGGCCAGGGGCGGCCGGTGCGGTCGACCGGCGACAACAAGTACGTCACTTCGTTCGAGAGCTACAACCGGGGTGAGTTGGCTTCCTACAGCGCCAAGACCCTGAAGCTCCTCGAAGAGCACTACCAGCAGATGGCCGCCGCGGGAGAAAACCCGGCCGAAGCGGTGCTGCGCAACACCGTCGAGCGCTACGGGTACGCCTCCATCGAAAGGGCCGAGACTGTGCAGAAGGCGCGGAGAGAAGGGGCGGGCGACGAGACCCAGTAGCGGCGTAGCGCGGCAGAAAGGCAAGCCATGCTCGTAGTCCACGTGTACGTTCATGTGCTGCCCGACACGGTCGAGCGGTTCACAGAGGCGACGATCGCGAACGCTCGGCCAGCCTGCTCGAGCCGGGCGTAGCCGCTTCGACGTGGTGCGGAAGACAACGGCACGCGGTTCGTGCTGGTCGAGGCCTATCGCACGCCCGAGGCCGCCGCCGCCCACAAGGAGACCGCGCACTACCAGGCATGGGAGACGCGGTGGCTTCGATGATCGCCGAACCGCGGTCGAGCGTGAAGTACAGTGAGGTCTTCCCCATTGACGCCGACTGGTGAGATGCGCTTCGAGTTCGCCACCGCCGGCCGCATAGTCTTCGGCGGGGGACGCTGCGCGAAGCCGGCACGATCGCGGCTTCGCTGGGCGCGCGGCCGCTGGTGGTGACGGGGCGGACGAGCGCGCGGGCCGCACCCCTGCTCGCCGTGTTGGCCGGAGCGGGACTTCCGACGGTGACCTACTCGGTGACGGGCGAGCCCGACATCGACACCGTCGAAGCCGGCGCCGGGGTGGCGCGGCGCGAGCGGTGTGACTGCGTCGTGGCCTTCGGCGGCGGGGCCGTGCTCGACGCGGCCAAGGCGATCGCGGTCATGGCGACCAGCCCCGGCCGGCTCATGCGGTACCTCGAAGTCGTCGGCGAGAACCAGCCGGTGACCCAACGGCCGCTGCCGGTGATGGCCATACCCACGACCGCGGGCACGGGCTCGGAGGTGACGCGCAACTCGGTGATCATCGCGCGGCGGCAGCGGGTGAAGGTGAGCCTGCGCAGCCCGATGATGCTGCCGGCGGTCGCCATAGTCGATCCGGAGCTCACCTACGATCTGCCGCCCGCCGTGACGGCCGCGACCGGTCTCGACGCTCTGGCCCAAGTGGTCGAGCCGTTTGTCTGCACCAAGGCCAATGCTTTGACCGACGGCCTCTGCCGCGAAGGCATGGTGCGGGTGGCGCGCTCCCTGCGGCGCGCCTACACCCACGGCCGCGACGCCGCCGCCCGCGACGACATGGCGGTTGCCAGCCTGTTCGGCGGCTTGGCGCTTGCCAACGCGGGGCTGGGAGCGGTGCACGGCCTCGCCGGCCCGTTGGGAGGAATGATCACGGCGCCGCACGGCGCCGTGTGCGCGGCCCTGCTGCCGCATGTGGTGGCGGTCAACTTGGCGGCGCTACGGGCGCGAGCGCCCGAGAGCGGGGCGCTCGCGCGCTACGACGAAGTGGCGCGGCTGCTGACCGGACGCGCCGCCGCCGGCGATGACGCCGACGCCGCCGTGGCCTGGCTGGCGCGGTTGACGTCCGACCTCGGCATCCCGAAGCTGGGCAGCTACGGGTTCAGCCCGGGCGACGTGGACGAACTGGTCGAAAAGGCCATGCGGGCCAGCAGCATGAAGGCGAATCCGGTGGAGCTCACCGCGTCCGAGTTGCAGGTCATTGTGCGGGCGGCTCTGTAGCGGAAGAAGGCCGGTCCCGCGGGCGGCGAGGGTCACTCGGTGCCGGGCTCCAGCCACGGCCGGGGATTGGTGGGCGGGTAGGCCTGCCGCCACGCGGCCGCGGTCTCGTCGCGCACCCGGCGCTCCTCGCGCAGCCTGTCCGCTTCACGGTCCGCGCGGCGCTGTTCGCGGGCCTGGGCGGTCATCACGGTACCGGGAACCAGTTCGCGCTGCGGCGCTGTGCGCGGGGCCGTGCGCGGCGCCCGCTCGCCGCGCTCGGCCTCTCGGGCCGCGCGAGCCTTCTTGCGCGTGTTTCTAACCAGGTTCTTGTAGTAGTTGAAGTGCCAACCCATGTGGAAGAGGGAGATCAGCGTCATGGCAATGCCCGCTTCCACGTGCCAGAACAGCAGGTCGACGGGGATTGTGAACGGCAGCGTGTAGTCCAGCTGAATGGTGAGAATCAGGCCGAAGAGGCCGGTTACCAGAAACGTGCCGAGCAGCATCACGTTCCAGATCTTGCGATGCGTGGCTATGCGAATCTTCTTGCTCTTGTAGAGAATGAAGCTCAGCCCGTAGATGACGAAGAAGGCGAGAGCTATGGGCGCGACCAGATAGTGGGTCACGAGAGATGCACCTCCCGAGGTGGGCGTAGCGGTCTGTTCGGCAGCATCGCCGGCGCTGCCGGCGGCGGTATCGTCGGTGAGGGCCAGGGTGCCGCCGGCACCGGTGTCCGTCGTGCCGTCGCCGTCACCGTCGGAGCCCGTCAGAACCAGGCCGGCGCCGCCGGCCGCGGCGATGGTGGCGCCTTCGTCGATGTCGGTCGAGATGCCCACGCAGGCGCGGCAGCCGATGCAGGGGCCGAGCGGGCAGTCGCCCGTGGGCGGCTCGCCCGAGGCGGCGATAGTGGTCGTAAGGTCGCCGGTGGCGGCTGTGATCTTGGTAGTGCCGGTGGTCGAGGTGGTGACAGTCTCGGTGGTCGTCACCGGAAGGGTGGTCGTTGTCGAAGCGGCGGGCTTTGGCTGAGAGAGGTCGCAGATGTCGTCGCCGTTGGTGTCGACGTAGCGGCCGCAGAGGCCCGGATACGCGCAGTTGGTGACTCCACGTGGGCAGTTGTCCCACGCGAGGGCGGCGTCGGGCAAGGCGAAACCAAATATCATGCCGGCCATCGTGAGCAGCGCGAAAGCGCCGAGGATCATTCTCGAGGCCCTGCGCGAAACGATGCTTCGTAGTCTAGTGATCACGTCTGTCGTGTCCTCCTTTCGGCCTGAGGTCTGCCAGCATAGTACGCAGCCCGCGGTAAGGCGGATGTAAGGGGGAGATGAGAGTTCTCTTAGAATGCCGGCGAAGCGGGCGGCGGCCGGTCGTGGCAGGGCGGCCGCGACAGGGCGTGGCGAGCCGTGGCGCGTTGACCGTGGCCGGTCGAGGGCGTACAATCTGAGCCCCTTATGGGGGGCCGCCGGCGCAGTCTGGCGGCCGCAGCGCGGGCCGTTAGCTCAGTTGGTAGAGCACCGGACTTTTAATCCGATGGTCGTTGGTTCGAGTCCAACACGGCTCATTCCTTAGAGCCCCGTTTTGCGGGGATTGCTCATCCCTCACATCGGGTTGGTGGGCCCTGGAGCTGTGGGGTCGGTCGAAATGTTCACCGAACGTACACGCCGCAGCCGCAGCCGATCGCTCGTCGGGAGAATCTCAAAGCCATGTTGCGGGTGGGGAGGGAATGGCAAGGGTAGCGCCGGTCAGCATCTAGTCGCCGAACGCCCACGTGTCGCTGACGTTGCGGTAGCCGGCCCAGGCACCGAAGGGATCATCAGGGCTGGTTAGCAGCCGGAGCTTCCCGCACCCTGCAGACCGCTGCCGCCCATCCGGTCTCGCGCAGCCGTGACGACACCACCGCACCGAGGACGAACACGCCACAGGCCAGCGTGTACGAATAGGTGAGGGAACCCGAGGCGTCGGCCAGCCTGCCGGCGAGGTAGGGACCGAGCACCATGCCCACCCCCGTGAAGATGGTCACCAGGCCCAGCGCCGCCGAGGCGAGCACGGGACCGAACTGATCGCCGCATCCTGCCCCCACGACCCCGGGCAGGCCCATGCCCGCCAGCCCCAGAATGAAGGCCGACATGATCAAGCTCGGCGTAGCAGGCCACCACGCGAAGAGCGCCGCCGCCACGGCCATGATGATGAACATCAGGGCGAGGGCCGGGCCACGCCCGACCCGGTCGGACACGCTGCCCCACAGTGCGCCCCCCAAGAACCCGCCGATGCCTATCAGCAAGAAGAGGTACCCGGCAGTCTTGCTGGTGTAGTCCAGATCGCTCGTGAGTCTCTTCTGGAAGAAGGTCTGAAAGATGAGGAACGCGAAGCCGTAGAGCAGGTAGACGAATCCCAGGTGCCACGCATACCTGGAGCGTACGACCCTCTTGAAGTCCAACACGGTCTGACGAGCCAGGGACGCGGCGGGCTGCCGTGACGGCTCGGTCGCGGCCGGCCGCGAGCGCCTGGAAACGGCCGCTTCCGGACGATTCCGCTGCAGTGCGCCATAGGCTATCCCCACGCAAGCGGCTGCTCCCGCGAAGAAGTACCAAGCCAGGCGCCAGCCGTCATCGCCTCCGCTGTTGATGATCGGCGGCACAACGAGGCCGACCACTACCAAGGCCAGCGCCGCTCCGCTGCTGACTATGGCCGAAGCGAGTCCGAGCCGCCGGGTCTCGAACCAAGCGGCCATGAGGGTTATCGAAGGCACGAGAACCATGCCGCTGCCCAAGCCGGTGATGAGCCTGGCGGCTGAGGCGGTGAACAGGCCGTTCGAGAGACCCGTGAGCAACATCCCGGCGGCGGTGATCGCTATTCCGGCGGTCGCGACTTTGCGGGCGCCCAGCCGTGCAGCCAAGAACCCGCCTACCGCGGCCATGATGGTGTACCCGCCGAGGTTCCACGAAGCCAGGGAGCCGGCGGCCGCGGTGCTGATGCCCAGGTCCTTCTGCATGGAAGGCAGGATGGCGCTGTAGCCAAAGCGTCCCAAGCCAATGACGCCGAACACCCCGAAAAACGCTATGGCCAGCACCGCCCAGCGGTATGAACGCATTGGGACCGCCTTCAGACTCCTCGATCGTTGCTCCGTGTTCACCATGCGACTACGCGGCGGCGCAGGCGTGTCCGGATTGGCCATGACCATATCACGGCGGCCTCTGGGGGATGAGCGGTCCCGTGCGTCATCGACGAAGAGACAAATGCCGGCTACGAGAGGCGAAGCAGCCGCAGGTGTATCGTTTGCACGAGAATCGTCCTTTGTCGGGGCAAGCACAAGGAGAAATAGTAGTGGAGAGTCGATACCGGGAGCTGTTTTCGCCGTTCAACATCGGCAAAGTGCGCCTGAAGAACCGCATCGTGAAGACGGCGGCGCAAACCTACTTCTTTGAATCGGGCGCGGAGCGCGTAGGCGCCATTGCCAAGGGCTTCTACGGGGCGGTGGCGCGAGGAGGGGTGGGGCTCATCATCACCGAGACGCCCGCCATGGAGTGGCCGCTCTGGGAGGAGAACGACCGGCGCTTCCGCATCGACGACGACAAGTACTTGAAGCAGCTCGAGGAGTTGGCGGCCGAAGTGCACAAGCACGGCGTGCCGATCTTCACCCAGCTCTACCACCGCGCCCATTGGGGCGGCCCCTACGTGCTCGCCGCCGAGCGGGTGTCATCGTCTCCGATCGTCTTCGGCTCTCCCTTCGACATACACGAGGATGCGCCACCCCGCGCTCTCACCATCGGCGAGATCGAGGGACTGGTCGACCGGTTCGCGTCCGGCGCCGCCCGGCTGCAGCAGGCCGGCTGGGACGGCATCGAGATCAATGCCGCCGCCGACCATCTCTTCCACAGTTTCCTTTCGCGTCCCTGGAACACGCGCGACGACCAGTACGGCCCGCAGAGTATGGAGAACCGTTCGCGGTTCATCGTCGACGTCATCAAAGAGGTCAAAGCTCGTTGCGGGCAGGACTTCCCCGTGCAGATCCTCATGAACGCCATGGAGTTCGGGGTGCCGGGTGGCCTTACCATCGAGGAGGGCAAGGAGATCGCCCGCATCTACGAAGCGATCGGCGTCGATTCGCTGCAGGTGCGTGGCCATTGGTCCGCCGCGCATCACGGGCATGAGAGCCTCTTCTACCCCGAGCCGCACATCCCCGTAGGCGAGTTCCCGAAGGATATGGATTGGAGCCGCAGGGGCACCGCCTCCCTGGTGCCACTCGCCGCCATCATCAAGGACACAGTCTCCCTTCCGGTGATGACTGTCGGCATGCTCGACGCCGACCTGGGCGAGACCATCATTGGCAGCGGCAAAGCCGATCTCATCGGCCTCAACCGCCGGCTCTTCGCCGATCCCGAGTACCCCAACAAGGTGCGCACAGGCAGGTCCGCCGAGATCCAACCGTGCACGCGCTGCGGATGCTGCACCATCAAGTACAACGAGCCGCGGTACTGCCGCGTCAACGCCTCTTTCGGCAAGGCGCACTACGACTTGTCGCCGCTCATCGCGAAGAAGCGGGTGCTCGTGGTCGGCGCGGGACCCGCCGGCATGCAGGCGGCGCGCATCGCCGCCTCGCGGGGTCACGAGGTCACACTCTGGGACAAGGGCCGCTACCTGGGTGGCTCGACGCCGCTCGCCGCCATGGTGAAGGGTTTCGACGTCGAGCAGTTGCCGGAGTACATCGAGTTCATGGAGAACCGGGTGAAGGCCGCGGGCGTCGAGGTGAAGCTCGGCAAGGAGTTCAGCCTCGAGGCGCTCAAGGAGTTCAAGGCCGACGCGGTCGTCATCGCAGTGGGTGGCTCCCCGGTGCTACCAGATGTGGCGGGCATCGACGGCAAGAACGTCATCAAGACGAGCGACCTCTACGGGACGCTCCGGTTCTTCCTCAGGCTCTTCGGACCCAGGCTGCTCAGGTCGCTCACCAGGTTCTGGATGCCCGTGGGCCGGAACGTGGTGATCATCGGCGCCGCCATCCAGGGCTGCCAGTTGGGTGAGTTTCTGGTGAAGCGTGGACGCGCGGTTACCATCGTCGACACCGGCCAGAAGGTGGGGGACGGACTGGTTCCCGATCGCAAGGTGCGCCTGCTCTACTGGTTCGACAAGAAGGGCGTGGAGGTCCTCAGCGGCGTGAAGCTCGTGAAGATCGACAAACAGGGGCTGACCGTCCAGACGAAGGAGGGGCAGACGCGGCTGCTCGAGGGCCGACAACGTGATACCCGTCCTCCCGTTTGCGCCCAACACCCTCCTGCTCGACGAGATTAAAGGCATGGTGCCCGAAACGTATGCCATCGGGGATTGCGATAGCCCGGCGACCATCCCCGAAGCCATGTCGGCCGGCTGGACGGTCGGGAACACGCTGTAGGCTCCGGCCTAGTCGGTGACCGCCCGCAGCGATGGGGTCTTACCTTGGAACGGGGGATACGGAAGCGGAGGGTAGTCTGGAACTCCGCCCGGAGGGCCAACGTGAGTCAGACCGGCATCGTGCCAGGTGCGCACGGCCGTCGGAAGGATACGACCTGGCCGCGCGCCTCCATCGGCGGGGTGACATGCTACCGTCTTCGGAATGGATGTCTCTATGTCGCTAGATAGACCAGACTCCGCCGCAGGCGTCGTGCTTGCCGGCGCCCTCCCGCCCGATCGGGTCACCAACGATCGGGAGGCCCTGGCGCAGTATGACCGCGCGCACACCTTCGCCCCCGGAACCCAGCCGTTACTGGCCCTGCAGCCCGTCGACAAGGCTGAGGTCCAGGCGATCGTGCGGCAGGCGAATGTCGAGAACGTGCCGCTCGTGCCGGTGAGCTCAGGTCCGCCTCACTTCCACGGAGGCAGCCGGCCGGCGCAGGGCGGAGTGATGGTGGATTTTCGCCGGATGAATCGGGTGCTGAAGGTGGACGTGCCGGGCCGGTACGTGATGATCGAGCCGGGGGTCACGTATGGCGAACTGGTGCCTGCGGTGCGGAGCCAGGGCCTGCGGCTGGATGCGCCGCTTCTGCCCCGCGCCTGCAAGTCGGTCGTCGCCAGCCGGCTGGAGCGGGAACCGGTGGTCATCCCCAAGTACCAGTATGACTACAGCGACCCGTTGCTGACCGTGGAGGTGATCTACGGCAACGGCGAGGAGTTCCGTACCGGTTCGGCCTCCGGCCCCGGGTCGCTGCAGAAGCTGACGGCCGACAAGGTGAACCCCTGGGGACCGGGCGCCATAGACTACCTCCGCTTCCTCACCGGCGCGCAGGGCACGATGGGCCTCGTCACCTGGGCGGTCACCAAGGCGGAGATCTTGCCCGATCTGCAGCGTCTCTACTTCGTGCCCGCGGAGGACCTCGCCGTGCTCACCGAACTGATGAACCAGTTGTTGCGCAAGCGGGTCGGCGACGAATGCTTGGTGCTGAGCAACGTCGGGCTGGCCGGTCGGCTGGCCGAGCGGTGGCCGGACGACTACGTCGAACTGCGCGCCACCCTGCCTGCCTGGACGGCTCTCGTGGTGCTCGCCGGCTACCGGCGGCATCCCGATGAACGGGTGGCTATCCAGCAGAAGTACCTCCTGGAGGAGTGCGCGTCTTTGGGACTGAGCCCGAGCACCACCCTGCGCGGAGTCTCGGGGCGTGAGGAGACGATCCTCGCCATGCTCGGCCAACCGGACTACCGGACGCCCTATTGGAAGCTGCGCCCGAGGGGATCGGTAAGAGAGATCTTCTACCTGTCCCCGTTCAGCAAGGTGGCCGATCTCGCCGCCATCATGGAGCGGACAAGGGCGAAGTTCGGCTTTGCGGCGGAGAGCGTCGGGGCCTACATCCAGCCGTGCGTGCAGGGTCGGGGCTGTCACAGCGAATTCGACCTGTTCTTTGACGATACCGACTCCCGGGAAACGGAACTCGTTCGCGAGATGTTCTTCGAGGCGTCGCGGGAACTGATGGCGGGCGGCGCCTTCTTCAGCCGGCCCTACGGTCCCTGGGCGTCGATGGTCTACGGAGAGTACGGCGAGGGGGTCGCGGCGCTTCGCAAGCTGAAGGACATTTTCGACCCGAAGTACATCCTCAATCCCGGCAAGCTCTGTTTCCAGGAGGATGCGGGTGGATGAGTTGAGGGACTTCCGGCACACGATGCTGTCGTGCAACCACTGTGGGCAGTGCAAGTGGATACTCGGACCCAAGATGAGGGGCTGGGATTTCGCCGAGGTGTGCCCGATCCATCAGCGATTCCACTACGACACGTACTCAGGCCAGGGCCTGCTCAACATCGCCCAGGAACTCCTGGAGGGAACGCTCGCGTACGAGCCGGGGCTCGTCGACCTCATCTACTCCTGCACCACGTGCGGTGCCTGCGAGCTGAACTGCAAGTCGGTGCGCGACATGGAGGTCATGGATACCATCCTTGCCTTGCGAGCGCACTGCGTCGCCGAAGGCCAGGGCCCACTTCCCCAACACCGGGCGGAGGCCGACAACGTGGCCCGGGAGAACAACATCTACGGTCTGCCGCACGAGGAGCGCTTTGCGTGGCTGGGCGCGGAGGCGACGACCGCGGAGGCCGGGTCGACCGTCTACTTCGTCGGCTGCGCAACGGCATATCGATACCCCGAAACCGCGCAGAGCATCATGCGCATCCTGGCGGCGGGGGGCGTGGACTTCCGGTTGCTGGGCCCCGACGAGGCATGCTGCGGGGCAACGCTCTGGCGCACCGGCCAGAACGAGGCGTTCGCGGCGAGCGTGCACCGGAACCTCGGGGCCTTCAGACGGCACGGGGTCAAGAAGATCATCACGGGATGCGCCGAGTGCTACGGCACGTTCCGTGGCGGCTATCCACGAGTGGAACAGATGGACGACATCGAGGTCGTCCATATCAGCGAGGTCATCGATCAGCTTCTCGACCAGAAGCGGCTTCCTCTGAGGCAGACAGGGCCGGAGAGGACCTTCACCTACCACGATCCTTGTCTTCTCGCTCGCCTCGGCGAGAAATACGTGCCCTGGCAGGGCGAGATCAAGCCGTACGGCGTCCACGAGCCGCCCAAGGAGTGGCGGCGCGGGACGAACGGCGTCTACGATGCCCCCCGCCGGGTGCTGCGGAGCCTGCCCGGGGTGGAGTTCGTAGAGATGGTGCGGAACCAGGAGTGCGGGTACTGCTGCGGGGCGGGCGGCGGCGTCGCTGCCGCCCGCCCCGAACTCGCCGCCTGGATCGCCGACGAAAGGCTGAGGGAGGCGCGTTCCACCGGGGCCGACGGCCTCGTCTCGTGTTGCCCGTTCTGCCGGGAGAGCCTGGGCCACGACGATTCGCTTGCGTATCACGACCTGGCCGATCTCGTAGCAGCGGCACTGGCCGACGGCGAAGAGAGGTAGCACATGACCCTGCCCCGCCACATCTACAGCATGCTCGAGAGCATAGTCGGCCCGGAGTACATCAGCGAGTTGCCCTACATCCTCTCCGGCTATCGGCGCTCCGGTCCGCACGCTCCCTTGTCACCCAGCCCCGAGGCGGTCCTGCTACCTGCCAGCACTGAAGAGGTCCAAGCGATCGTGAGACTCTGCAATCTCTACCGCATCAGGTACGTCGCCACGGTGTCCGGTCTCTCGGTACAGGCCTATCCTCACTCGCTCGGCACGATCGTGCTTCACCTCAAGCGCATGAACCGCATCGTCGAGATCAACGAGACCGACCGGTACGCGGTGATAGAGCCGGGGGTGCGGCACTGCCAACTGAAGCCGGAGCTCATGAAGCTGGGACTCCAGTACCCGGTGGCGTCGGTCGGGCCGGGCGGGTCGGTGCTGGCGAACTTCACCGTCACCTCGGGCGATCATCACTGCCAGCACGGCACCTCTCGCACCAATCGCTACCTTCTGGGCGTCGAGTGGGTCACTCCTACCGGCGAGCTGGTGCAAACAGGCTCCCTCGGGACAGGCGCAGGCTGGTTCTGTCCGGAGGGACCGGGTCCCAGTCTGCGCGGTTTGGCAAAAGGCTACATCGGCAGCTTCGGCAGGATGGGGATCATCACGAGGATCGCCATCGGGCTCGACGCTACCAAGCAGCCCGAGGTGATGCCGGCCGAGGGACACACGCCGAGCTTCAAGATCCGTCTGCCCAAGGATCGTCACCGGGTGTTCGTGTTCAAGTTCCCCGACCTGGACAAGGTGCGCGACGCCATGCTCGAGATCGGCCGGGCAGAGATCGGGTACGCGGTGCTCAAGTTCTTCAACGCCACTGCCGCTCTGCTTCACTCGAAGTCGGCGAACGAGTTTTGGGAGCTATGGAACAGCGGGTGGTTCCAGCGGGAGCTGAGCTACCCCCTCTACGTCTATCTTGCCACCTGGTCCGAGGAGGAGATGGAGTACGAGGAACGCGTACTCAAGGAGATCGTCTCGGAGATGGGCGGCGAGCCGGTGGACGAGGCCATCCGGCAGATGTACGAAGACAACATGGACTTCTTCATCATCGTCAGTTTCCTTCAGCGCACTCTTCGGCTCGGGGGCGGCTGGGCGCCGAACAAACTCAGCGCCGATTCGGTGAGCCACATGTTCGAGGTTGCCAAGGCCATACCGCCGATGTTGGAACAGTTCATCGAGAGCGGGCGGATCCTCGACGCGCCACAAAACTTCCAGATCAACACGATTGAATACGGCCACATGGCCCATATCGAGCTGTTGTTCGTCTGGGACTTTGCCTCCCCCGGTTGGCCGAGCATTCCTCGCGATTTGATGGCCAAGTCGGCAGCCGACGACATCCAGGCCGGTCGCCACGCCGCGATGCCGCGCCGAGACCGGGAAGGCATGAGAATGGACGGACCACTCTACAGCGGCTTTGACCGCTGGGCGATCGCTATAGAGGACGCGTTCGACCCCAACTCGGTGGCGAACCCGTCGGTGTAAGCGATAGCGCTCAGGCCTGCTCTTTTCAGGTACAGCCCTCACACGCCCCAGGGGTGGTCTCGGATCTCGGTGGGCCGCAGTCCCTTTGCCTCCACGCGCGAGCGAGCCGTCACCGACAACGGCAAGGTGTTCTCTCGAGGAGGCCCAGGCGGAACTCGACGCCTGGGTGGCCTTGTACAACACTGAGAGACCCCACCAGGGCATCGGGATGGTCCCGCCAGCCGACCGGTTCACGGGTGAGAACCTGGAGGGGTTCGAGTCCCTTCATCCCCAAGAAGTCGAGGAGCCTCGCATCCAGTCTGGGTCCCACGCCCGCCGGGTCAGACGCAGGGTGAGCGCCAATGGGCGACTGCGCCTTGCCGGAGCCGACTACACCGTGTGCCGCTTCCTGGGTGGGGAGACGGTGGAGGCTCCCGAACTGAGCCACCGCGAGTTGGGCGCAGCCGCTTCCGCGCGTAGCGATGCGACAGGTGCTTCGCGACTGCTGCAAGGCTCCAAGGGCCCGACCCGCACCGGCCCAAAGGCGACATGGCCTACTCGACGCCGTCCCGCCGGTAGTACTGCGCGGGAGCCGTCGACACCATGATGATGGGCTTCTCGACTCGGCGGCAGTAGAGCGGGCAATGCTTCACCCCCCTGGGGACGAAGATCATGGCGCTCTCGGTCAGCATGTACTTCTCTCCGTCTATCCACAACTCGACCTCCCCGCAGAGGTCGTGTGGGCGTTCCATGTCCGAGCCGAAGAACATGAGGATCTCGTCGGCGTCGTCGTGGCTGTGCTCCGGTGGAGTCCCTTCGGAGGCTTCGTTGATGACGATGTACTCGGCGTAGAACGAGCCGGGGACTGAGTTCGAGTCCATGAAGATGACTGGGTTGACGACCCTGCCATCGCCGAATGGGCTGGTATCGGCCAGGTAGCTGGTGACAATCGTGGGCTTGAACGCGTTGCCGTCGGTCATTGCAGAGGCTCCTTCCCCGGGGGAGGCGGTAGACAGGTCCACAGTACCGGAGCACAATCTCAACCGCAAACCGCAATAGACTTGCCGGCCGGAAGGCGGCAGCACAGCGGGCCGAGCTTGCCAGTTTTTCCTACAGGCTCTGGCTCTCGTACATCGCCGGCCGTGCCGTGCCCCTCGCCAGCGAAGCCACCACCGACAGCACCGACAATCCGGTGAGCAGCCCGAAAGTGACCCGAATGGCGGTCAGCAGCCGGGGATAGTCGGCCGGCTCGATGTCGTGCCGCCCCACGATGGTCGATATCACCAGGGTCGCGGCGGCGATGCTCAGCGCCATGCCGATCATGCGCATGGTGCTCATGTTGGCCGAAGCGAAGCCCACGTAGCGCCGGTCGACGCTGCCCATGATCGCGATCTGGTTGGGAGGGGAGAAGAATCCATATCCCGCGCCGAGCAGACAGAGGGCCAGCACCACGTACCAGTAGGACGTGCCGGCGCCCAAGAAGCTGAGAAGCAGCAAGGCGAGCGTGCAGAGCGCCATGCCGAACGAAGCGACCCAGCGGGGGTCGATGCGGTCCGACAGCCGGCCCGCCGCCGGGGCCACCAGACACTGGAGGGCGACTCCGACGATCAGCACCAAGCCCGCGGTCTGGGCGTCGAGGCCTTTGACGAACTGTAGATACAGACTCATCAGGTAGGTGTAGCCCCATATCGACGCGTAGCTGATGAGGGCCGTCAGGTTCGAGAACAGGAACAACCGGTTGTGCCTGAACAGGCGGAGCACCATGATCGGTTCGCGGGCCCTCCACTCCCACCATCCAAAGAGCGCCAGTCCGGCGACTCCGGCGACGGCGAGCCAGAGCCCTCTGAGGAGCGGGAGCCACGACAGTCCGATGAGCAGCAGTGAAAGGGCGACGGCCCAGATGGCCGACCCGCTCCAGTCGAATCCCTCGGGTTGCTCGGGAGGCTGTTGAACAACGAAGCCACGGCCCTCAGCACACGCCGGACGGCACGCTGGGGCGTCCTCAGTCGCGCGAATAGCGCGGCGATCGTGCGCTGAGGGCGCAGCATCATTGTCCAGTAGCCCGCGGGCCTTCCATTCTGCGCGGCGCAGCAGCCACAGGTCGAGTGCGACGTTGAAGGAGGCGATGCAACCGATGACCAGGAAGAGGTTCCGCCAGCCTGTGTTGTGCACTATCACGCCGCCGACGATCGGGCCGGTAGTCATGCCCACGTACGCGGCCGCCACGGCGATCCCCATAGCACGCCCCCGTCCCTTGTCCGGATACACCAAGGTGACCATCGCCATGGACGTGGAAAAAATCATCGCGCTCCCCAGGCCCTGAGTGACCCTGAACACCACGAGCAACACGTACGACCCCGCGAGCACGAGACCGACGGAGCTGAGCGCGAACAAGACCATCCCGAGGAGGAAGATGAGCCGCCGGCCGATGCGGTCGCCGACTCTGCCGAAGGGCAACAGGAATATCGCCGAGGCGAGGACGTAGCCGAGTGGCAGCCAGCCGAGCGCGACCGCGCTCAGACGGAACTCGGTCTGGATCGACGGCAGCGCTATGTTGATGCCGGTCGTCATGAAGGCCGTCGTCCAAGCCGACAGAGAGTTGACCAGCAGCACGTGCCCTGGCTTGACGGATTCCGCTGATCGAGGGTCGAGGAAACTCACACCACCAGTCTAGCTGGTGACCCCGGCTCGGCGTAGACCGGTTGGTTTCGCAGTAAGGGGTATCCGGCTACTACATCGACTTTGTAGCCAAGCACCGAACGCGGCCGGGCTGAATGGTTCTTGCCGTCGAGTGTGACGGTCAAGCAACTGAGTCTCCACTGAACGTCCCGGGGCGGTTCAGACCGGGTTTCTGATCCGTGACCGCGACCCTCCTAGGCTGTCAGTTCCCGCAGGCACTCGTCCAGCACCCTTGTGTGCAGGTCAACGTCGTCGCTCGCAGTGAACGGACACATGAGCGCCATGTTGTGAAAGGGAGTGAGCAGCACTCCACGGTTCAGCAGGAAGAGATGTATGCACGTCTCGAGCAGAGCGTTGCGACCGTGGTGTGCTTCGCCCCCGTTCCGTGGCGGCTGCGCCATGAAGAGGTATTCGACTCGAGCGCCGATCCGGGTGACGTGCCAGGGGAGAGCGTACTTGGCCAGCACTTGGACCACCCCATGCTCGAACCGTTCTGCCAGCGAGATCATGTGCCCGTAGTTCTCCGGCGTCATCACCTCTTCGAGAGTCGCTCGGATCGCGCGTAGTTGGAGGGCGCTGCCTGCGAGTGTGCCGCCGAAACCGAAATGGTTGATCTCCTGGCCCGTCTTGAAGTGCGGGAGCACCGCCCAGATTCGCCGGGCCCACTCGTCCGACGTTCCCCAGACGGCCACCGGAATGCCGCCGGCGATGCTCTTGCCCAAGACGAAGAAGTCCGGGTCCAGGCCGTGCGAGCGCGTATAGCCGCCCGGACCGGTGGAGATGGTGTGGGTCTCGTCGATGATGAGCGCCACGTCATGGGCGCGGGTCAGCCGGCGAAGCGCGTCGTGGAACCCCTCCTCTGCCGGAACCATACCGATATTGGTGAGCATCGGTTCGGTCAGAACGCACGCCACATCTCCCTGAGCCAGCGCTTCCTCGAGTGAGGCGATGTTGTTGAATTCGACCAGGCGGGTGGTCTGTTCGTGGCGGATAGCGTTCGGATGTACCCCGGTCCTCGGCACCATCTGCTTGGTGGCATCAAGCTCCACCTGGGTCTCGTCGACGCTGCCATGGTAGTTCCAGTTGAACGTGATGATCTTGTCTCGGCCGGTCACCATGCGGCAGAGCCGCAAGATGAAACGGTTGGCGTCGGTGGCGGAGGTGGCGACCTGCCAGTAAGGCAGACCGAACCGATCGCCAAGTGCCTCGCCAACCCAGATACTGTCCTCGGTCGGCAGCATGAACGTCGAACCCTTCGTGACCTGGTTGGTGATCGCCTGGACTACAGCGGGATTCGCGTGGCCGAACATGGCCGCCGTGTCTCCCAAAGCGAAATCGACGTACGTGTGGCCGTCGACGTCGGTCAGGTGTGCTCCCTTCGCCTCCGTCACGTAGAGCGGGTAGCTGCCGGGCCATTGCTGCATCCAGTGCATCGGGGCGCCGTAGAGGAACGAGCGAAGGGCGCGCTGATACATGACCGCCGAACCGGGGTGCGCGCTTTCGAAGCGGACTTGCTCGCAGTCGAGAAGGTGTTGCATCCGCTCAGTGCTGATCCCAGAGACTTCACTCATGAAATCACCTCCGGCCGCAAATCGAGGTAGCCACCATGCGCCATGATCCGCTGGTAGGCAAGCAGGCGCTGCCACCCGGGAGCGCTACGGTACCAGGTGGCGAACTGAATACGTACCACAGATGCGTAGATAAGAAGCAGAGCCGATACCCTGGTCGGCAGGCCGTCAGGGGGTCATGAAGGCTGGTATCCTGAGAGAGAAGACACAGGCAGGACCTTCTCTTGGTAGTCGCGTGGCTGAATGCCACGGCACAAGACGGCCTATTGGAGGCGGCGGGTAATGGACTCGGCAAAGGAGCGCTCCAGGTTTCCATTGTGGCTGACCGCGGTCCTTGTGGCGCTCTGCGTTTGCATCATCGCTGGGGGCTACTGGTTCTATCGAGACCAGGATAGCTCGGCGCGCGGCGCCGCTCGAGATGAGCTCCATTCCATCGCCCAACTCAAGGTGGGCCAGATTGTTCGCTGGAGAGCGGAACGACTGGGTAATGCGGGAGTAATCTCGGATTCCCCACTCAGTGCAGGTGGGGTCCAGCGGTGGTTGGACAGCGGCCATCCGGCAGACGAAGCGGACCTGCGTGCCTGGCTCAACAGCGTCATGGAGCGATATGCCTATTCGGGAGCTGTGCTGGCCGACTCTTTCGGCGAGGTGCTGCTCGCTGTGGGGAGCGATGGCCAGTTGGCCCCCGAAGGCGTTGCCGCGGTGAAGGAGGCGATCGCCAAACGGGTGCCTCTACTCACGGACCCACACGAGAACAGTGATGGAACCGTTCACATTGACGCCGTCGCCCCCCTCTACCTTGAAGCCGACACATCGTCGGAACCCCTTGGAGCGGTTGTCCTCCACACTGACGCAAGTGAGTTCCTCTTTCCGCTCATTCAATCCTGGCCCACTCCCAGCGACACGGCGGAGACTCTCCTTGTGCGACGCGCCGGGGATCAGGTTCTCTTCCTGAACGAACTCCGCTTCCGGAGTGAGGCCGCTCTCCGGCTGACTTTCCCGCTGAGCGAAACAGGACTTCCGGCAGCCATGGCAGTACAAGGCGTCACGGGTCTGGTCGAAGGGCCTGACTACCGTGGTGTGGAGGTACTCGCCGATTTGCGACCTGTCCCTGGCTCATCCTGGTTCATGGTGGCCAAAGTGGACAAGTCGGAAGCTCTGGCCGGAGTGGGGCTGAAATCGGGTCTCATCTTCGGTCTGGTGTTTGTGGCCGTCGCGGCGATTACCGGAGGGAGCCTGCTGACATGGCAATGGGGTCTCAAGCGCCGCTACCGGGAGGCCTATGCAGCGGAGGCGGCGCTCAGAGCAAGCGAGGAGCAGCTTCGCCAAGCTCAGAAGATGGAGGCGGTTGGGCAGCTTGCCGGTGGCATAGCACATGACTTCAACAACCTCCTGACAGCCATATTGGGATACAGCGATCTTCTGCTAGCCGATGAACAGGTCGCGGCTCTGCCGCAAAAAGCCGATGTCGAAGAGATCCACAAGGCGGCCGAGCGCGCGGGCTCGCTGACTCGACAGTTGCTCGCGTTCTCTCGTCGCCAAGCACTCAGGCCCGAGGTGATCTCTCCGAACAGCATTCTGACGGGAATGGAGCCGCTGTTGAGGCGCACTCTTGGGGAGGATATCGACCTTGTGAGTCTGACTCAGGCCGATGTCGGACATGTCGAGATCGATTTGCACCAGTTTGAGCAGGTGCTTCTGAATCTGGCTCTCAATGCACGCGATGCCATGCCAAACGGCGGGAAGCTTACCCTGGAAGTGGCCAACGTCGAACTGGGCGAGAAGTACTGCAGCTCACACCCAGAGGCGACCCCCGGAAGTTACGTCATGCTGGCGGTTTCGGATACTGGAACGGGAATGGACGAGGCCACCCGCACGCGCGTCTTCGAACCGTTCTTCACCACCAAGCCTCCGGGACAGGGAACCGGTCTTGGACTGGCCATGGTCTACGGCATGGTCAAGCAGAGCCGGGGTAACGTCTTTGTCTACAGCGAGCTGGGACATGGCACAACCTTCAAGATCTACCTTCCCCGGGTCGCAGAACGCTGCGCGCCGGAAAGGACCGCGCTTCCTCATGTGCCTGCCCGAGGCGGGCGTGAGACGGTGCTTGTTGTGGAGGACGAGTCGTCGCTGCGCATCTTGATCGAGCGCGTACTGGAGGGCGCCGGCTACCAGGTGGTGACCTTCGGTTCGGCCGACGCTGCCGCCGACGCCTTGGACTCGGCGCGGGTCATCCCCGATCTCCTTCTCACGGACATCGTTCTCCCTGGGTCGCTGCAGGGCAAGGATCTCGCCGATAGGGCGCTTGCGCAGATGCCTGAGCTCCGGGTCCTGTATATATCGGGTTACACCCGCAACGCCATTGTCCACGCTGGGCGGCTGGATGAGGGAGTGAACTTCCTGGAGAAGCCGTTTACCCCGGAAGCGCTCGCAAGGGCGGTGAGGCAGGTGTTGGACGGAGCCGAGGGCCCCGGCTGATGTCTTCCCCGCGACGTCCCCCGGTCAAATCGGCAGCCTGCTAACGGTCGGGGTCGGCTTCGAGGGCCTCGTCAAGCCTCTGCCCAGCCCAGGACTTCGGCGCTCTCTCAGCCCGACGCCGGGCTGTCGCCTTCGTACCCGAGTGCGCGAGATAGAGCGAGAGCGGTTCTCTTGACGGCCTCTTTGTAGGTCTCCATTTCGGGTTCCCCACACCTTTCGATGGGCACAACCACGCACAGCCCGGCCCGCACGAGACCGTCCGGACCCAGCACCGGTGCGCCGACAGCTCCCATCGATTCATCCCATTCCTTCAGCTCGAAGGAGATCCCCTCGCGCCTCACCCGGTCCAATTCCTCCCTGAGCAGCTGGGCGTCGACAAGGGTAAAGGGCGTAGTGGCCTTCTGCGGCGTCGCGAGCACAGCCTCCCGAATACTCTCCGGGCCAAACGCGAGGAGCAGTCGTTCGGCCGCGCTTCCCGGCCCCGGCAGCAGCATTCCGGTCCAGAGCTGCGGCTTGAACATGCGCGAGGTGAGCACCAGATCGACGAGTAGCGGTCCGCGACTGGTCCAGACCGTCAGCCCGGTGGTCTCGGTGGTCTCCTCGGCCAGTCGAACCATGAAGGGGTGGGCAGTCCGAACCAGGTCGGAGTGGGACAAGCCGACATACACGTGCCTGAGGATGCCGTATCCGAGATGGTATCTGCCCGTATCCGGATCGCAAGCAAGGTAGTCAAGCGACTCGAGCGTCTTCACCAAGCGAAGTGTCGTGGTCTTGGAGAAGCCCGATCGTTCGCGCAGCTCCCTCAGATTCCAGTCAGTGTGGTCGACGTCGTAGAGGTCGAGCAGTTGCAGTCCCTTCTCCAGTGTTTGGCTCGGAGAACGGGCGTCGCTCGTGCTTGTCGGCCGCGGTGCCTCTTTGCCGGTCGCGCCTATCGAAGTCCCTCCTTGTTTCTCACCACTACTGCGGCATTCATGTTCTCACGCCGCCCGCCGTGGGGTGTTGACAGGCGACCGGAACGGACGTAGAGTTGTGGGGTCCATTAAACAAACCACTAGGTCCGATAAATGGACCATATCATCAGAATAGACCACTGTTCGTTGATTGGCAATAGCGACAGATCAGGGAGCAAGGAGGGCGATTGATGGCTGAGTGGCAGTTGGTAGGCAGACCGGCCCTGTTGGTCATTCACATGCAGAACGCCGTGATCAAGACTCCGAGTCCCTTCGAGATCCTGGGTCACGGCAAGGCCGCCTACGAAGATGGCGTCGTCGACAAGATTCAGGATCTGGTCAAAGCGTTCCGCGAGAAGGCCCTGCCGGTCATCTTCATGGTCGCGTACACGCCTCCCGACACGAAGTTCCCCGCCTACGGCATGTTCTGGATGGGCGTGAAGGGGTCGAACGCCAACTACAAGGACACGTGGGACACCCAGGTGATCGAGGAGCTCACTCCCGCTCCCGGCGAACCGGTCTTCTACAACTGGCCGTTCAACATCTTCATGGGCGGCAGCCAGGTTGAGCAGTATCTGGTGGAGCAGGGCATCGAGACCGTCGTCCTCGCGGGCGTGGCCACAGGCATGTCGGTCGGCACCGCCGCCTTCGCGTTGGCCGATCGCTTCTACAACCTGATCGTGCCCTCGGACACCACCACCGACGGCAACAAAGAGCTGCACAACGCGATCATCAACGCGATGATCCCGGCAATCGGGCTGGTCACCACAGCGGACGACGTTATCGCGCACCTCTAGCGGATGGGCTGAAGACTGGCGTCTGGCCGCCATCGCGCTCTGGTGGTTGAAAGGAGGCATGGACAGGACGGGTTTGACGAACGGGCACGGCAAAGGGCTTTCCAGAACAGGAGTTGCACCAATGACCGATGAGACCAGAAATGTCAGTCGTCGAGAGTTCCTCAAGATCGCGGGCATCACCGGGGCGGGCATAGGACTTGGCGCCGGGCTTGGCGGGCTGATCACCGCGTGCGGCGCCGACGAGACCGCCGGGACCACGGCCACGACAGCGGCGGCAACGACCACATCGATGGCCGCTACCACCACCACCGCCTTGGCCAGCACGACAACCGTGAGCGCGGCGCCGGCAGCCGGTCGTGAGCTCAAGGTGGGTTTCGTGACGCCCAAGACCGGCATGCTGGCTGCCTTCGGCGTACCCGACCAGTACTGTCTGGAGCGCGCCACCGAAGCAGTCGCGGGTGGGCTGGTCTGCAGCGATGGAGCCACACACCCCATCAAGTTCATCGCTAGGGATGGCCAGTCCGACACCGGTCGGGCGGCGGCTGTGGCCGGAGACTTGATCAACAACGAGAAGATCGACCTCATGCTCGTCACTTCCACCGCCGACCAGGTGAACCCGGTGGCCGACCAGTGCGAGGCCGGTGGGGTTCCGTGCCTGAGCACGGACGTGCCCTGGCAGAACTTCATCTTCGGCCGTGGCGGTGACCCCACCATGGAGTACAAGTGGACCTACAACTTCTTCTGGGGGCTGGAAGACATCATCGCGAGCTTCGTCGACGTCTGGGGCACCATCGAGACGAACAAGAAGGTCGCGGTTCTGTTGTCGAACAGCGCTCCCGGCAACGCGTGGCGGGATCCCTGGATGGGCGCCATGGAGCCCAACGGTCTCACCGGCGATTTCACCGATCAGTACCCGGTGGGGTCGGAGGACTACTCCGCCCAGATAGCTCAGTTCAAGAGGAACGGCGACGAGATCTCGTTGGGTCTCTTCACGCCGCCCGATTTCACCAACTTCTGGAAGCAGTGCATCCAGCAGGGCTTCCGTCCGAAGACCGGAGCCTGGTCGATGTGCCTGGAGTTTCCGCAGGCCGCCGAGGCCCTGGGCGATCTCTGCATCAACCTGGCGAGCGAGAGCATGTGGACGCCGGCCTACCCGTTCACCTCACCGCTCATCAACGAGACAGGCAAGCAGTTCGCCGACGAGTTCGAGAAGCGCACCAACGCGCAGTGGACACAGCCGCTGCAGCACTTCTCGGTGTTCGAATGGGGCATCGACGTTGTGAAGCGCACCAAGAATCTGGATGATCCTCAGTCCTACATCGACGCGGTGAAGCAGACCAAGATGACGACCATCTCGGGCGACATCGATTTCACCGTGCCGGTCGCGACCGAGGCGCCGATCGGCCCCGCGCGCGTGACCCCCAACTGCTACAAGTCGCCGCTCTGCGTCGTGCAGTGGCAGAAGGGCAAGGGCAAGTGGCCGTACGACCAGCTGATCGTGGGCAACAAGGCCGCCGCTAACGTTCCGAAGGAAGACACGTTCAAGCCCTTGACCTATAGCTAGACGGGAGCGGGGGCTCGCGAGAGTGTGACAGACAGGAGCGGCCGTGGCCGCGGACTTGCCGCTACCGACCGCGGCGCGGCTGTTCAATGCGCCGCGGTCGCTCCGTTGATTTGAAGTCAGCCAAAGGAGCCTGGCCATGATCGAAATGAAGCACATGTTCACCCCCCTGCGGATAGGGAGTGTCACGAGCAAGAACCGGTTCGTCGTCTCGCCCATGGTGGTGAACTACTGCACGACCGATGGCCAGGCGACCGAGACCTACATCGCGTACCACGAGGAGAGGGCCAAGGGCGGCTGGGGTCTCATCATTACCGAGGACTACGCGATCAACCCCGGCGCAAAGGCCTTCGTGGGCATCGCCGGGCTTTGGGACGACAGCCAGATCGCCGGGCACACCGAGCTCACCGAGCGGGTGCACAAGCACGGAGCGGCCATTTTCGCCCAGATCTACCATGCCGGGAGGCAGGCGGCGCGAGCTATCACCGGCATGGACGCAGTGGCGCCGACAGCCATTCCGTGCCCGTTCACGCTCGAGACACCGCACGCACTCACGCTCGACGAGATCGCGACGGTAGTCGAGCAGTTCGGCGACTGCGCCCTGCGCGCCAAGAAGGCCGGGTTCGACGGGGTGGAGGTCCACGGCGGACACGGCTACCTGATAGCGCAGTTCATGTCTTCGTACTCGAACAAGCGCTTCGACAAGTACGGCGGCAACCTGGTCAACCGCATGCGGCTCCCGCTGGAGATCATCGCCAACATCCGAGCGAAGTGCGGCGACGATTTCCCCATCCAGTTCCGCATCTCGGCCGATGAGATGGTTCCAGGCGGCCGTACGATCGAGGACACGAAGGCGCAGGTGAGGCTGCTCGAGCAGGCAGGGGTCGTCGCCTTCGACGTTTCGGTCGGCACCGACGGCAGCCACCAGGTCATGGTGACCACCGGCGCCGTAGCGCACGGCTGGATCACCGATCACGCGGCGGCGGTCAAGAGCGTCGTCGACGTACCGGTGCTCACCGTGGCGCGCATCAACGACCCGCTCATCGCCGAATCGGTCGTGTCCAACGGCAAAGCCGACGCGATCGTCATGGGGCGTGCCTCGTTGGCCGATCCGGAGTTGCCGAACAAGGCCAAGGAGGGCCGCTTCGAGGACATCATCCAGTGCACGGCCTGCATGCAGGGCTGTGAGACCAGGGTGATCTCGCAGCTGCCCGTGCGCTGCACTGTGAACCCGCGCACGGGGCGCGAGAACGAGTTCGCCATCACGCCGGCGCCCCGGAAGAAGAAGGTCTTCGTGGCCGGAGGCGGTCCCGCCGGAATGGAGGCTGCGATTGTGGCGGCGCAGCGGGGCCACGACGTAACCCTCTTCGAGAAGGACAAGCGCCTGGGCGGTCAGTTCTACCTGGCGGCTGTTCCCCCGTGCAAGGGAGAGATATCGGCCTTTCTCGCCTGGCAGCTGAACATGCTGGAGAAACTGGGCGTCAGGGTGGTCATGAACACGGCTCTGACGGCGCAGATGGTCAAGGACCAGAAGCCCGACGCCGTGATCGTCGCGACCGGAAGCACGCCTGCGTCGATGAAGATCTCCGGGCTCGATCAGAGCTTCGTCACCACGGCGCAAGAAGTGCTCGACGGGACGGCGTCGCTCGGAGTAACGTGTGCCGTCATCGGCGGCGGCATGATCGGTTGCGAGACCGCGAACCATCTTGCGCATCACGGCCGCAAGCCGACCATCATCGAGATGCTCTGCGACCTTGCCGGCGAGGAACCGCTTGCCATCAAGGCCGTGCTGTTCAAGTCGCTGAAAGACAAAGAAGTCCCTATCTACTGCAATTCGACGGTAACGGGCATAACCGCCGACGGGTTGGTGGAGATCGTTCAGGGCGGAGAGAAGAAGACGCTGGGCTCCTTCGACAACGTGGTACTGGCTGGAGGAATGAAACCGGTCAACAACCTGGTGGCAGAGCTGGCGGGCTCCGCGACCGATGTGCGCACAGTGGGCGATGCCGCTTCCGTGCGAACGGTCTACGAGGCCCTCGAGGAAGGCTACGAGGCCGGGCTCAACATCTAGACGCTCTCGGCGCGCCGTCTCTCGGGGTGCAGGCCGAGGAAATCAGCTAGCATGGCAAAAAACCACTGAGAACCGAGAGGGGGGACCCACCAAATGACGCCGCGCAAGACGACCGTCCCACCGGTATCGACGTAGCGTCGAGGAGAACCATGAAGAACTTCAAGGGCAAAGTGGCGGTCGTCACAGGGGCGGCCAGCGGCATCGGCAGGGCGATAGCCGAGCGGTGCGCCGGGGAAGAAATGAAGGTAGTCCTGGCCGATATCGAGGAGCCGGCTCTGGCTCGCGCCGAGCAGGAACTGCAGGCCGCGGGGGGGACCGTATTGGCGGTTCGGACCGACGTTTCCAAAGAGGATGACATCGAAGCATTGGCAGAAAGGGCCGTTGCGGCTTTTGGCGGCGTCCATCTGCTCGTCAACAATGCGGGAGTGGGCATCAACAAGCCGGTTTGGGAAAGCTCCACCGCCGATTGGGAGTGGGTCATAGGAGTGAATCTCTGGAGTGTCATCTACGGGGTTCGGACATTCGTCCCCATCATGCTGAGGCAGGAAACGGAGTGTCACATCCTGAACACCGCCTCACTAGGAGGGCTGATCTCCGGCCCGGGCATGGGGGTCTACCAGGTAACCAAGTACGGCGTGGTGTCGCTTTCAGAGACACTGCACTGTGAACTGGCGGAGAGGGGGGCGAAAATCGGGGTATCCGTTCTCTGCCCCGCTTCTGTCAATACACGCATCATAGAGTCGGCACGTAATCGACCCGCCGAACTTCAGAACGAACCCGGTGCCGATCGGCCGGAGAGTCCCGAGGGCATCGAGGCCGTCAAGACCGGACTCTCACCGCGGCGTGTCGCCGAGATTGCCTTTCAGGCCATCGTCGATGAGAAGTTCTACATTCTCACGCACCCCGATTCCGGGCGGCTCATTCAACAACGCATGGAAAGCATTCTGCAAGACGGAAACCCCCTGACGGCGGTAGCCGCGACGGGGTCACACCGGCTCGATGCCTAGGGCCTTCGCCGCAAACACTGAGATGTCGAGCACTCGCACGTCCAGCTTCTCTCTTCTCGCCGCCTTGCTCATCCGGGAGACGCAGGTGGTGCAGGCTGAAACGATGGTGCCGGCCGCACGCTTGCCCTCCTGAAGACGCTCTCTCGTCACCGAGGCACTGAACTCGGGATAGCAGGCGGAGCTTATTTTCGCGCCCGATCCGCAGCAGTACGACCAGCGTCTGCTCCTGTCCATCTCCTGCAGGCGAATGCCGGGAATGGCCTCGATCACTGCCCGCGGGGCGTCATAGACCCCTGAATGCCGTCCAAGGAAGCAGGGGTCGTGGTAGGTCACCTGTTCGTCCACAGCACTCTCGAACCGAATCCTCTTCTCTTCGAGAAGACCCGCGAGTAGCTCCGAGAAATGCACCACTTCGAAGGGAAGATCTCCGACGATCAGGGGATAGTCGAACCTCAGTGCTCGATAGCAGTGGGCACAGGAGACGATCACCTTCTTGGCTCCTGCGCTTCTGAGGGTCTCGACGTTGTGGAGGGCCTGTTGTTGCATGAGCTCCGCGGCGCCGTCGTAGCCCGGAATGAAGCCGCAACACCGCTCCCGGTCGGCGAGATAGGCCACCTGCATGCCGGCACGTCGCAGAACCGCGGCCACCGCTTCGATGACCTGCGGTTGAGAAGAACGGACGTCGCAGCCGGCGAAGAACACATTCTCGCCCGAAGAAGGCAGCCCCTCGATGCGGGCCGGTCGCGTCGACCCGAGTCTATTCCCGTGCTGCGCGATGCGTGTGTGCGTCTTGTTCAGGGGCTCAGGAAGTCGGGCGCCGCGACGGACAAGCTCCTCTCGCAGCGCCCATATGGCAGTGAGTGGGTCGATCGCCTTGCAGATATCGGAGCAGACACCGCAACTCGTGCACGTGTAGACGATCTTCATCAGGTCATCGGTGATAGGGAAGTCCTCGTCGTCGAAGACGAGCGAGGCCAGAAGGCCCCGTCCCTGGGCGTTGTAGGCACGAAAACCGAAGTACTCGAACGAGGGGCACCTGTGATGCGGCGACGACCATTCGGGCGGCGGTAGCTCGCGCCAGTTGTGGGGGATGATGGGCGCCCGGGCGTGGCAGGTGCCGCACTGCTGGCACAAGGTCCAGCTTTCCATGAAATCGCGCAGGTTCCTCGACCTTGCTGTTTCCACGTCACACCTCCTCGAGCTCGAAGGTGCCGGGGCTCATGATGTCGTTGGGGTCGAGGGCGGACTTGATGGTTCGGAGAAGACTGAAGGCCCCCATCTGATTCGTCCAGGCATAGGGGGGTGCGAGGGGAGGAATTCTCATCTGAAAGGTGCCGCCCCTCTCGCCGAACCATTCTCTGAATTCCGCCTGGCATGCATGAAAGCGTTCCATGAGCTCCTGGTCGCTGTCGTCAAAGGCTCCCCAACTGTGGGCGGAGAGGGTCTGCGCGTTCATGGGAAAGCCGGAGAAGCCGACCGGCTGCTCTCTTCCGCCCATTCCGTACTTCTCGAGAAGCCGGCGGATGGTCGCATACGCCTCGGGAAGCCACGATGTCGGATAGACCAACTCGTCGAAGATGTACATGTAGCGCCGCGGCATCCTGGCGGGCAGGCTCTTCCGGGGCGGAAGGACCATCTCCATGAAGAAGAAGTGGGTCGGCCATCGCGTGTAGAAATCTTCCGCGAAGCCCGGGAAAACGGTGCCACCGCGCGTTTCGCAGATCTCCGCCATGGTCTGTTCCTTGCCCTTCAACTCCTGCTCGTTTTCCGCGTTGAGGAGGAACAGGAGAAGAAACTGGCAATCCTCGGGCAGATCCAGGTCGTTGATCTTGACCCAGCACCATCTGTCCATGAGATGGACACCGAAGGTCTCTACCGCGGTCGATTCCATGAGCGCGCTGGTCATGTCCTGGATCTTCTCCATGGACCAGTAGTACGAGTGGAAGGCCCATAGTCTCGGCTTCCTCAAGCATCGATAGGCCACTTTCGTGACAATGCCGAAGGCGCCGTTGGACCTGGTGAAGAGACCGACGAGGTCAGGACCCGTGATGTACCGGTAGTACGCACCAAAATCCGTGCCGGCGTACGCCATGGAGCCGACGTTCGTGATCTCTCCCGAGGGTAGGACCACCTCGAACCCTTCGACCAGGTTGATGTTCGCGCCGTACCTGGTCTCGCCAAACGCGTTCACCGGAGTGATCGCCGAGGCGGCGACGTTGGGTCCCGGACCGTAGGGCGCGGTGGGCAGCATGAGCCCTACCTTGAACAGCTCCTGCGCGAGTTTGAAGAAGCTGCAGCCCCCCTCGGCTATGGCCTTCATGTTCACCGGGTCGATGAGCACTATCTTGTCCATGAGCGTGAGGTCGAGGAGGATGCCACCCCTGAGAGGACCGCCGTGGCCGGTCGCGCCGACGGTCCCCTTGGGTGTGACCGGCACCTTGTGCTCGTTGGCCGCCTTGACGATGGCCGAGACCTCTTCGGTGGTGCGGGGCATCACGACGAAGTCCGGCCTTCTCGACGGCCCCCGGAGTTGCGCGACGCGGCGCGAGACCGGTCGCGAACTCGTTGGTCTTCAGCTTAGTCGCTGGCGCACGGGAATGGCAACGGTCTCCTGAAGAAGTCGCTCTCGTCACTCCCTCAGCCGACAAGGGCGGTCTCGAGCGCCACCAGTCGCTCCACGGCTCCTACCGACTTCTCAGCGGCTCGCTCACCCGAGGCGATGATCTTCTCGGCTTCCCGATAGCTGTAGAGAGACACTCCGTCGACCTCGGGAGCGATCACGAGACCAGCCGCCTGGAGCCGGGGTTCGGAGAGACCCCGCTGCATGACGCCGACAGACGCGAAAGCGGCCTGGGAGACAGAAGGCAGCCCCCGTCTACCCCTGAAGAAGGACGTAGCTCTTGGGCAGGCGGGTCGGGAAGGGCCCACCGTCGGGAGTGCGCGGCATTCGGCGTCTTCCGCGGAATCCAAGGCGAAGGAGGCAAGGGTTCCTCCAACGCCAAAGGTAGTCACCGCGACCACCAGATGCGCCCCCAGGTTCGTGGCCACGTCGACGGGCACGGGGTTCACGACCGCGCCGTCCACGAGAGTCAGCCCCTCCCTCTTGGTGGGCGCGAAGATGACGGGCATGGAGGTGCTGGCCTTGATCGCGGTGGCCAGGTCGCCGTCGCGTAGCACGACTTCCCGGCCCGCCTCCAAGTCGGTAGCTACGCAGGCGAAGGGAACGATCGTGTCGGCGAACGTCTTGCCATCGACCAGCCCACGAATGAACCTTTCCACGCGACGGCCGTTGAGAAGCGCGGTACTCGGAAGCCGAACGTCCGCCAGCGACACGAGACGCCTCATATCGATCGACAGAGCGATCTCCTCCATCTCGAGCGCCGTCACACCGCAGGCATACACCCCGCCAACAAGAGCTCCCATGCTCGTTCCCACGATGAGGTCAAGGGGCAACTGCTCCCGCTCCCATACCTTGAGGACGCCAATATGCATGAGTCCCCGAGCACTGCCGCTGCCGAGAACGAGCCCGAGCTTCACCCGGCTCATCAGCTCAGAAGCTCCGTGAGTAGTCGCCTGCCTTCAGCTACGGCCACACCGGTGCGTGTGCCGGGCCCGCACAGGTCAGCGGGCGGTATCGGCGGTCCCACGCTCACAGTGATGGGGGCAAACAACGACGGCCACATGCGTCCGGGAGGCAGTGCGCATTTGGTGCCCAGGATACGTATGGGAACGAGCGGCGCTTGCCCCTTGATGGCCAGAAAGACAGCTCCCCCGAAGAACGGGGCGCGTGCGATGCCTCCCTGAGGAAACACGACCACCACGCCGCCTTTCTGTAGGATGCGGATGGCTTCGCGAAGGCTGGCCACGTCATCGCCTTGACCGTACGCGGGGAGGGCGCCCACCCGGCGCAGGAACGAGCCCACCACCGGAAGGCTGAACAGACGGGGCGCGGAAAGGAAGGTCGCCTGCCGGTGCAGCGTGGCGGCGACGACGAACGCGTCGAGCAGACTCTCGTGATTGGCCACGACGACGAGGGGGCCGCTCGGCGGGATGCGCTCTCCGAACGCGATTCTCATCCTGAAGAAGATGCGCAGCCCAATCAGACTCATCCAGCGGGCGAGCGAATACACCGACATGCTGCTAAGCGCTCGCCGGCTGCACGCCGAGCAAGTCGAGAACCGCTAGAACCTGGTCGGCCACTTCTTGGGGATCGACGGTCTGGTCAAGGAACGAGTACTCCACCAGGAGCCCGTCCATGAGGGCCACCAGCCTCCCGGTGAGGCCGCGGGCATCGGTTCGGGCGGACAAGCTCGAGGTCGCGATGATCTCGCGCACGATGGGCTCCATCTGACCGGCCAGTTCCTTCCTCGAGTGTAAGACGCGGGAGCGAAGATCGGCGTCCTCGGGGGCCAGGTTGACCACCAGGGCGTTGACGAGGTTTCTCTCCCGCATGCCGAACTCCAGGTAGTTCTTGACCAACTCATGTAGCCGCCTCTCTGGGCTCTCCCTGAGGGCCGCCTGGGCGATGATCGCGCGCAGGCCGGCAAGCACCTCGTCAAGCACCTCCGCATAGAGGTTCAACTTGCTGGGGAAGTGATAGTAGAGGGCGTGCAGGGCGAGGCCCTCGTACGGCGACTCGCGAAGCGATTCGAGCCTCGACTCGAGATCGCCTACGTGAGCCTCGAGCCTACGACCATCAGGATCGAGGAAGTAGACCGAATCTCCCTCGCTGGAGTTGACCTTCCATTCGACGCCGCCGAAGGCCGACAAGCGCGCTCGAAACTCCGCCAGACCGGGAGGATCGAAGCCGAAGGCGATGTGCGTGTAGTCGCATGCCGTTTCCGCCGATGCTGCCTGATCCAGAGCCAGACACACCCACATGTCGCCCGCGCGCAGATAGGCCCCCCGAGTCCACGTCGCCATCTTGGCGCAACCCACGACACCCGCGTAGAACTCGATGGCCCGCTGGAGGTTGCTGACGGCCAGAGTGATGTGGTTGACGCCTGTGGTCACGATGCCTCTCCCGTTGCCGTACGTCTGAGAACACTCTCCGACGGGCGCCTCGATCGGCATGGCGGCTCGCACGCGGCCGCCGGAGTCGAACACCGGTTGGTCTCAGTAATCCATGGTCAGGCACTATAGCAGGGTGCGACGCTACGCTCTCATCCCCCCGAAATGGGCGGGAATACGGCGACTTCGCCTCCTTCGTTCGTCCGCCACGGGCATGATGAGCACGATGTGCTCCCGCGAGTTCTTCTGTCCGGCTTGCGGTGCGCGGTTGGCTACCGAAGTGGCCCGGGTCGGTGACGGCTACCTGTGGGATATTGAAGTCCGGCTGTAATGAACTCGACGGAAGACGAGGGGAACTAGTGAGCGCGATACCAACAGAGGTCGATGTCGTTGTTGCCGGGTCGGGAGCGACCGGCTTGGCCGCCGCCGTGACTCTGGCGGAGGGCGGGGCCACCGTGGCCGTCTTCGAGAAGCAGCGCTCGCTCGGTGGTACTTCGAACTTCTTCCATGGCACCTTCGCCGTCGAGAGCCGGATGCAGCGTGAGCGCTATATCGACTACAGTCGTGACGACGCGTTCAGAAACATCATGGAGTACAGTCACTGGAGGGCGAACGCCAGGCTGGTGAGGGCCATCGTCGACGAATCGGCCGCGACCATCGACTGGCTGCAAGACCATGGCGTCGAGTTCACCGGGCAGATGGCCAACATGCCCGGCGCACCGAGCACCTACCACGCGATCAAGGGAGACGGCGCCGCCATAATCAAGGCTCTTGCCGTTCGGGCCAAGGAGGCGGGGGCGCAGCTCTTCCCCGGAACACCAGTTGTGGCCGTGTCGAAAACGGACGGCCGCGTAGGGGGAGTCGTCGTCGATAACGACGGCGACGAGGTCGACGTGGCCGCAAGCGCGCTCATCATCGCCACCGGCGGCTTTCTGAACAACAAGGAATGGGTTAGAAAGTACTGCGGGCACGAACTTGGCGCCGATCTTGTCGCGGTCGGCAATACCGGCAAGATGGGCGACGGCATCCGCATGGCCTGGGAGGCGGGAGCGGCGGAAGACGGGCTCGAAGGTGTCGAACTGGTGCGGGTAGCCCCGGTCGGGCCCGAGTTCGCCATGGGCAACGACCTCGAAATCGTCGCCATGCAGCCCGATCTCTATGTCACTGCTCGGGGACAACGTTTCTGCGACGAGAGCGTGGCCTTTCACGACACGCACTCCGGCAACGCCAACGCCCGGTTCTCCGGCGACGGCTATACCTACAGTTTGTTCGACGACTCCATCATCGAGCGCGTCATGCGGGCCGGCGTGGACCGGGCGCTGAGCATCGAGGCCCCGCCGGGATACAAGCCGGTGAACGTGCGCAACGTGATCGAGGCCGCGCTCGCAGGCGGAACCACGGAAGTCCTGGCGGCCGGTTCGATTGAGGAGCTTTCCGTGGCCATGGGAGTCGATCCAGTCATCGTCCGAGCGACGATTGACGAGTACAACTCCTTCTGCGCCGTGGGACATGACCGCCTATTCGCGAAACCAAGCAAGTACCTGCGTCCTCTCGTCGGGCCCAGGTTCTACGCCGTCAAGGCGCGCACGGTCGCCCTCGGCACCAAGGGCGGCATCAAGGTCAACGAGAAGCTGGAAGCGCTGGACAAGAAGAACGCCGTCATCCCCGGCCTCTATGCCGGGGGCTTCGATGCGGGCGGCATGTATGGAGATAGCTATCCCATCCGGGTCTCGTCAGGGCTCTCGTCGGCGTTTGCGCTCAATTCCGGGCGCATCGCCGGGCGGAACGTTCTGACCTACCTGACGCGTGGCTAAGTCCCCCGCGTTCGGCAGCAGAGACAACGACTGAGCAAGAGGAACGATAGCGAGTGATGCCTCGACCCAATCCTCGCCCGACCCAACCTTCGAAGGCGGGGAGAAGCTCGGCTGGAAGGAGCGGCGTGCTCCGCGCTTTTGACGTTGGCTGAGCGCTTCGAATGTTCAGTTCGCAACCGACACCGCGAGAACGAGCTACGTCGAGCGCGCCCAGCTTCTTATTGACGCCATACTCCTGAAGAAGCCATCACGGGTGCCTGTCTCGAAATCGTGGCTCGGGGAATGGAAATCGTCTACGAAGAGAAGTTCCCGATCGGCACTGAGGACTACTACCCGATGCTCAACAAGGCTCTGGCTGCAAAGCCCGACGCGCTGGAGCTTCTCTTCGGTATTCCGCCCTGGACCGCCGGCATAGCGAATCAGGCGCGAGAGCTCGGTTTCGAAGGTCCGATCTGGGGCGCCGCTCCAATCGGTGACCCGAATATCGTCAACGCCATGCTCACGCCCAAGTACGCTCACGACATACTCTTCGGTGGCGAGATGGACGTGCTGAGCGACCAGATGCCCGACATCGTGAAGCAACTGCGTCCGATGGTCGAGGCAGCCGGTAGTCCGTTCACGATGGATAGCCCGATGCCTCTCGATTCCATATACCTGATGATCCAGTGCATTCTGGCGGCTCAGAGTGTTCGACCCCGACAAGGTGTTGGCCGCCATGGACGGCATGTCCAGCTTCGACACCATATGGGGCCCGGCCACCTGGGGTGGTACTGACATCTATGGCGAGAACATCTTCGGTATCGATCATGTGGCGATAGGACCGGACATGATCTCGTGGATTCAAGACGGCAAAGTCGGCTACGAGATGCTGAAGTAGCGCTCGGTCGGTGGAGTAACCATCTAGGCGAGGCCGCACTCTGAGTGGAGACGTGCGGCCTCGCCGATTCGTGCGGAAGGTAGAGCATGATCAAGACCAGACTGTGCGAGCTGTTGGGTATCGAGTACCCGATCATCCAAGCGCCCATGGATTGGATCACGTGCGCAGAACTCGTGGCCGCGGTCTCGGGCGCCGGGGGCCTCGGCGTGCTGGGTCCGAATGCCGGCCAGCGGACCGTAACGAGGAGCGTGACCGAGACCGGTGAGCGGCTGAGGCGCGAGATACAGAAGGTCAGATCGCTGACCGGCAAGCCCTTTGGTGTGAATCTGGTCAGCATGAAGGCGGCGGACAACTTCCCCGAAGACGCATTCAGCGATGAGTGCCACAGGGTGGTCGTCGAGGAGCGGGTTCCCGTGGCGGTGCTTGTTGGCGACGCGCCGGACACGTACGCCGATCAGCCTGAAAGCGGCGGGCATCAAGGTTCTCCATCGGCCCCTCTTCATGACCGTTGCCGCGGCTGAGGAGGCAGAACGGGCCGGTGTTGACGCGCTGGTCGTTGTCGGCTGCGAAGGCGGCGGGCATCCAGGCTCAGATACTGAGCCCAGTTCGGTCCTCGTGCCGCGGATCGTCGACGCGGTCGACATCCCCGTCGTCGCGGCGGTGGCATTGCCGACGGAAGGGGGGTAGTAGCAGCGTTCGCCTGGGGGGCCGAGGGCGCCTACGTCGGCACCAGGTTCATGGCGACGACCGAGTGCTCCGCGCACGACAATCTCGGAACGCGCGATCGTTGAGGCCGATGAGGCGAGTACGGTCATGCTGCCGGCCACACTGGGCGGAATGCGAGCGCTGAAGAACCCCATGACCGCGCGTTGCCAGGCGATGCAGGCGAGCGGCGCTCCGTTCGCGAGATAACCGACACGTACCACTCCGGCTATATCAAAGGCATGCTCGAAGGCGACGAGGAAGCGGGGACTCTCGTCTGCGGCGCGGCCTGTCGCCTGGTCAGACGGATCGAAAGCGCCTCAGCCGTCGTGCGAGACATGGTCGAGCAAGCAAACCGAGTAGTCGCGGAGGTTCGCGGATGACAGATCAGCCGAAGGTTCGCGCGTGAATCCACGAGTCGAGGTGGAGAAGGTCCTTCCGCATTCAATATTCGTGCCGTACGATCCGCTGAACGTCGGCCTGTACACGGGCACCGGCTTTCCCACGCCGTGCCCTACGAGTACACGGGCTGGCGAGATGAAACCTTGGCTTGGAAACAAACCTGCTATCTCCATGGCAATCTCAATCCCACGCCCACCTTCAGGGTGCGCGGCCCCGAGGCGGTCAAGGCGCTGGCCGGGATCTGCGTCAACACCTTCGAGAACTTCCCGATCGGCACCGGCAAGCACGGAATCATGCGCACCGAGCAAGGCCTGGTCATGCAAGACGGAGTGATCATCAGGCTGGCCGACGACGACTTCCTTACCTACTGGATGGCGCCGTATCTTCCGTATGCGCTTCTTGTGAAGGGAAGGTTCGATCTCGAGGGCGAGAACCTTACCGGCCGAGTCTTTCTCTTCCAGGTGGCGGGTCCGCGCTCTCTCGAGGTGCTCGAGGAGGCCACCGGCGAGTGTCTTCACGACATCGAATTCATGCATCATCGCATGAGCGGCATCGATGGACTCGAGGTTCGGATACTGCGAATGGGCATGGCGGGCAGCCTCGCCTACGAGGTGCACGGAAAGGTCGAAGATGCCAGGCCCGTCGTACGAGGCGATCTACCGGGCGGGCGAGCAGTTCGGCATCCGCAAGCTGGGCATTCACGCCTACATGATGAACCACACCGAAAACGGCTTCCCACAGGCGTACTACCACTTCCCCTATCCGTGGGGTGAAGACAAGGGCTTCTTGGAGTTCCTCTCGAGCATGGGTGGGGCCATCGGGGCGACTACCTGCTGCGGGGCAGCATGGGTCCCGATATTTCTCTGCGCTACCGGAATCCCGTCGAGCTCGGTTGGGCAGCCATGATCAAGTTCGACCACGAGTTCGTCGGTCGCGCGGCTCTCGAGAAGATGGTGGCGATGGGGCGTCGCAAGATGGTCTCTCTCGATGGAAGTAAGAGGATGTTCTCGACGTATATGCTTCGGAGTTCCGGTCGGGCGAGCCGGTACCAAGCCATAGGCGAGCCCAGCCACTTCACGTTCGAGGGCGCCTCGAACGTGATCTACGCCGACCAGGTGCTGGCTGACGGCAAGCTCGTAGGTGTGAGTTCCGGTCGTGCGCACAGCTACTACTACCGGGAGATGATCTCGCTCTGCTCGATCGACGTGGAGCACAGCGCCCTGGGTACCGACGTCGTGGTTCTGTGGGGCGATCCGGGAACGCGCCAGAAGGAGATCCGAGCGAAAGTCGCGCGCTTCCCCTACTTCGGCCAAGACCGCAACGAAAAGCTGGATGTGAGCGCGATAGCCTGCCGCGCAGGGGCCTGAGTTCTGCTGACGGCGTGGTAGCGTGGGGCGCGGTTGATCGAAAGCCGGCGAGCCCCGCGCAGCGATTCCCAGTCGATCAGGCGAGGTGGCGGACGTGAGCGGCGGCGCCTATCAGTTCAAGGTCGGAGATTTCGATTGCGCGGCCGTCAGTGACGGCTTCTTCACCGACGCTCCTCCGCCTTCCCCTCACCGCCGGAGATGTTGTTCGTCAACGCGCCTCCCGATCGTCTGACCCGGGCGCTCGCGGCCGACGGCTCAGGGCCGGAGGCATGGAAGGCGTGGACGACTGCCTACGCCTGCCTGATCGTCAACGCGGGGGGCAGCCAGGTGCTGATCGACACCGGCGCGGGGGCGTCGAGCCCGACCACCGGGAAGTTGCTCGAGAGCCTTGCGTCGCTGGGAATCGACGCCGGCCAGATCGATCTCGTCGTGCTCACTCACGGCCACCCCGATCATCTCGGGGGCAACACCGATGCCGAAGGGACGGTCCTTTTTCCCAACGCCAGGTGGGTCATGGCGAAGGCCGAGTGGGAGTTCTGGATGGAGGGTCAGGCGGAGGCGGTGTCGCCCGAGGATAGCCGACACATGCTCGTGGGCATGCGCCCACCGGAATCTCCGGCCGATCGAAGAACGATCGACCCTGGTCGCCGGCGAGGAGGAGATCCAGCCCGGCATCCGGGTGGTGCCTGGCGCAGGTCATACCCCGGGGCATCTGACGGCGTGGATCACGTCCCTGCGCCGAGCGGCTCGTCTGCATCTCCGACCTGGCGTTGCACCCCATCCACCTGGAAGAGCCCGAGTGGGTCGCCGGCGTCGATACGCCGCCCGATCTGGTGGTCGCCGACCGGCGCGCCCTGCTCGCCACGGCGGCCGCCGACGACTGCCGAATCATGGCCTTTCACTTCCCGTTTCCCGGTCTCGGGCGGATCTCGAAGAAGGGCAACGGCTGGGGGTGGAGGCAAACCTGGCGTATCGTCGACGTCAGCCCGCTCGACACGGGGGAGAAGCAGGCGTTCGACCTCCCGGCGCAGGTTCGGCCGGACATCGTCTGACCTCACTTCCGCCACGCGAACGAGAAGAAGCGCGGGCCGGCGAGGACGACATGGGCCTGGATGCGCTCTCCCTTGCGGTGGTGGACGGGTCGGCGAACGAACACCCCGCCCATTGACAAACTACCTACCGCACGGTAGTTTACACGCCGTGGATTGGAGTTCTATCTCACTCATCCACTAGCGACAATTCCATACGTGACGGGGGCCATGGTGAAGAAGTGGCATCTGGTTGTTGACGTGGCCCGCTGCCAGGGCTGCAACAACTGTCTTCCTGGCCTGCAAGGACGAGCATGCCGGCAACGACTGGCCGGGCTACTCGCGGCCTCAATCGGATCACGGCGAGCGCTGGATCGAGTTCCCCTGCAATGAGCGGGGTCAGTATCCCGCTGCATCGACGTGGCCTACCGGCCCACGCTCTGCACTCACTGCGCCGACGCCCCGTGCGTGGCCCGCTCAGGGGGCGCGATCAGCAAGAGGGCCGACGGCATCGTGCTCATCGACCCGGAGAAGGCCGCCGGGAAGCCGGAACTGGTGGAAGCCTGCCCCTACGGCATGATCGCCTGGAGCGAAGAGAGCGACGCTGCCCCAGAAGTGCACCCTCTGCGCCCACCTACTCGACGACGGCTGGACCAAGCCCCGCTGCGTGCAGGCCTGCGGCCCGGGCGCTCTCTCCTTCGTCCGGGAGACCGACGCACGAGTTCGCCGAGCGCGCGGCCGGCGAGGGCTCGAGACGCTTCACGCGGGCGCGCCCGAAGAGCACCGCCGTCTGCTACAAGAACCTGCACCCGATTCGACTCCTGCTTCATCGCCGGGAGCGTGGCGGTCGAGCGGGACGGCGTCGTCGACTGCGCCGGCCGGCGGCCATCGGACCGCCGTCTAGCAGGACCGGCTTTGACGAAGGCGGCGTCCCTCCGCGGACTCGTCGTCCACCGACGCTTTCGGCGACTTCAAGTTCGACGGGCTGCAGGCGCGACTCGGGCGAGTACGTGGTCGAGATCGCGTTGAACGAGGCACGAGCCCGTGCGCGTGACCGTCGACGCTCGGGCGCAGTCGTCAATCTCGGCACGATCATGGTGGGAGGCGAGCGCTGATGGCCGCCAGCATGGTCGACAAGGTCCGGTTCGCCGTCACCACCTGGGGAATGGCGCAGCTCATGCGGGTGCAGGCTCGCGGCACCCCGAGGTGCGCGACTGGCTGGCGAAGGAGAACCTGGTGGCCCAGGTCAAGATCCGCGACGACTCCCAGGGCCGCTACTACATCTTCCAGGACGGCAAGGTCACGCTCCCGGCACGGCATCCATCCCGAAGCCCGACGTGGTCATGTCCTTCCAGGACGCCGCCGTGGCCGCCCGCATCCTCCGGCCGAAGCGCGACCAACTCGAGTTCCTCAGCGCCGCCAAGACCTTCCAGCTCGAGGTGGCCGGCGACGACCACCTGGTCACCTGGTTCACCACCACCCTCACCAAGATGCTGTCCGCCGGCAACGAGTACGGCGTCAAGATGAAGGACGGCACCGTCCGCTACACCAACAACTCCAACGGCGGCCCGGTGTTCGTCTACGTGAAAGACGGCAAGATCGTCCGCATCACCCCGATCGAGTTCGACGAGTCCGACGCCAAGCCCTGGACCATCAGGGCCCGCGGCAGGAGTTCACTCCTCCCCGCACACGACCACCGTCAGTCCGCACACTCTGGCCTGGAAGTCGCTCATCTACTCGCCCGACCGCCTGCTCTATCCCATGAAGCGGGTCGACTTCGACCCGAACGGCGAGCGCAACCCGCAGAACCGCGGCGTCTCCGGCTACGAGCGCATCAGCTGGGACGAGGCCCTCGACCTGGTCGCCGACGAGATCAAGCGGGTCAAGCGCGACCACGGTCCGGGCGCCATCATGAACGGCAGCGGCTCGCACCAGAACTGGGGGGCCATCGGCTACTGGCTTTCGGCCCGCATCCGCTTCTTCAACTCCATCGGCTGGACTCCCATCGTCCACAATCCCGATTCAGCTGGGAGGGCTGGTACTGGGGCGCCATGCACCACTGGGGCCAGAGCACCCGCCTGGGCGGCGGCGAGACCTTCAGCACCGTCGAGGATCTGCCTCAAGAACGCCGAGATGATCGTCTTCTGGTCGAGCGACCCCGAGGCCACGAGCGGCGTGTACGGAGCGCAGGAAGGCACCGTCCGCCGGCACTGGCTCAAGGAGTTGGGCATCCCCATGGTCCACATCGACCCCTACTTCAACCACACCGCCGGCTGGCTGGGCGGCAAGTGGCTGGCGCCGAAGCCCGGCACCGACAGCGCCCTGATCCTGGCCATCGCCTACGTGTGGATCACCGAGAACCTGTACGACAAGAAGTACGTGTTCGAGCGCACCACCGGCTTCGACGACTGGAAGACCTACGTGCTGGGCGAGGACGACGGCATCGCCAAGACCCCCGAGTGGCAGGAGGCCGAGACCGGCGTCCCGGCCAAGGACGTGCGCGCCCTGGCCCGGGAGTGGGGCAGCAAGAAGACCTACCTGGCCCCCGGCGGCTACGTGGGCTTTGGCGGCGCCTGCCGTACCGCCACCGGCACCGACTGGGCGCGGGGCATGGTGTATCTCATGGCCATGCAGGGGCTGGGCAAGCCGGGCGTCAACATGGGCTGCCTGCAGCAGGGCGCTCCCGCTCGACACCCGCTTCTACTTCCCGGGCTACGCCGAGGGCGGCATGTCCGGCGACCTCGACGCCACCGGTCTATCGCTCCACATGTACCAGCGCATGCCGCAGCTCGTGAGCATGAACCCGGTGAAGCAGGCGGTGCCGCGCCTCAAGATCCCCGAGGCCATACATGGACGGTCAGGCCGAGGCCTACATGAACGACGGCAAGACCATCGAGGCCCAGTTCGGCACGTTCAGCTATCCCGGCGCCCGGGCCATTCGCCGGTCAAGATGTACTACAAGTACGGCGGTTCCCACATCGGCACGATGGTCGACACCAACCGCTACGCCCGCATGTACGCCTCGCGAGAACCTGGAGTTCGTGGTCAACCAGTCCATCTGGATCGAGGGCGAGGCCAAGTTCGCCGACGTCATCCTGCCGGCCTGCACCAACTTCGAGCGCTGGGACATCGGCGAGTTCGCCAACCCCGGCGGCTACGCCGAGCACGCCTTCACCCAGTGCAACCACCGGGTGGCGGTGATGCAGCACAAGTGCATCGAGCCGCTGGGCGAGATCGAAGTCCGACTTCCAGATCTTCCTCGAGCTGGCCGAGCGCCTCGGCCTGGGCAACGCCTTCGCCGAGGGCAGCAGCGAGATCGAGTGGTGCCGGCGGCTGTTCGAGGCCACCGACCTGCCGCGGGTGACGTCCTGGAAGAAGTTCCTGCAGAAGGGCTACTACGTGGTGCCGCCGCTGCCCGGAGAAGCTGCGCGACCCGGTGTCGTACTCCTGGTTCGCCGAGGACCGGCTCAAAGACGTGCCCGAACTCAGCCCGCTGCCCGGCGACTACACCGAGGAATGGCAGCGCGGGCTGCAGACGCAGATCGGGCCGCTCTGGAGTTCGAGTCGTCGAGCCTCAAGCGCTTCGACCCCGACGACCCCGAGCGTCCGCCCATGATGACCTGGCGGGAGTCGTGGGAGGGTCCGCACACCACCGAGCCTCGTCGACAAGTACCCGCTGCAGCTCATCACGCCGCACCCGCGCTTCTCGTTCCACACCCACCACGACGGCAAGGGCGGGGCGCTCAACGACATCGACGGACCACCGGGTGCTCGATCGACGGCTACCACTACTGGATCGCCCGCATCAACCCGGCCGACGCCGAGGCGCGGGGCATCAAGCAGCACGACCTCATCCGGCTCCACAACGACCGCGGCGGCGTCATCTGCGCCGCGCAGGTCACCGAGCGGGTGCGGCCGGGCCTGGTGCACTCCTACGAGTCGTCGGCGGTCTACGACCCGATCGGGAAGCCCGGCCATTCCGACGACCGGGGCGGCTGCGTGAACACTCCTCACGCCGAGCCGCATGCAGATCAAGAAGTCGCACGCCACGGCGGCCAACTCCTGCCTGGTCCAGGTGGAGAAGTGGCCCAGGGATGCGGCAGGGTAGACCGGAGGCTATCCTGATCCTGACCCGTTCGCCTGAGCCCGGTCCAAACGGGCCGGGCACTCCCTTGCGCCGGCCTTCTTGCTCACCTATACTTAAATAGGAACCATTCTTCAATAGAAGGTCAGCAATGGCGGTTTCTGACAGCGAAGCCGAGCGGCGTGTCTCTCTGTTCTCCGAAGCCTTGCGGAGCAGCGGTCTGCGGCTGACTCATCAGCGGCTCGAAGTGGCTCGTGAGATCGCGACAACGGAGACACACCCCGACGTGGAGACGATCTACCGGGGGATTCGCGTGCGCATTCCCACCATCTCGCTCGACACCGTGTATCGCACCATCGCGACGCTCGAAGGCTTGGGGCTCGTGTCCCGGGTCGACGTTACCGCGGGACCAGGGCGGTACGACGCGAACCTCCATCATCACCACCACTTCGTGTGCACCCGCTGTGGCCTGATCCGCGATGTCTGCGACACCTCTCTCGACGCTGTCAAGGCTCCTGACCTGCTCGCTGACCTGGGTACGGTCGAATCGATTCGAGTACAACTGCGCGGCTTGTGCAATAGATGCAAAGGAGAACGACGATGAGTGAAAACGGCAAGTGTCCGGTGACCGGCAAGACGAGCAAGCCCGTTGCCGGCGGTGGCACGTCGAACCGAGACTGGTGGCCCAACCAGTTGAACCTCAGAATCCTTCATCAGAACTCGAACCTGGTCGATCCGATGGGCGGGGACTTCGACTACGCCGAGGAATTCAAGAAACTCGACCTGGCGGCCGTGAAGAACGATCTCTACGCTTTGATGACCGACTCGCAGGAGTGGTGGCCCGCCGACTACGGTCACTACGGCGGGCTCTTCATCAGGATGGCGTGGCACAGCGCCGGCACCTACCGCATGGGCGACGGCCGCGGCGGCGCGGGGTCGGGGTCGCAGCGGCTCGCGCCGCTCAACAGCTGGCCAGACAACGTGAACCTCGACAAGGCGCGGCGCCTGCTCTGGCCGATCAAGCAGAAATACGGCAGGAAGATCTCCTGGGCCGACCTCATGATCCTAGCGGGCAACTGCGCCCTCGAGTCGATGGGCTTCAAGACCTTCGGCTTCGGCGGCGGGCGCGTAGACGTCTGGGAGCCGCAAGAGGATGTCTACTGGGGTGGCGAAGAGGAGTGGCTGGCCACGAGCGACATGCCCAAGAGCCGCTACTCGGGCGATCGCGATCTCGAGAATCCGCTTGCCGCGGTGCAGATGGGCCTGATCTACGTGAACCCTGAGGGCCCCGATGGCAACCCCGATCCGGTCGCCTCGGGCCGCGACGTCAGAGAGACCTTCGCGCGCATGGCGATGAACGACGAAGAGACCGTCGCCCTGGTGGCCGGCGGACACACCTTCGGCAAGGCTCATGGCGCCGGCGATCCGGCGCACGTCGGCCCGGAACCTGAGGCGGCGCCCATCGAGCAACAGGGCCTCGGCTGGAAGAGCAGCTTCGGCAGCGGCAAGGGCGGCGACGCGATCGGCAGCGGCATAGAGGGCGCCTGGAAGCCGAACCCGACCCGATGGGACATGGGCTACCTGAAGGTCCTGTTCAAGTACGAGTGGGAGCTGGTCAAGAGCCCGGCCGGCGCGCAGCAGTGGCTGGCCAAGGATGTGGACGATGACGACATGGTGGTCGACGCGCACGACCCGTCGAAGAAGCACCGGCCCATGATGACCACCGCCGACCTCTCCCTCCGCTTCGACCCGGTCTACGAGCCGATAGCGCGGCGTTTCCAGCAGAATCCCGACGAGTTCGCCGACGCCTTCGCCCGGGCCTGGTTCAAGCTGACGCATCGCGACATGGGTCCGCGCGCGCGCTACCTCGGCGCCGAAGTGCCGGCGGAGGAACTCATCTGGCAAGACCCGGTGCCCTCGGCCGACCATGAGCTGGTCGGCGCCGCCGACATCGCCGCCCTCAAGGGTACGATCCTTGCTTCGGGGCTGTCGGTCTCGCAACTGGTCTCGACCGCTTGGGCGTCGGCGTCCACGTTCCGCGGCTCCGACAAGCGCGGCGGTGCGAACGGGGCGCGCATCCGTCTCGCGCCGCAGAAAGACTGGAAGGTCAACCAGACGGCCCAACTGAAGACCGCGCTGCAGACGCTCGAGCGAATCCAGAAGGAGTTCAACAGCGCGCAGCCGGGCGGAAAGAAGGTCTCGCTTGCCGACCTCATCGTGCTCGGCGGATGCGCGGGCGTCGAACAGGCGGCGAAGAATGCCGGCCGCGATGTGGCCGTACCCTTCACGCCGGGACGTATGGACGCGTCGCAGGAGCAGACCGACGCGGTCTCGTTCGCCGTACTCGAACCGACCGCGGATGGGTTCCGCAACTACCTCAAGACCAAGTACACCGTTTCGGCGGAAGAGATGCTGGTCGACAAGGCCCAGTTGCTGACATTGACCGCTCCCGAGATGACGGTTCTCGTAGGCGGCATGCGCGCGCTGAACGCCAACTTCGAACAGTCGCGGCACGGCGTGTTCACCAAGCGGCCTGAGGCGCTGACAAACGACTTCTTCGTGAACCTGCTCGACATGAGCACGGTGTGGAAGGCGACCTCGGAGGACCCAGACCTGTTCGAAGGCCGCGATCGCGCAACGGGAGCACTCAAGTGGACCGGCACCCGTGTCGACCTCGTCTTCGGTTCGAACTCGCAGCTCCGGGCGCTGGCCGAGGTCTACGCGTGCGGAGACTCCGAGCAGAAGTTCTTGAGCGACTTCGTGGCGGCGTGGGACAAGGTGATGAACCTCGATCGCTTCGACCTCGCCTAGCGACCGCTTAGTCAGGCTGCCGAAAAGCCTGAGGGTCACCGGGCGACCCACCCTGCGCGGTCGCGCGCGGGGTGGGGTCCTTCCAGGGGTGAGCCTGCGACGACCTCAATTCACCTGCTACCCTGATTCGTGCACGCAACTGAAGAAGGGGAACAGAACATGCCCGCTCCCAAAGAGATGAAAGTGACCATGGTCTTCGACGACGGAAGCCAGAAAGAGGTCACCTATACCCTGAGCCCGCTCCGCAACGGCGACAACCCGCATCAGGCGGGGTACGTCGGCGAGCCGGGGCACTCATACACAGAAGTCATCGAGGGTCGGGGCATGGGCTTCACCAACCACATCGACCTGCTCGGCTACTCGGTGGCCGTGGAACTCAGCAAGACCATGGCGTTCGTCAACGACGCCCGCATCGAGGCGGTGGTCATCAACAAGCACACCAACCCGGCCGTCTTCGCCGCCCGCGCCGATCAGCTCGAGGCTCTCCAGGCGGCCCTGGCGACCGACAAGAAGTCGCCCAGCGGCGGCATTCTGTGCTGCTCGGGACCGCTCACCAAGGCGACGGCCGCCTTCCTGGTCAAGAAGAACCGCGAAGAACGCTTCGTGCTCGACGTCCTCGCCGCGCCGGGCTTCGAGTCGGGGTCCACCGACGAACTGGCGGGGGTCATGAAGAACCTGCGCATCGTCGACGTCAGCCCGCTCGACACCTGGGAGAAGATCAACGCCGGTCTCTTCGGCCTCAACATGAAGTGGACGATCGGGGGCAAGCCCATCGTCACCGCGGTCGACAGCACCTCGTTCTTCAACGCGAAGTACGGCATGGAAGTGGTGTCCAAGCGCCTGCCGACCCCCGAGGAACTCGTCGACGCCCACGTGGCTTGGATCGGCGCCAAGGCCATCCAGTCGAACTCGTTCACGTTTGTCAAGAATGCTGTTCTCTTGGCCCAGTGCGGGGGACAGACCAATCGTGAAGACTCGGCCAAGTTCGCGGGAGAGCGGGCCGACGAGTTCGGCGTTTCGCTCACGGGCTCGGCGGCGGCTACGGATTCGTTCGTGTGGGGCCGCGACAACATCGACATGCTCCACCGCATGGGAGTAGCGGTGCTCGTCCAGCCGACCCGCAAGCTGCTGACAACGGGCTCGCTCACGCCCGACGAGCCTATCCAGCAGGCTATCGACGAGTACGGCATGGTCATGATCAGGCCCTATCTCGTCGGCGATGACGGTGCGGAGAAGGCCTGGAGGGTGTTCCGGCACCTGTAGGGGCGATCCGCGGGCGAAACGCCGGCAAGATGCGCGTGGGCCGGCGCGGCTCCTGGGGCCTCGGCACGCGTCCGCTCCTGGACGCCCGCTTCTACCCGCCTGCGCGCGGCCGCCCCTTCTCGGCGCTCTTGAGGAGGAGGTCGTCGTACTCCTCCGCGCCCAGGCCACGCAGGCAGGCCACGAGGCTCCGCCTGGGAATGCGCATGGCATCGCCGAGCCGGATCGACCCGATGCGCCCGCCGTCAACCAGTTGCTGAACGGTGGCTGCGGGCACCTTGAGGATCTCGGCCACTTCGTCGAGTGTGAACACAGCCCCAGGCGGGAGCCCGTCGACCGTGCTCTCGTCCAGCCTGGGCCTCCCGTCGGCGGCGCCCACCGCGCCGGCGCTCGCCCCTCCGGCGCCCACTCCATCGGGCGCCCGGCCGGCCTCGCCGCCTTCCTGCGCGCCCGCGGACAGGCTACCCAGGATGAAATCTATCAACCGGGGCGACACCCGCTCGTACCAGATGCCGTTGACTCCCATGGAGCTGGCCACATCGCCGCTCCAGGCCCAGCCGGCGATGAGCCACGCGATGAGCTCGGGGTCGACGTGGCTGGGCAGCGCGCCCCGCACTTCGATCTCGTGCACGATCGAGGCGAGGTACGAGGCGGTCGCGAACTCCTTCTCGCGCAGAGCGTCGCGCAATCCCTCCTCGGGCGCCGAGGCCACGAACTCGAGAAACAGGTGGGCGTGGCTGGTGGGGTCTTGATTGAGCACCTTCTCGGCGTGGGTCTCGCAGATCTCGCGCAGCCGTTGCACCGGGTCGCTGCTCGACGAAGACCTGAAGCTGTCGAACACCTGCTCGTACACCACGTCGAGCGCCGCCAAGAGGATCGCCTGACGGTTCTCGAAATGGGAGTAGAGGGCCGCGCTGGTGATGCCGGCTCCCTTGGCGATACGCGAGATCGTCGCGCCTTGCACTCCGTGCACGCCTATGGTCTGCAGCGCCGCGCGGACGATGTCCTGTCTGCGCGCCTCGGTGTTCATCCTTACTGCCACGCCGCTCCTAGTCTCCTTACGTGTCGGGTCGGCACCAGCCTAGCTCAGTCGAGCCAGGTCTCGGAGACGCCTGCATTGACACCTAACTAATTCTACGCTAGGTTTTACCGAACGCACAGTTAGTTACCGCTGTGCCGGGTCATGGGTGCTAGCGCGACGCGCGGGAGGCAGGCATGGGAGACGTGCAACGATTCACCAACTGCACCACGGGAGGCCCGGTCTTCGTCGACGTGAGAGACGGCGAGATCATCCGCCTCACCCCGCTGGAGTTCAACGACACCGACGCTCCTTCGTGGACAATCGAGGCCCGGGGACGGACGTTCACTCCGCCGCGCAAGGCGTTGGTGAGCCCCTGGACGATCGCGCACCGGTCGACTGTCTACTCGCCCAAGCGGATCCTCACCCCGCTCAAGCGGGTCGACTTCGACCCCAAGGGCGACCGCAACATCCAGAACCGCGGCACCTCGGGCTACGAGCCCATCAGCTGGGATGAGGCCTGGGACATGGTGGCCGAGGAGATGATCAGGGTCAAACGCGAGTACGGTCCTTGCGCCATCTACACGCAACCCAGCTCCCACCAGATGTGGGGCAATGTCGGTTACCGTTTCAGCTGCTACCAGCGCTTTCTGAACGCCGTGGGCATGACCTACATCGAGCCGAATCCGGATAGTTGGGAAGGCTGGCTGTGGGGCGGAGCGCACATGTGGGGCAACACCCACCGCCTCGGCAACCTCGAAGGGTACGACCTGCTCGAGGACGCTCTCAAGCACACCGAGATGATCGTGTTCTGGTCGTCCGACCCCGACACCACGCAGGGTGGCGTGTACGCGGCCTACGAGTCGCAGCCGCGCCGCCGGTGGCTCAAAGACCTCGGCGTGAAGATGGTCTTCATCGATCCCTACTTCAACCACACCGCGGGCATGATCGGCGACAAGTGGCTGGCGCCGCGGCCCGGCACCGACGTGCCCATAGCGCTGGCCATCGCCTTCACCTGGCTCACCGAGGGCACGTACGACAAGGAGTACGTGGCCTCCAAGACCGTCGGCTTCGACGAATGGAAGGACTACGTGCTCGGCGCGACCGACGGCCGGCCGAAGACCCCCGAATGGGCCGAGGCCGAATCGGGGGTGCTCGCCCGCGACATCCGCGCTCTGGCGCGGGAGTGGGCTTCGAAGAAGACCATGCTGGCCGCCGGCGGGCTCGCCGGCCTGGGCGGCGCGGCCCGGTGCGCGACCGGCGGCGAGTGGCCCCGCGCGATGATCGCCCTCATCACCATGCAGGGCCTGGGCAAGCCGGGCATCAACCTGTGGAGCACCACCTACGGCCCGCCGCAAGACGAGACCTTCTTCTTTCCCGGGTACACCGAAGGCGGCATCTCGGGCGACATCGGCAACAGCGCCGCGGGCAAGGATTTCGTCTACCGCATGTTCCCGCGCGGGGGAGCGTTCTCACTGCCGCACCGGTCGGCCGAAGGCTCCCTGGGTTATCGCCTGAAGACTCCCGAGATCATGATGCACGAGCCGCACGAGTGGTTCGGTCGCGGTTTCACCGGCTCGCACATCGAAGCCCAGTTCCACAAGTTCCAGTACCCGGCCGCCGGCTACTCCATGATGCAGATGTACTACCGTTTCGGCGGTTCGTTCTTCGGCACCATGACCGACACCAACAAGCATGTGCGGGCCTACCGCAAAGGCAAGGTGCCCTTCGTCGTGTCGCAGGCCATCTGGATGGAGGGCGAGGCCAAGTTCGCCGACGTCATCCTGCCGGCGTGTACCAACTTCGAGCGCTGGGACATCGGGGAGTGGACGCTGGCCAACGGCTACGTCACCCACAGTTCGCAGATGTGCAACCACCGCATCATCGTGCTGCAGCACAAGGCCATCGAGCCGTTGGGCGAGAGCAAGTCCGACTACGAGATATTCCGCGGTCTCGCTGCCCGCCTGGGCCTCGA
>CAWDOM010000004.1:0-148459 GCA_963803925.1 uncultured Actinomycetota bacterium | reverse complement strand
GATCGTGAATGTTTTCGTTGACAACGAGTTTGTTGTTTAAACCGTTGATTTTGAGGATCGGTCTGCAGTAACTTTACCGAGTAGATCCCCATGGAATATTTTTTAATAGTGTTTCGAATTGTTTCTGATGCTCAGGTCGTACTTCCACAATAAAGCGGCTGTTTGATTCAGAAAAAAGGATAGTGTCATATCTTGTTGATGGTTCCTTCTGTGACAACGGCGGAAAGGTTAAGTGTCATGCCAAACCCACCGGCAAATGCCATTTCTGCAGCAGCAACGGCAAGACCGCCTTCCGAACAGTCATGACAGACCCTCACCATCCTGCTTTTGTTGCCTGCGATAAGGTATTCATGACATTTTTCCTAAGACGGGGTCTACCTTTGCGACGCTATTCCCTTTATATCCATGAATATGGTAATAATGTGAACCTCCTAGCTCTGGACCGTGAAACCTATGATAAGACCAAGTTCCCCGGGTTCTTTCGATATCCATTGATACTGCATCCCGAACGTCTTCCATTACCGAAACAGCAGAGATGAGTAAAGTCGGGGGTATTACAATCGTTTCTTTATCAGTGACGAATTCGTTATTCAGGCTATCTTTTCCGGAGAGTAAAAGGGGTTCCATATGCGATGGCGATGTCGTAACAAGCCTGTGCCGCCATCACAAGGCTACCGAGACGATCTCGCTTATTGGTGTTACCCCAGCAGAAGTTGTCTAAAAGTGCGACCTGCTCTAAACTCCCGCCAGATGCAATGATCTGTCGTAACGCTTCATCAATAGCGGAGGCAGCCATATCCATACGGATCTATTTCGCCGTACCGGGGGTTCATGCCATTGGATACAATGGTGCCTTTCTGGATCCGAGGACTGGGGTAACAATACAGGCATCACCTGTTCCATCATTCTGTAGTCCTTGAAGAGGTTTTAGTACACTTTCCGCCCTGTACCTCATGGTCGTATTGGCGTATGACCCATCCTTACTGCAAACGTTCCATGCCGCGAGGATCTTTTTTAAATCAGGCCCAAAATCTTCTTTTTCTGATAGCGTAGGTTTCCTCAAATATGGGTTTATGCCATATGGCCTTGCGTTTCAGTTCTGGGTATACCGTTGTGGAGAAAATCCATTTCAATTTCACCAACCACGTGAGAATTGTATGACAGGCGCAATACTTTGTCGTTTGTGAATCTTCCAATTACCGTGGCTTAAACGTTTTCTGCTTTAAATAATTCAAGGATGTCGATCTTCTTTTTCCCGGCGGAACGGCGAGTACCATCCGTTCTTGTGCCTCGGAAATCCAGACTTCTGTGTAGGAAAGACCTGCGTATTTAAGGGGTACTTTTTCCAAATGGACGAGTGCCCCCGAGAACTCTGACCCATTTCACCCACGGCAGAGGACAGACCCCCGGCTCCACAATCGGTGATGCAGTTGTACAGCCCTTTGTCGCGGGCTTGTAAAAGCACGTCCAATAACGCCTTTTCCGTTATTGCATTGCCGATCTGAACGGCGCCCCACCGGATAGCTGCTCTGATTTTTCATGTAACTCTGCTGAAGAGAATGTAACACCTAAGGAGCCATCACGCCCCGTCCTGCCTCCTGCAACAACGACTGGCAAGGTCATTTCTGGACTGGGTTTCTTTTTGGCATTTATTTTTTGGTATGAGACCCACCAGTCGTCCACAAAAGACGATGGGGTTGCCAAGGTATCGCTCATCAAAAAAGATAGCGCCATTGGCGGTGGGAATGCCCATGCGGTTGCCGTAATCCCGTACACCTGCAACGACCCCTTTGAAAATTCTTTTTGGATGTAAAACACCTTTAGGAATTTTATATTAGAAGTGTGTCAGGCAGGCCAAAACAGAACACATCGGTATTTAGAATCCGTTTCCTCCGAATCCCGTACCCATCACGTCCCTGATTACCCCCCAAACCCCAGTGTTAGCGCCCCCATAAGGTTCTATGGCGGACGGGTGATGACGAGTTTCCACCTAAAGCAAATGTTATAAGTATTGTCAAACTGTACGATACCGGCGTTGTCTTTAAATACAGAGACACACCAGGGTTTGTTAAGTTCACTGGTTGCCTTCATGATGGTGACTCTTTAATAAATTATCGATTTTATTTCCATCGAAATCGATAATGCCTCTGAAGGTTTTATGGACGCAGTGTTCAGACCACGTCTGTGCAATGGTTTCAAGTTCAATGCGGTGGGTTCTCGTTTCATGGACTGGCAATATTTTTGGATAAATTGCATATCTCGGGTAAATTTAAGGACAACTGACCACGGATGCTTATTCTTCAATTGTTTATTGTCTGCATGTAATAACGGTACGTGCTGCTTTTTAAAGGAATACTGAATAGTGCCGTGATCGTAATTGGGTGTTTCTCCGGGGTAAATAAAAGACATCCTATCTTTGTGTTTGCAAGGATCTTGGTTGCTATGCTGTGGATCGATTCCTTTCATATATCCCCATCGATTACATACTCTTTTGCAGCAGTCTTAACACCGTTAACGCCTATCCTAAGATCTCGGAGAGCCTTTAAAACCATTGACAACGGGTCGCCGAGGCCTGCATGCGCCGCACTTGCTCTCCGTCGGGAACGAGCTCCAGCACCTTTTCTGCGTGTTCGATGGCCAACTCCGCGTCCCCGCGGGCTTGAGCGATGTACGCCCGGGCGATGCCGATGCTGGCCGGCAGGAGTCGGAACCACTCCTTGTCGGCCACGACCACCCCCGACCCAGGGAGCGCTTCCAATGATCGCTCCGCGTCGGCCAGGCGGGCCTCGGCGGCCTCGAACTCACCCCTGCCCAGGAGGGCGTGGGCGCACCAACCGCTGAGGACGGGCCGGGCGCGCACAAGCTCGTCGGGCAGTGCTGCGGCCCATCTCCACCAGATTCGGGCCTCGGAGATCTGCTCCACCATGGGGCCCGCCAATTCGACCAGATCGGCCGCCCGCTCGAGATCGCCCGCCAGGAACGCATGCCCGATGGCATCGCCCCGTAGACCTTCGTGCTCGTACCACGCGCTCGCGTGCCCGTGCAGCGCAGGCGCCGCGCCCGGCATGTCGGCCAAACAGCGTGTCCTCAGGACGTCGGCGAACAGGTGGTGATAGCGGTACCAGCGACGATCGTCGTCCAACGGGATCACGAACAGATTGCCGCGCTCCAAGTCCTCGAGGGTCCGAGCCCCGTCGTCGCGGCCGGTGATCGCGTCGCAGAGCGGGCCGCACATGCGGTCGAGGATGGACGTGCGGAGCAAGAAATCGCGCAGGCCGTCAGGTTGGCGTGCGAGCACCTCGTCCATGAGATAGTCCACGACGAAGCGATGACTGCCCGTGAAGGCCTGGATGAAGGCGGCGCTTTCGGCGCGGCCCGCTCGCACGTCGGGCCCGACTGCCGACTGACGTGTCATAGCCTGCAGCGCGACTGCGGCCATCTGCAGACCGGCGATCCAGCCTTCGGTGCGGGCCTCGAGGGCGGCGACATCCTCCGCGGAAAGATCGAGCCCCATCACCCTGGTGAGGAAGTCCGCGGCCTCCGCGGGCGTGAAGCGCAGATCGGCCGCGCGCACCTCGGTCATGTGGCCCCGCGCGCGCAACCGGGCGACCGGCAGCGCGGGATCTTCCCGAGTGAGCAGCACCAGATGCATGCACGGCGGCAGGTGCTCCAGCATGAAGGCGAGCATATCGTCGACCGAGGTCTCATCCACCACGTGGTAGTCGTCGAGCACCAGAATGAGGCGGTCCGGCAATGCCGCGACGTCGTTGAGCAGCGCCGCCACAACCGCTTCAGCGGGAGGAGGTTGTGGCGAAGCGAGCATCCTCGCGGCGCCCATCCCCACCTCGGGCGCCGCCGTTTGCAGAGTGGCCACAAGATAGTCGAGGAAGCGCCTCGGCTCCGACTCCCCTTCGTCGAGTGAGAGCCAGGCTGTTCGCACATCTGAGTTCCGAGTCGCACACCCGGCCAGCCACTCGCTCACCAGGGTGGTCTTGCCGAATCCTGCCGGAGCTGAGATGAGCGTCAGCCGGCGGTCGAGTCCCGAATCCAGCCGCTCAAGCAGGCGCGCGCGCGACACCACGGCGGCAGGAGCCGGAGGAATGAAGAGCTTGGTGGCCAGCACCGGCGTGGTGCGGCACCTAGGCCTGGCGCCTGAACAGTGCCGCCCAGAGCAGGGCGTCCAGGACGAACGTGTGGAAGGCGAAATAGCAGCTTCCCACTGCCGCGACCCAATAGGCCACGTCCCCACCGTCGTGCTTGAGGGTCAGAAGCGCCCAGGCAAGCGCTATCGAGGCAAGCCCGACGATGAAGAGCACCGCGCGGACTGCCACCCACGTGGGTGTGCTGGGTCTATCAACGTAGAGGCGAGACAAGGGCATCCACAAGGCGGAGGGGAAGAGCATCAGAACCACGATTGGGATGAACCACACGAAGCCAAAACTCGCGCCGCCCTCCACTTCAGCGGGGATGGGCTCGAAGAGCAGGTAGTAGAACACCGCGAGGTAGCCGATCGCGGAGAGGATCATAGAGACGGTGTAGACGGGCCGCAGCCTTGCGGGCACCCCGCCCCACAGGGCGTTTGCTCCCCCGGGGTCTCCTCGCAGCCACAGCACGTAGCTCCCTATCACCGCCACGCCACCGACGACATTCATGAGCAACAGGATGATCTGCAGAGTGTCCACGTCATACTCCGTTCTAGCCGGCCGAGCCGGCCAGCGTCGCTGAAAACACCTGCCAGGCGAGCAGCGCCTTGGCCGTAAGACTGAGGATGATGTAGACCTTCTCGCCAAAGAGGTAGTCGCGCCAGCGGCCGACCTTCTTGTATTGCAGCACCATGTTGACCGCGAAGATGTTGAAGAAGACGAACATCGACGCGATGATGCCGTAGACGAAACCGGGCGCTTCCTGGTCACCGAAGTTGGGGCTCCAGAGATAGATCAGAACCACGATCCAAGGGATGATGCCCGCGAAACAGCCGAACAAGAAGGAGAGCCAGCTCGGTCCGCCGGGCTTCTCGTATTTCTCCATGAGCAGCCCGAACAGGATCATGCACGCGTTCACCCCAAAGATGGCCATCATGGCCGCGAGGTCCGTCGCGCCGACGATCATGGTGATGAGCACGATCATCAGTGAGGAGCTGATGGAGTACTCGATCCACCTGCCGTAGTTGCGGTCGCGTGCAAGATTGCGTTTGTACCACCCGAAGACTCCAGGCGAGGCGATGATGAGGAGGGCCGCCGCCGAGATGGCCATGAACGCGAAGACGCCCCAACCGAGCGGCAGTTCCCCGATCTTCGTGATCGAGGGTTCCGTGCCGGGCGGTCCGGCCATGTAGGTCGCTACCACCGGTAGCGCGAAGTCGTTGGAGAGCACCGCGATGACGGCCGCTTGGGCGGCCAGAACGAGTCCGACGCAGATGTTCCACCAGCGCAGGTTGCGAAAGCGCGCTTCAAGCTCCTGGGCCGTGCCGGATGGGCTTCGAGTTCCCTTCGAAGGAGCCATATCTCCCTACCTCCCAGACTCGGATGTGCTTGCTCAGAGGCGTGGCAGGGCCGGGCCGGCCCCATGCACCTTCCATTATGGCAGTCGCAAGGCCTGCTGGGCGCTGCGGTCAGCCGGATCGGAACCGGTGCCGTTCTGCCTTTGGCCGCAGGCACCCGCTCTCCCTGGCTATGCCGCGGATCATGCCCCTGAAGATCACCTCGTGCATAGGCCAGAGGGAGTACCAGTAGAGCCGCCCGCGCAGACCCACCGGATCCCACATCGCGGTCTGCACGATCCGCGTCTGCCCGTCTGCCAGCGGAATCAGCTCGAATTGCAGCCACCCTCGGCCGGGCATGCGCATCTCGGCGGCCAGCAGCAGCAGCCGTTCGGGTTCCAGTCTCTCCACTCGCCAGAAGTCCAGAGTATCTCCGGGGATCACGCATGCAGGGTCGCGGCGGGCTCTGCGGGAGCCCACGCCGCCACCCAACTGGTCGAGCAGGCCGCGCAGACTCCAGAGCCAGGTCCAGGCGTACCAGCCCTTCTTCCCACCGATGCAGAGCACCGCTTCAAACACCGTGCCGGGCGCGCATGGCACGTCCAAGATGCGCTGATCGGCGTAGCGTCGACCAAAGCGTTCGGCCGGCCAGTGCTTGGAGGGCGGAGTGGCGGAGCGAGCATCGCTCCAGCGGGTTTCCGCGAACTCGCGGTCCTCGAGTGCAAGTGCCCGCGTTATGGCTGCGTCGATGCCCATAGGTGTGAGACCTGGGAAGTCACGTTTCGCGGCGTCACTTGCCACCACCGTCTCGTTGCGAACTCCCTCCAGCAAGTGGCGGCCAACGCGGAAGTAGAGCGGCGTCACAAGCGCCAGCCAGGCGGCGGACAGTCTGGGCGTGAGCCACGGAAGCTTGACGATGAGCCGGCGCAATCTCTGCGAACGCGCATAGGCCCGCATCATGCCACCGTAGGAGACTTTGTCGGCCCCTCCGATCTCGTAGACGGTGCAGCGCTCGGGCACCGTCACATCGAGCGCGGCTGTCAGGTAGGTCACAACGTCCTCCACCGCTATGGGCTGGGTAAGGCTGTTCACCCATCGCGGGGTCAGCAACACGGGTAGGCTGTCAACGAGCGCCCGGATCATCTCGAACGATATGGAGCCGCTGCCCAAGATCACCGAAGCGCGAAACTCGATGACCTCGGCTCCGCTCTCGCACAACCAGCGGCCGACATCCTGACGGCTGGCCAGGTGGGGCGACAGTGTGTCCTCGGAGCGTCCCAGACCTCCCAAATAGATGATGCGGCGCACCCCGCACGTGCGGGCAGCTTCGGCGAAATTCTGGGCTGAGACCCGCTCCTTTTCGCGGAACTCGTCTGTGGCCGCTCCGAGCGAGTGCACCAGATAGTACGCGGTATCGACCCCCGTCAGGGCCTCGGCCAGAGACAGCGGGTCAAACACGTCCCCGCGCACCAGTTCGGTGGCGCCGGCAACTCGCGGAACGAACGCTGTGGGTGGATGGGCCGGACGCAGGCGCTCGGGCTCTCGCGCCATGAGGCGCAGGGGACGGCCGGTAGACTCGAGCGGCCGAATCAGCCTGCCGCCGATATAGCCGGTTGCCCCGGTGAGAAGAACAAGGCCGCCACGGTCCATACAACGAGCTTAGCAGCAACGCGGCCCTTCGCCCTCGCATCCCTTACAATGGGGATATCTTGGAACGCGTCCTCGTGTTGAAAGATCGGAATGATCGACGTGGCCAGAATTGCCCTTGTGACCGATTCGACCTGCGATCTTCGCGAGGCCGAGCGTCAGAAGTATGACGGTCAGGCGGCTCAGTCTTCTCAACCGAGCGTGGGCGAGTTCATGAGCGTCTATGCGGCCCTTCTGAAGGACTACGATTCGGTGATATCCGTGCACATCTCCGCTCGCCTCTCGGGCACGGTGGAGACCGCCACCATGGCGGCCCAGTCGGTCGATCCTCAGAGGATACGAGTCGTGGATTCCCGCAAGGTCTCTGTCGGCGTGGGCTTGGTCGTACAGGCAGTCGGCGAAGCGATAGAAGCCGGCAACACCTTGGAAGAGGTGGCTGCGATCGCAGAGACCGCCGCGGACCAGACCAGGGTGTTCGGCGCCCTTGCGGCTGCTGTCTGAACCCTTCTTGCCGACGCCACCATGAAATACGTCGCTTTGCTGCGCGGAATCAATGTCGGCAAGGGCCCTCGTGTGCCCATGGGGACGCTGAAGGACCTCCTGGAGGGGCTCGGGCTCAGCAACGCGGTCACCTATCTGAACTCCGGCAACGTGTTGTTCGAGTCGGCGCTCGGCGCCTCTGAGCTGACGCAACTCATCGAGCGCGAGATCGAGCGGGCGTTTGGCGAGAAGATCCCGACGTTGGTGAAGACGTGCGCTGAGATGGTCGAGATTGCCGCGTCGATACCGAGCGAGTGGGGCAGCAACGAGCGCGAACAGACCTACGTGGCGTACTTGTTCAGCGATGTCGACTCGCCCAGCCTTGTCTCAGAACTACCGGTCAAGCGGCAGTTCATGATCATCTTCTACACGCCTGGGGCCATCGTCTGGAACATCAAGCGAGAGAACTACAACCGCAGCCAGATCACGAAGATCGTGGCACACAGCTCCTACGCCCGGATGACGACGCGCAACGTCAACACGGCCAGGAAGCTCGCGGCACTCTGCGCGTAGGACCAGAAGCGTCTCTTGGCGGGCGCGTGCAGCCGCCGGCGATGCTGTAATCAGCACCAGAATATCGGTGCAATTGGAGGCTTGTCATGCGGAGACCCGCAGTGAAGTTCTCTGAGGACGTAGTGCCGCTGGGCGCGATGAAGGTCAACCCTGGCAAGATCGTTCGTCGCGTCGATGAGACCGGCCGCCCTGTGCTTCTCACAAGTCATGGACGGGGGGTCGCAGTGGTGCAAGCACTTGATGAGTACGAGGCAGCCCAGGAGGAGCGCGACTTCATGAGGGCGGTGGTCGCGGGCCTTGCGGATATCGAAGGCGGGCGGGTCATGTCCCTTGATGAGGTCGCTCGTTCGCTCGGTCTCGAATGAGCGAATCGCGCTGCCGCGTCGAGTTCTCGCAGTCCGCGCATGACGATCTGCGTGACGTTCTCGATTGGTATGCGTCTCAAGGTATCCCGCACGTGGGCACACGCATTGTGCTGGAGATCCTTGACCGCGTACGACAGCTCGCCATGTTCTCCGACAGTGGCAGAGTCGTGCCTGAGTTCGAGACGCCATGGCTTCGCGAACTCGACCATCCGCCTTTTCGAATCGTTCATCGTCGGGATGAAAGCCTAGTCACAGTCGTGCGGGTTGGCGCAGCGAGCGTTTGACGGATCCGGCCCTTGCCGGAAACGCCTGACGGACCGGCGTTCCTGTAGGCGGACCCAGAAGCTAGTGAGCCAGCACTTCCGCGGCCGCCAGCCGTGCCAGCGCCCTCTCGCGCCCCAGCAAGGCGATCGACTCGAACAGCGGCAGCGACACTGTCGAGCCCGAGACGGCCACCCTCACCGCTTGGAACACCACCTTCGGCTTCATGCCCAACTCCTCGCCTAGGGGACGGAGGGATTCCTCGATGGAGGCCGGCGTCCAGTCGGCGAGCTGTGTGAGCACAGTCTGCGCCGCGGCGAGCGCGCGTTGTGTCCCTTCGGCGCCAAGCACCTTCTCAGCGGCAGCCGGATCGATCTCGACGGTGTCGCTGAAGAGGTAGCCGACCATGGGCACCACGTCGGTCAGGCGCTTGAGGCGCTCCTGCACCAACTCGGTCAGGGCCACGTACCAGTCGCGCCGGGCCTCCAGGTCGCCCGCTGGGGCCAGGCCCGCCTGCTCGAGGATCGGGAAGAGGCGCTCGGCGAGGACTGTGGCCGGAATCTCGCGGATGTAGACGCCGTTCATCCACTCGAGCTTCTCGAAGTCGAAGATGGCCGGGTTCTTGGATATGCGTTCCAGGGAGAAGTTGGCCTTCAACACGTCGGCCGGGATGATGGTGGTCTCGCCGTCGAGCGACCATCCCAAAAGGGCCAGGTAGTTGAGCAGGGCCTCGGGTAGAAAGCCCTCGTCGCGGAAGGCCTCCACCGAGGTGGCGCCGTGGCGCTTCGACAGTTTCTTGCCGTCGGCGCCCCAGATCATGGAGAGGTGCGCGAAGACGGGCACCGCGTGGCCCAGGGCCTCGTAGACCAGGATCTGTCGCGGCGTGTTGGAGAGATGGTCGTCGCCGCGGATGACGTGGGTGATGTCCATGTCGGCGTCGTCGACGACGGTCGCGAAGTTGTAGGTCGGGGTGCCGTCGCCGCGGGCGAGGATGTAGTCGTCCATGGCCGCCGCGGGAAAGATGGTGTCGCCGCGCACCACGTCTTCGACGACGATGTCGCCGCGGTTCTCGGGCACCGCCAGGCGCCAGACGCACGGCTCGCCGCCGGCGACGCGCGCCGCGGCCTCGGCCGGGTCGAGTCTGCGGCAGGTGCGGTCGTAGCCGGCCATGACTCCCTCGGCGCCTTCGCCGGCACGGACGGCCGCCCGCATGGCCTCGAGCGACTCGGTGCTGCAGAAGCAGGGATAGGCGCTGCCGTCGGCCTTCATCTTCTCGAGGGCGGCCCGATAGTTGGCGCCGCGCTCCGTCTGGAAGTAGGGGCCGTAGGGGCCGCCGACGCCGGCGGGGCCGCCGATCTCGGGGCCTTCGTCCCAGTCGAGGCCGAGCCATTCCATCGACCGCAGGATCTGCTTGGTGTTCTTCTCGGTCGACCGCTCGGGGTCGGTGTCGTCGATGCGGAGCACGAACACGCCGCCGGTCTGCCGGGCGAAGGCCCAGTTGTAGATGGCGGTGCGGGCGCCGCCGACGTGCAGGGCGCCGGTGGGGCTGGGAGCGAAACGGACACGTACATTCGCGGGCATGTGAATCCTTCTGAAGCGAGTTGCCTGAGAGCGGCACAAACTATAGCGTCATTCGCGGCGCTGGCTCGCCCCGGCGGCCCGGCATCGTGTACTCTTGAGGCGCTGACGACCAGAGGTGGCCGGATACTCAGTGAACGATCTCATCGACAAGCTGGTGCGATGTCTCGAAGCCCACGACCGCGAAGGGGCCGTCGAGGCCGTTCTGGCCGCGGCAGGCGCGGGCATCTCGATCGAAGATCTCTACTCGCAGGCGCTCGAGCCGTTCCTCGCTCTGGTCGGCCGGCGCTGGTGCGAGAGGCTCACCGCCGTCTGGGAAGAGCACCTCATCGTGGGGGCCGTGCGCGCGGCCGTGGAAGCCCTCTACCCGGTGGTGCTCGAGCACAAGGCCAAGGTCGAACCGGTGCCGGTCACCGTGGCCTTCTTCTGCCCCCCGGAGGAGTCGCACGATCTGGGTCTGCGCATGCTCTGCGACCGCTTCGATGTGCGGGGCTACCGCACGGTCTACGTGGGGGCGCAGACTCCGGTGGCGCAGATGGTGGAGTGCGTGCGGGCAACAGGCGCCCAGGTAGTCTGCCTCTCGGCTTCGACTCACTTCCAGCGCACCGCGCTCGGCGACGTGGTCCGCCGCCTGCGGTCTGAGCTACCCCAGACGCGGATCTTCGTCGGAGGGGCGGCTTTCGCCCACACCCATGCCGGCTGGGAGCAATACACGGTCGAGTCTGTCGACGTGCTTCTCGACCAACTGGCGGCAGAGGCGCGCGGCCGTGCTTGAACTCAAGATCGCACGACGTTTCTTATGGCGCAGCAAGACCCAGTCGATCTTGATCGTCCTCGGCATCGCGGTCGGCATAGCCGTGCAGGTCTTCGTCGGCTCGCTCATCACCAGTCTGCAGGACTCGCTGGTGGAGAGCACTGTCGGCTCGAGCGCCCACGTGACTATTCAGCCGGCTGAGGGCGAGGCGACGCTCGGTTTCGATGCCGTAGACCGCGAAGTGGTGCGCTCAGATGCGAGGGTCACTGCCGTCGCTCCCGTGCAGATCCTCTCGGCGCTGGTCGCGAGCGGCGATGCGAGCGCTCCTGTGGTCGTCAAGGGGGGCGCCCGCGACGACATCGATTCCATCTACGAGCTGTCGGGCAGTCTGACGGCCGGCGCCATGACGCTACAAGGCGACCAGATTCTGGTCGGCAAAGAGTTCGCCGAGAAGTATGGTTTGGCGACCGGGTCGGTTGTCAGCTTGGTGCTTGCCGATGGGTCGAGCCGGCCCGCGACGGTCGAGGGCATCTTCGACCTCGGATCGGCAGTCGCCAATATGCAGGGCGTCTTTGCCGGGCTGGAGGCTACGAGTGAAGCACTGGGCCGGCAGAGTGGGCAGGTGAGCGCCGTGGAGATCCAGGTCGCCGACGTGTTCACCTCGCCTGAGGTCGTCGCCTCGCTCTCGGCCGCGTTCCCGCGATGGCAGGTCACCGACTGGCAGACGACCAACAGCGAACTGCTGACGGCCCTTCAGAGTCAGAGCACCTCGTCATACATGATCCAGGTGTTCGTGATCATCTCGGTGATGCTCGGCATAGCGTCCACGCTCGCCATCTCGGCGGTGCAGAAGACCCGGCAGATCGGCATCCTCAAAGCCTTGGGCATGAGCGACGCACGCACCGGGTTGGTCTTCTTGTATCAGGCGGGCATCTTGGGAGTGCTCGGCACGGCCGTGGGCATCGGTATCAGCTTGGGCCTCATCGGCGCGTTCAGCTCGATCGCACGGCAGAGCGACACGGGACTCTTCCCCATCGAGGCGCGTCTGTCGTTCGTGCTGCTGTCGGCGGCAATCGGCATCGCTGTGGCCCTGATCTCGGCCATAATCCCCTATCGCAAGACCGCCAGGCTCGACCCCATAGAGGTGATTCAGAGTGCCTGACGTCATCTTCGCCCAAGACGTGGTAAAGGAATACGGCGACGTGGTCAAGACCAAAGCGCTGCAAGGCGTCACGTTTCGCGTGCAGGGCAAGGAGTTTCTCTCCATCATCGGGCAGTCGGGCAGCGGCAAATCGACGCTTCTCAACCTGCTGGGGCTCCTCGACCGGCCGACAGGGGCACTGTGGCGCTCCTCGGCACCGACGTGGGAGCGCTCAGCAAGAAAGATCGGGCCGCGTTTCGCAACGAGCACCTTGGTTTCATCTTTCAGTTCCACCATCTGCTTCCCGAATTCACGGTGCGCGAGAACCTGCTCATTCCCACCTGGATCGGCGGACGGGGGCCGGAGGGCGACGGGTCCCGGGACAGGCGGCGACGGATCATGGGTGGCGCACACAAGCACGCCGGGGAGATACTCGACTTCTTGGGCATCGGCGAACTGGCCGGCAAGAACGCCGAGCAACTCTCCGGCGGTCAGAAGCAGCGGGCGGCGATCGGTCGCGCGTTGATGAACTCCCCCGACATCCTGCTCGCCGATGAGCCCACGGGCAACCTCGACACCGCCAACTCGGCCTTGGTCTACGATCTTTTCAGGCGAATCCACAACGAGATGGGCACCACCTTCGTCATCGTCACCCACGACAGAGCCATCGCTCAGCAGACAGACCGCATCATCGAGGTGCGCGACGGCGTGGTGGCGCAGGACGTGAGAAACGACTACACGGCGGCGCCGGTAGACTGACGCCCCGCCGACCCCTTTGGAGGTCCATGTATAGTATCGACGAGCGTGCCCACCGGTAGCGCGTTCCGGGGGAGAGTGCCCCATTGGGTCTCCTCGCGCTTCTCCGGACGTCCGCACCGACCACGCGTGGGGAGGCACGATGAATCCGCTCTTCCAGCCCGACGTTTTCGTCATCAGGCGCAAGAAGCTGTCCACCGACAAGTTACGCGTGCTCTCCGACGGCGGTGACTTCCTGATGTACGCCGAGCAGAAGGTGAAGTGGACCGCGCCGTGGACGGCGACGGTGCGGGTGTGGGCCGACGAGCAGAAGCAGCAGGAGCTACTCGTGGCGACCGACGCCGGGGGACGCGAGTACGAGAACTTCCTCGAGGTCAAAGACAGCGCTACCGGTGAATCGTTGGGTGGCCTGGGCATGAGCGGCGGTTTCTTCACCGACGGCTGGAGCATCATGGACTCCAAGGGCGCCCCGATCGCGGAGGTCACCTCGGGCGCAGGTAGGTCGTTCCTGCGGACGATGACCAACGGAGCGCTGGCGCAGAAGCTGGACGTGATGGTGGGCGACTCCAAGGTGGCCACTATGAACCAGAAGCATCAGTTCATCGGTAAGGCGCTTCGGATTGAGGTGGTTCCGGGAGCGTCGGCCATGGTCGACAAGCGGCTGTTGGTTGCGGCGGGCGTACTGGCCGCGGCTTATCTCGCGAAGGGAGATATGGACTAGGAGGCTTCAGGAGCCTGCCGGACTCGGCAACCCGCGAAAATCGTGTAAAATCCTCCGCACGCGCATGCCGCGCACGCGCCTATAGCTTAGCTGGTAGAGCAGGGGACTCTTAATCCCAAGGTCGAAGGTTCGAATCCTTCTGGGCGCACTACCCGGACCCGCCGCTCGGCGGGTCTTGTTGTTTGTCGGTCGTGACGTCCGCCGGTTTCGTGGCCGCGCGGCTACTGGGGGTCGACGGCGGAGCGGCCTTCTGGGCCGGCCCGAAGGCGCCGTCTACCATCTGGCGCACCGTCGTCAACCAGCCTTCGCGCTCCTCCCGCGCGCTTGTGACCACCACCGAGAAGGTGATGCGGCGCACGTCGTCGATCCCGCAGAGCCCGAAGATGCACTTCTTCCAGATGAGTTCCAACGGGTCGCCGAAGGCCGAGGTTTCGCGCGCCAAAGGCGTGTTGGCGGTGTTGAAGACCAGGGCGGTCCGGGCCTTGAGCAGGCCCACCGGGATGCCCTCACCGCCATCGCCTTCCAAGAAGCGGTAGGCCACGCCCGCCCGCAACACGCGGTCGACCCAGCCCTTGAGGACTGCCGGAGGCTGGCCCCACCAGTTCGGATGGACGATGACGATGCCGTCAGCCGCCGCGATCTCCTCGCAGTGAGCGGCCACCAGGGGCGGCAGCGGGGCTGCGGGTTCCGCAGGGTCCGACGCCGCCTCGCCGGAGGCGAGCAGCGGGTCGAAGCCCTCTCGGCAGAGGTCGTGGTAGTTCACCGTGCAGCCGTTGAGCCGGCACTGGGCCGCGGCCGTCTCGGCAATGGCGTGGTTGAAGCTCCCCGGCGTTGGATGCCCGAGGATGACGGAGATGATCACGCCGTGCCGCCCCCGTCGCCGCTGTCCCCACTGACGGCGCCGGGACCCTCGGGGGCCGCGGCGGCAGTCGGCGTGGTCCTCAGTACCCTACGCCCGGCGCCGGCTATGGTCTTCACCAGCGGACCTTCCAGATCTTCGCGCACCTGCTCGAACGCCTTTCGCACCGGGACATTCTGCGGGCACTTCTCCTCACAGGCGCCGCAGTCGGAGCAGTCGGTCGTCCAGTGGGGTTTGCCGTCTCTGGTCTGGACGCCGAGGAACAGCGCGTGGTTGATGCGCGCCTCCCACTTCGAGAAGACGTGGTAGTTGTTCAAGTGCTTGAACGCCGCCGGGATGTCGATGCCGCGCGGGCAGGGCATGCAGTAAGCGCAGCCGGTGCAGCCCACCTGCATCAGCCGGCCGTACGCCTCACGTACCTGGGCGACGACCCGCTCCTCTTCGGCAGTCATGCTGTTCGGCAGCGCGTCCTCCACGATGGCCAGGTTCTGGCGGATGTGGTCTTCATTGTTCATGCCCGACAGCAGCAGTGTCACCTCGGGATGGTTCAAGATCCAGCGCAGCGCCCAATCGACCGGGGAACGTTTGACGTTCGCCGTGTGGTAGATCTTCTGCACGTCGTGAGGGATGCGTCCGGCGAGCGAGCCTCCGCGAAGCGGCTCCATGACGATGACGCCCATCCCCTTGGAGTGGGCGTGCTTGATGCCCTCGATGCCGGCCTGGAAGCGCTCATCGACCATGTTGAACTGCACCTGGACGAAGTCCCAGTCGTAGGAGTCGGCGATGCGCATGAAGTCTTCCTTGCGGCCGTGGAACGAGAACCCGATCTTGCGTATCTGCCCGCTTGCCCGGATCTCGTCCATGAAGTCGACGATGTCGAAGCCCAGCATGCGGTCCCAGATGCCGCCGTCGATGGAGTGCATCAGGTAGTAGTCGATGACCTCCACCTGGAGCTTCTCGAGCTGCTTCTTGAAGATGTTCCCGACTGCTTCTTTCTTGCGGATCGTCATGCAGGGGAGCTTGTCGGCGATGTGGACCTTCTCGCGGTAGCCGTCCTTGAGGACGTGCGTGCCCAGGAACGTCTCGGCGGCGCCCAGATGGTACGTCCAGGCGGTGTCGATGTAGCTCACGCCGCTGTCGATGGCCAGCCGGATCTGCCGGAGCGCCGCCTCCTTGTCGATGAGGTTGGAGGCCCGCCCGCCCACGTGGCACGGCAGACGCATGGTGCCGTAGCCGAGGACCGACAAGGGCTCGTCCGAGTTGGGCATGCAGCGGTACTGCATCCGCGGGCCGTCCGGACTCTGTCGTGCCGTGCTCACGGGTTGACGGACTCCGCCATCCCTTCGTCTCGGTAGCGGGCCTCGCGCTCGAGAAACCTCTCGCGCCCATCGGTGTACGAAGGCAGGGCCCACGTCATCTCCTCCAGGTTGGACAGGATGACCGGCATCTTGTCCCAGGGAACGGAGATGAGGATCCACCCCTCGGGGAACACTTCCTTGGCCTTCGAGCCGAACGACATGCCCGTGACCATGTAGTTCACCTTGCCGGTGACGTACGGATAGGCGTAGATCCAAGCGCAACTCAGCACCGGTGTCTTCTTGCTCTCCCACAGTTCGCCGGTGGAGTAGCTCATGGCTCGTAGCACGATCTCGGCCTGCGAAGGGGTTGCCAGCAGAAGGAGCAGGTCGGGCTCGAAGTCCAACGCGTCGAGCGCAGCGAAGGCCGCGTAGTTGGCTACGCCCCGCGGCAGAGTGGGGAGGTCCTTGTAGAGCCGCTGGTTGGCCCGTCCTTCCTGGAAGATCTCATACTTCTCCCCGAGCAACCCGGCTTCGGCGAAGACGGGGGCTTCGTTCATGCCCATGACGATGGTGCCGTAGCAGTTCTCCTCGTCCTTGGTGATGTAGAAGGGGGCGCTGCGCTCCTGGGCGATTCGCACCATCTCGCATATGGCCGCCGGCTCAGCGAGGCGCTCGATGCCGTCGGGTCTCTTGAACAGGAACTTAACGCCGACCGGTGGGTACTCGAACTCGAATCCGCGCAGAATGGATAGGTCGGTCTGAAGCTGTCTCATCGTTCCTCCCAGGAGTGCCGGCGCCGGCGGGGCGATGGCCGTGTTCTCGACGGCCATTCTACGCTGCGCGCTGTGTCACAGAGGAGCGTCGCGAGCCGGAAATGCCGTCCGAACCGTTCTGTAGCATGAGGTCGATGGCTCGTAGACGAAGACCTACGCTCGCGGCTATCCGCGCGAACCCGACCCTGCATCCGAGAGCCTTCGTACTCGTCCAGGAGCGGTTTCCCGGTCTGAGCTGGCACATGTACGCGCATACACCCGGGTCGTCGCAGGCGCTGGCTCTCAGTGCCTTCGTTCCGCTGCTCGAGTTCGCCGACAAGAACGAGTTGCTCGAGGAGTTCGTCACCGGCGCTCTCGCCACGGTGCCGCCGCGGGCCGGGCGAGTGTGGGAGGTGGCGCCTGAGTGCTCCGACCGGGTGCTGCTCGGGGAGTCGGGGCGCGGCGAGGCCACGACGATCGATGTGCTTCTTGTCGCCGACGACGCGGTGGTATGCGTGGAGTGCAAGTTCCGGGCCGACGCGCGTCAGGGCTGGGGCAGGTGCAGCCAGCCGCCGCGGCTCTGCCACGGTTTTCACGGCCCCGGCTCCGATCGAAAGGGCACGTCCGCGTACTGCCGGCTCGAGGCAGCCGATGGTCATCGTGGGCCCAGGCGCTACTGGCACGCGGCCGCCGGACTGTTTCGTGACGAGATCCTCGTCCCCCAGTCGCTTGGAGATGTCTGTCCGTTCTTCGAAGACTACCAACTGGTTAGAAACTACCTGTTCGCGGCACGTCACGCGGAGTGCACGGGCAGGGCCTGGTTCGGCGTCATAGGCCTCGTCCCCGAGGCTGGGTCGGCGCGAGTCGCCCTGGGCGTCGAACGGTTCAGGCTCTCGACAGTCAGGCCGGAGGGTTCGGCGCGAGTCGCACTGGCCACCTACGAGCGCTACCTCGATGTTCTCGCTTGCGGGTCGCCCGACGCAAGACGATTGGCCGTTTTCTTGAGGGCCATCTTGGGCCGGCCCCCCTCTGGGGATCAACCTGATTGCAAAAGCGCGGCACGCAGTGAAGAATAGACGGCGATCAGACACCCGAGCCGCGGGACGAGATGGTGTTCGGAGCTCTCATATTCGAGGATCACGGCGTCGCCCGGGTATATCCCCTGACCCAGGCCGTCACCACCCTCGGGCGAGACCCGGGCAATGACGTCTGCCTTGACGATCCCACAGTCTCGCGCTTTCACGCCCGCGTTGTCTCGGGCCCCGACGGCAGCCGCATCGTCGACCTCGGCAGCGGCAACGGCACCAAGCTCGACGGAATCGATCTCGAACCCAAGGTGGAGAAGGTACTTGCCGACGGTGTGCAGGTCTCCTTTGGCCTGGTGCTCGTCACCTATCACCGGCAGATGCCGGGCGCCGACGAACTGGTGGCGCCACTCAAGTCACCGGCTCAAGCAACGGCCCCACAGCCTACGGGAGTGGCGGCCGAGGCCCCGCGCGTACCCGTGCTCGTCGTCACGACTGCTCGAGGCGCCCGGGAGGTGCCACTGGCGTCGTCCACCATGGTCGTGGGTCGCGACCCGACGGTGAGCGACATCGTGGTCGAGTCGGAAGCGGTCTCGCGCCGTCACGCCCGCATCGACCGGCGCGATTGGGGTTGGGAGATCACCGACCTGGCCAGCACCAACGGACTGTTGTATCAAGGCCGGCCTATTCAGAATCGGCCCCTGACCCACGGCGACATCATCGGTGTCGGCACTTCGGTCACGCTTGAATTCCGCGCGCCGCAGGCCGCGGCCGCCCCGGCTGCGCCGGGCCGGCCGGCCGGCGGCCGCGAAGTGTCGCTCGACCTACCCTCGCGTGGTCCGCTGGTGCTCGGCCGTAGCGACAACGCCGGTCTGACCTTGTCGCATCCGCAGGTGTCGCGCTCGCACGCGCAGATCGTGCGGGCGGGCGAGGGCTTCGTTCTCGAAGACCTGGGCAGCGCCGCCGGCACCTACGTGAACGGGCAGTTGGTCCAGCGGCACGTGCTGGCCGAGGGCGACGTTGTGCGCATAGGGGCGAGCCGCTTGGTTCTCGAGCAGGGCCGTTTGCGCGTGACCGACGAAGAAGGCAACCTGCGCATCGACGCTTTCAATCTGCAAAGGGTAGTGGGCAAGGGCCTCCGAATCTTGCAGGATGTGTCGCTCTCGATCTACCCACGCGAGTTCGTCGCCATCGTGGGTGGGAGCGGGGCGGGCAAGTCGACCCTTCTCAAGGCCCTGTGCGGGTTCAACCCGGCCGACGCGGGCATTGTGCTCCTCAACGGCTCCGATCTCTACCAGAACTTCGACGCCTACCGCTACGATCTGGGCTACGTGCCGCAAGACGACATCATCCATCGCGAACTGCGGGTGCTCAACGCGCTGGACTACGCCGCCAAGCTGCGCATGCCCGGCGACACGACCGAGCAGGAGCGCCGGCAGCGCGTGATGGAGGTCTTGCGCGACCTCGACCTGCAGTCCACGGTCGACCGGCCGGTGCGGGCTTTGAGCGGCGGTCAACGCAAGCGGGTCTCTATCGGGGTCGAGCTGCTGACTCGTCCGAGCCTCTTCTTCCTCGACGAGGCCACCTCGGGTCTCGACCCGGGCACCGAGTTGCAGATGATGAAGCTGCTGCGGCGGCTCGCCGACCAGGGGCGCACCGTGGCGCTGGTGACACACGCCACCAAGAACGTCATGATCTGCGACAAGGTCATCTTCATGGCGCGCGGGGGCAACCTGGCCTACTACGGACCGCCCGAAGAGGCGCTGCAGTACTTCGGCGTGAGCGATTTCGACGAGATCTACAGCCGCATCGAGACCGGCGACGCCAAGAATTGGGCGGTGCGTTTCAGGGCATCGCGACAGCACATGGAGAACGTCGAGTCGAGGCTGGGGGAGGTCGCGGCAAGCATCGCGCCTTATGGTGCGGGAGGCGCGCCGCCGGCGTATGGCCCTCAGGGATCGCAGGCATTCGCGCCACCCGCGGCCGCGCAGTACCAGCCGGCCGCGTCAGACCCGTGGGCGGCTCCTGCGTCCGCGCCCGCGGCTCCGGGGGTTCCCGCCGGCCAGGTCTGGCAGCCGCCGGCGCCGGCGCGGCCGGCGCCGCCCCGCGCCGCGGCCGGGGCGCCTCGCCAACGGGTCTCCACCTGGCGGCAGTTCATCGTGCTCTGCCAGCGCTACCTCGATACCATCTGGCGCGACAAGAAGACGTCGATCATGCTGTTCGCGCTCGCGCCGGTGCTTGGGTTGCTCGATTTCATCATCTGGGACCGCGACGTCCTCGACCTGCAGGTGGGCAACGCCACCCGTGCGTCGCTCATGCTCTTCATGTCGTGCATCGTGGGTATCTTGGTCGGCACCATCACCTCGGTGCGCGAGATCGTAAAAGAAGACGCCGTCTATCGCCGGGAGCGGATGGTGGGTCTCAAAGTCATGCCCTACATCGCCTCGAAGGTGCTGATCGGCTTCGTGTTCGCGCTCTACAGCGGCGTGGTGCTCTTCTTGCTCAAGGTGGCCGCGGTCGACTTCTCCCACCTGCCGGCCACCTCGCTGTTCCAACTCTTCCTGGCCATCATGCTGGGCACGTTCGCCGGGGTCATGTGGGGCCTCCTGGTCTCGGCCGTAGCTCCCAGCGAAGACAGGGCCATGCTTCTGGTCATCTTGGTGCTTGTTCCTCAGTTCATGTTCTCGGGAGCCATGGTGCCGCTCTCCGATCTCGGCTGGGTAGGCAAGATCGTGGGGTCCATCACATCGACGCGCTGGCAGTTCGGCGCCATGATCACCTCGGCGCAGATCGAGAGCGGCCCGCGCCTGTCGCCCGATTTCTCCGACACCTACATGCCGGGCATCGAAAGCATGTCCAACCCCATCCAGAAGCACGCGCTCATTTCCTCGCTCCACGATCAATATGGCGAGATCTTCCACGTCAACCTGACCCTGTACCTCGGCATGATGGTGGCTATCTCCTTCGTCCTCATGGCCGTCATCACGATCCTTCAGAAGCGAAAGGACACCCTGTAGTGGCAGACCTCGTCGGCAAGAAGCTCGGCAGGTACCAGGTCACCTCGCTGATTGGCCAGGGGGGCATGGCAACCGTCTACCGCGCGCACGACCCGGTGCTCGAGCGGGTGGTCGCCATCAAGGTCATGCACGGACACCTGGCCGCCGATGCCGCCTTTGTCGGGCGCTTTCAGCACGAGGCGCAGGCGGTGGCCGCGCTCAGTCATCCGAACATAGTCAAGGTCTTCGACTTCGGTTCGGAGTCGGGCGCCTACTACATGGTCATGGAGCTCATCGACGGGTCGACGCTGGCCACGATGCTCACCGAGCGCGCGACCGCGGCTGCGCCGGGCCGCGGCGCCCTTGCGTCGAAGGAGATCTTGCGCATCTTTCCGCCGCTCTGCTCGGCGATCGACTACGCCGGCTCCCGGGGCATGGTGCACCGTGACGTCAAGCCGGCGAACATCTTGCTCACGGCCCAGGGCGATCCGGTGCTGACCGACTACGGCATCGCGAAGCTGATGGGGGCCACTTCGTACACGGTGGCCGGCATGGTCATGGGCTCAGCCCACTACATGTCGCCCGAACAGGTGCAGGGCTTTCCCGCCGACGTTCGCAGTGACATCTACTCGCTCGGCATCTGTCTGTTCGAGGCTCTCGCCGGCAGGGTTCCTTACGACGCCGAGACTACCGCCTCGATCCTCGCGCAGCACCTCTCAGCCCCTATCCCCCCCGCGCAGAATCTCAACCCGGGCCTCCCCGCCGACATCCAAGCGGTGGTCGACAAGGTGCTCGCCAAGGAACCCGAGAACCGTTTCCAGAAAGCCACCGCTCTGGCCACGGCGCTGCAGACCATCCTCACGCGCCCGGCCGGCGCCTACACTACCGGCGAGCGGCCCCTGCAGAATCTCGCCGCCACGGTGATCGTGCAGAGTGCGCCGCCGGGCGCCCGCCCCGTGACCCCACTGGCGACGCCCCTGCCGACCCCGACCGGCATCCCGGTCGTCCCGGCGCAGCAGCGTACCAACTCAGGCATGCAGCCGGCGCAGGCTCCCGTGGGGGCGACGCGGCTCGAGCAAGTCGCTCTCGCGCCCGAGGCCCCCTCGCCCTATGCGGGCCTCGGCTCCCAAGACTGGCCGGGCGCCGGGCGCCGGCGCAAGAAGAAGCCGTGGGCGCTGGTCGCGGGCGCCGGTGCGGCGGTCGTGATCGTGGTGGTGATAGCGGTGGTGGTGCTCACGGGGTCGGAGGACAAGGGCGGCCAATCGCCGGCTACGACCCTCCCCGGGGGGATGCCATCGGACTCGAGTTTTGTCATCCCAACCACAGCCCTTCCGCCTCAGATCGCCCAGCTCGTCAACGAGGGCGACAGTCTCGTGCGCAACGGGCAACTCGACGAAGGCATCGCCAAGTACGACGAGGCTCTGAAGACGAGTCCCGACAGCGATGCGGTGCGTACCCAGCTCGGCATCGCCTACTACCTGCATCGCGGGTTTCCGAGGGACATGGCGCCCCAGCAGCTGCAGATAGCCACCCAAGTGAACCCAATGAACGGCCCGGCGTGGAACTTCTTGGCGTTGTCGCTGCTCGCCGTGTTCACCGACTACCAGATGGGCGACCTCGAGACCCCTGAGCAGGCCTGCCGGGCCGCGCTCAAGCTCAACATGAGAGACGCACAGGCCCACGCCTTCCTCGGGCGCATTCTCGCGGCCGGGGGACGGATGGACGAGGCTCGGCCCGAGATACAGACGGCGCTCGATCTGGCTCCCAAGGATCCGTGGGTGCTCGCCTCTGCGGGATGGGTGCGTTCGCTCGAGTCTCAGTGGACCGAGGCGGCGACACTCTACCAGCAGGCCATCGCTACCCGGCCGAAATGGGCGGCTTTTCTGCACCTCTACGCCGAAGCGCTCCGGGAATCGGGGCAGTACCAGCAGGCTCTGGGCATCTACGCGAACGAGCTGCTGCTGGGGCAGGGCTACGAGGCTGCCGCCCACGAGGGCATGGGAGTGACCCTGTGGAAGATCGGCGATCTTGCCGGCGCCGTGACCAATCTCGAGGCGTCACTGGCTCTCGACGCGACCAGCCACTTCGCGCATTGGGCTCTGGGAGCGGTTCTCGACGAACAGGGATTGTACGACGTCGCCCTGCCCCACTTGCAGGCGGCGGCGGCCGCGGCTCCCAACAGCTCGGGTTACCAGGAGTGGCTCGGCGACTGCCTGTTCAACCTGGGGCGCTACCCCGAAGCGAGAACCGCCGTCGACCGGGCCTTGCAGATCGACCCAAGCCGCACCGGCGCCCAGAGCATCTCGGCCCAACTTCAGCAGCAGGGTTTCTAGGAGGCAGCCGTGAGTAGTCGCAGAGCCATAGCCTTACTCTTCACGGCAATCGCCGCCGCCGTGCTGCTCGCCGGTTGTGGCGGCGGAGCAGGCGGCTCCACCCAGACCGGCTCCGGCGAGGTCTTCGTCCAGTCGGCCGGTGAGATCTTCCTTGAACCGGCGGGAGACGCCGGCCCCGAGTCGTTCGCGGGCGACGCCCTGGTGTTCGATCACGCTGTTCCTAGTCCGACCTCTCTTGCCCTACCCACCACGCTACCCACCCTACCCGGGTCTCCCGTACAGGTGGCTTCGTACCTGGGTGGTACTCCCGGCCTCTACGGCGGTTCGCGCAGCAAGCTCATCGCTGATAAAGACGCCCAACTCGAGTTCCTGCGAGCCAACCCGGACAAGGCGGCCGCCTTCTGCGCGGCTCTTAACGCCGACCCCACCCTGCGCTGGAGCGGAGGCACCCAGGTGACGGTCGATGAGCTCGCCGCCTACTTCGCCCAACTCACCCCCGTGCTTATCACCCGCGACATCCGCGTGACCAACCACGGCTTCCGCGACGGCAAGCCGACGGCCCGCCAGTCGATCCTGCAGGCCGGGCAGTACATCTTGGTCGATGTCTTCGGGGTGCCCCGGGCCCGCTGCGAGTGCGGCAACCCGCTCATCCCGCCGGTCGCCATTCCTACCAAGCCGCGCTACACGGGCAAGCCCTGGGCCGGTTTCGACCCGAGCGTGGTCATCGTGGTGCAGGCCGCCGCCGCCGCCATCGAGAGCCTCGTACTCATCGACGTCGATACAGGCCAGACCTTCGAGCGGGTGGTAGGCTCGAGCGGCGGCCAAGATGCCGACCGCACCACCACCACCTCGCTGCCGCCCACTACGTCGAGCATGTCGACGACGACCACAACAGCCTTCGGCGCCGGTCCCGTCAAGGCCGGCGACCTGAACGGTCTCTGGGCGGGCCAATTCACTGTGACCGACGTGGCCGTCGACCCGAGCAGTGACGAATACGCCGAGGGCTGCGACCTGTCCATGTTGCCCATGATCGTCGACCAGCCCATGCCCACGACCCTCGAGATCACCATGGACCCGGGAGGCAGAAGCGGCACGGCCATCTGGACGATCGACGGGTCGTCACTCAGCGCCGAAGGGGGCAGTGACTCCCAGACGCTCCGCTTCACCTACGCCGGCAACGTGCTCACGTTCGATATGTCGGAGGCCCAGGCTGAGGGCATCGCGGCCGCGATGACGGGAGTAGTCTCGTGGATGGGAACCGGCGTCCTGACCATCAGAGGCTCGATGAACGTGGGCGACAGCGCCAATGGCATGCAGGCCGAATGGCATGTCACCAAACAGGTGATCATGTAATCAGCGAGCGAGAGAACCCGGCCCGGCCGGCCTGCCCTACTCGCGGGAACAATGCACGGGGTGAGCACGTCGAGTGCTGCGGCGACATGGTGACAGAGTGAAGGGAGCGGGCGATGGTCAGATTCTCGGCAAAAGCGATGGTGCTGGTTCTGCTGGCGCTCTGTTTGATTCTTGGTATTGCTTCGGCGGCTTCCGCCGCCTCCTGGCCCGATCTCGAAAGCGGCATCCTCATGGGCTACGGGTTGACCACAGACCAGGTCGCGATGGTCTCGGTGGGCTATCCCGACGGAACCTGGCAGCCGTACCGCGGGGTCACCCAGGGGCAGTTCGTCAAGATGGCAAAGACCGGCTTCGACACCGACGTGGTCGATCTAACGGGTCTCGGGTTCACCGACCCCGACGCTCCGGTCACACGGATGCAGGCCGTCGGGGTGCTCGCTCGGCTGGCCGCCGCGGCGGAGGGTTACGATCTGAGCGCCATGACCGAAGATGACATCACCACAGCTCTCACCGGATTCGGCGACGCGGGTTCGATCGCCGCCGATCTGAGGCCGGAGGCGGCGTACGCGGTGACGCGACACCTTCTGAAAGGCAACAATCAGCATCTCCTGGCCCCGGGTGCGACGCTGACCCGCATCGCGGGCGCCGCCCTCATCGTCAGGGCCATGGGACCCCAACTCGTTGTCGACGACACCAGCGACGGGAAGGCAGTGACGGTGAAGACCGGCGATATCATCCAGGTGGTGCTCAAAGGCAATCCCACCACGGGCTACACCTGGACGGTGGTGCTCAGCGAGACAGACGCGACCATTCTCGAGCAAATGGGTGATCCCACGTACGTGCCCGAGAGCGATCTCATCGGCGCGGGCGGTACGTTCACCTTCCGCTTCAAGGCGCTCAAAGCCGGCGAAGCCACCCTGATGCTCGGCTACTCGCGCCCCTGGGAGAGCGTGCCTCCGCTCGAGACCTTCACGATGGCGGTGAAGGTGGTCGACGACCCGCTCGATGGCACCGCCTGGCGGCTCGACGGCTGGACGCTCAGTTCGCTCTACCCAGGCGATTTCGAGATCACGGCGGCGTTCGGCGAAGGTCGTGTGGGCGGCAAGGCCGCTGTGAATATCTACTCGGCTGACTACGCGACCGGCAAGAACGGCTCCCTCTCGGTGGGCCTCATAATCAGCACCAAGATGGCCGGGTCCGGAGACGCGATGAGGGCCGAGTCGGCCTACTTCGAGCTGCTGGGAGAGGTCCGGGGCTACCGGCTCGCCGACGGCCGGCTGACTCTGCTCGACGCGGGCGGCAACGAGATGCTCATCTTCAAGCCGGCCGAGTAGGCGCGGAAGGCCGAGCGACCGCCACCGGGTCGGCCGGCGCCGGATCAGGCGCGAGTGGGCTTCTTGCCTCGGCGCGGCAGCGATCGCGTCAGGGAGAAGTCGATGTAGCCCTTTTCGACATCGACCGACACGAGCCGAACCTGCACGCGGTCGCCGACGTCGACGCCCCTGAAGCCCCTTACGAGCCGGCCCTCCACCGGTACGGCGAGCAGGCGGACCCAGGTGCCCTTGTCGGCCGCGCCGGTGACGAGGCCTTCGAACACCTGGCCGACGCGCGATCGCAGAAGTAGAGCCGCCGCCGACTTGGCCACCTGGCGCTCGACCTTGTTGGCGTTGTCCTCTTGGCGCGTGCAGTGAGTCGCGAGGAGGTCGAGCTCGACCATGCTATAGGGAGGTCTCTCGCCGTCGAGGGCTGCTTTGAGTAGGCGCTGTGTGACGAGGTCGGTGTAGCGGCGGTTGGGCGCCGTGGAGTGGCCGTAGTCCTTCGCGGCGAGGCCGAAATGCCCCGGCGAGAGCCCGCCCGGCGGCTCAGCCAGATACTCGCCCGGGCCGAGCAGTTTGATGACGCTGAGCGACAGGTCGGCGAACCGGAGCGGGTCGGCCGCCTTCTGGGCCGTGAGGAACCGCTCGAGCGCGCGGGGGTCGGGCTCCCCGGGCAGCTCGAAGCCTCGTTCGGCCGCCAACTGGACGATGCGGCTCCACCGTCGGGGCTCGCGTACCACGCGCCGAATGGACGGGGAGCCCTTGGCCGCGAGGAACTGGGCCGTGGTCTGGTTGGCCGCGATCATGAAGTCCTCGATGATGTCTTTGGCTCGGTTGCGCTCTTCGCGGCGCAACTCGCTCACCGCGTCGTCGACGAATACGGGGCGGGCCTCGATGGTCTCGAGATCGAGCGCGCCGCGACGCTCGCGTACATGCTTCATGGCTTGGGCGACACGGTCCTGGAGCCGCAGATTGTCAGCCAGCCCAGCGACGGCCCCGATCGGGGCCGGCTCAGGGCCGTCGCCGTCGAGCCAGGCGGCGACGCCGTTGTAGGCTAGTTTGGCCCGGTTCTTGACCCGGGCGCGGTACACCCGACCGTTGCCGGCCGGCGACCCACCGGCGTCGACGACCATCTCGACTACCATGGCCCGGCGCTCCTCCTCCGGATTCAACGAGGTCAGATCCGTGGAAAGCGGCTCGGGCAGCATAGGAAAGATCTGGGCGGCGGTGTAGACCGACGTGGTGTTCTGCCCGGCGTCTTCATCGATGGCCGAACCTTTGGTCACCAGCGAGTCTACATCGGCGATAGCCACCAGCACCTTGACTGTGCCATCGGGCAGGGCCTCGGCCACGGAAAGCTGATCGAGATCGAGGGAGTCGTCGTTGTCGATCGAAGCCCACAGCAGATGGCGCAGATCGATGGCCTGGGCATCGCCGTCGAGGTCCGCGGGGCCTGGGCGTTCGCCGCTCGCCTCGATGTCGCGGAGTTCGGTCATCGCCTCTTCGGAGAAGTCGGGGAGGAGGTCTCGTGCGAGCATAGCCCGGCGGGCGATCCTCTGGAGCACGGCGCGATCATGCTGTTCGGCGGAGGTCATAGTTCATTCCTCGGGGATTCGCTGGGGTGGGCCCTCGCTCGGTGAACGAACTGTACATCTATACGGCGGAATCCGGCAACCCACCGTGCCTCCTTGCAGGCTCCGGCCACATGCGAGTAACATGTCGCGGATGCGTGTCTTCGCTTACTTTGAGGTACCCCCCTCTCGATGACCGACCGAATACGCCATATGTGGAGCACCGCGGCCGGCCGCGGTTTCATCATGCTCGCGGTGATGCAGTTGACCTATGGGTTCGCCTACAACGCGAACAACGCCACGGTCACCAACTTCTTCGAGGATGTGCTGCACTTCTCGGGGCCGCAGTTCGGCTACATGACGGCTATCCGCGAACTGGGAGGGCTCTGTCTCATTCTGCTGATGGCGGTTCTCTACCGCGTGTCGATCCAGTGGCTGACCGCCGGGGCTATGTTCTTTCTCGGTGTGGGCCTGGCCCTCTACGGCGTCGCCGACGACTTCTTGTCGGTCATCCCGTGGGTGCTCGTCGGCAGTTTCGGCATGCATACCGTGCTGCAGACGCAGTTCTCGCTGGGCATGAGTCTGACCACCCAGGAGAAGAGCGGACACGTCTTGGGGCGCATGGGGGCGTTCCAGATGGCGGGCACATTGATCGCGCTCATCGGGGTCTTCTTCATCTTCCACTTCGACTTGCTCACATACGAGCCCGTCTTCATCGTCATCGGGGTCGTCAGCTTCATCGGCGCGCTGGCAATCATCCGCTTTCCGCACTTGCACGACGGTGAGGAACGCAAGGTCGCGCCCCGGCGGGGGCGGATCGTGTGGCGCAAAGAGTACCGGTACTACTACTACCTCAATCTTCTCGACGGTGTGCGCCAACAGATCTTCTTCTCGTTCGGACTCTGGGTGCTCGTGAACCAGTTCGACCTCACTGTCGCCCAGATCTCCCTCCTGCTCATGACGGTGACCTTCATCGGCATCCTGACTTCGTCATACGTGGGCCGGCTTATCGATCGCCTGGGTGAGCGCCGCGTGCTTCAGGCGATCAATGTCGGCTACGTGGTCGCCCTCGGTGGCTACGCGCTGGCATCCGACGTGTGGCTGGCCATGGTCTTCTACATCATGTATTCGTTTATCGCCATGTTCTCGACCATCGGCGCGTCCACCTACCTGCGCAAGATCGCGGTGCCCGAGGAAGTGGCGCCGAGTCTGGCCATGGGAGTCACCATTCTGCACGTGACCGCCATCGTGGTGCCGGTCGCGGCGGGGTTCATCCTCAACTATGTGGGCTACCAGATACCGTTCTTCATCGCCTGCGGGGCGGCGCTGATTATGGTGGGCGTCACCCACCGGCTCAACCCCCTGGCGCAACGCACCGCGGCCAAGGTCGCCTTCGACGAGGCGCGGGCGGGTAAGGTCGTCATCGCCACAGAAGTATCCGCGCTCGACGCGACCAGCACTCTCTGAGTCCGGCCCCGCCGGACCAGTCGATCTACTGCGACAGCGTCCCGACGACCGGCATGCCCTCAAGCGCCGCACGCATTCGAGCTGGGGCCTGCTTGATCATGTCGGAAAGGTCGCGGCCGGCCATGGCTCCGAGATCGCAGCTGCTGTGCTCGCCGTCTTTCCAGAATGCGCTACCGGTTAGGTCGTAGACCACTCCGTCTACGGCTACGTACGCGCGGCTGCCGTTCTTGCCGTCGAAGCGGGCAAGTCCGTCGACGGTGAAAGTACCGGTCTCGGCGCCGGACGGGGGCGCGCCGCTCGTCGAGGTGTCGCCTCCTGCCGTGCTGCTCGTGGTCGACCCGCTATCGAGCGTACCGGGCGAGGCGCCCTGACCGCACGCCGCCAGAGTGGCGAGGCCCGCCAGCAGCAACGCGACCAGCACGATGGCCGCGAATGCCGTCGCTCTAGATCTCATCTGGTTTCCTCCGCTCCTGTTGCAGCTCTCGTATGGGCCCAATGTAGCGCGGACGACGGTAGCGTGCCCGCCCCTCTCGTTTGTCTGGGCCCAGCGGGTCTGGTACAGTCGGATTGTAAATGAAAATGATTATCATTTAGCTCCCCACAAAAGGCGCGAGTAGAGAGAGGAACGCAACCCTACGCGATGGACCTCGCGGCAACGACATCGATGCTGACCCGCAACGGGTTCAAGCAGACCAAGCAGCGGCGGGCGGTGCTGGAGGTTTTGGCTGTCGCCGGGGTTCGTATGACGGCTGCGGAGATCTTCACCGAGGCTCGGCGGCGCTGTCCCGACCTGGGTTTGCCGACCGTGTACCGCACGCTCGAGATCCTCGAGCGACTGCGAGCCGTCCGGCGGGTGCACGTGGCGGGCAACTGCGAGGGATTCGCGCCGACGGCTCTAGCCGACGGCCACCACGTGGTGTGCGTGAAGTGCGGCAAGGTCGCCGAGTTCGGCGGCTGCAACGTGGCGGAGCTGATACCGGTAGCTATCAGGCAGACAGGTTTCTGTGTCGAGGAGCATTTCCTCGAACTCCTGGGCACCTGCGGCGACTGTTCGGCCGCCGGGCTATCCCAGGGACCGAGCGCGAACGCGGCGGGGCCGGAAAGATGAGGTCGACTCCTCGGGTGCTGGGCCTCGCGTGGCCGGTCTGGCTCGCGCTGCTGGTTGTGCTGCTGGCAGGCGTGCCGCTCACGGCCTGCGGGGCGGCGGACACGGTAACGTCGTCGGAAGCGGGCGCGGGTGACTCCCTCGAGGTGCTTGCCGTGGAGGTCTTTCTTGCCGACATCGTGCGGAATGTCGCCGGCGACGCGGCTTCAGTGGCTTCGCTCGTGCCGGCCGGCTCCGACCCTCATGCCTTCATGCTCACACCGGCCGACGCCGTCAAGATCGCTCGGTGCGATGTCCTGGTCGTCAACGGGGCCGGTTTCGAGCCTACGCTGGACGAGATGCTCGAGAACATCAGCGAGCATGCCGTGCTCGTCGAGGCCTCGGCGGGGTTGGCGAGCCGCACCGGCCAAGAAGGCGAAGACGCCGGCGGCGAGAGCGACGACGGGCACCAACACGACCAGGGCGATCCGCACTTCTGGCTCGATGCGACGCTGGTCGTGAAATACGTCGAGAACATCCGCGATGGTCTGGCCGCCGCCGATCCGCTTCATTCGGCGGCCTACGAGGCCAACGCGGCCGCCTACTCCCGGCGTCTGATCGAGCTCGATGCTTGGATCAAAGACCAAGTGGCGATGATCCCCCCTGAGCGGCGGCTCCTGGTGACCAACCACGAGAGCCTAGGCTATTTCGCCGACAGGTACGGGTTCACGATCGTGGGCACAGTGATGCCCAGCGTGAGTACGGGGTCTTCGCCGTCGGCGCAGCAACTCGCGCGTCTCATCGGCGCCATCAAGCAGACGGGCGCTCGCGCCATATTCCTCGAGACGGGCTCGAATCCCGACCTGGCTAAGCAGGTGGCGGCCGAGACCGGTATCACAGTGGTGACCCAGCTCTACACCCATTCGCTCACTGGGGCCGACGGGTCCGCGTCGACCTATGAGAACATGATGCGCGCGAACGTGGAGGCCATCGTCGCGGCTCTGAAGTAGCGCCTGGGCGGTGCGGCGTTACAGGATGAACTCCGGCAGCTTCTTCTCCGCGGCGACGTTCTTGAGCGTCACGTAGTCAGGTAGCCCATCCTTGTACGGCGGATAGTCCTCACCCTGGATGAGCGGCGCGAGGTAGTCGCGACATTCGTCGGTGATTCCGAAGCCGTCGTCGCTGATGTATGCCCGGGGCATCATCTTCTCGACGTTGGCCACATCGGACAGGGCCGCGGCGCCGACTTCCCACGCGTATGGTTTGTCAGACGTGCGAACGATAGTCGGCATCACGGAGTTCTTGCCGGCAAGCGCCAGTTCGACGGCCGCTCTGCCCATGGCGTAGGCCTGCTCGACATCGGTCTTCGACGCGATGTGCCGGGCCGACCGTTGCAGGTAGTCCGCGACCGCCCAGTGGTACTTGAGCCCGAGGCCCTGACGCACGATGTCGGCGACCACCGGCGCGACTCCGCCGAGCTGCGCGTGGCCGAAGGCGTCCTTCAGGCCTTGGTCGGCGAGGAAGGTGCCGTCGGCATTCTTGACTCCCTCGGAGACGACTACCGAGCAGTAGCCGTGTTGCTTGACGAGCGAATCGACTTTGGCGAGGAAGCGTTCCCTGTCGAAGTCCACCTCGGGGAAGAGGATGACGATGGGGATGAAGGTGGTGGAGTCGGACGCGAGTCCTCCCGCCGCCGCGATCCAGCCGGCATGGCGGCCCATGACCTCGAGCACGAACACCTTCGTGGAGGTCTTCGCCATGGAGCGGACGTCGAAACTGGCTTCGCGGGTGGAGACCGCGATGTACTTGGCCACCGAGCCGAAGCCGGGGCAGGTGTCGGTGACCGGCAGATCGTTGTCGACCGTCTTGGGCACGTGGATAGCCTGGATAGGCGCGCCGGTCTTCTCGGCGAGTTGCGCGACCTTGAGGCAGGTATCGGCCGAGTCGCCCCCGCCGTTGTAGAAGAAGTAGCCGATGTCGTGGGCGGCGAACACCTCGAGCAACCGCTCGTATTCGCGCGGCTCTTTCTCCACGTTCTTCAGCTTGTAGCGGCACGATCCGAAGGCCCCCGAGGGAGTGTAACGGAGTGCCGCGACGGCGGCCGCCGATTCGTGGCTCGTGTCGATGAGATCTTCGGTGAGCGCGCCTATGATGCCGTTGAGGCCGGCGAACACCGTGCCGATCGCGTCGGGGTGTCTGCGGGCGGTCTCGATCACGCCACACGCTGACGCGTTGATCACCGACGTCACACCACCGGATTGGGCATAGAAAGCGTTCTTCTTGGACATGACTGTCGCGCTCCTGTTAGTCGAAACGGGCTCGCTCACTAGTCTATGTCGTTCGCGCGCTTATTTCACACTCGAGTTGATCCTTCTGACGATGTCCTCGATGTGTTGACCGTAGGTGGTGCCGGGCACGGCCCAGCGACCGTTGAGATCGGCGAGCACCGCCGCCGCCCCGCGCGGGCTTACGAGATCGTAGCGAGGATCGGTGGTGGAGTTGGCCCACTGCACCGGGTCGTTGACGTAGACGTACGCCACCATGTGGGCGACCTGGGCCATGACGCCGGCCTCGGCTGTGGCGAACGAGACGCCGGCTACGCCGCCGCCCGTGGCTCCGATGCCCGCGAAGTTGTTCTGCTGGGGCGAGACGTCGCCTCCATACGCTCCGTAGCCGGTCTCGAGCGCCATCTGCGCCCAGAGCACGTCTGCGCGCAGGCCGGCTTCGGCACAGTAGCGGACGTAGTACCCGGCCAGATCCAAGACCGCGACGGTGAAGCGGGGCGAGGGGCAATTGGCCGAAAGAAACGAAGCGAGTTGCTCGGCCGTGCCGCCCCAGACCCCCACGAGAGGTGTCTGGCCCTCGGTGAGAACCACTGCCGTCGCGGCAGCCGCGTCTGTGCGGGCCGGCGAGGGGTCGGGGACGCCGCCGGCGAGGCCGGGCGCCGTGGCCGGGGGTTGCGGATCGCCGGCCGCATCGAGGTCGGGCGCCGCGGGGGCGGCGGACAGGCCTGTTCCGGCGGCGGCCGTTCCGGCGCCGCGTCCTTGTTCGGCCATGATCCGCTCGTGCAGCGAGAAGGTTGGCGCGGACTTCGGTGTTGAAGTGGTCGTCACCGCCTGGACCGCCATGGCGCTGGTCGCTTCCGCCGCTGGAGAGCCGGCGGTCGAACCGCAACCCCCTACGATGACCGGCAGGATGGCCAGAACCACGAACAGTCGCAGTCTGGACGGTGCCGACTGAGCGGTCGTGGTGTGATGTCTGTCTCTCACGCCGAGTTGTCGCCTTTTCGTCTCGTGACCTTCGGGGCTGCCGGGTGCCGGCGCCGCCGCATTGTGCTCCTAGGAACTATCGGCACCGTGACCAGGCCTCCTTGAGCGGCTAACGCCGGAGGTGGGCGGCGTCTTCTACGACAGCCCCCCGCGGCCGCCCCCTCACCGAGCGTTGATCGCCCGAGCGATAGCCTCGATGTGCTGGCCGTAGGTGGTGCCGGGCACGGCCCAGCGACCGTTGAGATCGGCGAGCACCGCCGCCGCCCCGCGCGGGCTTACGAGATCGTAGCGCGGATCGGTCTTCGAGTTGGCCCACTCCACAGGGCTCGTGACGTATACGTACGCGATCATGTGTGCCACCTGGGCCATGACGCCCGCCTCAGGGGTCGCGAATGTGGCTCCCGCGACTCCTCCTCCGGTAGCGCCGATGCCCGCGTAGTTGTTCTGCTGCGGAGAGACATCGCCTCCGTACATGCCGTAGCCTGTCTCCAGGATCATCTGCGCCCACAGCAGATCGGCGCGCAGTCTGGCTTCAGCGCAGTAGCCGATGTAGTGGCCGGCGAGCGTCAGGGTGTCGACAGTGAACCGCGGCGAGGGGCACACCCCGAGAAGGTATCCGGCAAGCCGCTCGGCCGATCCGCTCCATACTCCCACGATAGGCGTGCGGCCCTCCGTCAAGACCACCGCGGTGGGTCCATCGGGCAGCGGTGGCGGAGTGGTGGGATCGGTGGTGGGAGGCGTGCCCTGGTCGGACATGGCCGCGGCCGCGCGTTTCACTCGTAGCACCAGGGCGACGGCCTGGGCTCGGTTGATCGAAACCGTTGGCCGCAAGTACGAGGAAGTACCAGTGTGCGACCCGGCCAACACCCCTCGGGCCGCGAGGTAGGCGGCGCTCACTTCATGGGCCGCGGAGATGTCGCCGGCGTCGTCGAACTCCCTGAGGTACGGCCGGCCCTCGGCCTCGTACCAAGCGCGAAGTGAGGCATAGGAGGCGCCTGTGGAACCGGCGAGGCCTCCCCTGACCGCGATCTCCTGTCCGGCAAGCCAGCGTCCGAGGACCGAGCAGCTCTGCTCGCGGGTGACCGCGGCGCCGGGGCGGAAGCTGCCGTCGGCATATCCCGACATCACGCGCGCGGCCGTGCACCGTTCGACGTCGCCGAAGAACACGTGGCCAATCGGCACGTCGCGGAACGAGGGCCCGCCCGGCATCTCGACAGCGATGCCGAGTCCGTTGGTGGTCATCTTGGCGAACTGGCCGCGGCTGACGCTCTCTCGAGGGCCGAAGGTGCCGTCGGAGCGTCCCTGTGCGACAGTGAAGGCCTCCTGGGCGGTCACTCCATAGGAGTTCTGCCAGGTGCTATCGGCGATGTCGCGCCAGACGTCGGCCAGTGCGATGCTCGGCAAGAACGCGGCGAGTGCGCCGGCGACGAGGATAGTGAGTGCGAGTCGTCTATGGACCTTGATACTCGGCCTCCGGAGCGGAATCTCAGTAGTGGACGATCTCGAGAGACAGTTCGCCGCTCAGCGACCCCAAAGCTGCATCGAGGGTGGCGGGCACGGCTACGGTGTCTGGATCGCCGTCGGAGATGTAGCGAAGGCCCGGGGAAGCGTCGAACGCGGCGAGCACGCCGGCGAGGGTCGTCCCGGTCACCTCGATGCGCGGAATGTGGTACGTGCGGAAGCTGCTGGAGAACGGTGACGGGCTCACCCCTCCGAAGGCTTTGAGCGCCGCCTCGTAGCTGTACGACTGGTCTTCGAACACGCCGTTCTTCAGGATCGAGGCCTGCGAAGGGTAGGCCCCGAACGGAGCCGCAAGCGTGGTGACCCTGTATCCGCCGCCGATCATCTCCTCGAGGGTATGTTGCGACACGTAGAGCTGTTTCTTGATCTCGGCGTTGGGAGCCTTCTCGAGATTGAGGTGGCTCACCGTGTGGCTGCCCACCTCGTAGCCCCACGACACCAGTTGTTGGAGCTTGCGCTGCGCCAGCTCGGGTTGGCCGAAGAGCACGTGATCGGGAGCGTCCACGTCGAGAAGCGGATAGAAGCTCGCCTTGCTCGCCCAGCCACCTTGGCCGACCATCTCCTGCATGATTGCCACCGCGCAGTCAGAATCGATGCGGCCGTCGGTTCCGATGCGGTACTGACCGCCGCTCGAATCGTCGAAGGTGATCACCACCGGCGATTTTCCCGCGGGGACGTCGATGTCGCCTGAAACGAGATCACGAAGGTTGACAGGGTAGTAGCCGGCCGCCTTCAGAGTGGCAAGATCCTGCCGGAACTCCTCGGGGGTGCGGTTGTATTGGCTGTCGTCGTACCCGATGAGGTGGTACATCAGCACCATGATCTGGCCCATCTCATTCGCCGCGACGCCGCGGGCGGCGCCGACGGCATCGACTGCCGGGACACCAGTAGTAAGCGGCCCCGAGGCGGCGCCGGCGGAGGGGCGTTCGTCGGGCCGAGGGCCGGCGTCTGACGAAGAAGCGGCAAAGGCGGTGATCAGCGCGATGAGGACGATCACGGCTATGAGGGGTATCAGCCGGCGCCGGCGCTTGCGGCGCAGGCTCTCCCGCCGGCTCTGCCGGCGAGGAGGCGCGCTGCGCGCTCCACGGCCGCTGTCTCGGTACATCGGCTGCCCCATCGTGTGCAGTAGTCCCTCCTTGCTTCCTGCCGAGACTAATTGCACTCGGCGCCGAGAAACCCTGCTCTCACACATCTGGTCTAGGCTTCCGCCTCCGCACGATGGCGACACAGTCCGCGACATGGCGGTCGCCGCCGGCGCTGCCCCCGACGCGCTCGGCGTAGGGTAGACTCGTTCGCATGACGCGGCTTCTCATCAACGAGCGCTTCCCTCGCTCCAACCGGTACAACCCCGCGTGGGTCATGGAAAACCCCATGGGGGCGAATCCATTGTGGCTCACCGAATGGCTGGCGCAGCACCTCGAATTCGAGCCCGGCATGCGCATACTCGATCTGGGGTGCGGCAAGGCGAAATCGTCGATCTTTCTTGCCCGCGAGTTCGATGTCGAGGTGTGGGCGGTCGATCTGTGGACGGGCGCCGACGAGAACTTGGTTCGCATCGAAAACGCTGGGATGTCCGACCGGGTTGTTCCTCTCCACGCCGACGCCCGGCAGCTGCCGTTCGCCGGTGAGTTCTTCGACGCGGTGATCTGCATCGATTCGTTCCAGTACTTCGGTACCGACGAGCTATACCTGAACTACCTGGCCCACTTCGTGCGCGACGGAGGCATGCTCGCTTTCGTCTCGGCTGGGCAGATGGAGGATTTCGGATCGCGAGCGCCCGACCATCTCGAGCGACTGTGGACCGGTGACTACTGGAGCCTGCACACCGCCGAATGGTGGCGGGAGCACGTGGCCAAGACGGGGCTCTTCGAGGTCGTGCATTCGGGGACCATTCCCGGGGGCTGGCAACTCTGGTGTGAATGGGCCGAGGCCACGCGGTCGGCGGCGTGGTATCGCGAGGCTCTAAGGGTCGACGGTGGCCGCTATCTCGGCTATACGAGCGTCGTCGCCCGCCGTGTCCAGGGTCCGCCTCTTGCCGAGCACGCCTGGCCCTCGACCCTGCTCTTCCGGGAGAGCGACTCTTCGCCCTTTCCGATGCTCCGCGCCGATGGGGCCGGCCACGGTCCGCTGGAGACGTTGGTGGACCGCTTGCGACCGCGTCGACCAGCGGGCGGCTAGGCGCCGCGGCAGCCTATAGCATCTGCGCCTACTACGGCTTGGACTTGCGCCCGCGACGACCTCCCCCAAAGAAGACCGCATAGAATCTGCCTAGCAGCCGCGGTCGATCAGCGCGCTCGGCGGCGCACCTGCCTCGCGATCGTCTTGCGGATCTTGTCGTAGCTCGGCGGCGGACCTTTCTGGAGGTTGCGGCCTTCGACCAGCACGGCATCGCCTCGACCCCACTGGGCGACCGCCTCGCGTTCAGACGTATCGATCTCGCAGAAGGCGATCGCGTCGCCGAATTCGGCCGCCGCCCGTTTGGCGCGCTCGTAGACCAGGTTCTGGGCGAGGCACCATCCGCTCGTGAAAGCGGTCACATTCACTTTGCCCGGCACCGGTTCGGGCAGCCTGTCGACCTTGGGGAACCAGCGTGGGGGCCGGGCGGACGCGACGAACGGCTTGTAGAGCAACACCGACATGCCCTGGCGGTCGACGCCTCGGTAGCCGTGCCGCTTGAACCACGAAGCCTTCATCCAGAAGGGGAGAGCGACGCCCCACGCGGCCATGCCTTTCGCGCCGAGAGCCCGGGCGTCGTCCTCGGCCGCCTGCAGCAGGGCCGTGCCCATGCCGCGCTTCTGGAAGTTCCCGCGACCCTGCTTGTAGCCGTGTACGAAGATGCAGTAGACAAGGTAGAGATCCTCGCCATCGACGAACGAGTGCTCGATCGGACCGTACTGGATCATTCCGCCTTCGACCCCGTTGTCGTCGAGTGCCAGCTTGGCGCGGAGGCCGCGTTTCTGGGCGCACTCAAGCCACTGGCGGCGCTTCGGCCCTGACTCCCTCGCCTCTTCGGACCAATCCTCGAGACAGAGGCAGAAGAGGTCTTTGCGGTCGTCGGTGAGATCTACGACGTTCATACAGTCACTCCCGGCTCGCTCGTGCCTGCCGGCCGCAAGCTCTTGAGGGCTTTCACCACCGCCACGAGCGCCGCGTCGCGCGTGGCTTGGAGTTCGATCAGCGACGCGCCCCCGGTCTCGGCTTGGATGCCCGCGTTGAGCACCTCGGCGGTGTCGGTGGGGAACGTCGTCCAATCGGCCAGATCGCGCAGCATGACCTCTTTCGTTGCGGTCAGGTGGGCGATGTGCCCGCGGATGCCGGCATCGCCCCCGCCCAGGTGGTAGATCAGGTGCGGGCCCATGACCGCCCACCGAAGACCGGGGCCGTAGCGGATCGCCCTGTCGACGTCTTCGACTGTCGCGGCGCCCGACCGCACGAGTTCGATCGCCTCGCGCCACAGCGCGGCCGACATGCGGTTGGCTATATAGCCGGGAATGTCTCGAGTGAGCACGATCGGCTCCTTGCCGACGCTCGCGTAGAAGACTTTGGCGCGCTCGAGCGCGCCGGAATCGGTCGAGTCTCCGGGCATCAGTTCGACCAAGGGAATGATGTGTGGCGGGTTGTAGGGGTGGGCGGCGAGGGTTCGTCCCGGCAGGTACGAGTCGCGCTGAATGGCGGTGATCGACAGGCCCGAAGAGCTGGTGGCGATCAGCGCTTCATCGGGTGCTGAATGGCTGACGCGGGCGAAGACCGCCCTCTTCAGTTCGACGTCGTCGGCGACGCACTCCTGCACGAGAAAGGCGCCGTCGACCGCCTCTTCGAGGGTGCGGACGGCGGCCAAGGCGGTGATGCCGGCCTCGGCACGTGTTGTGTCCGCGAGGCCCTCGGCGGCCAAGAAGCGCGCGGCGGCTGAGGCCCGTTCAACAGCGCGCACGGCAGTTTCGAGCCGTACGTCGAACAGGCGCACCCGATGCCCAAAGGCCGCAAAGAGACCAGCCCAACTCGCGCCGGTTCCCCCGGCGCCTATGATCCCGATGGCAAGCCCGTCGCTCATCGCGCCCCCCGTTCAGCCGCTACTTCGCGGTCAACTTCTTCACAGCCTCCCAATACTTCTCGCGTGTCTTCTCGACCACATCGGCGGGTAGCACCGGCGCGGGTGGCTCTTTGTTCCACTTGACGGCTTCGAGGTAGTCGCGAACGAACTGCTTGTCGAAACTGGCCTGCGGGCCCCCCGGTTCGTACTTGTCGGCGGGCCAGAAGCGCGAAGAATCGGGCGTGAGGATCTCGTCGATGAGAATCAGCTCTCCGGTGTCGAGGAGGCCGAACTCGAACTTGGTGTCGGCGATGATCACCCCCCGCTCGAGCGCGTAGTCGGCGGCGAAGGTGTAGAGAGCCAGGCTCAGTTCGCGCACCTTCTCGGCGATGTCGCTTCCGACCAACTCGACCGCCTGTTCGAACGAGATGTTCTCGTCGTGGCCGCTGGTGGCTTTGGTAGACGGCGTGAAGATGGTCTCGGGGAGCCTATCGGATTCGCGCAATCCGGGCGGCAAGGGGATGGCGCACACGCTGCCCTGCTTCTGGTACTCCTTCCAACCAGAGCCCGACAGGTAGCCCCTCACGATCGCCTCGATGACGAGCGGCGCTGTGGCCTTGACGAGCACAGTCCGGCCGTCGAGCGCGTCGTAGTACCAGTCGAGCTCGGGGTACCAGTTCGGGCCGGGATTGGGGTCGACGATGTGATTGGGGACGATGTGCCCCGTCATGTCGAACCAGAAGTTGGATATCTGAGTGAGGATCTTGCCCTTGTCGGGGATCGGGGTGGGAAGGATGTGGTCGAACGCCGAGATGCGGTCGCAAGCGACGATGAGCAGGTGCTCGTCGCTCGGCTGGTATACGTCGCGGACCTTGCCCCTGCGGAGCAGAGGCAAACCGCGCGCCTCGGATTCGAACAGGGCGGACAGGGTCATACTCCAACCTCCGGCGCAGGGGTCAACGTCTAGACCTCTTCGAGCATCGTTGTGAACAGGTCGTGATGCTCTTCCTCGTCCTCCAAGATGCCCTTGAACATGAAGGCTGTGGTGATGTCGCCTTCTTGGGTGGCGAGTTGGATGATCTTGCGATACATCTCGACCGCTTCGACCTCGGCCTGCGCATCGTTCTCCAGGAACTCCTTGAGGGTGCCGCCCACAAGGATGGGGGAAGGCTTGGTGGTCGGGGTCGCGCCCAGATACCAGAGCCTCTCGGCGATCATCTCAGCGTGCTTCATCTCGTCGATAGCAGCCGACCTGAACTGGTCTTGGACGGCGACGCCCTTCACGCCGACGACCTGGACGTGCTGCCACATGTACTGGACGATCACCTGGATCTCTCTCGCGATCGCGTCGTTGAGGAGGGCCTTCAACTCGTCGCTGACCTTGGTTACCGGATCCAAAGAAGTAGCCATGACTCACCCCTTCAAGTCGTGATTCGTCACAAACCCAGTCCCCAGCATCATATCAAGCACAGCGGACGCCCGGCCGCTTCACGCCGGTCTTATCCCTTCTTGGCTACCCTGCGATAGGACCTAGCTTCGACGCAGGAGAGTCTCGCAAATGAAAAAGCGTTTCTTCAGATTGTTCGTGTGCCTGGCGCTCTCGCTCTCGGCAGCAGCCGCGGCGGCGGGCTGCGCGGCCGAGGGGGCCGCCCTCGGAGATACCACGGCGCCCCAACTAGCGGCAATCGATCAGACCGGCGGAGCGAGCGACTCTGTCGTGAGTTCGAGCACCACCGAGACCGAGGCGAGCGGACAGCCTACCGCCGCCGTCTACGATGCGCAGACGGTGGACTACGACGACGACGACCTGGACGCCGGTTGGGATCCATCGAGCGCCGCGCAGGTCGGGCTCGCCGGAGACTCCATAGAGTTCGGTGGAAGCGGCGCGACGATCGACGGCAGCACGATCACCATAACGGCGGCAGGTACCTACGTACTGTCGGGCACCCTCACCGACGGTCGGTTGATCGTTGACACTGCCGACGACGAGACCGTGCACCTGGTCTTGGATGGCGCCGACATCACCTGCTTCGACAGCGCGCCCATCTACGTGGCGAGTGCGAAGAAGACGGTAATCACGTTGGCCGATGGCGCCGGCAACCGTGTCGCCGACGGCGCCACGTACGCGGGCGACGACTCCGAATCGGACGCGCCCAACGCCGCTATCTTCAGCAATGACGACCTGACCATCAACGGTTCGGGCTCCTTGACCGTCACAGCCTGCCACAATGACGGCATCGCGAGCGACGACGAACTCAAGATCGTGGGCGGCGCGATCACAGTGAACGCGGTGAACGACGCTATCCAGGGAAGGGATTGCCTCGGCGTCAAAGCGGGTACCATCACTGTTACCTCGGGCGGAGATGGCCTGCAGGCTACGAACGACCAGGATTCCGGCAAGGGCTACATCGCGATCGAAGGCGGGACGTTCGTGATCGCCTCGGGCGGCGACGCCATCCAGGCGCAGACCACGCTTCGGGTGAGTGGCGGCGACTTCGCGATCTCCACCGGGGGCGGGAGTGCCAACAGCAGCCAGAACGCCGGACAGAACGGCAACACCTGGGGTGACTGGGACGGCAGTGCCCAGGCCGGCGGCGCGAGTGGAGCGGGAGACTCCTCCGTGACCACGTCGGGGAGCAGCGCCAAGGCCCTGAAGGCCGCAGTCGGCGTATTTGTGACGGGTGGTACCTTCGCGATCGATTCATCGGACGACTCGATCCACTCCAACGGCACCGTGACCATCTCGGCCGGCACCGTGGAACTCAGTTCCGGCGACGACGGCATTCACGCCGACGGCTCGCTCACAATCGAGGGCGGAGAACTGATCGTCACCAAGTCGTACGAAGGTCTGGAAGCCTCGACCATAACCATCGGCGGTGGGACGATGCATATCACGGCCTCCGACGATGGCCTCAACGTGGCCGGTGGCGCCGACTCCTCATCGGTGAGCGGGCGACCGGGCCAAAACGACTTCGCCGCCAACAGCGACAACGCGCTGACGATCACCGGCGGCTACCTCGTCGTGAATTCGGGCGGCGATGGGCTCGACTCCAACGGCACCATCACAATGACCGGCGGCACCGCCATCGTGAACGGGCCCATCGAGGACATGAATGGTGCTCTCGACGCTCAGGCGCTGGGCATATCGGGAGGCTACCTTGTGGCCGTCGGCAGCGCGGGCATGGCCGAGGCGCCCAGCGAGACCTCCACGCAGCGTTCGCTGATGGTGGTTTTCGATGAGGCGCAGACTGCGGGGACTCTCGTCCACATAGAGAGTGAGGACGGCGACAACGTGCTGACCTTCTCGCCGGCGAAGCAGTTCCAGGCGGTGGTCTTCAGCTCGGCCGACCTCAAAGAGGGTGAGACGTACGTGGTCTATCTCGGGGGTACCGCTACCGGCACCATCGCCGACGGTGTCTACTCCGACGGCAGCTACGCCCCTGGCTCCCAGAACGTGACCCTCTCCCTCGATGCCATGGTGACGATATCCGGCTCAGCCGGCGGATTCGGGGGCAGGGGCGCGGGGGGACCCGGCCACTGAGGCCGAGGCGTTCTCAAGGTCGGTCCTCATCATGCCGAAACCACATACAGGTACTGTTGAGTGCGCGCGGCTGAGATGGCGGGGGAGCGCGCTCCGTTGAGTTGGCGCGGCACATGATTTGGCAGACTAGTTTCTACGTCTATTTGATGTCGGCCGCCGGCGCGGTCTCGCTGCTTGTTGCGGCCCTGACCAGCCGGCGGCGTAGGGTCCTTGGTTGGCGCCCCCTCGTGGCGATCAGCTGCATCGGCGCTCTCTGGGCTCTGACCGCGGCGCTCGAGCTGTCCTCGGGCTCGTTGACTCAGGCCGTCATTTTTCACAAGCTCTCGTTCGTCTGGATGGAGGCCATCGGAGTCGCCTGGTTCGTGTTCGCGGCGGTCTACGCGGGGCACGATCGTTGGGCGTCGCCCAAGAGAGTGGCCGCGCTCTCGGCGCTACCGGCCGTCACTCTGGTCTTGGTGTGGACGAACGCGTGGCATGGCCTCGTATTCAGGTCGCTCGAGATGCAGGCAGCGGAAGAGATGTTCTTCTTGCGCAAGGCGCCCGCGATCTGGTGGTACGTCGACTCCGCGTATACGTACTGCCTGCTGGTTGCCGGGATCGTCGTGCTCGGGTCGATGTTTCTGCGGGAGTTCGGATTGTATCGACGGCAGGTGGGCGCGCTCATCGCGGGAGTAGTCGTTCCGATGGCGGCGGATATCGTGTACGTGAGCGGGCAGAGCTCTTCGCTCGTGAACACCACTCCCGCCTTGTTCGCCTGGGTGGGGCTCACGCTCTATTGGGGCTTCATCCGGTATCGGCTGCTCGACCTGGCGCCGGTCGCTCGCGAGTTCGTCACCGAGCACATGAGCGACGCGCTCGTGGTATTGGACCCCGGCGAACGGGTGACCTACATCAACCTCGCCGCCGAGGAGTCGCTGGCAACCACGTTGGGCGCCGCGGCGGGCAGGCCGCTGGAGATCGCGATGGCCGGCAACCTCGACCTCCTCGCTCTCTACCGTGAGGCCAGAGACTCGGGCGCAGGGGCCCTCGAGGACTGGCAGAGCCGGGGGCGGTACTATGACGGTCGCATCTCCCTGCTGAACGACAGAAGGGGGCGCCTGCGGGGGAGTGTGCTGGTGCTCCGGGACGCAACCGACCGCAAGGTTGTGGAACTGGCGCTCGATGAAGCCCGGCGAGATCTGGAGAACCGGGTGGCCGAACGGACGGCTCAACTGGCGACGGAGAAGGAGCACCTCGCCCATCTCTACGATGTGGCCGTCGAGATCGCCAAGTGCACCACGAGCGCCGAGATCATCAACGCCGGGGTCAGGCTGGCGTGCCGCGCGCTTGGGGCGATGGCTGGTGCGCTCTGGGTGCCTTCGAATCCCGGCGGGCCTGAGTCACTCGTGAGCACGGGCCTCTCCGCGAATGCGCACGCGCGCCTGCTGCGCGTCCTTCAGAACGACGGTGGCTGCGGCGAGGAGGCGGCTCAAGCGCTTGTGGGAAGCATGGACGGGCCTAGATGGTCGCACGCTCCACACAGTCCCGCTCGTTTCGCGGGGGCTGAACCTGGGATGCCTCTGTCTGGCGGGATGTGACGAGGGACTCGGGGCCGATGGCGAAGTGGTTCACCTCGCGAGCGCGGTCACCTCGCAGATAGCGGTGGCGCTCGAGAACGCCCGCCGCTTCGAAGAAGCCCAGTTCCTGGCCGAGCGCGACTCCCTGACTCTTCTGCTCAATCATCGCGGTTTCAGCAAGCGTCTCGAACAAGAGGTCGCCCTGGGCGCTCGCTCGGATGCGGTGTTCAGTCTCGTGATGATCGACGTCGACGGCTTCAAGCTGTTCAACGACGCGTACGGTCACGTTATGGGCGACCGCGTGCTGCAGGAGGTCGCGCGCCTACTCAATGCCTCGCTCCGCCGTTCGGACGTCATCGCCAGGTACGGCGGCGATGAGTTCGTGGTGGCGTTGCCCGACACCGACGCCGAGGCGGCCGTGCAACTGGTGGAGCGTTTTCGCACCTCCCTCGACGAGAACCCCGTCTCGACCGGCGATTCGGGCAGCGTCCCGCTGAAGATGAGCTATGGGGTAGCGACTTTTCCGAACGATGGACGCACCGCCTCCGAGGTCCTCGCAGCGGCCGACGCGAATCTCTACCGGTCGAAGCGGCGAGGCGGTGACTTCATAACCGCGTCGGGGAGCAGCGACAGCGCTCGGCCGGTGGCGGTGGGCGCGTTCTCGGTGCTCGACGGCCTGGTGACGACTGTCGACAAGAAGGATCACTACACCCGCCGGCATGCCGACAACGCCACCGAGCATACCTTGGCGCTGGCGGCGAAGATGGGGCTTTCGCTCGAAGCCCAACGATCGCTTCGGGTCGCCGCTCTTCTGCACGACGTAGGCAAGATCGGGGTGCCCGATCACATCCTGCGCAAACCCGCCGGGCTTACCGAGGCGGAGTTCGAGACTGTCAAGACGCACGTGCCCTTGGCCGAGCTGATCATCCAGGGGATTCCCAACCACGCGGAGGTGCTGAGCGCCGTGACCACCCATCATGAGCGCTACGATGGCCAGGGGTATCCCAACGGGCTCGCGGGCGGGGACATCCCCTTGCTCGGCCGCATTCTCGCCGTAACCGACGCCTACTCGGCCATGACGATCGACCGGCCTTACCGCAAGGCTCTTCCACCGCGCGAGGCCAAGGCCGAACTGAAGCGCGTCGCCGGGACCCAGCTCGATCCCGAGATCGTGAAGGCCTTTCTCGAGGTGCTCGCCGACGACGAAGCCGTGGTCAGGGCCCGCGTGGCAGTCTCCACCCACGGGGCCTGACGGCCGCCGGCAGCCGCGCTACGCGCTGCCGGTCTTGCCCGGGGCGTACCCGTAGCCGGCAAGGATCGTCCGCACCTTTTCGGGCCTCACCGCGGCGTAGACCTCTCCGTCCACGATCATCACCGGCGCCAGCGCGCAGGCGCCGACGCAGCGCGCCACGTCGATGGAGAACAGGCCGTCCGGAGTCGTCTCGCCCACGTCGATCGCCAGCAGTTCCTTCAGCCTGTCGAGCACCTGGCTCGCGCCCTTTGACGAAGCACGCGGTGCCCATGCAGACCGAGATCTGGTGCTTGCCCCGCGGCGCGAAGGTGAAGAAGTGGTAGAAGCTCGCCACGCCGGTGACCTTGGCCGACGGGATCTGCATCAGCAGCGACACCGCGTCCATCGTCTCGGGCGACAGGTAGCCGAAATGGTCCTGGACCCTGTGCAGCACCGCGATGAGGTAGCTCTCGGCATGTGGCTGGTGCCGGCACTCGTCGATGAACTGCGACGACGTGCTCGGGCAGCACCGCGCGGGCCTTGGCCATTTCTTGTTCGAGAAGCTTGCGGGCTCATTTCACACCTCGCGGGTACTTGGGCTCGTAGTGCGTGTGCAGCAGCTCGTGGCACTGGTGGCTGTTCGGCGCTCCCGAGGAAGTCCTCGTAGAGCCGCTCGATGGCCGGGTTCTCGTGCGACTTGCGCAGCGACTTGCTGCGCGTCGATGGTGTACAGGGCCTTGGCGCGCAGCCGGGCCAGCTTGGGATCGAGCACGTGCATCCCGGGCGGCGGATACGGCTGGCCGCCGCCGGCGACGCAACCGCCGGGGCAGGCCATGATCTCGATGATGTGGTACTGCTTCTCGCCGCTGACCACCCGGTCGAGCAGGGTCTTGGCGTTCTGCAGGCCGTTGGCGACCGCCACGTTGATGATCTGTGCCGCCGAGTCGATGGAGCTGACTCCTTCACGCCTTCCACGCCGCGGACCTCCTCGAAGATCGAGGTCCTCGCAGTTCCTGGCCGGTGACTCGTTCGTAGGCCGTGCGCAGGGCGGCCTCCATGACGCCGCCGGTCGCGCCGAAGATGTCGGCCGCGCCGGAGGACACGCCCAGCGGCGATGTCGAACATCGCCGTCGTCGAGGTTGTGGAAGTCGATGCCGAAGCACTTCATCATCCAGATCAGCTCGCGCGTGGTCAGCACGGCGTCGGTGTAGGGCGCGCCCCAGGGCGTGACGTGCTCCGGCCGCGGGCCGCCTCGAACTTCTTGGCCGTGCAGGGCATGACCGCCACCACGAAGATCTTCTTCGGATCGATGCCGGCCTTCTGCGCGTAGTAGGTCTTGAGCAGCGTCGAGAGCATGCTCATGGGCGACTTGCAGCGTCGACGCGTAGCGGGATCAGCTCCGGGTAGAAGCGCTCCATGAAGTTGACCCAGCCCGGCGAGCAGGAGGTGATGAGCGGCAGCCGCTCGTTCTTCTGCAGCCGGCTGATGAACTCGGTGCGCCTCCTCGACGATCGTCAGGTCGGCGCCGAAGTTGGTGTCGAACACCTTGTCGAAGCCCATCAGCCGCAGCGCGGTGACCATCTTGCCGGTCGCCGGCGTGCCCGGGCTCGAAGCCGAAGCCCTCGCCGATGGTGGCGCGGATGGACGGCGCGGTCTGGACGACGACGTGCATGGTCGGGGTTCGCAGAGCGCGCGAAGCACCGGCCTCGGTGGACGCTGTGCTCGACGAACGCCGCCGTCGGGCAGACGTTGGCGCACTGGCCGCAGTGGATGCAGACCGAGTCGATCATGTCGGCCTCGTGAGCGGGCGCGACGACGGTGTTGAACCCGCGTCGGTGCTGGCTGACAGGTTGTCGACGCCCTGCACCTCGGCGCAGACGCGGACGCAGCGGCCGCACAGGATGCACTTCTCGGGGTTGCGGCTGACCGGGCGAGACTGGCGTCGATCGGGCGAGCGCTTGCGCTCGCCCTCGAAGAGGCGTTCGCGGACGCCCAGCTCGTACGCCAGCTTCTGCAGCTCGCAGTTGCCGTTGCGCTCGCAGGTCTGGCAGTCCTGCGGGTGGTTGTCGAGGATCAGCTCGACCACGTCGCGGCGCAGGCGGCGCAGCAGCGCCGACGAGGTGCGTGACCTTCATGCCTTCGGCGACCGGGAAGGCGCAGGAGGCGACCGGGTTGCGCTGGCCTTCCACCTCGACCAGGCACACGCGGCACGCGCCGAGCACGCTGAGGTGCGGGTGGTAGCACAGCCGCGGGATGCGGATGCCGATCGATGTCGGCGGCCTCCATGATGGTCGGTCTTCTCGGGCGCCTTGGTCACCTGTACGCCGTCGATCGTCAGAGAGTGACTGTCTTCTCGCTTGCCATGGCCTCACTTCCTTGTTAACCGCGTCGAACTTGCACACCTCGAAGCACTGCCCGCACGTGATGCAGCGCGAGCCTGGTCGATCACGTGGACCTCTTTCTTCGGCGACCGCAGATGCAGCTCACCGGGCAGTTGCGCGCGGCAGGCGCGTGCAGCCGATGCATTTCTCGGGGATCGATCGTAGACGTGACCAGGCGCCGCGCAGACGCCTGGCCGGGCAGCGCTTGTCGCGGATGTGCGCGTCGTACTCGTCGCGGAAATGCGTGATGGTGCTGATGACCGGATTCGGCGCCGCCTGGCCGAGGCCGCACAGCGAGGCGTTCTTGATCGTGTCGGCCAGGCGCAGCAGCTTCTCGACGTCGCCCTCCTTGCCCTTGCCCGCCGAGATGCGCTCGAGCATCTCCAGCATGCGCTTGGTGCCCTCGCGGCAGGGCGTGCACTTGCCGCACGACTCGTCCTGCGTGAACTCGAGGAAGAAGCGCGCGACGTCGACCATGCAGGTGTCCTCGTCCATGACGATCATGCCGCCGCTGCCCATGATGCTGCCGGCCGCGGTGAGCGAGTCGTAGTCGACCGGCGTGTCGAGCAACGACTCGGGCAGGCAGCCGCCGGCCGGGCCGCCGGTCTGCACGGCCTTGAACTTCCTTGCCGTCCGTGATGCCGCCGCCGACGTCGTAGACCACCTCGCGCAGCGTGGTGCCCATCGGCACCTCGATCAGGCCGGTGTTGTTGACCTTGCCGGCCAGCGCGAAGACCTTGGTGCCCTTGCTCTTCTCGGTGCCGATGGAGCGAACCACTCCGGCCCGTCGAGGATGACCACCGGGACGTTGGCCAGGGTCTCCACGTTGTTGATGACGGTCGGCTTGCCCCAGAGGCCCGCTGACCGCCGGGTAGGGCGGGCGGGGCTGCGGCATGCCGCGCGATCCCTCGATGGAGGCGATGCAGCGCCGTCTCCTCGCCGCAGACGAACGCGCCGGCGCCGAGCCGGATCTCGATGTCGAAGTCGAAGCCGGTGCCGAAGATGTCCTGTGCCGAGGAAGCCGGCCGCGCGCGCGTCGGCGATGGCCTTCTCCAGGCGTTTGATGGCCAGCGGGATACTCGGCGCGGATGTAGACGAAGCCCTGGTTGGCGCCGATGGCGTAGCCGCCGATGATCATGCCTTCGAGGACCGTGTGCGGGTCGCCCTCGATCGTGCTCCGGTCCATGAACGCGCCGGGGTCGCCCTCGTCGGCGTTGCAGATGATGTACTTCTCGTCGCTCTTCTGGATGGCGGCGAAGTTCCACTTCACTGCCGGTGGGAAAGCCGCCGCCGCCGCGGCCCGCGCAGGCCGGACCTGGTGATCGCGTCGATGACCTGTTGCGGCGTCATCTCGGTCAGCACCTTGGCCGCCGCCTCGTAGCCGCGGACGACGAGGTACTCGTCGAGGCTCTCCGGGTCGATGCCCGCGCAGTTGCGCAGCGTCACCCGGAACTGCTTGCCGAAGAAATCGGTGTCGCCGTAGACGGGACGGAACCGGTTGGCCAGTCGCGATGCGCGCCAGTGCTCGTCGCCCATGCAATCGTCGCAGGGCTCGTCGCTCAAGGGCATGGCGTACTTCTTGACCAAGACGCCGCCGAGGATATGCGATTCGAAGATCTCGGCGGCCTTAGCGGGGTTGACCAGGACGTACTTGATCGCCGCCGCCCCCTTGGCCCGTACCGTCACCACCGGTTCCATGTCGCATCGCCCGGTGCAGCCCACATGGCTGAGCACAGACGTCATCGACCTGATGCTCGCGCGATGAGTTGCTGCAGCCGCTCGAACACAGCCGGCGCCCCGGCCGCGTTCTCGCACGTGGCCGATCCCACCGTGATGCCCATCCGCATTCGCAGCTTCTCCGCCAGAAGCCGTTCTTCGGCTTGTCCGCGGAGCTCGAGAAGGTGTTCCAAGGGTTCGTTCATTGAGTCTCCCAGGACTGCGACACAGGGGCGGACCACGATCGTATGCCAGGCCGGACCTCTCCGGCGCGAGTCTAGCATTCGTGGACGGTAAGAACGAAGTCCCGGAATCAGATGCCACCCAGGTTGTGCATTGTGGAGCAAATAGGAGAAGATTTGCGAGAACCAAAGGGTTGAAGTGCGGAAGGGGCGAGAATGCGCGTACTCATGATAAACGGGAGTCCGAATGAGAAGGGATGCACCTTCACCTCACTTTCGGAGGTCGCGGGCGAGTTGGAGCGGGAGGGCATCGAGACCCAGCTATTCCACATCGGCAACAAAGCCATTCGTGACTGCATCGGGTGCGGGAAATGCTTCGAGAGCGGGTACTGCGTCTTCAAGGACGACGGGGTCAACACGTGTGTCGATCTTCTGAACGAAGCCGACGGCTTCGTAGTCGGCTGCCCCGTCTACTACGCGGGGCCCAGCGCGTCGATCTGCGCGTTTCTCGACCGCATGTTCTTCGGCAAAGGCCACAAGTACGCGTTCAAGCCGGCGGCCGCCATCGTCAACCTTCGCCGCGGAGGAGCGAGCGCCTCGTTCGATCGTCTCAACAAGTACTTCACCATCTCCGGCATGCCGGTCGTATCGTCGCAATACTGGAACGCGACTCACGGCAGGGCCCCTGAAGAGGTGAAGCAGGATCTCGAGGGCATGCAGATCATGCGGACCCTCGGCCGGAACATGGCCTGGCTGCTCAAGTGCATCGATGTCGCGAAAGGCGCCGTGCCGTATCCGGAGGCCGAGGAACGGGTCTGGACGAACTTCATTCGATAGCGGAGCCATGACCGGTGCGGCGCGCGTCACGCGCGCCGCACCGGTCATGAGAGCCGTCGATTCCGCGGAGCGCGACCTCTAGAGAGGCTTCACCGGCTCATAGATGTCGACGATATGCTTCCCTTGCGGGTGGTCCCGGGGGTCGTTCAGGTACACCTCGAAGCAGGGCGCATCGGCGGCTTGGTAGCCGCTCTCCGGCAGCCACTGGCCCATGATGGCGTCCCAGGCCTCGCCGTACTGGTCTTCTCCGATCTCGAAATGGCCGATGGCATACGTCGCCGCGGGAATGGTCATCGCGCCGATCTCTCCGTCGACGGCGGTGCCCGCGGGAACGCTGACGGCAACATCCACTCGCAGCTTCGTCTCGTCGGTGATGCCGGGGTCATCGTAATAGATGCTGAGGGCCATCGTTTGCGGTCCGACCAACCCCCGCGGGCCCGCCCACGCGAACAGCCTCGCGAACATGCGCGCGAAGAGGGCTGCGTCCCCCGCGTAGGGGCCGATGTGACGCAGATACGCCACGTGTATCTCGGGAACGTCCTTGACCTCGATCTTCGCCTCGCCGGCATCCATGGCTAACCTCCAGCACCACGTGTTGTTGACGGCATCAAGGATACGTACGCTCGTCGAAACTGCTTCCCACGGCTTGCGATGTTCTTGATGATCCTTGCTTTGCGCTTGTTCGTTCTTGCTGAGTTGTCCACCGGCGCTCCGGACCCATTCGGTGGCGCTCATGCCGAATTGCTCTCTGAAGACCCGGGCGAAGGCCGCCGGGCTTGCGAAGCCACATTCCAGCGCCACCTGGGTTATCGAGCGCGACCCGTTGGCACGCAGTAGAGAGGCGGCCTTCTCGACCCGGCGTCTGCGGATGAAGCCGCTCAGCGTCTCTCCCACCATGGCCTTGAATATGCGGTGAAAGTGAAACGGCGAAAAGGCTGCCACCGCGGCGAGTGTCGAAAGTGAAAGGTCGCCGGCGAGGTTCGCCTCGATGTGGTCGATCACCCGGTTGATGCGACCCGAATATTCGGCGCGCAGAGCGCGCCTGCGGATGTCGTCCGGATCATACGGGCCGGTCATGCGCCTCCCTGGTGCCGGTCGAGAACGGCGCGCACCAGCGCCGTGAGAGCCTGAGCGTCGAACGGCTTCTCAAGGAGGTTGACTCCCGCCGCGAGCCGGCCGGCGTGGACTAGGGCGTCGCGCGAGTACCCGGACATGTAGACAACAGGTAGGCCCGGGCACGAGACCGCAAGCTCATTCGCCAGATCGTTGCCCTGCGCGTCGCCCGGCAAGACGACATCGGTCACCAAGAGATCGAGAGAATCCTCAGCTCGTCCGGCTATCCGCCTCGCCTCGTCCACGGTGCCGACCGCCAGCACCCGGTATCCGGACTCTGTTAGCACACGATCCACGAGCCTGCGCACGGCGGCTTCGTCTTCGACCACAAGGATCGTCTCCGTACCGCGAACCACGATGGGCGCGTCGGCCGCTGCGGCCTCCTCGGGGGCAGAGGTCTCCGCCCGGGGCAGGTAGATCGTGAACGCGGCGCCCCTGCCGGGCTCGCTCTCCACGGAGATGCTTCCCCCGCTCTGCTTGACGATGCCGTAGGCGACGGCCAACCCCAGCCCGGTGCCCTCGCCGACATCCTTCGTGGTGAAGAACGGTTCGAACACGTGCGCTCGCGTTTCTTCGTCCATGCCGATGCCGGTGTCGGATACGCGGAGCACGACGTGATCGCCGGGGGTGCTCCAGGACTGGGTGGCGCGGAATTCGTCGTCGACCTCGAAGTTGGCGGTCTCCATCGTCAGCCTGCCGCCCGACGGCATGGCATCGCGGGCGTTGACGGCGAGATTCATGACTACTTGCTCGAACTGGTGGACATCGGCTTCGACCGTCCACAGATCGGGATCTTTGGCCATCACGAGCTCGATGTCTTCTCCTATGGTGCGATAGAGCAGCGATTCCATCCGGTCGAGGATATCGTTGAGCGACACGACCGAGGGCCTCAGAGCCTGCCGGCGCGAGAAGGCGAGGATCTGCTTGGTGAGTGAACTGCCGCGTTCGGCGGCCCTCTTGATCTCGTCGAGGTCCCGGCGAGCGGAGGTCTCCAGTGAGTTCGCGTCGGCGAGGAGGAACTCCGAGTAGCCGAGGATCGCGAAGAGCAGGTTGTTGAAGTCGTGGGCGATTCCACCCGCGAGTTGTCCCACCGCCTCCATCTTCTGGCTCTGGCGCAACTGCTCCTCGCTGGCGCGCAGTGCCTCCTCGGCCTGCCTTCGCGCCGTTACGTCGCGAAGCGAGATGAGGCGGCACATCCTCCCAGCGTAGGTGACTTGCCTGCCACTCGTCTCCGCGAACCGCTGCGAGCCGTCGGGCAGGCATATCTCGATCTCGTACGTCTCGGTTGAGGGAGCGCTTCTATGGGCATGGATGCGCTCGATCGATTCGGGCGTCAAGGGCGCATCCTGGAGGATAGGTTTGCCGATGAGATCGAAGGGGCTCGAGAAGCCGAGAAGACCGGCGAACGCTTCATTGGCGTCGACCACGATGCCTTCGTCGTGGATCATGATGCCTTCGGACGTCATCGAGGAGAGGTTGCGGAAGCGCTCCTCGCTCTCCTGCAAAGCCTTCTCTGTCAGTGTCCGCTGGGCTATCTCGCGCTGGGCCTGGGCCAGGCTCCTCTGCAGGTCGGCGGAGAGTATGTAGACCGAGAGCGCTCCGACCAGCAGGACGGCGATCACGCCGACCAAGTACACCCAGGCGGACGAGGTCAGGGGCTTCGTCACGTAGAGGCCGGTCGCCTCTCCTAGAACCAGCCAGAGCACGGCCACCAAGGTCAAGGCCACGCACCACACGAAGAGCCTGCGGCTGAGGGTGAGTCCCGCGAAGACGAACACTATGGGGTAGGTAATGACTCCGATGTCGGTGATGCCCTGGCCGAACGTGGCCATGTTCGTCACCGCGATGAGGACCCCCACGATGAAGATGAAGGCGGCGGCGTGCAGATGCCGCTTCCGGATCAGCCAGAGTGGCACCAACTGCAGAACGATCACCGCGCCCGTCACCGCGATGGTCTCCCAGTCCTGGTAGCTGAGCGACATGAAGCTGACCAGCAAATATGCCGCCCATGACACGAGGATGAGCCTGAGCAACACGCGGGCTCTGCGCGGGTCGTCCCCGCCCTCGAACGACGCCGGTGAGTACCAGCGCTCGGGACGTTTCGCGGATGGTTTCTCTGAACTCATGGTCATGTGTGCCGCAAGAAATCCAACAAGGCGTAGGTTGACTGCTGGACAGGAGCCCGGTTGCCAGGCCGGTCGGCCTGGCCCCAGTGGGTCAAGGCCTGACGAGTTCCTGGAGGGCCTCGATGAGGTGCCGGCCCACCATGGGGACGTGGTCGAGCTGATCGACGGTGCTGAAGGGTCCGTTCACCTGCCGGTAGGCCATGATCGCTTCGGCCGTCTTCGGCCCGACGCCCGGCAGCGACTCGAGTTCGGCCTTGGTTCCCGTGGAGAGCGAGATGATCTGCTGCAGGCGGTACTCGCCCTCCTCCAGCCGGACGATGAATTCCCCGTGCCAGACCACGGCGTCGGTCACTCGCCCCTTGCTGTCGCGCGGATGTACCAGCAGAGTCATTCGTGCCCCATCTCGCAGATAGCCGACCGGGGCATAGCAGTAGAAGCTGCTCTCGGCCTGCTTGTCCCACCCGCGCTGCTGGTTGATGGCTTCGGGGACGAGCGCCTTCTCACCGTCGATCACACAGCCCGCGGAGAAGTCCGGCGACCATGTGTCTCCCGGAGAGGGCTCGACGTGAAAGTTGATCTCGGCGCCTGCCCAGGTGGTGTTACCGATGTCGAGTATGTCTTGCAGGCGCTCGATGCGTGGTAGCCCGATGAGTTCCGCCATGCTGCACCTCATTCTGAAGGGGTTGGCTGCCTCAACGCAAGACGATGCGACCAGCATAGCATCGGTGGCAGCCGCGCTGAAACTCGACCCGCGCGTTCGGAGGATTCGTCCTTCGGCGGCGGTCTCCTAGGCCGGCTTCCTCCGCCTGGTCTTCTTCGCCAGACTCACCTGCTCGGGCCGTACCGCGCGGAACATGCCGTCTTGTACGAGGTGCAGGCTCACGAGCCCGGCATGGCTGACGCTCGCGCACTTGTAGACGAAGACACCGCGCTCCCCGTCGACCTTGAGCTTGGTGCCGGGCTCGTAGGGGTCTTCGGTGCGCGAGCCCGGACCGATCACCGTGGCGTCGAGGGTCAACTGCTCGAATGCATCGGGGGCCGGCCGCGACACGGCAGGGCGCGCGCGAGCCGCTTCGCTCGGGCTCGACGTGCCCGGCCGCCGGTCTTTGGCGCTCACGGGCGCAGCCTCACGTCGGCGAAGACGAAGCGATCTCTGTCGACCACCTCGCCCAGCTCTACGTCGAGCGGCGCCGCGAACATCGGCCCCGCGACCGCGACCGTGTGGAACTCCCCGTTCTCGGCGCACGGGTCGACGCCGGCCGGGAGGTCGCGAAGCAGGCGCCTGTCGTAGGGGCGGCCGACGAACGAACGGTCGAGCTGGTGGGTGTCGACGCAGGTGACGATGGCCTTGACTCCGGCTTCGACCATCTCTTCGGCGAGGACCGTCGTGGGTCGAGCCCACAGGGGAAAGAGCGGGGTGATGCCGGTGCCGGCAAGCCTCGCCTCCCGGTAGGCGCGCACCTCTTCGAGGTAGAGGTCGCCGAACGCGATCGCCTCGATGCCGCGGCGCCGCGCATCGTCGATGGCTTCACTCATAGCCTCGCGATACTGCTCGTCGCTACAGGGATCGGGGAGCGGCACTGTGAGCAGGGGCAGGCCGGCGGCCTCGGCTTGCGCCTCGAGCACGCTCATGCGGACGGCGTGCATGGAGACGCGGTCGACCGCGCTGTTGACAGTGGTGAGCAGGCCGGCGAGGTCTATCCCCCGATCGTGTCGGAGCACCCACAGCGCATATGCGCTGTCTTTTCCACTGCTCCACGAAAGGAGCGTCTTGAGAGGTCTCCCGGTCATGATCCATAGGCTACCATCGCCTCCGGACGCAGACATTTCCGATATCCTCACGCCGGACGATGGATCGACCGCAAGGAATGCCGTGCCTCAGATCTGGATACACGACGTCTCGATGACCTTGGGCGGGCCGCTGCTGCTCGACGGGGCGGCGCTGTCGATCGAACCGGGCGAACGCATCGGTCTGCTGGGCCGCAACGGAGCCGGCAAGTCCACGCTGCTCAGGTTGGTGAACGGCGATCTACGTCCCGACTCGGGTGAGATCGTAAGGGCCGGCGGCCTGCGCGTAGCGCTCCTGCCCCAGGACGTACCCGACAGTCTGCCCGGAACCGTCTACGACGTGGTCGCCTCGGGCGGTCAGGAGCACCTGGACTCCCTCAGGCACTATCACGAACTGACCATGAGGCTGGCCCACCCGGATCTCTCCCATGACGCCGGCCTCGAGGACCGAGCGGACGCTGGAGGAGCAGCCACCGAACCCGGCGCGGGGGCCGGCGCCGAACTCCTCAAGGAGCTCGAGCGGGTGCAACACCGCCTCGAGACCTCAGGGGCATGGCACCTGCACCAGAGGGTCGAGACCGTGATCGGGTGGACCAACCTCGACGAAGACGCGGAGTTCAGCGTGCTCTCGGCCGGGTCGAAGCGCCGGGCCTTTCTGGCCCGGGCCCTGGCCAACGATCCCGACGTACTCCTCCTCGACGAACCCACCAACCACCTCGATATCGACACCATCGTCTGGCTCGAGGACTTCTTGCTCAGATTCAACAAGACTCTCGTCTTCGTGACGCACGACCGCGCCTTCTTGCAGCGCATGGCCACGCGCATCGTGGAGATCGATCGGGGACGCCTCCTATCCTTCGACTGCGGCTACGACGCGTATCTTGAGCGCAGGCAGGCCCTGCTCGACGCCGAGGAGAAGGGCTGGCAGGAGTTCGACCGCAAGCTGGCCAAGGAAGAGATCTGGATCAGGCAGGGCATCAAGGCCCGTCGCACTCGCAACGAAGGCAGGGTGCGCGCGCTCGAGCAACTCCGTGTGGAGAGGAGCCTCCGCCGTGAGCGAATGGGCGACGCCCGCGTGGTCATCGCCGAGGCCGAGCGGAGCGGCCGGCTGGTGGCCGACGCCGAGAGCATCTCGTTCTCATACGGCGACAAGAAGATCGTCGACCGCTTCTCGACCACGATCATCCGCGGAGACAGGGTCGGCATCATGGGGCCCAACGGCTCGGGCAAGACGACGCTCCTGCGGCTGCTCCTCGGCGAGCTCACGCCGCAGAGGGGCCGGGTCCGTCTGGGAGCGGGCATCAAGATCGCCTATTTCGACCAACTGCGCGCGCAACTCGACGACAACCGCACGGTCAGGGACAGCGTCGCCGACGGTGGCAACACAGTCACCGTGGGCGACGACCACCCGGCACGTTGTGGGCTATCTGCAGGACTTTCTCTTCACCACCGAGCAGATCCAGGCGCCCGTTCGCGTGCTCTCGGGCGGCGAGCGCAACCGCCTGCTCTTGGCCCGGCTGTTCAGCGTGCCGTCGAACGTTCTCGTGCTCGACGAGCCGACGAACGACCTCGACATGGAGACGTTGGCCCTCCTGGAGGAACGCCTGCTCACCTACAACGGCACCATATTGCTGGTGAGCCACGATCGCGATTTTCTCAACAACGTGGTCACGTCGACCATCGTGCTCGAAGGCGGAGGGAGACTGGCCGAGTACGCGGGCGGCTACGACGACTGGCTGCGCCAGCGGCCGGAACCTCCGGCGCCCGCCGAAACGAGGCCGGCGAAGAAGGCCGACAAGGCCGAGCGGCCGGTGGCCGGCAGGCCCGCCAGACCGGGGCGCAAGCTCTCCTACAAGCAGACCAAGGAGCTCGAAGCGTTGCCCGGCAAGATCGAGTCGCTCGAAGCCGAACAGGCGCGTCTCATCGCCGCTCTCAGCTCGCCGGAATTCTACGCATCCAACGCCGCCGCCGGTGTCTCGTCGGCGAACGAGAGGCTTGGGGCGCTGCAGCGGGAGTTGGACGCGGCCTATGCCCTCTGGGAGGATCTGGATGGGCTGGCCACCTAGACCGGGGCGGCCAGGTCTCGCCTGCCGGAGCGATCGTCTCGCGCCGTGCCAGGCGGCGTCTCGAAGCTGACTGTCGACGCGCTACGTCTCGCGCGACCGGCGTAGATTCTCGACGACCGTGACCGTTTGTTCGGCGATCATCCCCTCTTCGTCGGTGGGGACGACGAGCACGCGCACCCTCGAGCGGGGGGTCGAGATGTCGCGTGCAACCGCCCGCGTGGTGTCGTTGACCGCGGGGTCGAGTTCGATGCCCAGAAAGCCGAGACCGTCGCAGATCGCCGACCGCATGGCGGCGTCGTTCTCACCCACTCCCGCGGTGAAGACGAGCACATCGAGACCCCCCATGGCGGCGGCGTAGGCTCCGACGTACTTCTTGACGCGGTAGGCGTATACGTCGAGGGCGAGCCGGCAGCGCTCGTCTCCACCGGCCGCGCCGGCCTCCACGTCGCGCATGTCGTTGCTCACTCCCGAGAGTCCGAGTAAGCCGCTCTCCTTGTTGAGGATGCCGTCGACCTCGTCGAGCGGTATGCCCAGGTCGCGCAGCAGGTAGAGCATCACCCCCGGGTCGACGTCGCCCGGCCGGGTGCCCATCACCAGTCCTTCGAGCGGCGTGAGGCCCATGCTGGTGTCGACCGACTCGCCCCCGTCTATCGCCGCGACGCTGGCGCCGTTGCCCAGGTGGGCGATCACCATCTTGAGACCTCCGATGTCGCCGTCCAGCAAGCGGCCGGTCTTCTTGGCGACCGACGCGAACGACGTGCCGTGGAAGCCGTACCGTCGTACCTCATGGTCGGTGTAGAAGCGGTACGGGATGGCGTACAGGTAAGCCCGCGGGGGCAGGGTGGAGTGGAAGGACGTGTCGAACACCGCCACCTGCGGGATGCCCGGAAGTATGCGGAGCGACTCGTGGATGCTGAGAAGAATCGGCGGATTGTGGAGAGGAGCGAGGCGCGCCTGCTGCGACATCTTCTCGAGAACCTCGGGCGTGATGAGCGTGGCGCCGCTGAAGTGGCTACCGCCGTGCACGACCCTGTGGCCCACCGCGCCGACCTCGGAGATGTCGCGCAGTACTCCGGTGTCGCTATCCAGGAGGGTCTCCACGACCACCTCCAGGCCCCTGCCGTGCCCTTCGATGGGTAGCTCGCGGGAGAAGGCGTTCCCATTCGTCTGGCCGTCGATACGCGACTCTTCTTCACCTATACGGCTGACCAGCCCACCTGCCTCGACCGAATCGGCGCCGGAGTCGCGCAACTGGTACTTGATCGACGAACTGCCGCAATTGAGAACGAGCACCTTCACGAGCGCTCCCCTTCGGCGGAGCGCCCCTGCCGTCCCTGGGCGTGCACGCATGCCATGACGCTGGCTCCGACAACGTCGGCCACCGTCGCCCCGCGCGACAAGTCGCACACCGTCTTTGCGAACCCCTGGAGAAACGGCCCGACCGCGTCGGCCTTCGCGAAGCGCTGCACGGCTTTGCAGGCGATGTTGCCCGCGTTGAGATCGGGAAAGACGAGGATATTCGCCCGTCCGGCCACCGGGCTGTCGCCCGGCGCCTTGCGCGCCGCTACCGCCGGCACGATGGCCGCATCGAGTTGGAGTTCGCCGTCGATCAGCAGACCCGGGTCGAGTTCGCGCGCGATCCGGACCGCTTCGACCACTCGGGCGACAGACTCGTGATCGCCGCTGCCCTTGGTGGAGAAGGAAAGCATCGCCACCCGCGGTTCCCAGCCCAGCAGCACGCGGACCGACTGCGCGGTCGTCACCGCGATCTCTGCCAACCCGGCGGCGTCGGGCGCGACAGCCACGCCGCAGTCTGCGAAGACGATCAGGTCGCCCTCAGGCCCTTCGTACCCGGGTACCCGCATAAGCACGAGGCTCGACGGGATAGTGACGCCCGGCTGCATGCCGGCGAAGGTCATCGCGGCGAGGATGACTTCCTGGGTGGTGTGCCTGATACCGGCTACCAGAGCGTCGGCTCGGTCGGCGGCGACCAGGAAGGCGCCGAGGTTGAGCGGGGTACGCAGCCGGCGCTCGAGGCCCTTGGCCGACATGTCGGGAAACGATGTGCCGCACTCCGCGATAAGCCGGGTGCGTACGCCGTCGTCGGCGGAGTCGACGACCTCGACCCCGGCGAGGGAGAGGCCGAGGCCGGCGGCCGCCTCGGCTACCGACTCACGGTCTCCAAGCAGCACCGGAAGGGCCGATGCGTCGTCGGCCAACTGCCGGGCCGCCCGCAGGATGTTCTCTTCGGTCGACTCAGGAAAGACCACGCGCTGTGGAGCGGTACGGGCCCGGGCACGCAGGCCGGCCATGACGTCGGTGGCCATGCTCCGCCTACCCGACCAGGGCCGCGAAGGCCGTGGCGTATGAGGTGTCGTACGACAACGAGATGAGCACGTCTCGCACCCCACGGGTCTCAGCGATGGCGGCCAGCTCCCCGTGGAGCGTAACCACAGGCTGTCGCTCGCCCCCGTCGACTATCTCCACTTCACGCCACGATCCAAGCGAATCCGCGCTCACCCCGAAGCACTTGAACACCGCTTCTTTGCCGGCGAACACCTTGGCGTAGTAGCCGGCTCGGTCAGGCCGAGAGGCGCCCAAGCCGATCTCGGCGTCGGTGAACGTGGTGTTGACGAAGGCGGGGGAATCGATGCACTGCCGCATCCTCTCGACCGAGAGGATATCGGTGCCTATTCCAAGCAACCCGAACACGCGACGGCTACGACAGCCCGACCAGGTAGTCGATGATGTCGCCGAGGGTCTTCTTGCGGCTGATGTCCTGGAACGAGATGTCGAGGTCGAGTTCGTCCTCGAGCACCGAGATGATGCGGACGAGGTTCGCCGACTTCGCTCCCAGGTCGGCAACCAGCTGGGTGGAGTCGGACAATTCCGCCACGGGCCTGTTCATGGCGGCCGAGACGGCTTTGTAGAGCACCTCACCGACCTGGTCCCTCTCGCTCGCCATGCTCGTCTCCCTTCATCCACAGAGGCGCTGCCGTCTCACACGGCCGGCGCCCAGTATGCGGCCCGGCGTTCCACCACGCGAAAGCTTCTCTAGTACCTAGATAATAGCTCACCCATCAGGCGGAAAAATGGTCTATCTTTGGCGTTGCTAAGGCGGGAAGGGCCGGACCAAACGATCGGGGCCCCGCGAACCCGACGCGGCCGGTCAACCAACGCGCTGACGCGACCAGTGGACCCTTCCTTGTCTGATGCCACGCAGCCCACGGGGCTTTGCCGGAGGTACCGGCAGGGCTCCTGTCGCGGCGTGCGGACACGGCTACGAAGCGACAGATGCGCCCAGCGCTCTCGCGCGGGCAGACATCAAGGAGGAAACGGCATCGTGGAACTTCAAGAAGTCGTACTCGTGAGCGCCTGCAGGACGGCTATCGGGAATCTCTGGGGGACCCTCAAGACGGTCCAGGCACGAGAGTTGGCCCTCGCGGCCGGAGGTGAGGCCATCAGGCGCTCCGGCGTCCCTCCTGAGCAGATCGACGAGATCTGCATGGGGCAGATCCTCACCGCGCTCCAGGGCTCTCTGCCCGCCCGGCAGGTCGGCATCAGGCTGGGCCTGCCCGCGCGGAGCGGCGCCGTGTCGGTCAACCAGAATTGCGCGTCGGGCATGCGCGCCCTCGAGATCGCCGCCCACAACATCATGCTGGGCAAGACCGATAGCGCCCTGGTGGTGGCCGCCGAGAGCATGACCAACGCACCGTACCTGACTCCGAAGATCAAGGGCAAGAAGGAAGTCGACCCCGACGGTCTGAAAGACCACATGTTCGTCGACGCCCTCCTCGACGAGTTGATACCCGGGCACATGGGCGTCTCGGCCGAGAACATCGGCGAACACTACGGCATCGCCCGCGAGGAGTGCGACCGCCTGGCGCTTCTCAGTCACGAGCGGGCGGCGAAGGCCATCGACGAGGGCCGGTTCACGAGAGAGATCGTGCCGCTCACGGTCGAGGGGCGCAAGGGCCCGCTGGTCTTCGCTACCGACGAGCACGTCGATCGGACCCTGACCCTCGAGGCTCTGGCCGAGTTCAGCACCCCCTTCAGGGAAAACGGCACGGTGACCATCGCCAACGCCTCGGGCATCTGCGACGCCGCCGCCGCGGCCGTCCTGATGTCGCGGCGCAGAGCCAAGGAGCTCGGCATCACGCCGCTCATGAAGCTTATCAACGTGTGCACCGAGGGCACGCCGCCCGACCTCATGGGGTTAGGACCGGCCGTCTCGATTCCCAAGTGCCTGGGCCAGGCGGGCATGGACTACGACGATGTGGAGTACTGGGAGATCAACGAGGCATTCGCGGTGCAGTTTCTCGGAGTGGGCCGTATGCTCGCTCAAGAGCAGGGCATCGAACTCGATCTCGGCAAGATCAACCACAACGGCTCGGGCATCTCGCTGGGTCACCCGGTGGGCGCCACGGGCATACGGCTCGTCGTCTCGCTCTACTACGAGTTGGAGCGCCTGGGGCTGACCGTCGGCGGAGCCTCGCTCTGCGTGGGAGGCGGGCCGTCGATGGCGTCGCTCTGGACCAGGGACGTCGCCTAGCCTGCCAGCCCTAGTTTCGTAGACTCCCCAGCGGCGCCGGCAGCCGGCCGCCGCGGCGCGCGAACACGGCGCCGGCCCAGGTATTCACGGGCATCACCGGCGCTTCACCCAGAAGGCCGCCGAACGACAGGCGGTCGCCGACCTTCTTGCCGATGGCGGGCAGAAGGCGCACCGCGGTGGTCTTGTTGTTGACGACACCGATGGCGGCCTCGTCGGCGATGACGGCGGCGATGGTCTCCACCGGCGTGTCGCCTGGGATCGCGATCATGTCCAGGCCGACCGAGCAGACGCTCGTCATCGCCTCGAGTTTCTCGAGCGACAGGGCGCCCGACTCGACCGCGCGGATCATGCCGGCGTCTTCGGAGACGGGGATGAAGGCGCCCGACAGGCCGCCTGTCGCACTGGTGGCCATAGCGCCGCCCTTCTTGACGGCGTCGTTCAGCAGCGCGAGGGCCGCGGTGGTGCCCGGGCCGCCGCACCGTGCCACACCCATGGCTTCGATGATGGCCGCCACCGAATCGCCTTCCGCCGGCGTCGGCGCGAGAGACAGGTCCACTATGCCCCGCGCCACTCCCAGCCGGGCGGCCGCTTCGCGGGCGACGAGCTCACCCACTCTCGTGATCTTGAAAGCCGTCGCCTTGATGGCTTCGGCGACCGAGGTCAGGTCGGCGGTATCGGCCATGGATTCGACCACCGCGCGCACCACTCCCGGTCCGGAGATGCCCACGTTGATCACCGCGTCGGGCTCGCCCGCGCCGTGAACGGCCCCCGCCATGAAGGGGTTGTCTTCGACCATGTTGGCGAAGACAACCAGCTTGGCGCAGCCGATGCACTCCCGGTCGGCCGTGGCCCGGGCGGTGTCGAGCACGGTTTGAGCCATGGTGAGCACCGCATCCATGTTGATGCCGGCCCGGGTCGTCGCGACGTTGACCGATGCGCACACCCGTTGTGTCGCCGCGAGCGCCGCCGGGATCGACCCGATGAGGCGGGCGTCGGCGTCGCCCATGCCCTTGTGCACCAGTGCCGAGAAGCCCCCGATAAAGTCGACGTCCACCGTGTCTGCCGCCCGGTCGAGCGCCCGCGCCAGAGGCGTGAGGTCGCGGGCATCGGTGACGGCCGCCAGCTGCGCGATCGGCGTCACGGCGATGCGCTTGTTCACGACGGGGATGCCGTACTCCCTCGCGAGCTGCTCGGCGACCGGCACCAGATTCTCGGCGGCCGACGCGACCCGCTCGTAGATGCGCCGCGCCATGACGTCGATGTCGGAGTGGGCGCACGCCGACAGCGACAGTCCGAGAGTGATGGTGCGCACGTCGAGGTGCTGCTGGGTGATCATGGTGAGGGTCTCGACGATCTCCTCAGGAGTGAAGTACACGGAACCTCCTCAACGTTGCTCGCTGGGCGCCATGACCCGCACGGCGGCCGCGGCGTCTAGCAGGCTGTTGAACAATGACGCTGCGCCCCCAAAACGTGATCGCCGCGCGCGAGAGAAGGACGCAAAGAGCGCAAATAGCAGCGCTATTTGCGTGACTGAGGACGAACTATCGCGCAGGCTAGTGCGTTTTGGGGGCCGTGGCTTCGTTGTTCAACAGCCTCCTAGATGCGATGCATGAAGCGGAAGACATCCTCGCGCTGCAAGGTGATCTGCATTCCGAGGTCGCCGCCGATATGGGCGAGGCGCCTCTGGACCTCGTCGAAGGCGAGGGTGTCGTCGTCGACCGTCACGAGCATGGTCATCGAGAAAATGCGCCCCAAGATAGTCTGGCGGATGTCTTCGATGTTGGTGTTCGCCTCGGCGAGGACCGCGGAGACGGCGGCCACGATGCCCACCCTGTCCTCACCGAGGACCGTCAATACGGCTGGGGTGCGCATGTGCTACCTCCGCGTCCGCCCGTGTCTGCAGGTGTGCCCATTGTCGCACGGCGCGTCGCGTCGGCTGCCGCTTCTACCAACGGTCGTAGTGTACGTACTCCGGCTCGAAACGGTCGGCCGCGAGAGGCTCTTCGGCCGGATGGCCGACGGCGACCATAGAGAGAGGCATGATGTAGTCAGGCAGCTCGAGGAGTCTACGCACGCCCTCCACCCGCTCCTCGGTCGGATAGACTCCCAGCCAGACCGCCCCCAGGCCCATGTCGTGCGCGGCCAGCAGCAGGTTCTGAGTCGCCGCCGAACAATCCTGGACCCAGCGCTCGGGTATCCGCAGCTCACGTAGGTCGCCGCAAACGGCGATGACCACCGACGCGCTCGGCGTCATGGAGGCGTGGGGATGGAACGTGGGGATCAGCTCGCGCCGCTCCTGGCTCCTGATCGCGACGAAACGCCAGGGCTGCTGGTTGGCGGCCGACGGCGCGCTCATCGCCGCCCTCAGCAACTCGGTCACCTGCTCGTCGGTGACTTCCTCTCCCGTGTACTTGCGGATGCTGCGGCGGCTGCGGATGTCGCTCACTGACCCTCCCGTGTCTGCGTACGCTATGGGCCGGGAATCGTCGTCATGTTGGGAGTGGAGTCGTCGATCGGCAGCGGGCCCACGACGAGCACCACCCGATGCGTCTCTCGCTCGAATCCGACGATGGTGGTCGCGTCCGGGTCTTCAGAGACGGTGAAGGCCATGACGATCACCTGCGCGCCGCCGGTGCCGGCGGCCGTGGCGATCGGCTGGGAGCCGCTCGCCCCGGCGGTGTAGCCGACGCCTCTCACCGCGTCGGGTTCGCCGACGCCGAGTTCCACCGGGGGGCCGACGGCCATCTTCGCCGCCTCGTCGAGCACCTGCTGGCCGTCATCGCCGGCCGCGATGACGATCTCGCGCAAGATAGTCCACGTTTCGCTGCTCACGGGGCCTACGAAGCTGAGGATGAAGGTCTCGGGAAACGGGGTCTCGCCGGTGTCCGGCGGGGTGGTCGTCGAGGGCCCCACGTAGCTCGTGGTCGTGGACGGCGCGAGCGTGGTGCTCGAGGCATCCGGCGGCGGTGACTGTTCGCCGGCGCAACCGCCCCCGGCGAGGCCGGTTCCGGCCAGGGCAAGGCAGAGGACAAGGCTCATTCCCAGGTTCCGCGCGCCTCGCTTCACACCACAGCCTCCCTCATTCCGTGTGTTCACGAAGCGTACCACCCGATGCCTGTCCGGCCGTTGCGGTACATTCTCTCTCGTGATTCATCGATCGGAGAGCGAGGCATGCAAGCTAGGAGTCAGTCCCTGCGGATGCAGATGGTGCAAACGCCCATCATTCCGGGCGTCGCGGCACTGATCCGGGAGAATCCCGGAACGATCTCCCTTGGCCAGGGGGTGGCCTACTACGGTCCGCCCCAGCAGGCTATCGATCAGATCGCATCGTTCCTGGCCGACCCCGATAACCACAAGTACCAGCCTGTGCAAGGCATCCCGGCTCTGGTCGAAGCGTTCGCCGCCAAGGTGGGCTCAGAGAACGGCATCGAGGTCGCTCCTCACAGTACGATCGTGGTGACGGCCGGCGCCAATATGGCCTTCATGAACGCGCTGCTCGCCGTCACCGACCCGGGCGACGAGGTCATCCTCCAGACGCCCTACTACTTCAATCACGACATGGCGATCGTCATGGCCGGCTGCCATGCGGTGCCGGTCGACACCGACGAGCACTACCAACCGCGGCCGGACGCTATCCGGCGGGCGATCACACCCCGCACCAAAGCGGTGGTCACCATCTCGCCCAACAATCCCTCCGGAGCTGTGTACGGCGAGGCCGCCTTGCGCGAGGTCAACGACATCTGCCGCGAGCACGGGCTCTATCACGTGAGCGACGAAGCCTACGAGTACTTCACCTACGGAGACGCGCGCCATTTTTCGCCCGGATCGATCGAGGGGAGCTCGGGTCACACCATCTCGCTGTTCTCGTTGTCGAAAGCCTACGGGTTCGCCAGTTGGCGTATCGGCTACATGGTCGTCCCAGCTGACCTGTTCGAGTCGGTGCAGAAGATCCAGGACACCATTCTGATATGCGCGCCGGTCGTCTCGCAGTATGCGGCCCTGGGCGCGCTCCAGGCGGGGCGGGAGTATTGTCGTTCGAAATCCATCACTATTGCCCACGTACGGGAGCACGTTCTCGAAGAGCTCGCCGCCATCGGCGACTTCTGCAGCGTGCCGGCGGCCGAGGGCGCTCTCTACCTGCTGCTCCGCCTCGACACCACCTGGGAGTCGATGGCGCTGGTAGAGCGTCTGGTGCGGGAGTTCGGCGTCGCCGTCATCCCGGGCGCCACCTTCGGGCTGACCGAAGGTTGCTATCTGCGCGTCTCGTATGGGGCGCTGACCGAGGAGACGGCCGCTGAGGGTGTGCGACGACTGGCAAAGGGTTTGAAGAGCCTGGTAGGTACTGCGAGGTGACCATGCGGACGATGACCGATAAGACGGCGCTCGTGACGGGGGCGGGGGCCGGCATAGGCAGGGCGGTCGCTCTGGCCTTCGCCGCCGAAGGCGCGACGGTAGTGGTGGCCGACATCGATGAGGTGGCGGGGTCGGGCACGGTGGAACTCGTCAGGCAGGGTGGGGGCGCCGCGATCTTTCAGGGATGCGACGTGTCGCGGGGCGATGAGGTGGCGAAGCTGGTCGCGTGGACCATCGAGGCGTTCGGGCGCCTCGACTACGCTTGCAACATCGCGGGCGTTCACAATACGCTGCCCGAGACGCTTCCCGACGCCGACGAGGCTACCTGGGACGCGATCATCGCCACCAACCTCAAGGGCGTGTTTCTTTGCATGAAGCACGAAGTGCGCGCCATGCTGCCGCAGGGACACGGCGTGATCGTCAACATGGCGTCGGTGGCGGGGCTCTTCGCCGAGCCGGGCTGCTACGCCTACGTGGCTTCCAAACACGGCATCGTGGGCCTCACCAAGACGGCGGCGTTCGACTATGCGAAGACGGGCATCCGGGTGAATGCGGTGTGTCCCGCGGGCATCGAGACTCCGGGCCTCCTGAGCGCGCCCGAGGAGTTCCGCCAGAAGCTGCGCGAATCGACCCCCGTCGGGCGCATAGGCAGGCCCGAAGAGGTGGCGGCGGCCGTCCTATGGCTGTGTTCAGATCAAGCGGGTTTCGTTACCGGATCGGCGGTCGTCATCGATGGCGGCGTGACCACGGTGTGACCTGCGGCAGAAGCGGCGACACCTGGGGCAAGTACTTCTCGGAGGGCGACCGGACGATGGCCGCCCTCTCGGTGCAGACACACCACGGTCTGATGGACGGCATCCATGTCGGCAGGTTCTACGAGCAATTGCAGGCAAACATCGACAGCCTGGCGTGACGCGAACGCCGGCGCGCGACGGTACAGCGGCTATCAAGGAGTGAACATGAAGGCGATCGCGATCAACGGCAGCCCGCGCAAAAGCTGGAACACGGCCACCATGCTGGAGCACGCCCTCGAGGGCGCCGGGAGCGCCGGGGCCGAGACGAAGCTGATCCACCTGTACGACCTTGACTTCAAGGGTTGTACGAGCTGCTTCTCGTGCAAGCGCAAGGGCAACACCACTGCCGGTCTCTGCGCCATGCGCGACGACTTGCGCGAGATTCTCGCCGAAGTGCTCGCGAGCGACGTTCTCATACTGGGGGCCCCCATCTACTTCGGCGACGTCACCGGCGAGATGCGCTCGTTCCTGGAGCGCCTGTTGTTCCCCAACATCACCTACGACGAGTTTGGCAAATCGCTGGTCGAGCGTCCCATTGCGTGCGGGTTCGTGTTTACGATGAATTGCCCCGAGCAGTTCATGGAGAAAGCCCACTACGACATCCTCTTCGAGCTCCACTCACACCTCATGGGCATACTCAAAGGCAAGACCGAGATCGTCGCCTCGTACGAAACCTACCAGTTCACCGACTACTCGGCCATGAACGCCGCGGCGATCGATGGCGCCGGCCGGGCCAAGCGGCGGGCCGAGCAGTTTCCGGTCGATTGCCGCAACGCGTACGAGATGGGCGCCAGGTTGGCCGCCTCCTAGCCGCGAGCAGAGCGACGCACATTTGGTTTGCGTATGCTATACTGCCGCCCAACATTCGTCAGGACTGCTCCAGGCGCAGCGCCGGACTAGGTTGTTTCCTCGCTCAGTCTTCAGCCTTTCCTTCACGTATGTCGCCATGTAACTCCGTTTATGGAGGCTGCAGTGAGTTCAGCAAAGTTGTATGTGGGCAATCTTAGCTATCAGACGTCCGAGGCGAGCATCCGGGCCCTCTTTGAGGCGCACGGCGAGGTGGCGTCGGTCAACCTCATCACCGACCGCGATTCAGGGCGTCCCAAGGGCTTCGGCTTCGTAGAGATGGGCTCGGCCGAGGAAGCTCAGAGCGCCAAGACCGCCCTCGACGGCACCGAGCTCGACGGTCGCACCCTCAAGATCGACGTGGCTAAGGAGCAGGCGCCTCGTGCGCCGCGGTCCGGCGGCTACGGCGGCGGTGGCTACGGCGGCGGCGGCGGCGGTGGCTACGGCGGCGGCGGCTCGCGCGGCGGTGGCTACGGCGGCGGCGGGAGCTCCCGCGGCGGGAGCCGCTGGTAGCCCGAAGGACTATCGCTTAGACAGAACGCCGGCCCCTGGGCCGGCGTTTTTTTTGGTCACACCGAGAGGCGCGTCTCCGCGCGCCGCCTCACCGGCTCATGATCTCCCGGACCTTTCGCGCGAGTGACTCAGGAGTGTACGGCTTGTCCAGGTAGTCGGCGTCGGCGGCTTGGTGTTCCGCGTAGACGGCCGAGTCCTTCGGATACCCCGATACAAACAAGACCCTGGTGCCGGGCCTCTCGGCCCGCAGAGCTTGGGCTACCTCGTCGCCACGCAGGCCGCGGGGCAGGACGATGTCGCTGAGGAGCAGGTCAATCTGTATCTGCCGGTCATGGGCGATCGCAAGCGCCTCGGGTCCATCGTTGACGGCGACCACTCTGAAGCCCGCCTCGCGGAGCGTTCTCGCAGCCAGTTCACGGATCTCGGGCTCATCCTCGACAAGTAGTATTACGGGAGCGGCGGCATCTTCGGGAAAGACCACGGATACCGTTGGAGCGCTGTTCTCGGGCTCCTTCTTCTCGGGGTGCCGCTCGGCCGATCGCGTCGCGGTGCCGGGCGCCTTGCGCGGAAACCCATCGGGCTCGATGACCCCGCGGCCTCGGATGGGCAAGACGATCTCGAAGGTGGTGCCCTCGCCGGGCGTGCTAGAAACCGTGATATCCCCGTTGCTCTGCTTCACGAGGCCGTATACGGTCGCGAGGCCGAGGCCGCTGCCCTTCTCTTGCGGCCTGGCGGTGAAGAACGGCTCGAATATATGGGGAAGGGCGGTCTCGTCGATTCCGGCGCCCGTATCGCACACGCGGACTCTGTACCACTCGGAGGCGACTGAGCTGTCGGGCGATTCCGCCGCCCGTTTCGCGTCGCTCGTGAGGGCCGTCGAGACTATGTCGGACTTGATCGTGAGGACTCCTCCGCGCGGCATTGCCTCTTGGGCGTTCACGGCGAGATTCATGAACACTTGGGTCAACTGATCAGGATCGGCTTTGACGATCGCGTCGTCCGCCGTCAATTCGAGCACGAGCTCTATGCCCTTGCCCAGGGTGCGTGTGAGGAGTGGCGCCACGTCCTCGACCACGCGGTCGGGGGAGAGGGCCCGTGCCTCTCGGGGTTGCCGCCGGGCGAAGGCAAGTATCTGAGAGGTCAGGCCCTGAGCCCTCTCCGCGGCCTGCTTAATGCGGGTGAGGTCTTGGCGAGCAGAGTCGGAGAGCCCCTCCTCGCACATGAGGATCATCTCGCTGTAGCCGAGAATGACCGTGAGAAGGTTATTGAAGTCGTGGGCTATGCCGCCGGCGAGCCTACCGATCGCTTCCATTCGTTGCGACTGCCGCAGTCTCTGCTCGCTCTCGCGCAGCGCCGCTTCCACCCGGCGGCGCTCGCTGATGTCGCGCAGTACCAACAGGCGTCCGACATCCTCGCCTGGGCCTAAGCGAAGTGGCGTGCAGGCCACGTCGTAGACATGGGGCGACCCCTCGACCAGGATCGAGACTTCGATCGGGTCGCGGAGGTCGTCCGCGTCATGAGGCACCGGTATCGCGATGGCCTCGGTCATGACCTCTTCGAGCGGCCTGCCTGCGAGTCTGCCGCCTTTCGGGGCGAGAGCCCCGTTGGCGGCCTGGTTGGCCCAGACCACTCGGTGGTCGACGTCCAAGGCGACGACTAGGTCTTCCATCTGCTCGAACAGAGTCTCGTGGGCCACAGGCAAGAGGGCCGGAGGCAGTCTCCAGAGATTGAAACGCGTGGTGCTCAGCGCCACGCAGACCGCGGTCACCGAAAAGGCGAGCGCGGTGAGATTGACGCCGCCCGCGGGCCGTACTCCGAAGGAATAGAGCGCATTCGCGACCCAGGGAGCCAGCGCGGCTAGCAGCAGCGGCGTGGCGCGCCACTTGTAGCGGTTGGGATATTGGAGCACCGCCTGGACGAGGATGAAGCCTCCCGCCAAGACCAGCACGTAGCAGTACGTCAGCTGCACCCAGAACCAAACGCGATGCTCGTAGACCCCGACTCCTGGGTAACCGGGCGATGCGTTCTCGAGGCGGATATCACCCCAGAAGAGGCCGTGCAGTTCGTTCGTCGCGACAATGATCACGGTTGCGATCGGGATCGCGCAGAGCGTCACCAAGACCCAGCGGGAGAGCCTGCGGCGGGAGCCCGTGTACGACCGCGCGAAGAAGAACCAGGCCAGGGGGAGGGTGACCACTCCAAGGTACTCAACCTTGGCCCAGACTATCTGCTGGGACAGGGTCGGCGCTTGGAGCTCAACCGCGTACAGGATCGAATAGACCGCGGCGGCCACCATGAGCGCGGCCGCGTGAGCGCCGCCCGGTCTGTCGCGGTGATTCCAGGCCGGTATCGTCAAGATCGTGCAGGTAATGCCCGTCAGACCAAAGACGAGAGCCCAAGGAGTGACCGACGACCATGCTAGGTAGCCTGCCACAAACAGTCTCCCGACAAGCCGTTGGGTAAGGCGCCTCTCTCAACCGACTATAGCCCGTGGGCCGAGTCAGTCAAGTAGACCAACGTCGTATGCCATGCTCGACCCGCTCCGCATGGCGGCTACGCCCAGCGTCTATGGGCATACCTCGTGCGCAGCATCTGCAGCATCTCGTCGCGCGCCAGGGCCGCCAGCCGCATGGCGTAGGTGTAGCTCCGCGCCGTCGCGCCTGTCAAGCCCGGGTGTGTCGAGACGCGTCACCGTGAAGAAACGAACCGGCCCAAGACCTATACTGGAATCATCCGGCGAAGCATTCGAGCGAAAGGAGGACCATGGCCGAACCACGAGACGGCTGTGTCAAACCGGCAGGAGGCGTGCTCGGAATCCCTTCGAGTGGAACGCCCGCAACCGCTAACTCGGCCTCAGCGGTCGTGGAGGAGGCGTACAAAGTGCTGGCTCGCGTAGGTCAACCTGCCCCAGATTTCGAAGTCAACGCCTACTTCGAGGGGGGCTTCAAGAACGTCAAGCTCTCCGACTACAAAGGCAAGTGGGTAGTGCTTTGCTTCTACCCGGGGGATTTCACCTTCGTCTGACCGACCGAGTTGTCGGCGGTCGCCGTCAAGTATCCCGAGCTCAAGGCCATGGATGTCGAAGTCCTCGCCATGAGCGTCGATTCGCGCTTCTCCCACAAGATCTGGCAGGAGGAGGAGCTGTCCAAGATGGTCGAAGGGGGAGTTCCGTTTCCCATGCTCACCGATCCGGGGGGCACTGTCGGTGAGGTCTACGGCGTGTACGACAAGGCCGCTGGTGTGGACATCCGCGGCCGGTTCATCATCGATCCGCAGGGCACCATCCGCGCGATGGAAGTCCTCACCTCCGAGGTGGGCCGCAACGTCGCGGAACTCGTCCGGCAAGTCAAGGCCTTCCAGCATGTCGCCGCAACGGGCGAAGTCACCCCGTCGGGCTGGACGCCAGGCAAACCAACCCTGAGCCCGTCCCCGAGCCTGGTGGGCAAGGTCTGGACGGTCTGGCAACCCGAGAACGCGTTCGACTGAACTGCGTAGCGGCGACGAGTGCGGGCGCCTCGCCCCACTCTGTGGCACGAGGGGCCGGCGGGTCAATCTGCCCGCCGGCCCTTTTCGCCGGCACCGGCCCTGTTCTTGGCGACGAGGAGGCGGGCGCCGTCCCTGCTCGGCGGCCGGCGGTGGTGCTAGTCTGTCAGCGTGACCAGCAGCCATACCACGCGGTTCTATCCCGGGAGCATCCAGTGCCGGCCGTGACACGGTTGTCTCGGCTGCCGTGCCCAGCCGGCCGGGCCGGCCGGGCATAACGATGCGTGCGCTCAAGGTGCTGTCGGTACTCCTCGGAGTGCTGTTCGCCATAGCCGGAGCGGTGTCGGTGGCGGCGGGCGGCTTCGTCCTCGGTCTCGACCGGTTTCACGGCGCTTCCTCGGGTTTCGTCGTGACGCCCGGTCAGGCGCTGGGCAGCAACGGTTTCGCGTTGACGATCCCCGATGTCAACGGGCAACTCGTGGCCGGCTGGCAGCGGTGGGCGCTGACGCAGTCGGCGGTCACCGTGCGTGTAACCGGCACCTCGCAACTCCCCGCGCCGATCTTCATCGGCGTGGCTCCGACTCCACAGGCCTCAGTGTATCTGTCCGGCGTCACTCGCGACCGGGTCACCAGTATCGATCTCGCCGAGGGGGCCATCGACTACGAGCACGTCGACGGCACGAGACTGCCCACCCCTCCCGGGCGTGAGGGCTTCTGGGTGGCAAAGACCTCTGGAACCGGAAGCCGGACCCTGGAGTGGCGTCTAGAGGAGGGCGACTGGGCGGTAGTCATCATGAACGCCGACGCGAGCGCGCCGGTCGTGGCCGAGGTGGCGCTCGCCGCACGCTTCGGGATCGTCAAGGGCCTGATCGCCGGGCTCACGGCGGGCGGAGCCCTTCTGCTGGGCATCGGGGCGGCGCTCGTGGTCTTTGGAGCCGGGAAGAAGAAGCGCGTTTCTCTCGGCTAAGGCGGCCACGCGTAGTACGATAGGGCACGTTTGGTCAGGGCCGCTTCTCCGGGATGGGCTACCGAGTCGCACTGTCTCCCCGGACGCGGCCGGCGCAGGATCTGTCATCGGTCGAATCGCAAACTGATGGAGGCGAGAGTGCCCGACAACAAGTACGAGAAGTTCTTCCTCAGAGAGCCCTGGGGAAAGCCGAATCCGGCCAATACCGACCCCAACCAACCGCGCTACATAGGTATCAATCAGGACGGTCCCGCGGACGGATGGGACGAACCCTTCACCCAAGTGCTGCGTCCGGTCTACCGGCCGTTTCTCATGATTCCGAAACCGCATGCCCACAATTGTGCCGAGTTCTTGTACTTCATCGGCGGCAATCCGATGGACTTCAACGATTTCGGGGCGGAGATCGAGTTCACTATCGGCGAAGGTGATAGCGCCGAGACCTACACCATCACCAGCACCACCTGGGTCTACATCCCCAAGGAGCTGCCGCACTGCCCGCTCGAGTTCAAGAGAGTGGACAAGCCGATCATGTTCGGGCACGTCATGTTCGCTCCGGGGTTCGCGTCGACCACCACCTTCGACCCCGACAAGCAGCGCTGATCAGCGCCGGCGGGTACCCGCCGGCGCACGATACCGGCCTTGCGACATCCGCGGCCTGAAGGCTCAGGCCGGCCGCGGACGGTCGCCACGGTCGAGCCAGCGCACGAGAGCGGGCACGACGGTCACGGTGACGACGAGCGCAAAGATCACGTCGGCGACGATCACGACGCCGAAGTCGCTCAGCGCGGGAAATGACGAGAAGACCAGCGCACCGAATCCGGCCGCGACGGTAAGCGCCGACGCCGTGATGGCCCGGCCGACCTTTCCCACCGCTTGCTCCATGGCGAGGTCGAGCGGCGTGCCCTTGCGTCGCTCCTCCCAGTACCGGCTGAGGAGAAGGACGGTGAACTCGGTGCCGATCGCTATCACCAGAGCGCCGAGCACGGCCGTGAGCGGGTTGAGGTCTATCTTCGCGATCCACATGAGGGCCGATGACCAACCGGTCACCAACGCTATAGGGATGACCGCGACCAGGGAGCGCCGCCAATCGCGATAGATGAGAAGGAGCCCTATCAGCACCACCGCGATGCCGATGCCGGTGACGAGCCCACGGTTTTCGCTGAAGGCCTCGACCGTCCGGGCGGTCAGGGTGAGTGTGCCACCCGGCGTGATGGTCACTCCTTCGGGCACGTCGGCCCCGGTGGTGAGATCGTCGATCAGCCGGTTCAGCGTGGCCATCTCCATCTCGCTCATCGTCACGGTGATCGAGGCCCGTGTCTTGTCGGTTGTGATCAGGTTGTCGCGTAACGCGGGTGGGAGCCGGTCGAGGGCGGCGGCGACCGCTTCAGTCGGAGGAGCCGGGTCTCCGGGTTTGAGGCCGAGGACGCTGGCCAGACTCTGGATGCCGTCGACCTCAGGGTGCGATGCGAGAACCTTGTCGTGGAACCCGGCCAGCCACTCGATCACGGCCGGCGCGGTGACGTCTGAGGCCTGTACGAGGAGGGGCAATTCGATCGTTCCGCCCACTACGGCTCGCGCTTGGTTGATTGCCACGACGCCGGGGGTGTCGGTGGGGATGAGCTTCTCGATGTCGGTCTGAACGTTCAGATCGCGATCGGCAGCGAACCCAAGCGCGGCCAGCACGACCGACACGCCCACCACCCACAGCGCGTGCCGCCGCGACCAACGGGCGACAGCGGGTAGGGCCTTGCCGAGGTTGAGCCAATCTCTCTCGAGAAGGCGGCGAGCGTGTCCCGCCTCGCTCTCGGTGGCGAGCATCCGCGGCCGCCGGTCGAACCGGTAGAGGAAAGCGTTGAGGACGAACAGCGACACGATGTAGAGCGCCGCGGCTCCGATGGCCAGAAGCACCCCGAAATCGTTGACAGCTGGGACGGCCGAGAGGAGCAAGGTGGCGAAGCCAAGTATCATGACCGCGACGGCCACTCCGACCGTTGGCGCGATGTGCGAGATCGCGGCGACGAGGGCTTCCGCGGGCTTCTCGCCGAGCCGCATCTCTTCCTCGTATCTATTGTGGAACTGGATGGCGAAGTCGACCCCCAGGCCGATGAGCACGGGTAGGCCGGCCAGGGTCACGAGCGTCAGCGGGACGCCGAGTACGGCCGCGGCGCCGAAGGTCCATAGAACCCCGAGCAGCACGAGCGGGAGCGACAGCAGACGCCAGCGGGCGGGGAAAGTGATGAACAAGATCACCACCATGAGCACGATCGCAATGATGCCGGTGCGGGTCAGCCCGGAATAGATGGCCGACGTGATGTCGGCGATGAGCCGGGGATTGCCGGCCACGACGGCGCTTGCCGCGAACGGGCTCGAGGCGACCGTGTCGAGGATGAAGTCCGCGGCCGCCGATTGCTCGTCATTGGTAAGTCCCCCGGCCAGCCGGACCGACACGAGTGCGTGGTCGTTTCTGAAGAAGCGCTCCAACTGGGCCCGAAGCGACTCGTCGGCGAGCGCCGCCTGAAACGCGGCGCCGGGGTCGGTCAGATCGATGCCGCCTTCAGCGGCCGCCGGTGCAAGGATAGTGAGCGGGCTCACCACCGAGCGGATCCTACCGTCGGCTTTGAGCGCCGCCTCTAGCGCGGTGAATCCTTGGAGCGCCTCGGGAGTGGCGAGTTCCAGGGGCGTTCCCGGGATGAGCACGAGCATCGAGTCTCCGCCGAACGCGTTCTCGTACGTCCGGTAGCCCTTGAACGCATCGCTCTCGGTAGAGAGAAAGGTGTCGTACGTCGTCACTACCGAGATCCGGCTGACGCTCCACGCGGCGAACGCCGATACGATCAGAACCACGATCAGTACGAACGCGGCCCGGCGTTCTACCAACCGTGCCAACGATTCAGTGATTCTCACGTGCAGAGCTCCTATCGCTCGCGGTTCTGAAATCGTGCATCGCCCTCACCGGCGCATCGGGCCAAGCGGTATGCTTTCGCAGAGGCTGCGAACCGAAATATATCACGCAACAAAGATTATTCGCCTAAGACGAATGAAGCGCGTGGGTGCGGTGTGGATACCACGAGGAAGGCACCAGGGTCATGACCGAGAGAAACCGGCTGCTGGACGAGATCGGCGATATCCAGATTCGGCTGCTCGTGTCCGGCTTGCCCGAGGAGACGTCGTCACTGCTCGACTACAACATGACGCTCCAGCAGCTTCGGGTGTTCGCGTTCGTCTTCTCCCGGGGGAGCGCGCCCATCAGCAAGGTCGCCGAAGCGCTCGGCATCAAGCCGAACGTGGCGTCGGGCATAGTCCAGCGTTTGGTCGACAGAGGGTGGATCGAGCGGAGCGAAGACCCCAACGACCGGCGCGTGCGTATGCTCGCCCTCACCGACCAGGGGCAGGCTCTCGTCGACGAATTGAGTCGCATCTTTCTCGCAAAGACTCGCTCGCTGCTCGATCGTCTCACCGAGCCGCAACTCCAAGCTCTCAGAGATGTGTTCCGGGCGATGGCGTAGCGCGAAGTGCCTGTCGGGTCCCGGAAACGGCCAATGGTCACGGCCGCGGAGCCGGCGCCCAAGCCGGTCTAGAACGGCCAGATGAGCGGAATCAGGGCTACCGCGATGCCCCAGAAGGCCACATTCAGCGGTACACCGATCTTCGTGAAGTCGGTGAAGCGATAGCCGCCAGGAGAGTAGACCATGGTGTTCGTCTGATACCCGATCGGGGTGGCGAAGCTCGTGGACGCGGCGAAGGTGATAGCGATGAGAAGCGGCCTTGGGTCGACGTCGAGAGACACCGCGGTCGTGAAGGCGATCGGCGCGAGGATGGCAGCCGCGGCGGTATTCGACATGGCTTCGGTCAGGATCGCGGTCACGCCGTAGAGCACGGCCAGCAGCGGGAGGGGGCCCAGTCCCGCCATTGGATCGAGGATATGATCGGCGAGCCAGAGCGCCGCTCCGTGTTCCTCGATGGCCAGGCCGAGAGGCAGCACGCCCGCCAGGAGGAAGATGATCTTCCAATCGATCGCCTGGTACGCCTCATCCATGGTCAGGCAGCCGGAGAAGACCATCGCGGCGGCTCCCAGGATCGCGGCAAGCATGATCGGTATGACATTCAGCGTGGTCAGTAGCACCACAGCGAGCAGCACGCCAACCGCAACGAACGCACGATTCCTTCTCAGGTAGAGACTGGTCAGATCGCTGGTGACGATCACGTTGCGAGAGTTCATGAGGTGCGTGACGTCGTTCTTGCGCCCCTGGAGAAGCAGGGTGTCGTACTCGGCGAGGGTCGTATCGGCCAAGCGTTCGCGTATCGTGTGCCCTCGCCGTTGCACCGCGACGATGCTTAGCGCGCGTCGCGCGAAGAAGTTCGTCGACCCCAACGTGCGCCCGACCAGAATGGAGCGCGGCGGTACAAGCACCTCGGCGAGCTTGAGATCGACCGAGTTGCCGTTTCGGTTTCTGCTGCCTACTCTGAGGTGGTGCTTGCTCCCCATCTCGAGGATACGCTCCATGTGCCCGTGAACTAGGAGCACGTCGCCTACCCTGATGCGCGTCGAGGGGGGCTTCGAGACGGCCCTGCCGCCCCGCAGGAGGTTGGTGAGCTTCACCTTCTCCTCGGTCTCGAGGTTCGCTTCCTTCCACGTTTGGCGCACGAGGTCGGATTTCTCCGTCACTTCGGTCTCGGCGAAGTAGTCGGCCAACTGGTCGCGATCCATGCCCTCGTTCTGGCCCTTGCGCACCGGCAGCAGCAGGTGGCCGACCACGGCCAGGTAGACGATGCCGGCTCCCGCCATGGCGAGTCCCAGCGGGAGGAACTCGAAGAAGCCGAACGGCTTCAGGCCGTGCTCTACGGCGATCGAATTGACCACGAGGTTCGTCGAGGTGCCGACGAGCGTGCAGACTCCGCCGAACTGGCTGGCGAACGACAGCGGTATCAGTACTCGCGACGCGGCGATGTTGCGGCGACGTGAGAGAACCATGGCGACCGGGATGAAGATGGCGACGATCGCCGTGTTGATGATGAAGCTCGAGAGGATTGCCGCCGACAGCGACAGCACGACGACGAGGCGGACTCTCGTCTTTCCGGCGAGGCGGTCGAGGCGCCGCGCGGTCCACTCGACCAAGCCGGTGCGCACGAGGCCGGCGCTGATTACGAACATTGACGCGATTGTGACCGTCGCGGTATTGGCGAAGCCGAAGAGCACCTGCTGAGGAGTAATCAGCTTGAGTACGAACAGTGCCGCGAGAATGCCGATGGCTACGACGTCGACCCGGATTCTTCCCCAGGTGAAGAGCCCCATGGCGGCGACCACGACGATCGCCACAAGGACGGTGTTCACGTCGCGTTCCGCACCGGTTCGGCGGCTAGATCTGGTCTGCTCGCTGGAGAAGTGGCGGCGGCTCGAATGGGATCTGCGCGGCCAAGAAGCCCTCAGGGACAAGCGGGATGGCGGCACCGGTGAGCGGCCTGGCGGCCGAATCGGGTTCGTGCTCGTCGAAAGCCTCGACGCGTTCTTCCAGTCTCTGGATGACCGTCTCTCCGCTGATCGTGGCCGCGTACAAGAGAATCCGGAGCAACTCGTCGCGCTCCCCGGGAGAAAGCGATTCGTACAGATGGCCGAGCTGCTGTGGGCGAAGACCGCTGTACATCGAAGTCACCCCTCTTGCCGCACCAGTTACGTCGAATGGCATAGTATCAAGGACCCCGATAGTACGCATCCCCGCCATGGGGTCGCCGAACGACGGCACCGCGCCGCCGGAGCACTACCGCCGCGCCTGGCCTGTGCTTGCCCGCCCGGCCGCCTCGCGCGGCACGGGGGGGGACGCTCCCCCCGTGCCGGGGGCCGGTCACCCTGGCGGTCCTACGCCTTGTACTTGCTCGCATCACCCACGATGTAGTGGAAGATAGGCCTCTTGACGTTTCTGAAGATCATCGGGCAGTGCCTCAATCCCTTGGGCACGTAGATGATGCAGCTCTTGGTGAGGGTGTACTTCTCATCGTCCAACCAGAACTCGACCTCGCCGCACAGATCCCGTGGGTCTTCGGGGTCGGTCCCGAACAGGGTGATGATCTCGTCGAATTCGTGTGAATGCGACTTGGCCTCCATCACGATCTCTTCCGGCTTCGGCCACACCCACGCACAATCGGTGAAGAAGGGGATGCCGCTCACCTTCTCTTCGTCGAGCCGGTACAGCAGAGTGCCGATGTCATCCTTCTCGGCGTTGAAATCGTTCATTATGAACTTCTCGAACTTCTTTTCGCTCACGCTTTCGTCTCCTCGTGCCGTATGGGATCCGGCTCGCGGCCGGCCGCGGGTGGCTGCGCCCACACCGAGAATACTATGGTCGGGGCGGCCGTTCTAATTCGATGTGCCGAGGCAGGCAGCTACGCCGGCTGACTCGCGTCCGCGCCCGGGCTGGTCCGTGTATGCTATCGGGCGGCGTCGACGCGACCGGTGGCGGAAGCTCGCTCGGTCTTCGGCGTGCCGGGCCATCACGACTGCCTGGCGCCTACGGTGCACGAGGGGAAAGGGAATAGCACGGCTGTAGTTTGGTCGACACATGAGGCGCTCGCTGCGCTGAGCGAAGGAAACGCGCGGTTCGTGAACGGCGCGCCTCGCCGTGAGCTGCGGTCCTCCGATACGCGCCGGGCTCTCGCGCGGGGCCAATCGCCGTTTGCCGCTGTCCTCGGATGCTCCGATTCCCGAGTGTCCCCTGAGTTGGTGTTCGACCAGGGACTTGGCGATCTATTCGTCGTGCGGGTCGCGGGCAACGTAGCCAGCGAAGAGGCAATCGGCAGTCTGGAGTATGCAGTCGAGCATCTGGGCGTGCCGCTCGTGGTGGTCCTCGGTCACGAATGCTGCGGGGCAGTCGCGACCGTGGCGTCAGGCAGGGGAGCCGCGGCCTCGTTCTGCAGCATCGTCGATGCCCTGGCTCCCTCGCTGGAGAGCGCACAGGCGCGCCGTGCAGATGGCTCCGACCTGATCGAGGCGTGCGCCGACGCCAACATTCACGTGGCGGCCGCCGCCCTACTCGCAAGCCCCGTGGTGGGGGCGGCGGTGCGCGCGGGAACAACCCTGGTCGTTCCCGCCAAATACCGTCTGGAATCGGGCGTGGTCGACTGGCTCTGACTACGCCCCTCGGTTCGCAGCCAACCGAGGCCCGTCTGCCGCTATTGCGGTCCTTCTCCGCAGGCGCCGCAAGCGCCCTGCTCGCAGTAGTAGCTACCTTCGAGATCGTACTGCTTGAAGACCTCGCAGCCGGGGCAGAGACAGCCTCTGAGGACTATCTCGGTCGCGTGCTTCCCTCTGGCGCAGAATAGGGCGCCCTCGCCGGGATACGATGGGCAACCGCCGCACTCACAACGTGACGTGTTGTCCTCGACATCGCGCACGATGGTCATGGGACACCTCCTCAGAAGGCAGTCGGTACGTCTCATAACTACCACAGGAGCGACGGGAGCGAAACCCCCACAGCCGTCGATGGGCCGTCGGGGCGTTCATGTAGACTGGCACAATCGCGCAGACCGCCCGTCGAGCCATCGCGGTGTGACAATACAGAGTATGCAGCCGACAACGACATCCCGCCCAGAGCGTGCCGAGGTGACGACCCAGCGAGGGGCCGACCTTCTGGCCGTCTCGCTGATGTTCATCTTCATCACCGGGGCGGTGACCCTGTCTCTCATGCCGGTGGTCACCAACGAGTTGCGCACCGTGGTCGGATTGACCGATGCGCAGATAGGGCTCCTCACCTCGGTCTTCATGGGGTTCTACGGCGTCGCCGGAATCTCGTCGGGCATCGGCGCCGCTCGCTGGGGCGGCCGCCTGCTCGGGGTGAGTTGCGGCTGTTTCGCAGTGGGGTCGCTCGTGTTCGGGCTCAGCTCGGGCATGACCGGTTTCCTGGTCGGCCGCGCTATCCAGGGGATCGGAGGCGGCATGGTCATCGCTACCTGCAGCCCCGTCATGGCGCATGCCCTGCCGCCCGAACGGCTCGGCCGGGCCTGGGGCATCCTCGGTTCCGGTTGGGGCCTCGGGAGCATGGCCGCCCTGCTGATCATGCCGAGCATTCAGAAGGCGGGCGGATATCGGGCGGTGTTTCTTACCACGGCGGGGCTGGGATTGGTCGTTGGCGTGGCCGCGCTTTCGCAGAAAGCCGTGCGAGCGCTGCCCAGTCATCCGGAAGGAGCGACTACCTTGCGGGGTCTCTTCACGTCTACCGCGGCGGTGCTCGCCAACCGGAAGGTGGTGCTGCTGGGACTGACCAACGCGGCCGCTCTCGCCGTGGGTGTGGGCATCCTTGCGTGGACGCCCAGCTTTCTGCAAGATGTCCACGGATCAGGCGAGGCCATATCGGTGTATCTGGTCGCCGGACTAGGCGCGGCTCAGCTCCTCGGCAACCCGCTTGGCGCCATGGCGATGGCCCGGGCGGGCAAGTACCGGGTCATCGTGGGGTCGCTGGCGATAATCCTGGTGGTCACCGCTGTCGCCGGCATCGTGCCCGGAGTGCCGCTGGCATTCGCGATGGTCCTTCTGGTCGGCTTCTTCAGCATGTTCTTCTTCCCGCCCATGCTGGGCTACCTGCCCGAGATCGTCGCGAAACCCGAGCAGGTGGGGCCCGCGACCGGCGTCAACACGGTCATGGGTTTCGCCGGATCTCTCATCGCACCCTGGATTTTCGGCCTGTTTCTCGATGCCGGTTCACAGTCGAAGAACTCGTATGTCGCCGGCTACCTCATGCTGGCCGCCTTCGCCTTGGTAGCCATCATCGGCATGATGTTCTTCGGGAGGCGACGCGCGAAGGTCGAGTAGCAACGGGGCCCAGATCGTTCGCCAGCAGCCGAGCGGGTGGCGTCCCGCGACGCGGGCGCGCAGATGCTGGTTGACGCCTCCATAAGAGCATTCTCATCGTTGTCTCATCTTCATCTCATCTCTTGCTTTCAGTCTTGGTAGCGCACCTGGAAACCATCCCACGAAACGATCTCAACGAAAGGGGCAAGGGATGAGCAAGGGGACGGCAGCGCGAGTGCTTGTAGTGGTCGTGGTGACTCTGCTCCTTCTGATGAGTCTGGCGGTTATCGCGATCGCCGCTCCAGGACCCGCGGGACCCGCACCGAACGCGGGCGACTGTATTCCAGATGGTAGCGGTCTTACAGAGCCATTCGGCGACGGCTTGGGTGGCGCCCCCAACTCGGGCGACGGCATCTCGGACGGAAGCGGATTCTAGCACCGCCGCCCCGCCAACCCGTATTCGACGGACCCACGTAGGCGGCGGGACCACGCTTCGAGCCTGGTCCCGCCGCCTTTTCGCGCGGAAGAAGCGCTCCTGCGGGTCGGCATCATAGGGTACTATTCTGCCGGGCAACGGATTCTAGAGAAGGGCACGAACCATGAAGCTGATCGATCTGATGAATTCCAGAATGAGCTTCTCATTCGAAGTCTTTCCACCAAAGACCGATGCAGGCATGGAGAAGCTGCGGACGGCGCTACAGCACTACTACGCCTTCAAGCCCGACTTCATCAGCTGCACTTACGGGGCGGGCGGCAGCAACGCCGGCCGAAACGTCGAGATCTGCCAAGGCATCAAAGAGGACGGCGCCACCGAGGTCCTCACGCACTTCACCTGCATTGGCAACACCCGGGAGAAGATCGACAGCGAGCTTGCGCACTACCTGTCGCTCGGAGTCGAGAACATCTTGGCCATGCGTGGTGACCTTCCGGCGGGTTGGGAGGGGACGAAGGGCGACTTCAGCAACGCCGACGGGCTGATCAGGTACATACAGGCGAAGTTCCCCGATTTCTGCATCGCGGCTGCCTGCTACCCCGAGAAGCATATTCTCGCCCCATCGTTCGAGGCCGACATCGCTCACCTGCGTAGCAAGCAGGACAATGGGGCCGAGTTCCTCATGTCGCAGCTCTGTCACGATGTCGAGGCCTTCGAGGCGTTCGTATACCGCATCAGAGAGGCCGGTATCACAATCCCGGTGGTTCTCGGCATCATGCCCGCGCTCGACAAAGACGCCATCATCCGCATGACCCTGATGAACGGCTGCTCGATTCCCGCTGAGCTCGCGGCGATCATCGGCAGATACGGTGACGATCCCGACGAGTTCAAGAAGGCGGGCATCGAGTACACGATCGACCAGATCTACAGGTACGTCGCCGCCGGAATCGGCGGATTACACATCTACACCCTCAACAAGTGGGAAGACGTCGAAACGATCATGACGGCGTCGGGCATCCGCAAGGACGTGTAGGGAGCCGGCGCAAACGCCGCTGTGGCGGCCGTGAACCGGCCACCCGCCCGGGGGTCGCGGCACGTCCGGCAACCCGGCCGCCCTGCGCCGCTCCGCGGCATCGTTGCTCGGCTACGTGCTCTGCCTCTCGCCTGTGACGACACGAGCCGCGTGCTCCGTCTCGAACAGGCGCACATTCGGGTGCGCGAGGAGTCCCTCGCCGGCCATCAGTCGGCGGATGTCGTCGCCAGGTGCGATGATCCCGAGCCATCCCTTGCCGCCGAGGGCCTGCACCCAATCGGCCAACACCGAGACGCCGGAGCCATCCATGCGAGTGACGCCGCTGAGATCCAGGAAGACGATGTTGTAGCGGGCCTCAAGTCTCTCGCGTAGCGCTGCACGCAGAACCCCGCACGTGTCTTTGTCCACGGGCCCGGATGCAACCAGCATGGGAACGTCTCCCAGTACGGCATCTCTCAGTTCCATCGCCGCTCCAGCCTTTCGGTGATTTCCGTCGACAAGGGTACACCTGCGAGGGCCTCGGGTCAGGGCGTGTGGCGCTTGGGACACGACTCTGGCCAGGTGTGATGTCGCCGCCGGCGACAGTCGTCGCTAGTGGAAGATGTCGACCACCATGCCTGAGGGGAGCTCGTAGTAGAGTTCCTCGGCCGTCCAGACGGGGATACGGACACAGCCGTGACTCGCCGGGTACGGGGGCACATCGTCGTAGCCATGAATGGCCGTCTTACTGACGACGTACGATGGGTAGTACATCTTGCCCTCGAGTGTGACGCATCTCACCCAGCCCTCGTACTTGTCGTTGATCGAGAAGTGGCCGGTGCGGGTGCCGAGCTTGCCGGTCGAGACGTGGACGATCTTGGTGACCTCGTTGCCGCTCACCATGAACAGAACCTGCCGGCTGAGATCCACTTCGCACCTGTCGCCCGCGCCGGGCAGTCTGGGGGCGGGAACTTCGGCGGTCGCGAGTCTTTCCCAAACCTCCGAGGTCACCCGGCCGGTTCGCTCGAGCCGCTCGACCTTCTGAAAGGCCATGACCGCATCGCGCGTCCGGGAGTCATAGCGGCCGTCTACCGGACCACACGGATAGTGAAGCGCCGTGAGCCGGGTCTGCAAGAACGAGACGAGCGACCCGCCGGAGCCAACGGAGAGGCGCTCGTATTCCGGCACGGCCGGGAGAACCAGAGGATAGGCTGTCCGGGGCACGAGCGGCCGCAAGAAGGCTCGATAGAGCATCACTACCAACTCCGCCCTGGTGAGATTGCCGGCGGGAAAGAACCAGCCATCGGTGGGGGAATCCAAGATGCCCAGCCGGTAGGCGGCTGCTACGGAGACCGCGCCGGGGTGATCGAGGAGAGGTCGGTCGCGGAAGCATCCCAGCCAGTCTTGGGCCTGCTGGTCGATGAGACTCAGCGCGGTTTCGATACTGGGGTCGTCTTCGTGGGCGAAGGTGACACCCTTCATCACCAGCGAGGTCGCCTCCTGTCTGGTGACGGTTCGCCCGGGCGAGAACGTGGTGGCGCTTGTGCCTTGAACGATCCTGCTATCGAAGAGGACGCCCACCGACCCCGCGAACCAGTCGGACGACCCAACGTCGGAGAAGGGCCGGCTGGAGGACTCGCTGAGCCCCATCGCTCTGGCCAGTAGGTACGCCATCTCTCCCCGGGTCACAGCGCCGTCGGGGTCGAACGAGCCACCGTTGCCTCCGAGCATCGCCGCTCGATCGGCCAGCGCGTTCGCGGCCGTCGCATACCACTCGTCTCCCCGGATATCGGAGAACGTCGAGGCCGCCGCCGGCGGGGAAGCCGGAGCGGACGTTTCGGCGTTCGCGGCAGTGGACGGCAGGGTCACCGCCGTCATGGCGATAGAACCCGCGAGGGCCAGCGCCAGTAGTGGGCGGGCACGTCTCGGCATCAGTGCGCCTCCCATGCTCGAGTCCAAGCCGACCCGGAGGGCTACTTGCGGGTCAACTCCACAGTACCCCCATAGTTCACCCAACCAGGCGGAGCAGGATAGTCGCCCATCATGTCTCCGCTCAGCGTGTCGCCCGAGAGAGTCAGGTCGAGTTCGCTGTGGTCGTCGGGGCGGCCAGACAGCTGGTACGTCACCTGCAACTCCACGTGCGACCCATCCACGCGTAGGTGCGACACGTACCCCGTCACAAGACCCGACGAAACGAGCGTGCCGTAGTCACTCCCATTCCATGCGTACAACTCGAAGCCGAGATCGACGCTATCGGGAGCATTGATGGCTGCGCCACGCTCATCCCATCCCCGATCGACCCAGAAGGTCCCCTCCCACTCTCCATAGACCGATGTCTCCGCGACAGCCGTCGTGGTGGCTGTGGAGATCGACGTCGTCGTCGACATGCTCGACGTAGTGGGCGGTAGCGAGGTGGTGGTGGTGCGGTCGGCATCTTGGCCGCCGCTCGAGCCTACCACCCGCTCGAAGGTCTGGCCTGTATCGACGTCGATGAGTACGAGGCTCTCGATGGCGGCGGCGGCGGCCTGCACCACGATGACCACGCTCGGGTCGAAACCGGCCCAGGGCTTGCCCGTGTAGCGCGGCTTGGTAGGAATGGCGACCGGCGGGATGAGCGGGTTGCCGCACTCGCAGCGGGCCCGAGGGCACCCCGAAGACATCGACCAAGATGTACTGCCCGGCCTGCAGGATCGACTGGCGGGCCGTCGGCTTGCCGTCGCGGAAGCCGTGGTTGGTCACGCGGATGTCGCGGGTGATAAGCACGGGGGTGAGTTGGGCGAAGTAGGCGGCGAGCTCATCGACCGTCACCTGGGTGCCTCCGCTCCAGCGCAGGGTGGGGTCGGCGTTAAGAGCCGCGCAGAAGGCGGCCGCCTTGTCCGGGTTGGCTCGCAGGAACTCGAGTTGGGCGTCTTTATCAGCGATGAGCTTGCTGCGCGAACCGCCGTAGAGGCCGGGAGTACCACCCAGGTACGAAGCCACCTGTACGGGAGACCCGGGTAGGGTGGGTAGCGTGGTGGGTAGGGCAAGAGAGGTCGGACTAGGAACAGCGTGATCGAACACCAGGGCGTCGCCCGCGAACGACTCGGGGCCGGCGTCTCCCGCCGGTTCAAGGAAGATCTCACCGGCCGACTGGACGAAGACCTCGCCGGAGCCGGTCTGGGTGGAGCCGTTGCCTCCTCCGAAGCCGCAGCCGGCGAGCGCGAGCATCGCCAGAAGCACCACGGTGACAGGGGCTATGAGCGTACGAGTTTTCAAGGCTGCGCACCTCCAGCTCGACCATCGTCATGGGGAGATAGTAGTCCGGAGTGTCCGCAGAGGCAAGGCAACATCTCGAGCGGCACTTCTGGGGAGGGGGCCACTTCGCTGAGTTGGACTCGCCTTCGCCCATGGCTCCGGTTGACTGATCGAGCACCTTGCGCACCTTGGCCCGAAGCATGTCGGGGCTGAATGGTTTCTCGAGGAAGTTGACTCCCTCATCCAGTCGGCCGGCGTGGACGATGGCGTTGCGCGTGTAACCCGACATATAGAGAATCGCCAGATTCGGTCGCGACATGCGCACCGCGTCGACGAGGTTCTTGCCCTGCATCACTCCCGGCAGGACGACATCGGTGAGGAGTAGATCCACGGGCTCCAGGCCTCGGTCGAACGCGGCCATCGCTTCGTCGCCGAGGCGAACGAGACTACGTTGTAGCCCACCTCACAAAGCACCAACTCGACCAGACCGCGAAGAGCAGACTCGTCCTCTACCACGACGACCGTCTCGCTACCCAACCTGGGCGTGCGGTCAGCTACGACCGCAGCCTCGGCGACCTCTCGGGTAGTGACCCTGGGGAGGTAGATCTTGAAGCTGGTGCCCTTGCCCGGCTCGCTGTATACGAAGATGTTTCCGTTGCTCTGCTTGACGACCCCGTACACCATGGCAAGACCGAGACCGGTACCTGCCCCCGGAGGCTTTGTGGTGAAGAACGGCTCAAAGACGCGCCGGAGGGTGGCTCCGTCCATGCCGATCCCCGTATCGGAGACCGCGAGCATCACGCACCGTCCGGGAGCCGCCTCGGGGTGGCCCAGGCAATACTCCTCATCCAGCTCTACGTTGGCGGTCTCCAGAGTGAGCCGGCCTCCCGCGGGCATAGCGTCGCGAGCGTTCAGGGCCAGGTTCATGAGCACCTGCTCAAACTGGTGCACATCTACCTCTGTGTGGCCGAGGTCAGGGTGCTTGAGGCTGACGAGGTCGATGTCCTCGCCGAGAGTGCGGCGCAGGAGCGGTTCCATGCCATCGAGAACCGAATTGAGCGATACCACGTCGGGACGAAGCGGCTGGCGCCGCGAGAAGGCGAGGATCTGCCTCGTGAGGGCCGCGGCCCGTTCGCCGGCATGCTTGATCTGCTCGACGTGGGCAGGATGGTCCACGAGATGAAGAGAGCCCCGACCAGGCAAATACCGCCGATGCTCCACCAGATCCAGGGGGGGATTGAGGCCGACGGGCCCGGGGTGATCCATTTCTCGAACGAACGGCAGTAGGCCGAGTCCGGATCGTCGACCATGGGAGCCATGAGTCGGTCGATTCCCGCGACGAGATCGGTGTTCTTGCCCTTGGGCACGGCGAAGCTCAGGGCCAGTGGGGAGAAGCTTATGGCCGTGATGCTGACCGGATACCTTCGGGATAACTCGATTCCGAGTGAGTAGATGCAGATCGCGGCATCGGCTGAGCCGTCGGTCACGGCCTGCATGACGGCCGGATTGTCTTCCGCCGGCACGATCTCGCACTTGACCCCGAAAGAGGCCGCGTACGAGACGAAGGCATCGGTGAAGATACTCCCCGTCACCCCGGCGACACGCTTGCCTCGCAGGTCGAATACGGTGGCCGGCTGGAAGTGCTCGCCGACGAACAACACTCCCGAGTCGACAAACGGAGGATCCTGGGTGTAGTCATAGATCTCTTGTCGCTCTTCTGTGACCGCGACCGCCGGGAGAAGATCGATGTCTCCCTTTTCGAGGTCGACCAGCAATTCGTTCCAAGGCTTGTCTACGTATTCGACATGCCAATCCAGAGACTGGGCGAAGTACTCAACGAGGTCGATGAATAGGCCCTCAGGCTTGGTCCCGGTGTTCTGCACCAGTGGGGCGGCCGGGAATACGCCTACCCGAACACTCCTGGCCTCGGCGGCCGACGCCGGATGTGGCACGCAAAGGAGGAACACGAACAGGATGATGGTGCATATGCTGTATCGCGCCGCGTACCTTGACTTCATGCAGTGCCTGCCCATGGTGTCTCACCGCGCGTTCACTTATGCATAGTACCTGACGATCGTCCTCCTGGTACCCACACTCCGGCGCGATGTGGCCGCGGGATCCTTCCCAGTAGGCCGGCCAAACACTCGCCACGTAGCGAGCCATGATTTCCTCCATCCGCCCGATTCTCCCGCTCCCGTCGCACGGTACGCTCGCCCTTCGGCCTCTCCGACTAGCGGAAGGCGCGGGCACAGGGAATGTGAGGTATTCGACGAGAGCCGAGAGCTATCCACGGCGGCGCGGCTCAGGCGCCGGCGAGGTGTGGGCCATCGGGGTCAGCCGGCAGCGTCAAGAACCGCGAGATCCAGGGCGGGCATCTGCCCCATATTGTTCGGGTTGAGAACCCGGAGGATGTCGAGGGCGCGATGACCCTCCACACGAATGTCGAGATCAAAGACCCGCCCGGGCTCGCGCCCGTTGATGACTCTGACCTTCGGCTTCTCAAGAGGCCTGCCCACGGCCGGTGGCTCACACACGACGCCCACTTCACCGTTTGTCAGCTCTACCACCGTACCCGGGGGGTACAGCCCCATGATATCGACGAAGAGCTTGACCAATACGGGGTCGCACGCGGTGCCGGCTCGATCGATCAGATAGTGGAGAGCTTCGTATGGTGTCAGGTTCTTCCGGTACGCTCGAGCGGTGGTCATGGCGTCATATCGGTCGGCGATGGACACAATGCTTCCGAAGAGCGTGACGGTGTCTTTGAGCTCGGTCTTCGGGTAGCCGGTCATGTCGTAGTTGAGGTGGTGCTCGAACGCGACGATCACCGCCTTCATTATCGACGTCGAGGGGCGGGATACCCCCAGAAGTGTGCGAGAGGCGTATATCGGGTGCGACCGCATGTCCTCCCACTCAGTCGGGATCGAGAGGGCCCTTCTTATGAAGGACACTGGGCGCCACATCGACCTTGCCTACATCATGAACAAAACCTGCCAAGCACAGCTCGCTCAGCCGTCCCTTGCTGAGCCCCAGATGTTGGCCGATCAGGACCGACAGGATGGCCACGTTGGTCGAATGCGACAGAAGGTACTCATCGAATCTCTTGATAGTGGTAAGCGTCAGCATCGATTGCTCGTCGGCCATGACCTCGTCTATGACGGCCTGCGTGACGCGCCTCAGCCGGCGGACATCGACCTGATCGCCCGATTCGACCGCCTCTTGTATCTCTCTGCCCATCTTCAGAGCGGCGGCGTAGACGCTCGGCGCGCTCGAGGCCGGGGCCGGCACCCCGATCTCGACCTGCACGTTGTTGACGTCGGCCGCCTGCAGCCTGGCGGCAAGATCCGTGGGTCCTGCCGGGCCCACTTGGCCCACTGCCAGGACGAACTTGATCAGCTCCTCTTCCGTCAATCCGGCCATGAAGGTCACCGTGGCAAGGCTCCAGGTTTCGAAGAGCTGGATGAGATACGAGAAGCGTCCATAGCTCGACACCGTAGTACGAATTCGGGCTCTATCGATGAAGACGCAGTGACTGCGCACCCCCACGACACCGAGTCGGAAGCGCTTAGCCGCTCGGTCAGGTGCGCTTGCAGGGAGGTGCAGGCTTGTCGCAAGACGGCGTTGTCGGCTCCATAGTAGGCGGCGGTTCTCAACGCAACCGCCAGTGCCAGGGCTAGAGCCTGGTCGCGGCTCGGCAGAGCGCGGGCGTCGTCGGATTCGCTCATTGAGGGCGCCTAGGTTGACGGGCAAGGGCCTCCTGTAGCGCGCGTTGCGCTTCGCGCCCCACGTGCGCCCCGCCTGACTTCGCCGCTTCCTGGAGCGCCGCCCGCGCGAGCGGACCGGGGATCGAGGCCAACGCTCTCACCGCCCCGATGCGCACCGGTGGCGTATGGGAGTCGAACAACTTCGACTTGCACAGCTTGTCAAGAAGAGGAACGGCTCGCTCGCCGCCGAGGGCGGCATATGTTTGGAGGAAGGCGCTGGTTTCATCGTGCGAACGCGATTCAAAATCGCGACTCTTGATATGGGCGAGCACCATGGCCTCATGGGCCGGCTCCCCTATTCGGCCGACCCCCGACACCGCCAGAATGCGAACCGAGGCGTCTTCGTCGGACAGAGAGCGGACCAACAAGCGCGCTGCCCTAGGTCCCCCCATGGCCGACAGTGTTCGCATCACTTCGCGGCGTACCTGCACCTCCGGGTGCCGTGTCAATCGCTCCAGGTCCTCCATGAGAATCTCGTCGCGCGACACGGCCGCCAGTTCGACGGCGTTTCTGACCACAAACCAGCGGTGGTCTCGCATGAGTGGGGCCAGCAGGGATCCGGGTACTCCGTTTTCAGTGCTAAGCAGCGAAAGGAGCCCTCTCCTTATCGCTCGGTCAGGCGTGTTTCCGAGAAGCTCGAGCAGCGAGGGTAGTACCCACTGACGTACCTGGGACAAGACATCCTGGATCTGAGCCATATCCGTAGCCAAGACCTGCCCCGCCTTGAGGAACAGCTGATTGAGGCCTTCGGCTGTGACGCTACTGCCAAGGACCGCGCCGACGAACCCTGGCGCGCATCGGCCCTGAGCCTCGAACTCTTTCAGCCTTTCGATCAAGAAGTCGATCTGGTTCAGGTCACCGGTTCTCACGTACGAAGCGATTACCGTCACCAGCGCGCGGTATAGCCCGTCTCCTTCCTCGATCTGCCACGGGTAGCTACCCAACAGTTCAAACAGAACCACCGCGAATTCTTCGAGGGTGGTCGTGGGGAGGCTGGCGACCATATCGCCCTGAGCGGCCTCATCGGCGCTGAGTGCCAGGCTCTCGAGGTCGGTGGCCTTCAGATCGACTATCTCGAGATCCCCCTCAGCCCGCTCCGCTCCTGGAGTCCTGAGCGACTTCGCCTCTTCCAGCCTGGTGAGGACCACATCCCTTAGATCCTCGATTGCTCCTTCGCTCAGCACCTCTCCCTCTAGGAACGGATCGACGAGCGTGTAGTCAATGTGGGCGAAATCGTCCTCCCACAGTGCGGTGGCAAGATCTTGGTCGGCACTGTCGAGATCGTCGGCATGGGCCAGACGAGAGACGAAGGCTTCCAGTTCGTTCGGCTCAAGGCCGGGACGGAGTGAGAGAGAACGTATGCCGTCGCGAAACAGGAGAAAGGCCAAGTTGTCACGGCTCGCGCCGTACGTGTACACCATCTCTCCGTCATAGGCGAGCCCGTTCTCCTCCACCTCTAGGACGAGCGGTCCGTGAGCGTCTAGGTGCCTCCCAAGCCGATCTGCGAGAGCGTCGACGGCCTGACGCGTCATAGGGTGGCCTGAGGGGTAGAGGCGCAGGTCACGGTAGGCGCGGTGAAGGAGGAGACAGATCCCGCTTGCCGTTTGTTGCGAAGTCCGCTGGATTTCAGAGGGCATGCCCAGTCATTTCGCGGAGTTTGGGACGATTCCTGTTCTCGGCACGGTCGAAAGGCGATCGCGAAAACGTTCGGAGAATGCCGTCTCCGAACCCGGGCTGCCAACCATGAGCAGTGTTGTGCCCTCTCGCAAGACGGTCTGGGGCCCGACGGCGAGATCGGGCCGCGAGTCCGCATCCTGAACGGCTATCACTGTGGCGCCCGTAAGAGCACGGATCTGCGAGTGAGCGAGATCCAGACCGATCAGGGACTCTGGTACGGCGCGCCAGAATATGTGCACGCCTTCCGTGAGGAAGACGGTCTTGCGTCCCTCGATGGCATTCGTCAGGATGCTGGCTCCGATGGAAGAGTACGACACGACGAAGTCGGCTCCCGCCGCGTAGATCTCGGAAACGTTCTCTTCCCGGTTGGCGCGGGCGACGATGCGGATGTGGGGATTGATCTGGCGGCAGGCCAATGTGAGAAAGACGTTTGTGCCATCGTCGTTCGTGGTCACGATAGTGCCCATCGCTTCGCCGATGCGGGCCTCTTCCAAGGTCGCTCTTCTCGTGGCATCGCCCTCAACGACCCTCTTGACAGGGGGGGCATCCACTGTTGCCGTGGCTATGGGCGCCGTATCCACCGACGCGCACATGTCGACCGGCTTGGTTTGCGCGAATTCCTTGTCGACCAGAATGTGGGGAACCTTGTTGCGGACCAGGTATTCAGCCGCCGATCTTCCGACCGTCCCGTAGCCTAGGACGATGACCAGATCATCTCCCGACCTCTCGCCCAGCGTATTCTCTAGGCTCTCCAGGCTGGACCGGGTACCGACCAGCAGCAAGACCATGCCGGCCGCGACGCGGGTTTCTGGCGTGGGCAGCGTGAAGCGACCGCGTTCCCAGATGCCGATGACCGAGGCGCCCGTCTTGTCGCGTATCGCGGCTTCCGCCAGCGTGAGTCCGGTGAAGAGCGTGCCGTGGGCGGGTATCTCGGCGAACAAGAGATCGCCGAGCGAATCGACAACATGGGACATGGCCCCGTATGTCGTTGCCCGGACCGCCAGGTACCCTCCGAGCGTGTCCTTCAGCGCCATGGCTTGGTCCGCCCCGGCGGCCTCGATCAGTCCGACGCGCTCAGCTTCTGTCACCAGGGCCAGCACCGGAGTCTCGCAGAGAGAGCGTACAGTGAGCACCAGGTTGGCGTTGTCGGTGTCACTGAGGTTGGCTACGAGTGCCCGGGCCTGTTTCACTTTCACCCTCTCGAGTACTTCAGCGTCGGTGGCAACCCCATAAACGACCTGGATGCCTTCTTCATCGAGGCGGACCACCTGTTGATAGTCGCCTTCCACGGTGAAACAAGAAACACCCGCTGCCTGAAGGTTGCGCGCCACCGTGCGGGTGACGGAGTCCCATCCGCAGATGATGACGTGATCGCGAGTGCCATCGGGCAGGCTGAGGCGCGGCCTGAACCGAAGACGCTCCTCCATCCAAGGCCCGATAAGGAGGCTGATGGCCGCGAAGGGCAAGATGACGAGGAGGAACAGGACTCCCGACAGAGTCACGATCATGGAGAAGATGTGACCCGACTCGGTGTGGAAGGTGATGTCGCCATATCCCAGGGTAGTCATTGCGGTTATGGTCCAGTAGAGGCCGGTGATGAGCGAATACTCCCTACCCTCGAGTCTCCACATGAGGTAGCGGAATAGGATCGCGTAGGCAATGACGAGGACGGCGAGGAAGGCCACGTAGAACAGGAGGGCCCTCAGGTTCTTCCGCGTGCGGCCCCTGAAGAAGTAGGCCAGTTCGGCGGCGAGCGTCTTCAACGCAGTCCAGCCCGCGCCACTCGGCACGACGTGGCTCCCAGGAACACCAGCATGAGCGTTACCCGATCCATCCGAGGACATGGATCTTGTCGAAAGCCGCGGGGTAGCGGGGGTGGGAAGCGGGGGTGGGGCAGAGGCGAACCAGAATCGTGAGGATTCCGGCGATCACGGTGAGGGTGCGTCGACAGACCATGGGCCGACAATATCACCAACGCCGCTGGTCCGGGTCCGCCTGAATCTGCTAACGGGGACGGGGGGCGAGATTCTGTCCTGAGACGAGGTGGTCGCAACAGCTGCGTTCGATTGTCTTCTTCGCAGCGCCACCACCAGCTCGATCAAGGGGGCGGCCGCCGGCTGAAACAAGGGCAGTGAGCTGAGCGCCGAAGGGGAGGATCTGGACTGAGTAGCAGCACCACAACGGTTCTCGAGGTCTCCGGCCTAGCTACGGTGACAGCCACGAGAGAGCGACCATGGCTTCGCCTCGACAACATCGACTTCCGCCAGTATCGGTCAGCTCAAGGTAACCATTTCGATCCGTTCCACCACTGGTGCCAGAGGGCGCCGTCGGCACCCCGGACGAACACATCGATGCGACTGGGGCCCCACGAGACCGCCGCCGGCGAGGACGACACCACTCCCGACGAGAGACTCTGCCAATCGGACCAACTTGTCGTGTAGCTCTTCCGCCACAGCCCATTGTCCGGACCGCGCACAAAGACCTCCTTGTTGTCGCCACAGAGGCAAGCGGCCGGGCTCGAGGTCAGTAGGCCGCCCAGGCTCATCCAACCCGACCAGCTACCGCCCAATGTCGTGCGTTGCCCATGCCAGAGGGCATTGTCGGTGCCTCGGAAGAACACATCCAGGGCGCCGGAGCCCCCCGATCCGAAGGCCGCGGGTGAAGAGCCCGCCTGCATGGTGCCGCCCAGCGAGGAATACACGGGAGTCGCGGAAGAGGAACCGCTCTGCGCCGGGTACGAGACACCCTCCAGACTGCCGCCCGGGGCGCGATACAGCACCCATGTCATGTTCACCCAGAACCAGGAAGGGCTGTAGGCGACCGCCGGGCTGGAGGAGGGAGTCTCGGTGACAAACGCCAGGTCCTCCCAATCCGACCATGCACTGCCCGTCCACTGCTTGCGCCAGATGCGGTCATTCGGTCCGATGACGAAGACATGCAGGTAGTTCACGCCCGCGTAGCTCCAGGAAACAGCGGCGGGATCGGTGCCGGCCTTGATGACGCCGCCCAGCCACTCCCAGTTCGACCAGCCTGTGCCTTCGAACCACTTGTGCCAGAGCGCTCCTTCGGTGCCCCTCGCAAACACGTCGATACGGTCGCTGCCCCACGAGCACGCCGCCGGAGCGGAGGTCAACTGCCCGCCCAGGTTCTCGTAGTGAAGGTTCGTGGTCGTCGTGGTGCTCGAACTGGTGGTCGTCGTGGACGACGTGCTGGTGGTCGTCGTGGACGACGTGGTAGTAGCGGACGACGTGGTAGTAGTGGAGGCCAGCTTGCCCAACAGGTTATGAAGCACCTGAGCTACCTCACCCCGGTTCATGTTTCCCGAAGCGCTGAGCGTCAGGAGGTTCAACCCAACCAGGAGGCCGTTGTACTCAGCCCGTGCGGCGTTTGCCCCATGCGTCACATTGGCGGCCCAGGTCTGGTTGCCCGACCACCCGGCCGGAGGAGTCGTTAGTAGGGCGGGACGCAGATCATCGGCCATCCGCACGACCATGGTGATCACCTGGTAGCGAGTGATATTGCTGTAGGGATCGAAGGTGGTCGCGGTCTTGCCGGTGGTGATGCCTTTCGCGGCACAGACGGAGATGTAGTTGTCGGGGTAGAAGGTGCCGGCATCGCCCACCTCGACGTCGGTAAACGGGCACGTGTCGCCCTCCGTCACCGGATAGCCGCCCGTGAGCACCACCATCTTGGCGAATTGCTGACGGGTCACGTCGTCGCTCGGACCGAAGTTGCCGTTTCCGTAGCCGCCAATAATGCCGCGGGAAGCCAGATCGGCGACGGCCTCGTAGTGGGCATGGGTGGAGGGCACATCGGGGAAGTTGGCGGCGTCGGCCAAAGCTTGCGAAACGAGCAGCACGACCAGAGCCGCCAGAACGATCGTGCCGGTGTAGAGGCTTGTGAGCAATCGCCTGCGGTTTGCCCGAGCACACAGTGAGCGCACGACAGACATGAGACCCATGAAATCCTCCCGCCGTCCATCGCGATGCACAGCGAAACAGAGCACGCTTGCGTGCTCAACACACAGTCTAGGACGCGGGAGGGCGGCGCACAAGAAGCCTAGTATTCACGTCGACGCTCAAGCGATCGGGGGGAGGGAAGGTTCGGTCTACGAGCCCGAAATATCAAAGCTTCTTCAACACCGTGAAATGCAACGGAAATAACACCAATTGGCACAACGCCAATCAGCAGGGGCTCAGAACGGGCCGGCCCGCTTCAGAGGTGCGGGACCGCCTCCGAGACTTGCACGACTAGGGCTGCGCGGGCCCAGGGGAAGTGAGTCTTCACGCGGTCCATCTCCGCGCCCGAGCCCACGATCTTGCCGGTCCCTTTCAAGGTGAACCCCTGTCCCGGCCCAAGCTTTCCCTCGACACGGCGCGAGGCGACGAGGAGCTGGATTTCGTGGTTCTGCTCCAGGTTCGCCTCAAGCTTCTCCCGCCACCGATAGCAGACAGCATCATCCCGCCGAATCGGTATGAGGGCAGTGGGCGCGGCGGCAGGTGCGTATGACGAGTGTATTGAGAAAGACTTGCATATATTGAGATGCCTCCATAGCATGGTAATACGATTGTATTTCGCGTGCTTGCGCAGACGCACTCCGACCGAGCCGGGCTCGAGCTACCGAGCGTCTCTCTGTAGCTAGTAATGCAGCCCGCCCGAGAAGGGAGCAGAGAACATGACTGGGAGAAGACCGGTGGTGCGCAATCTGGTCATCGCGACGTTCTTGATAGCGTTGCTTGGAGCGGTGGTTGCCGCCGTGGTGGCGGACTGGGCCTCGGCGGCGACAGCAGGATCGGGGTGGAGGGTCACGCCGGTCCGCGAATACTCGGCGGGCGCGGGAACTCGCGATTCGGGATTGGACGGCGACTACATCGCCTACCGGGGGCTCCACGGCGAGGTCTTCCTATATCGAATATCTAATGGCGCTACCACGCAGATCAAGACAACCGCAGAGAACGTCTATGACCTGCGAAACGACGGGCGCTACGTGGCTTGGCTCACCAGCGCCGGAGTCTGGGTGTACGACATGGTAAGTGGAGGGCCGGCTCGGCTGGTCGACACGGCAACGGGCAGCGAGCTCTGTCTGAGTTCGGGCCGGTTGGCTTGGAACGGAACCGATGGGGACATCCACATTCTTGATATCGCCTCGAGCGCCGCGAGCACCCTTGGGCACCATGCCGAATCCGGGCTCGACCTTAACGGCGAATACCTGGTATGGGTGGAGCAGGTGGCGACAGGCAACGCCGCCGCTCCGACAGATGCCGAAATCATGTTCCATGACTTCTCGCGCGGGCAGACCGTCAACATTAGCGCCTTGCCTGTCGTCAGTGGTTCCATCTACTACGGCCGCGACTACGAGCCACAGGTGGCTGCCAACGGTTTCGCGGTGTGGACGCACACCTACGCCGGATTCTCGGAGGTATGGGGCTACAACGCCAAACCGAACTTCACTGGGTTGGCGTTCGAGGTCTCGTATTTCCCGCCCCAATCTATCCACGGCACGCGTCCCCATTCGTCCCCTCTCACCGATGGTCGCTGGGTAGCCTGGAACGAGGGGAGTGATCTCTGGCTCACCGATACGCAGGCCGCAAACCCGGCTGCCACCAACCAGCTGATTGCGGGCAACGGTAATGGCACGGGTGGCGTCTACCTCGGGAACATGGCTATCGGTGGAGGATGGCTCGTCTACTACGACGCCCCCAACATCCGGCTCTACGATTGCTCCACCGGCGTGAGTGAGGTCGTCGGTAGCCTGGAGCCTCAACACCTGTACAGTCTGCAGACAGACGGGCAGAGGATAGTGGTGGAGGCTGGTTCTGACACCGACTGTGCCGTTCTTCTGTTCGAACGAGGCTCCTCCGGGACCACCACGACCACAACCGCGCCAGGCACGGGCTTCCTGCCCAATCCCGACGGCTACCAGTTCGCCAATCTCGCATATAGCGATCCTGCCGCCGCCAAGACGGTGTTCACCCATCTGTTCGGCGCCTCTCTGTTCGACGGCCAAGGAGCCCAGCAGTCCTTCTCGCCATCGGGCAAGCAGGCCTACGTCAACGTCTCCGGCATTTACGCCAATGGAATCTGCTTCGGCATGGCCTCCACCTCCATCTCGTTCTTCCAGCGCCACCTCCAGACCGAGAGCATCACGGCGGGTGTCGCCACTCCGTGGGGGCTTGGCACCTTTGGCGTGACGCCGAGCAATCCCAGCCCGCTTCCGGCCAACCTGAAGCGGACGTTGGAGGAGTACTACACAGCCCAGTGCTCGTCAGCTGGTGCACGACACCATGTTCGACAGCACCCACTTCGTGCAGTCCGATACCCCAGCGTCGGCCACCAAGCTGACGAATCTGATCGCGGCGCTACAGACCAAGGTGGTCAGTGAGCCGGTGATCCTGTGCATATGGGGAAAGATGGGCGCGGGGGAAGGCGGTCATGCCATCGTCGCCTACCGAGTGGAGAGCGCGGCCGGTGGCTACAGCGGCAAGGTCTGGGTCTACGACAGCAATTACCCGGGAGTGCCTCACAGCGTGTCGTACGACCTGCAGGCAGGGTCCTGGTCGTATCCGGAGCTCTTCTACGACGACACCATGATCGCGTACGTCCCGATCTCGTTGGTCTATTCGGTGGTCGACTCGACCACGCCCGTTTCCTATTTCCCCGGCTGGGTCTACGCGAGTACGGCCTGTAACATCGCCTTTGGCGACTCTTCAGGCCGCACCACCGGCAAGACAGCCTCCGGGTACGTGTCAACCAACCCGCAGGTGCGGCTGGAGCCGCTCCTCGACGGCCGCGTCGGGCAGAGCACCATAGACCGGTATGCCGTGAGCGGGGGGTCTGCGCGGGAGTTCACCCTGCAGCAGGTAGGAAGCAGCGCCGCGTATGCGAGCGCGCACGGCGCCGCGGGTAGCTACCTGGTCTGCGGTACGGGCGATAGCGGGGACAGCATATCCGTCAGCGCCTCCTATTCGGGAGCCGATGTCGGCTTCTCCACCGCATCGAATACAGGGGTCTTCGTAGCGGCCGAAAACGCTCGCATGTGGGCGATGGCCACGTTCGAAGACGACCTGAATGGCTCCGGATCCGCGGCTGTGGCCGCTGAGGAGGGCGGTAGAGGTCGCTTGGCCGTGGTCGCCGATTCCGAGGTCATCGTGGAGCGCTACGGCGAAGAGGTGAGCAGCGTCAGCGTGGGCGACAGCACGAAGGTCTACACTCTGCCCAGTCTCCCCGACGCCAAACGGGTCTCCATCGACCCGTCAAGCTACGACACCTCGAACGGGACACTCGAGGTGCGCATCGACGTCAATGGAGACGGCATCTACGAGAGCACCGGCCAGGTGGAGACTACCAACGCGTCGTCAGGTGCCTCGGGCTTCTGGGATGTAGCGTCCTCTCACCCCTACTACACCGCCATCAACGGCATGGCCGGCACCGGCGTGATCGGCGGGTACGAGGACGGCAGCTTCAAACCGAGCAGTCCGGTGACTCGCCAGCAGTTCGCCAAGATGATCGTGGGCGCCTTGGGCTTTCCGTGCAGCGAAGCGGACGTCTGTTACTTCAGCGACGTGGTCAATGGTGGTCCCACCACTCTCTACCCCGATAACTACGTGGCCGTCGCCGCCGCCTTTGGAATAACCAACGGCATCGGGGGTGGCAACTTCGGTCCCTATCGCAATATCACCCGGGCTCAGGTGATCACCATGGTAGTCCGAGCTGCCCAGAACTACACGGCCGGCCTCGACGCTCCGGACGCCGCCTACTCGGGGTGGGGCCTCTTCCGCGGTTTCAACGACGCCACCCATGGCTACAATGTCCAACTGGCCGAGTTCAACGGTCTGCTGACCGGTCTTCAAGGCACTGGTGATGTGGTGACCTGGCTCTATCAGCCCGCCACCCGCGGAGAGGTAGCCCAGATTCTCTGGAGACTGGTGACGACTCCGGGGTTGGCGGGGTAGCGGATGTGACTATTCCGACAGCGTGAACGGTGGATACTGGTCGGTGACCAACAAGACCGCATACGCCTGCACGCGCAGCGTCCACCGGTTCACGCCGACAACGTAGTCGAAGAGCGCGCGAGGGTACCTGCCGGTGAAGAGGATGGCGAACCAGGCGATGATCACGCAGACCCACGCGGCGATCCAGAGGAAGCACAACACGAAGCAGTGCGGTATCGCGAGGAACCACTTGACGATGGGCAGCCCCCTGCTCAGAAGCTGCGCATCGGGATAGTCGAAGGAGAGGTGGACCGCTTGTTGGTCATCGGTTGAGGGGTACTCGTCACGCAGCAAGAGCGCATATGCCGTCACGCGCATCAGGAACTGGGACAGGTGGAGGTTCCAGTCGAACCACCAGCGGGGATACTTCTTGCGGAAGAGGATCATGAGCAGCAGCGGAGCGAAGAGAAAGCCGCCCACAGCCCACGACCACGAGTACGCGTGCGGTCCCTCCACTGACACGATTCCCGATGCAACCAGTCCCGCGATGATGCCGATAGGGATGATCCATAGAAATCGGAAGAAGCTGGTCAGGCGATTCAACGGCCTGTCCGGATAGTCCACATTGAAGGTCAGGGGGTAAGGGGACCGAGTCTGTGGTTGTTCCATGGTTCGCCTCCGTGACGGTGCGGGATACTGGATAGCACGCCTCTGATTCTGGCAAGGACCGGTCCAGTCGAAAACGGCCGTGCAGGGAGTATTCATGCTGACCAGGTGACCAGTATTCGACTCGCGGAACAGACCGTCGACTCGGTTCGTCTGACGCCCTCTGGCGCCGCTACTTCCACTCCCAAGCCCTACGCGACTTCGGTAGACGGGACCGGGGTAGGAGGGGCACTGAAGCCCTTGACTATCAGCCACACCGCCAGAACCATCTCTTGCACCCCTATGGGGACGTTCAGAACGATTTGCGTGGTGGACATCGAACCGGCGACCTGGAACAAGACCAAAATGGCCGCTACCAGGCCCAGGGCGACTGCCACAATGCCCCAGCCGGACAACCACCGCGGGATGAGCCGCGCCTTGTAGAACACGATGTAGTACAGCAGACCGCCTGAATAGAAGGCAAAGACACCGGCAAGCCCGGCCCAATCCCGGACCGCCTTCAGCAACGTGCCCAGAGTTTCGAACTGCGACGCGTCAGCAGGGGCGGCCTTCACGAATTCCTGGCCAAGCGTCAGGAGCAGGAGCACGCTGACCGCACCGATCGTGTAGAGCATCCCCTCAATGATCCTGAATCCCACGGCGCCGATGGCCAGACCTTCCCGGTATCTCCTGAGCACGGGATAGAGCGACAAGGCGATAGCGGCCGACGCAAACGCCGCAATGAAGAGAAGCAGCACGCCCGCCGCCACCTGGCTCGGGTTCTCAGAGATCTTGGCCAGATAGCCCTGGTCGTCGAGCGACCCCAGGAAGACCAGGCTCAATAGGCTTCCGGCCGTCGCGATTATGTAGAGGACTCCGGCGAGTCGTGCGGTCGCTCTGTTGGTGCTCAAGGTGGTCTCCCCTCCATTGGATGCGGTCACTGCTGTCTTCTGATGCGCGGTCCAAAGCCAGGCAGGCTGCTTTCCGCGCAGCTCCAGTGTCTCGCTTCTTCAGGGCCGGTCAATCAGGCACAAGGAGGGCCGCGCAGTGGCCGTCTGGGGAGTCTTTCGCCTGGCCAGATGGGTGGCGAGCGCCGCATGGGCGGTGCGACGGTCCTCGTCGCGGCTACCGCTCTCCCCAAATCACCTTGCCGGTCTCGTCTACGTACATCGGCGAGACCGAGCCGTCGGCGGTCTGAGCATCGATGCGAGCGAGACCGCCCGAGAACGGGTAGAAAGCCTGGCCTTCGAGCTCCATGGGGATGACAAAGGCGCCTGTCTTGTCGATATAGCCGCACAGACCGGAGTTCGTTCCCACGGCCGCCAGCCCCTCGGAGAACTCTCCGGCCCACTCGAACCGCGGCTGGATGACCAGCTCGCCGGACCTGTCGATGTAGCCCCACCGTGGGGCATCGCCTTCCCAGACCACCACCGCCGCCAGGCCTTCGGAGAAGGGATCGGCTCCATCGAACCGCGCCTCGATGACCAAGGTCCCGGTCTTGTCGATGTATCCCCATTTGGCGGCATCGTTGTTTGCCGGGAACCCCACCGCCGCCAGTCCTTCGGAAAAGCCCCGAACCCAATCGAACCGCGGCTGGATGACCACGGTGCCGGTCACGTCCATGTAGCCCCACTTCACGGCGTCGTCCTCCCCGAACCCCACCGCCGCGAGACCATCGGAGAAGCTCGTAGAGCGCTCGAACGGCCCGATCACCACGGTGCCCGTCTTGTCGATGTACTCGTTCTGCAGCTTGCGACCCTTCAGCCGTTCATCAACCATCACCGTACATAGGCCCTCCGAGAAAGGACCGGGGTGCTGCTCGTACTGCATCGGAACAACAACGGTGCCCGTCTTGTCGATGAAGCCCCAGAGCCCGTTGTCGCCAACCACCGCCGCCAGACCACCGGAAAAGGGATCGGCGATGGCGAACTGCGGCTCGATGACCATGGTGCCGGCCATGTCGATGTAGCCGAACTTCTCCCCAATGCCAGCGCTCACGGGAGCGAGGCCCTCGGAGAATTCGGAATTGGGCCAGTCGACGAACTGAGCCGGTATGACCATCTCGCCCTGCCTGTTGATGAAGCCCAGCTTGCCGTCGACCATGACGGGGAACAGCTGCGCGGTCTCGGCGGTGAGGGTCGTGGCCGCGATGGTGGTCGAGGTCACCACATTGGTCGTGGTCGTGATCGGCTCAGATGTGCCACAACCCGCCACGAAGAGAGTACAACCGCAGAGAAGACAAACGGCGGCTGCTATCAGTTTCCGCACGGTCATGGATTCCCCCTGGTGGTCATTGAGGACGCTCGAACTGCGCCTTGTCGAACCCGCCCAGCTGTCGAGAACTGGATCTGGATCACACTCCCGTCTCGGGGGTGAAGTGTTGCCAGGGGCTGGGGAGTAGTCTTTGCCAGTCATCGTCGAGGAGGCGGATAGCGCAGCTATCTCAATGCGATGGGCACCCACTCGCCGTCGCGAAACTCCACGAGCACGCGGGTACTATCGGCCATAGAGACCAGCATCCAATCCGCGAAATCTAAGCTGTTCTTCAAGATCTCCAAGCTACCGACCTCTGCGGTGCTGCCGTCTTCAAACGTGACCGTGGCCGTTTCTCCCGTTATCCTTAGTCCACCGAGGGCGCTATCGTCGATCTCAGCCTGCTGGGTCACGGGCCCCATGACGGCCATCCTCTGGTCTCCCTCGTGCGGTTCAGACAGTTCTGATGCCGTCGTGCTCCGGCCAGTCGTGGTGGTCACCGCAACCGTCGTGTTGACGAGGGCGATCTGGGTAGCAGTCATGGCAGTGAGTTCGTTCAGTGCGGCCAACTCTTTGTCGATGAACCAAGCCCGGTCTTCTCTGTGTTTCTGGGTGTCCTTTTCAGCCAAGGCCCGTTCCGACTCGAGGTACTGGGTCACCCTTTTGCGCCAAGCGCTGTCGAGAGGAGCCAGGCTCGACGGCGGGGCGGGGAGCTTGTCTGCGAGGGCAACGAGAGTCTCGAGCTCTTCGACGATCAAGTCACCCGGTTTGATCTTCCGGTTGGGCCCAGTCTCGTTGTACTTGTACGTTCTCAGATTGGCAATGGTGACCATGGCACTACGCCAGGCAAGGACGGTCCGAAGCCGATAGTCGTAGTCCACAAGGAGGGCGTCAGACGCCGGCACGGTGGTGGAACTCTGACCGGATAGCCGGACCCTGGAGAACTCGTTGGCCGCGTCCACCTTCTCGTCCGCTGTCCTGTGTAGCTCGAGAAGTCTTAGATCTAGGCGATACACCTCATTCACCTGAGCCTCCGTCAGAGAGGCCCCGGCGGCAGCTACCACTTTCACCGCGGCGATGTATTCGGACAACGCGGCCGACTCGGCGATCCTGCTCTCAACCCAGTCGAGGAGCAAGAACGCGTGTCGCTTGGTGTCCTCGTCCGCGTCCGTGGCCTCTACCGACATGAGCAGCTCCCTGGCAGTTGCCTGTTCGGTGTCGTATTCAGGCAGTAGTACCATCGCGGCTTCCGCGTAGCTCGTGGCTCGGGCAGGCTTCTCTATGTCGTGGGCCGCATCACAGAGCTCCAGCTGCTGATTGATCTCATCCTTGATGTCCAGAGCGGCATCCATGTGGTCACCAGCCGAGTTGATCGCCTTCTCCGCGGCCGCGTTGGCGGTTGCGGCCGCGTTAGAGGTTGTTATCGTGCTCGATGATTCGGCCGTGCCCGATAGAGAGGAGCACCCCACACATATCAGAGGTATAAGAAAGGCGAATACGGCCAGGGTCGCGCTTCTCGACGCTCCGCTCATTCCGAGTGACATAGGAGTGCCTTCTCTCCGCTCCGCTGTGGCGGGGAGTCACTTACTCCCCGCATAGATTCAGTATAGGCCGACTCGACTCGGGGTCAATCGAAGCGCTGTCGATGGCATCCGGTGCACGGGCGCAGCTCAAGCTCCGCAAGGCACAGATGATTGACTGCGTGCCCCCGGTGTTTCAGTTGCCGGACCAAGTCGGCCATGTAGGCTTCATATCGCCCACGCGGCTCAGTATCGCCGGCGTCTATGAGCGCGATCCTCATGCCCAGCCCTGTCACTACTCGATGGTGACCGTCGCGCTGAAGGTCTTGTCGGGCGCGTCGCTCTCCCACGGCCGCGTGTAGACCAGTTTCAACGACGCCTCGCCCTTGGCCATGGCCTTGAAGATGAAGGTGAAGGTGCCCCCGCCGCCGACCGGTGCAGCGTCGGTCGCGTATGTCGGTTCGCCGACCAGCTGTAGGAGAGCCGCATCCTTCTCGGCGAGAGCCGCAGCCCAGCTGAAGCCGGTGGTCATGTTGCCGGGGATGATGACTTCGATAGTGTCGCCGACCTTAGCGGTGCAGGCTTTGCCGTTGTCGGCCTCCCCCAACTTGAGCGGTCCCGAGGCTGCGTGGGCGGGAGATCCACATCCCGCCGACGTGACCGCCACCAGTGCCACGATCGCGAGCAGAACTGCCGCGGCGACACCCCGTGAGTACCAAACTCTCCTGTCCATCGCACTAACCCTTTCTGAGCCGTTTGTGGTGTGCAGCCTCAGTGTCTCGTTTCGTCAGCGCCGGCTTATCAGTCAGATGGGGGGTTGCGAGATGGCTGGCAGGGGGGTCTTTCGCCTGGCCAGATGGACGACGAACGCTACGCGAGCATTGTCGGGCCTTCATGTGCGCCGGAGCGTAGCGAAAGCAGGGGAATTTCGCGGAATCTGTCATGTGTCAGCGCCCGTTGAATGTTGAGCAGGAATCGCCGGTCGAATACCTCCCGGTGGTCTGAAACACCAGAGCGGTCTTCGAGGAATGGACCTTGTGCTTATTCAGCAATCCCGCCGTGGCACCGAAGGATCCGATAGAGACTGTTGTGGATTCGACTCCGAGGAGATCCCATGTTCAAGACAGGCCGACCCCTGGCTATCGTCACAAGCCTTCTCGTGATATTCGTGGCCGGTCTCACGCCTTTCGGTTGCGGCTCCGGGCAGGAGGAAGTCACCGCTCCGACCACGGGCCACACGTCCACCGGCCTGGGATCGACGCAGACGGCAGTCGTTTCGGCGAGCAACGGGGACTTCTTTGGGGGCTTGCTGGGGGTCGCCCTGAAAGGCCTGATAAGCGGCGCTACCGGAGAGATCGGCGGCGAAGTCATGGGCCTGATTCTCTCCGAGTTGGGCTGGGGCGACAGCCAGAGTAGTGCCGATCAGCAGGCGTTGACGGACATGAACCAGAAGCTCGACCAGATCCAGAGCACACTGAATCAGATCGAGGGCGGCATCGCCGGCATCGAGCAGCAACTGCAGATAACCGAAGAGGAGATACTCGCGAATACCAACGATCCCACTCCGGCCATCACCCAGATACGCACCTACACCCAGGAACTAGCAGGCATGGCCGAGGGCGAGAGCCCTGGCTCGGTGACCCCAGGCGATATCAAGGACTTCGCGAATCAGGTCGAGGCCGGCTTCCTGATCGAAACGGCCGTGAATTCCATTCACGACGCCATCATCCCGCCCACTTCGGCACGGGTGCCGGTGCTCGACAACTTCACCGATCTGGCTATCAAGAAACTCGGCAGCAGGAGTCTGACCGACTGCTACTCTGGTCTGGAGCAGTACTTCTCGCAGCTCCTCTACTACCAGACCCAAGGCGTGAACGTCGTCGTCGAGGCGAAGAACGCGCTGGCAAAGGCGCAGGCGGCGCAGGCTAACAGCCAGAGCGCAAAGGCTTTTCTGGACCAGTATCTGAAGCACACTCTTGCGCCTGAGGTGGACAGCTTCACCAAGAACGTTCATAGGCTGGTGCTCGCGCAAGTAGGCCTGACCGATGCCGACTCCTTTCTCTCCGCGGAGGCCGAAACGGTGCTTGCCCGCGCCTCTTTCTTCCGTATCGAGACGCTCGCTGAAGATCACTTTGGTTTGCGCGGCACCCTCATCGCTACGCAGGACTTGGCCGATTCGCCACTGCAACTGAACGCTACCGACGCGGGCGGCAAGGCGTACCCGGGGACGGCAACGCTCTATACCGTCACGGGGAAGGCGTATGACTTCTGGAGCCAGAACACGGTCAAGAGCGCATCCGCCTACACAGTCATCGAGTACGACTTCGGGGATGTCCCGGCCGGTGACTACTCCGTGTCTTTGGCGCTGCCGCAGGGCATGCAGGACTACAAGTGGTCGAGCACCGTCAAGAATTACGATTCCGACTACAACCCGACCGACTCGGGGAGCCTCGTCTACGGCAACATGCCGATGTCGTTGCGCATCGGGGCCACGGAGCGTTTCGATTCGAACGGACGCCCACCCCTTGGCCCTCAGTGGCAAAGCAACCAGATGGGACCGACGAAGAACGTGGACGTGAACATGGAACCTGACTCGTTCCAAAGTTCTTTGACCGCGAACTGTCCGAACAACACCGACTTCTCGGCGGATATCGGCAACTACGCTTCATTCGTTTTCGTAGGTGATCAAGCGGCGACTGTCAATCTCGACTATTCCGCCCAGGTTACCGGCGGCATCACACCGAGCGGAAGCCAGATCTTCTACCAGATCGCCGTGCTGGACCAGACCAGCAACACCTCCGTCGCAAGCAAGACCGATGTCAGATGGGGCGGCAGCTCGCAGGCCACATTCGACAATCCCACGCAGGTGACCGGAACGTTCACTTTTTCGGCCCAGCCGAACCATTGCTACTCATTGCTTGTTGAACTGAAGATACTGGGCGGAACAAGTCTCCTCTCTGGTGGCGGCGGCCGGATACAGGTCCGGAACGTCACCGCGGGTATCGCGTTCAAATGATCGGTTTTGAGCGGCAGGGGATTCTAGCTCCAGGGCGGTGTGAGGTGGCCGTGTGACGATCGAAGCCGCGCGACTCGACGCGTCGCGCGAGTTTCTCCGCATACTTCCCAGCGCCAACCCATGCCGCCCAGGTCGCTGAGCACCAGCGGGAGAGGACCGGGCGCCGGTCGCGGTTTCCAGCCCAACGACGTTCTAGACAGTCCGAGCTCGGCTGAGTAGTCTAGCGGGGGTGGCGGAGCAGAGCACCGGAGGTGGACGATATGCATCTGACCCACTTGTTGACCGACGAGCAGCACGCGATCCGTGACATGATCCGCGGCTTCGTCGACCGGGAGATCATCCCCAAACGAGAGGAGCTCGAACGGGATCACGCCGCCGTTGAAGAGGTGCTTCGCAAGCTTGTGGCAATCGGAATCCAGCGTAGCGGCTATCCGCAGGAGTACGGTGGCGGTGACGGAGTCTCGAACGTCACGTTGACCATCATCTGCGAAGAGCTTGCCCGCGGCGACGGGGGAATCAGCCTGAGCGCGGGCATCAACGCCGGGATGATCATGCAGCCGGCCGTGCTTGCCGGCAACAAGGCGGTCCTCGACCGGTTCGTGCCCCCATTCTGCGGGGACCAACTCGAGTACGCCTGTCTCGCGATGACCGATTCTACCGGCGGAGCCGATACGGAGAACCCGCTTCTGGGAGGACGCGGGGTGAAGGCGCGGGCCAGGCTGGATGGGGACGAATGGGTCATCGACGGCAACAAGTCGTGGCCCACGAACGCCGGCATCGCCAGCGTCTACCTCACCGTGTGCAACACCGACCCCTCGCTCGGCGACGACGGGGTGGCGCTGATCTACGTGCCCGCGGACGTCCCCGGCCTGTCGTTCGGCAAAGCGGAGCGCAAGATGGGGTATCTCACATCGGTCAACGCCAGTGTGTTCTACGAGGGCGTGCGAGTGCCGAAAGAATACCGGGTGGCCGGTCCCGGGCGCGACGCCCACTTCTATCACGCGATCGCCTCGGGGGCACAGTGGCACAATGCCACGCAATCGCTGGGGATCGCCCAGGCGGCCTTCGACGTGGCGCTGGAATACACGGGAGTTAGGATAAGTAACGGCAAGCCGGTGCGCGAATGGTCTCTCGCTGCCGGGATAATCGCTGATATGGCTACCAAGCTGGAAATCATGCGCGGCGCCGTGTACAACCTGGCGACGATGATGGACGAGCACGACGCCTATCCGCCCCTCTTCTCGAAGGAGATGGTGGCCAAGGCGAGCATCGTTCGCAGCTTCTCCGCCGATGCCTCAGTATGGATATGCAACAAAGCCGTGGAGTTGCTCGGTTCGAACGGGCTCGCGCCGGAGTATGGGCTGGAGAAGTGCCTGCGCGACGCCAAGATCACCCAGGTGGTGCTTGGGGGACAGCAGATCGCGAAGTACCGAGTGGCAAACGGATACTACCCCTATGCCGTGTGACAATACTCAAGCGGGCGCCAGAAACGACTCGAAGAAGGGGCGAGACCAATGGACAAGGAGATCATCCTCTACAACCTCAAGCCGGGCGTGACCGACGAGGAATTCAAGGAGTACGTGGACACTGAGAAGGGCCCGTACATCGACAGCCTGCCCTCTGTGGAGAAGTACGAACTGGTCAAGATCACCGATAGTCGCTCGGGCGCCATCCCATTCAAGTACGTCGGCATCGTCCATCTCAAGAGCCTCGATGACTTCAAGAACAAAGACACCCAGACCGACGCGTACAGAGCGTTCTCCGCGAAGATGGCGAGTCTGACCTCGGAGATCCATGTGACGTTCGGCGAACAGATCCACTGAGACTCCAACCCGATCAGAATCGACGCTTCGGACATCCAGGCGAGACGCTGACTTCACAACGGCAGTGTGCAGGGGTCTCGATGAAGTGGGACGACATAGTCGTGGGGACCGGACCAGGCGGAGCCACCGTCGCCCGTGAGCTTGCCGCGGCCGGACGCCGGGTGGCCATTCTGGAGTGTGGCCCCCGGTTTGCCGACACCGGTTTCCTCAAGGTGACACGGGCCCTGTATCGGGACCGCGAGGGCTACTCGACCCGCACCAAGGGTGGCGTATTGATAGGCCGGGGCCGCGTGGTGGGAGGCGGCTCCTATATCGCCATGGGGAACGGGGTGACGCCGCCACCGCAGCGCTTGGCGGAATGGGGACTCGATCTCTCCTCCGAACTGGCCGAGGCCCGCAAGGATCTGCGTGTGGAACCCATGCGCGACGAGCTGCTTGGGCTGGGCACCAAGAGGTTGAACCAAGCCGCGGCTGCTCTGGGCATGGAGATGAAACCGACGCCCAAGTGCATCGACCTCGATCGTTGCCGCTGTTGCGGCCTCTGCATGTTCGGCTGCCCCACCAAGGCCAAATGGACGAGCGTCGAGTTCGTTGACGACGCGTTGGCCCATGGAGCCCAGCTTTTCGCGGAGACCGAAGTGGACGCCGTTATCCGAGAGAATGGCTGCGCCGTGGGCGTGACCGCTCATCCGGTCGGTCACCCCGGCACCTCGTCGGAGGTGCGGGCGGAGAGGGTGATTCTGGCCGCCGGCGCCCTGGAAACCCCTCGGATTCTTCAGCGAAGCGGACTGGACCGGGCAGGGACCCACCTGGCTCTTGACGCCTTTGTGAGCACCTTCGGCTTCACCGACGACGTGGGCATGCAGGGCGAGCACATCCTCGGCAGCTACCTGGAGAGCGCTATCCGCGAGAAGGACCTCTTCCCGGCCCCCTACATGTACGTCCCCTTCTACCTGCAGCTGTACAAGGACTACAAGCCCGGCGACGGCCCCATGAAGGTGTCGACAGCCGATCAGGCCACTCTGCTGCTCAAGTCGAAACGGCTGCCCGCAAGGCGCGCGCTGGGAATGATGAGCAAGATCAGGGACGAGATGAGCGGTCAGGTCTTTCTCGACGGCACCATCGAGAAGCGAATGACAGCCGCGGATCAGGCTAGGCTGGAGGAAGCCAAGGTGCTTCACCGCAAACTCCTTGTGGCGGCCGGTGTCCGTCCGGACACGCTCTTCGACGGCCCGGTGGAAGCCGGTCACCCGTGCTGCACGGCCGGTATCGGCCGCGTGGTGGATGAGCATCAGCAGACGGAGATCGCGGGCCTGTATGTTGCCGACGCCAGTGTCTTTCCTAGTCCGCTCGGGATGCCGCCCATCCTGACGATCGTCGCCATGTCGAAGTCCCTCTCCCGTCACCTGCTGGGGCGAGGTACCGCCTAGGCGGGACTCTCACCGGTTGCGCAACAGTCGAACCGACGACTACTTCCGCGACGACCCCCACGCTTCCCAGCGTGATTCTCAGACACGGTCGCCCCCCCGGATGGACCACGTTTGCTTGACTGTCGAGTTTGCCATCGAACTGGCCCAGGAGACGCAGAAACCCGGTCAGATCGACCGGGTGCTCATAGCCATTCTTGGCTCTACTGCCGGTAGTGCCCTAGCTCGCTGCTATCACAAAGACATACGGACCGAACTCCAACTGGTAGTCATCCGTACGCGCGTCGAACGACAGCTCGGTGGCCTGTGCCGGGTCCATCGCCTTCAGGAGGACCACCCCCGAGGAGGTGCTGCCCGGCGGCAGCGTTGCTTCCACCCACGGGTACGGGCTCAAGTCCTCGGTTTGGTATTGAGTCTGCCCCTGCACGGCTCTGGTCTTGTAGCCGTTGAAGCTGGCGGTGGCCGTCGACTGGTTGCTTACGGTGAGGTACACACGGGTCTCATTGGCCGCAAACTCCACCCTGCTCAGAGTAACGACCAACTGGTGCTGCTCGATGCTCTCGCCCACCTCGACTGTGCGTAGCGCCGGTGGGGCGGCGGCGCTCTCGTCGACCACCTCGGCCGTCTCAGCGTGCACAGCCACGGCGTCGAGTACGGCCAGAAGGGGGATCTCGCCTTCGGTCCTACCTCGCACAGTCCCAAGCACGTGAACGTAGTCGCCGTCCGCGATGGTGAAAGACGCGTCCTCGAAGTCAATCACGGCGAACCACTCGACGTTGGTGGGGTGGGCCCACATCTGCCAGTGGGTGACGTCCCCGTCTCGTACGGGCTCGCCCAGCACTGAGCCCACAATGTCCACTCGAGCACCCTTGAAGGTGTCGGGGTCGGCAGCGAGGTCACCCCAGTTGTCGCGCGTGAAGACCGGGCCGGGGGCTGCCGACGTATCGGACGACGACCCCCCATCGCCGCAACCGGCCAATGCCGACGCCGACAGGACGAATGCCACCACAACGAGTAGCGCGGTGATGCGCGGGAATCCCGCCACCTTCACTCCTTCCTGGAATGAGAGGGATCGCCTCGGGACTCCGGAGCTTCCCCTTCTCGGGTCGTACGCCAGGTGACTGTCTAGAAGTGGAGCTTGTCCAGTGCCACGTTCGCCGCGGGGTCGTCCATGGTGATCTTCGGCTTGGCATCGTCACCCTTGGGCCACGTCGTGTTGTCCTTCGCCACGTCGTTGACAGCCCAGAATGTACCGGCGCCCTCTGGGTCGTCGGTCGCCCACACCCCCTGGTGGTTCTCCATGCTGCTCGAGAATTCCATGGCCACGAAGTACACGTTGGGCAAGGTCGCGCTACTGACCATCCACCCGGAAAGCGGCCTCACTACGGCATCCTTCTTTGCGCCCGCGGCGATGGCATCGAGTAGGGTAGTGGACGCGATCTTGTCGACTGTCGCCGCTGGTTGGGAGCCCGGCGCCGCGGTGGTCACGGTCGCTGCCGCCGTCGTCTCCGTCGTCGCGTTGTCTCCGCCACACGCGGCGAGAGACACGGCAAGCAACGAAAAGGAAAGCAGGAGCAGGATGCTACGCAGTCTCATGACACGAACCCCCTCTTGTTTGAATGAGAATCACTCTGGCCGACCGGGACTGGTCGATATCCCAAACTGTATCATCCAAGTGGTGGCCGAATGCTACATGAAGCGCTCGGGATCGATGGCGGTGAAGTCGTCGAAGCTGATGGCCCCGGTGGGACAGCGTTCCGCCCAAACACGGTTCCCTGCATCGTCCACTTGGTGGGACCCGGACTCCACGATGTCCTTCGGCGCACACCACTCGACTCTGTCCTGCGTGAAGTGCACGGTGAAGTGCCCGTAGACGACTTGGCCGGGACGGAGGCGGGGACGAAGTGCATCTCGATGTCGCCCGAGAGGAAGCGTATTCCATGCAGTTCGGCTTTGATGTCCTCCGCGGTCGTGCTGCAGGCAACGGTCAATAGAAGAACGGACAACAGGACGAGTCGGACACGCACCCTAGCTAGCAGTAACCCCCAGTATTCTGTCCCTGGGCGCCAGAGAACCGCCGGCGCTCTTGCGAGCACAACGGTCTTCGAGGGCGCTGGCCTAGGTCCGGCGAGCGGCGTCGAGCGTGTATGGATACCGTTCTGTGCGGCAGAGATACCTGCTTGGTACCGCCCTGTCCGTTGAGCGCTGGGGAGTTTGCCACCGAGATGGCACCAAGACCGAGTGCCACTCAGAGCAGGGGCATGGCCACGTTGGGCGGGTAGTACACGCCGATGGCGCTGAACTGGGCCTGGCGCAGATAGTGGGTGCCCACGAACAGATGAATGGCCCGTGCCTTCGGGCTCAGCTCCACGTTGTACTTGGCACGAACGTCCTCAATGGCTTGCGCCGGAGTCTTCCTGGCAGCCTGGCTCCGATAGAGCTGGTAGATTTCCCAGTCAAAAAGCTGGAGTTCATGTCCGGGGCAACCGTGGCAGCAGCGGAAGCGATAGTGGAAGGAGAAGGGCACCTTGTCTAGTGGACGACGATTCTGCCCGAACAGACTCTCTTGTCTCAACACCTGCTTCTGCTCCTCGGTCCACTCGGGAATGTCCGCCCGGACGATCAGTTCGGCGTCGCGATCTACCTGGACGATGCCCAGGGAACCTTCGCCGCGCTGAGCCCTGGCAACAAGATTCTCCAGAGTCGACACGAGGGGCAGTACCACGCGGTTCCGCTCGAGCCAGTCCTTGCGCTTGCCGGTGTCAAGCTCGCCGACTTTGTGAATCGAATCGTGGTCAGGAGTGAAGGTGTCACCGCGTCCATCACTGGCTCTATGGGTCAACGTCAGCTCGACCACGTCCCACTTCTCGAAGGAATTCTCGAAGGGCAAATCCCTGAACCTGACGGGATATAGCCGGACAAAGCGATTCGTAGAAAGGCTAATCCCGGCTATGCAGACGGTCTCTTCGTACTTGGTGCTCGGGTTCGGATAGGTCTTGACCGTGATAAGGATTCGATCCTTCTCACCGACCATGTTAGAGATGCACCACCTCTATGACGCCGGGCTTTCTGCTGACTACGGACTCTGCGACTAGTGAGCGATGGCACATGCTCGGGTCTTCCTCATAGCAGAGGATGCATACCCGGCGCGCCACCGCCAGGTCCGAAAGTTCTTCCAGAGCCTCGTCCTGGGCCTCAAGACGCTTTCGGAACATGCTGGCGAACTGCTCGAAGTCGAGGCCCTGACGGAGGGCATCGCGATATGCCTTCGGATTGCCGAGTTCCTTCACATGAACGTAGGTTATGCCGCGTTCACCCAGTGACATCTTGAGCTGCGACTTTGAGAATCCCTTCTTGCGGCTCAGGGGCAGGTCGCGGACATCGACAACGACCTCTATGCCGTGCGCAAGCAGACGAGACGCCCACGTCGCAGCGTCCTGGCCCTGATATCCACTCGTGCATAGAGGTGTCACGTCTTGGTGCTCCCGGAGTCGCTTTGGCTACCCGACTTAGTGTACTGCGCAGAGCCGTTGGTTTCCTGCTCGCCTGGCAGGTGATGGTGCGTGCGGCCTCTGTCCGCCTTGCGTAGTAGGATAGACACCGCTAGGCGACCGTCTCTGCCTTCGTACGCCTCAGGGGGAATCGAGTCTGAGCCACACCCTCGCACCGGCCGAGTTTGCCAAGAAGTGGCTGGGAATCACGCTGACCGAGCGCGCAGCGGCGCAGTCGCACTTCAATGATCTGTGCGGCATGCTGGGCGTGCCCACACCTACCGAGGCCGACTCGACAGGCGACACCTACGCGTTCGAGAAGGGAGCCGGTAAGGTCGAGGGTGGCGACGGCTTCGCCGACGTGTGGAAGCGCGGCTTCTTCGCCTGGGAGTACAGCGCGGTGAGTTCTTCACGCTCGGCGGTCGTTAAGCGATCACTGCGGCTGCCGTCGTTCGCCTCGTCCTGGCGCACCCAGACCCGCAAGGTCTCAGGATGGACGCCGAGATCATGGGCAACGGCGCTGATGGGTCGTTCTGATTCCCGGGCGAGACGCACAGCCCGCTCTCGGAACTCAGGTGAATACTTGGAAGCTCTCATGGGGTACGGACTCCTTCCTCTGAGATTCTAAAGAATCCCAGATATGGAGCCTCCGTCAAACCCGGGGCGTTTCATCGCAAGCTGCCGTCCTCGCCTCGCCTCCGGCTTGGCTCGGACCGCTCGCTGCTCGACAGTCCAAAGGGACTGTCTCTCTGACGCTCGCGCCCTCTCGGGTTCGAATCCCCCAGACCTTGCTGGGAGCCACTTCGTGGTTGAATGCGGAGAAACCTACGGAGAGGGGGGGATTCGAACCCCCGGTGCTCTTGCGAGCACAACGGTTTTCGAGACCGCCGCATTCAACCGCTCTGCCACCTCTCCAGGGGTGCGTCTGACGAGGCCTTTCCCGACGGCCCCTCCCGGCGCACGGTAGGATTGTAGCCGATTGCGGGCCTCCCGGTTCAAGCCGACCGCGTATAGTATCTATAGCGCTTGACACCGGTCCGGAGGATGGTCTCTTGAGTTTTCGTGATACGTACCCCACAGCCTCGCCTATCGCCTATCGCGAAGAGCAGCGCTTCACTCAGTGGTGGGTGTGGGTGGTCGTTCTGGGCGTCGCCGCCGTCGCCTGGTGGGGTTTCATCCAGCAGGTCTTCGTCGGACGGCCTTTCGGCGACAATGCGGCCCCTGACTGGGCGGTGGCCCTTATCTGGGTGATCTTCGGGCTCGGCCTGCCCTTTCTCTTCGAGTCGCTGAAGCTTCTGATCGAGGTGGCGCCCGGCGAAGTCCGAGTGAGCTTTCGTCCCCTGTTCAGGCGAGTGATTTCGACCTCCGACATCGTCGAGATCGAAGCTCGCCAATATCACGCCGTCAAGGAGTACGGGGGCTGGGGCGTGAAGGGCTGGACGGGCAAGAAGGTCGCCTTCAACGTGAAGGGCTCGTGGGGCGTAGACCTCACCTTGCGCGACGGACGTCGCGTGCTCCTTGGCACCCAGAGACCTCAGGAACTGGCGTCGGCTATCGAGGCTGTGGCGCCGAAGAACGCATCCAGACCGCCGGAGTGACCGCGAACGCTTGTTTCGCCTTGCGTCGTCGCTCCGCTCCCCGTACTGTAGTCACACCGCTGCTCGCAGGCTCGATCGAGGAGGATCCGATGGCGAATCCGCTATGGCACTGGGAACTGATGGTGAGCGACCTGGAGAAATCCAAGGAGTTCTACGCCAAGGTCTTCGACTGGGAGATCGATGACACGTCGTTCCCTATGTACCCGCTGATCAAGACCGGCGAGGCGCCCGGCGGCGCGTTCTTTCCCAAGCCGAGCCAGGCGCAGAAGTGCGCGCTTCACACCTACTTCCACGTTGAAGACATCGAAGCCACGCTCTCTCGGGCCATGGTGATGGGCGCTCGGACGGTCACGCCCAAGACGACTATTCCTGGCTTGGGCTACTGGGCCATGTTCAGCGACCCCGACGGCATCGAGATCGGCCTACTCCAGCCGGTCTGAGCCGCGCCGCTCTCGGGACCGCATCCGGCGCCGCCGCTCGTCTGGCGGCGCCTGCACGCGGGGGACCTCGCAACTCCCCGAGCATTCGCTGCCCTCGGCCTCGAGCTCGAGGGTGACGTGTCCCACACCGAAATCGTGGCCGAGCATGTGCTTGAGGGAGGCGATGAGGGCGCCGCCTTCAGACAGTGCCATATCCCCGATCTGTACGTGGGCCGACAAGGCCAGGTCGTTCGACGAGATCGACCAGATGTGCAGGTCGTGGACGCCCTTGACTCCGGTGGCGCGAAGCAGGGCCTGTTCGACATCGGAGAACTCGAGTCCCTGGGGCGTGCCCTCCATGAGCACGTGTACTGTGCCGCGGACGATCTCGACCGCCTCTCTGCCTATGTAGAGCGAGACCAGTATCGAGACGGCCGCGTCGGCGTAGTCCCACTGCCACAGGTACACGATGAGGCCGCTGATCATGACCCCGAAACTGGTGGCCGCGTCGCCGACGAGGTGTAAGAAGGCGGCCCGCAGGTTGAGATCGCGCCCGTGAGAGCGGAGCAGTATCGCCGCGAAGGTGTTGATGACAAGGCCGCCGGCGGCGAAGCCCATGACCCAGAGCCCCGAGACCTCTGGGGGATCAAGCAGGCGCCGCACCGCCTCGTAGATGATGAACACCGAGATCGCGACCAGGACGGCCGAGTTGAACAAGGCCACCAAGATCTCCGCCCGCTTGTAGGCGAAGGTGCGTGTGGGGGTCGCTTCGCGCCGCCCCAGCCGGACCGCCCACAGGCTGAGCCCGAGCGCGACCACGTCGCTGAGGTTGTGAGCGGCGTCGGATAGCAGCCCCAGGCTGTTCGCCACGATGCCGCCGGCCACCTGAAGCAGCGTGATCATCAGGTTGAGCGCCAGACTGACGATCAACCGCGAATCGGGCGACCCCGCGGGCAGATGGGTGTGAGTGTGACTGTGGCCAGAATGGGCCGTCACGATACCACCACTTCCTCGCCGACCTTGAGTGTGCGGTAGCTGTCTCCGAGGGCGCCGGCGAATGTGCTGAGGGTCCAGTCGCAACTGTCGTGGGCCGACAGCGCTACCAGCTTCAGATCGAGGCGTGCCAGCAGCGCCGCGGCCTCGCGCGCTTCGCGGCGCGAGATGCGCTGCCATGGCAGCTTGCCGTTGCCGATGATGTTCTGCCTGCCTCTGCCGACCCGCGAGCCTGTGACCGGGAAATGGAGCCCGCCCACCACACCGTAGAGCTCGAGGCCGGTGACGGCCCGGGCTCGCTCGACGAGCCGGGCCAGCGAGGGATGCCCGCAGCCGACTATCATGACCACGCCCCTGCCCGCGACGTTGACCAGCATGGCCTGCTCGCGCACGGTCCCCATGAGCCAGATGGCCTTCGCGATCGGCCCGGTGCTCGCCACCCCGGGTGCGAGCCGGCGCGGCGCGTCGATGACGTTCACCCGCGCCGAAGTGTGGGTCATGGCGGTGGGCACGAAGGCTCGAACCCCCTCCAGATCGACCGGTTGCGCCGATAGAGCGAAGGTCTTCTCGGCCTGGCGGCGGCTGCCGCCCACGTGGTCGAGGTGCAGGTGCGAGATGAAGACCGAGTCGACGTCGCCCGAAGAGACACCGAGCAGGCGCATGTTGCGCAGGAGGGGAGAGGGGTGCTCGTTCTTCATGTTGAAGCCGACGTCGAAGAGCACGGTTTCGTCACCGGCGCGCACCAGGTACGAGACGCCGGGCTCGGTCGCCGCGCCGTCGACGGCCGAGTAGTGCTCGACGAGCGGCACGATCGAGAGCCGATCCACGGAGCCGAGCCCGGCGATCGGCGCGGGCCGCGTCTGCGCTCCACGAACGGTCGGCCTCGCGTTGCTCGCGAAAGAACCTACGAGTGGCCCCGGGCCGGGTGATACCCACCACTGCCCAGTAGATGGCATATCTCAGGTCGTTCAGCGCCATCGTCGCCTCGCCTGCCGGGCCCCCGCCGGGCGCCACTCGTGTCGCCTTGCCACCATGGACCCCGCTACAGCAGATCGCGCTCGCGCCGGGTGCCGAAGAACTCCCGCAGCAGCCGCGAACCCTCGCTCGCCATGACCCCCGCCCTGACGACAGGGTGATGATTGAGCGCCGGGTGGTCGGGGATGTTGAAGATCGTGCCGGCGGCTCCGGCCTTGGGGTCATCAGGCCCGTAGACGAGCCGCTTGATGCGCGCGAGCACCACCGCGCCCGCGCACATGGCGCAGGGCTCGAGCGTGACGTAGAGGGTCGCGTCGCGGAGGCGCCAGCCACCGAGGAGCGCCGCGGCGTCGCGGAGCACCAGCATCTCGGCGTGGGCGGTTGGGTCGTGCCGGCGCTCGCGCTCGTTGCCCCGGCTGGCGACGACCTGGCCGTCGACCACCAGCACGGCGCCCACGGGCACCTCGCCCTGCTCGGCGGCGCGTCGCGCCTCGTCGAGGGCCATGGTCATGAAGCGCTGGTCATCGTTCTGCGGGTGGTCGATCACGGGCACCTCGCTGCCTGGGGAGACCTGTCAATCATACAGGCAGCACCGTCGCGGGGTCGTCGCGCGGCGCCTCCTGGACGCCGCGCCCGCGGCGCCCCGGCTTCCGTGGGACGCCAGGGCCGCGGGTCTCGCCGCCGGGGGCCGCCCGCGCCGGGGTCACGCGCCGGCCGCTTCAGGCCGCCTGCAGCTTGGCCACCTCGCTCACCGTGCCGTCGTCGTAGACTATGTGTACACGGCGCACCGTGTCTTCCTTGATGTCGAGGTAGATGGCCGCGACGCCGTTCTGCGGCAAGACGAACTCGATCTCTTGCCTGGTTACCGAGAACTTGCGAAAGACCACGTACGCGACGGCTGCCGAGAGCACGATCACGGTGGCTATGGCTGTGACGAGCATCTGACCCCTCCATGTTCTCGAAGCGCGATGTGTCGAGAGCATAGCGGACCTCCCGGACAGGAAAACCAGCGCGACTCTGGGCGGCGAACCTGGGCGTCTCCGGCGCGGCCTGGCGCGCGCATCGCCGGTCTCCCGGGGAGCACCCGGCGGCTTCATGGGGAGCACCCGCCGGTCCCGCGGGGACCACCACCGACCCGCCGCTTCGAGCGCGCGGGACGCCCAAGCGGCCGGCCGGAGGTCGTCCCCGGATTACTTTGCCACCTGATAATAGTTTGCTAAAGTAAATATAATGAAGGAATCATCGGACCACCACGATCTCGCTCTCCGCTGCACCGATCTCATGCGACGCGTCGCCGACCTCACGCGAGTGCCCGACAGTGAGTGGCTCGCGCTCGATGTCGGCATGGGCCAACTCAAGGCCCTCATCGTGCTCAAGGAGCTGGGACGGCAGACGGTCGGCGGATTCGCCCGTGCCCTCAGAGTCACCGAACCCTCTGCCAGCCTTCTGCTCGACAAACTGGTGACGCGCGGGCTGGTCGAGCGCGAGGCCGGTGTTGAAGACCGCCGCCGTACCTTCGTGGCGCTGACCGAGTCGGGCGATGAGCTCATGACCCGTCTGCGGCGCGTCAAAGACGATCACTTCGTCGCCTGGCTCAGCCGTGTGGGCGAGCAAGACCTGGAGTGCCTCGAGCGCGGGCTGGCCGCGTTGCACGACGTGATCGTTGCCGAGGCGGCCGGCGGCAGTGGGGTTCAGACTCCAGGCGAGGATCGCACATGACGGAGCCCGAAGCCGCCTCCGCCGCCAAGCCCTGGGGCGAGACCCTCGATCGCCGCCGCATAGTCCTCGTGCTCATCAGTCTCATGTTGGGCATGCTGCTGGGCGCCCTCGACGCCACCGTGGTCGGCACCGCCATGCCGCGGGTCATCGCCGACCTCAACGGTCTGCAGCACTACGCCTGGGTGACTACCGGCTACCTGCTCGCCTCGGCCGCCTCGATGCCCGTCTGGGGCAAGCTGTCCGACGCCTTCGGACGGCGGCGCTTCTTCGTGCTCGGCATGGTGGTGTTCGTGATCGGTTCGGCGCTCTGCGGGCAGAGCCGCTCGATGACCGAACTGGTGGCGTTCCGCGCGGTGCAGGGTCTCGGGGCCGGAGCGATGCTGCCCATCAACGGCGCGATCATCGGCGACATCTTTCCCCCGGCTACTCGGGCCAAGTGGCAGGGCGTCTTGTTCAGCGTGCATGGGTTCGCCACCATCGTGGGCCCGCTCCTCGGAGGTTGGATCACCGACACCATCGGCTGGCGCTGGACCTTCTACGTCAACCTGCCCGTGGGCGCCATCTCGGTCGCCTTCGCTCTCATGGCGTTGCCGGGTCATCTGAAGGTGCGCAAGCACTCTGTCGACTACGTGGGCACCGTCCTTCTCATCATCGCTTCAATGGCGCTGTTACTCGGCTTCAGCTGGGCGGGGAGCGAATACTCGTGGAGCTCGCCGGTCGTCCTCGGGCTCATCGCCTTCTCGGTGGCCATGTGGATCGTCTTCGCCCTGTGGGAGCTGCGGGCGGCCGAGCCCGTGGTCAATCCCCGGTTGTTCAAGAACAGCGCCTTCACCATCTCTGTTTCGGCCGGCTTCCTGCAGACCGCGGTGCTGTTCGGAATGGTGACCTTCCTGCCGTTGTTCGTCCAGGGCGTTATGGGGAAGAGCGCCACCAGCTCGGGCACCGTGCTCATGCCTATGATGCTCACCCACGTGGTCGTGAGCGTGGCCGGCGGCTGGCTGATCTCGCGCTGGGGCCGCTACAAGGCCATGGTGTGCTTGGGCTTCGCGCTCGTCACCGTGGGCGCCTTCTTGCTGACCCGCATGTCGACCAGTACCACTTCGATGGCACTGGTGGGCTTCATGATGCTCATCGGCCTTGGCAACGGCATGTCGATGGGGCCGTTCAACGTGATCGTTCAGAACGAATACCCCAGGCATCGTCTGGGAGAGGTGACCGCGGCCCTGCAGTTCTTCCGCCAGATCGGCGGCACCGTGGGACTCGCGGTCTTCGGCAGTATGCTCAACCGCTGGTTCGCGTCGTCGCTCACGGCCTCCCTGCCGGCCGAGCTCCAGGAGTTAGCCACCGATCCGGCCACCGCTGGGCAGGTCGCCAACCCGCAGGTGCTCCTGTCGGCTGAGGCCCAGACGCAGCTCGGTGAGCTCTTCGGCCGTTTCGGAGACCAGGCGGGTGGTCTGCTCGAATCGTTCACCGACGCGGTGCGCCACAGTCTGGGTTGGAGCCTCACCCACGTGTTTCTGCTGGTCATGATCACCGAGGCGATCGCCCTCTTCTTGGTCTTCTTCTTGCGAGAGGTGCCCCTGCGGCGCACCCACGCCGATATCGCGGACGAGGAGACGCCGTAGGCCCCGCGCGCAATCGGGCGGCTGCCCGAACGGGCGGCGCGCGTTCGGGCAGGCCCAGCGCGACGCTTCGCGGCCAATGCCCATTGCGTTCTGGGCGCGAAGCGCTATGCTTCAGCAGCCTGCCGCGCTTGCGGCCGGCACACGTTCGACCGAGTCCCTATCCCCCGGGGGTAGAAAGATGGCCCACATCGAGTTCACCGACAACTACCAGGATCTCTCCACCCAGAGCGGCTACCAGTTCAAGTTCATCTGCGAATGCTGCGGCAACGGCTACATGTCGAGCTTCAAGGCCAGCAAGGCCGGCATGGCGACCGGGCTGCTCCGCGGAGCGGGCAACATTCTCGGCGGCTTCATGGGCAGCGCGGGCAACACCGCCGACGACCTGCGCGATCTCATTGCCGGACCGGCCCACGACAAGGCGTTGCAGGATGCGGTGGCCGAGATCAGGCCGCTCTTCACGCAATGCAAGCGTTGCGGCCAGTGGGTCTGCCGCGACGTCTGTTGGAACGCCGACCGGGGACTCTGCACCGAGTGCGCGCCTGTCGCCCAGCGCGAGATCGGCTCGATCCAGGCCCGATTCACAGTCGAGCAGGCCGAGCAGAAGATGCGCGACCAGGACTTCACCGCCGGCCTCAACCTCACCGACACGGCGGTGGTCGTCTGTCCGACCTGCGGAGCCGAGAACGACGGCGGCAAGTTCTGCCAGGAGTGCGGGGGCTCGCTGTCGCCCCGCCTCGATTGTCCGCGGTGCGGCACCAAGCTCAAGCCCAACGCCAAGTTCTGTCCGGAGTGCGGCCACAAGATGATTTGATGGGCCGTTCCTGCCAGTTCGTCTTCGGCAGCCGCTCGGGGCCCGCGGAATGGTCGTACGACGGCGTCCACCTGCGGCTATCTCCAGCGGCGGGAGCGCCCTTGGCGTTCGCGCTGCCAGAGATCGCGGGCGTAGCCGGTGACGGCCACACGATTGCGCTGACCGTCCCCGGGCAACGGGGCACGGCAATGGGCCAGACCGGAGAGGTCGAGCTGACCCTCCACAAGCTGGGCGCCGAGGGACCGACCCTGCTCGAGCGGCTGCGCCGGGAGTGGCTGGCCGCGAGGGCGAAGGTGCTGCGCTTGGGCGGTTCGGGCGAGGGCAAGCCCTTCTACGGTCACGTGACGGGGCTCGACGCAGCTCCTCGCGCTCCGGAGCCATTTCAAGGTCTTCTGTTTGAAGATGTGCTCGTCGTCGCCCGTGAGGGCCGCGACCTGCAACCGCTCTTTCTCGCCTTGTTCGGCAGCGTGGAGTTCGACGACCGCGCGTACAGCGTCGGGGTGCGGCAGTGGCCGGGCCAAGAGGTGGCCTTTTCGAAAATGGCCGGACAGACCAAGGAATTTGTGGAAGGCCTGCGCGAGAACCGAGGCCTGCTCGCCGAGGAGGCCGCCGCCCACGTGGCGGCGGCAGCGCCGGGATTGCCCGCGGCCGGCCGCGCCGCCCTGGCGGGCATGTGGCTGCCGGGCCGTCTGATGGAGCTCGATGGGTTGGAGGCCGTATGTCCGGGCTTCGACCAGGTGTTTCGCGGAGAATGGCTCGAGGGTCTCGCGCGCCGCGACGAGGGCCGCTATCTGCTTGAATGGGCCTCCGGTGGGTCGGCCTGGCTGGGCTGCACCCGTGAGAAGGCGGGCGCCGAGGTCGAGAACGAAAGCGCGCAGGCGCTCTGGCTGCTCTGCGGCAAGAACGGCGCCTGGTTCTTGGAGGCCCTCTCCATCGAAGACCGCGCCACCTACTGTTTCGTGGCGGGCGACGAGTCGCCCGCGCTCGTGTCGCGCCTGCTGTGCTCCCCGCAGTTCTCCAAAGAGGCGCTCTACATGCCGCTTGAGGAGCTGGTCGGCGACAGCGCCGATCTCGCCATCGCGGCGCGGTCGCTGGGGTTCTTGGTGGATCTCCGAAGGAGCTTCAAGAGCCGGGTCATCCACCAGTCGCCCGAGGGTTGGCGTAAGGATGTCGAGACGTTGGCCGGGGGTTGAACCGGCGCCGGGGTGGGAATGGCGGCGCGCCGGATCGTAGACAACGAGAGAGCCCCGAGCGAACTCGCTTTGCGCCTTTCAACAGCTCTCACTTCGTCCCCGCTTCGCTGTACTTCGCGGCCATTTGCCTCCGCGTTTCCTCTGCGGGTCCCCTTGTGAACACCTCAGACGCTGCGTCTGAACTCTCGGGACTCTGTTGCTGATTCTATCGCCGTGGCCGCGGAATGCAAGCGGTTTCGCTCGTCCGCGGGGCAGGAAAAAGGCGCTCCCTGCGGCAGGCGACAGCGTTCGCCAATCCGCCCTCAGCGGCCTCCGCTATCCATGCGGGTTTTGCCGCCCTTGCAGGAAAAATGGTCTAAAAGAAGTCCGCTGGACAGATAGCCCTGGCACGGGACTACCCGCCACCCGGCGCCGGGGATGACCCTCCGACAGGGCATGCGCCTGGTCACAGACCGGGTCGAGAGACAGACCGAGGGCCGGGTTGCCCCGGCCCTCGGTGTTGCTCGCTGGCGTTCTACTCGCGAGAGTTAGAAGAAGCCGACGGACATCGGCGCCCAAGCCTCGAGGTAGTAGTCAGAAACCAGGATGTGATCGGCCCTGTTGCTCACGATGTAGAGCCAACTCGGCATCGTGAGGGGATTCGCCTTGGCTGTGATCGTGCCCGCCTGGGTCGAAGAGTTCATCTTCGTGTTGTAGACCGTCACGGCGGGATTGTATCGGCCCATGGGGTTGAACGATGGCAGTCTCACCAACGTGCCCTGCCAGTCGTTCGCCACCAGTCCCGTGCCGCGCGTCCAGCCGGCGGAGTCGCCCGCGGCCGGTGTGGCCCAGCCGTCCATGCCGGTCTCGAAGTCGGCTACCTCGTAGCCGCCCGTTGACCAACCCAGGGCAACGGCGTCAACGTACATCATCGGGAGGGTGTACGCGCCGTCCTGCCAGGTGCGGAAGTAGATGGTGATGGTATGCCCGGCGAACGGGGTCAGATCGGCGTTCAGCTGCACCCAGCCGTTGCTCGATCCGGTAAGGGCGTTCCAGCGGCCCGCCGCCTCATAGTCGGTCGGCTCTCGGCCATCTGGGCAGTTGGGGTTGTCTTGCGGGAAGGAGACGTAGTCCACCGTAACCGTACTTGCCCCAGAGGTCAGCGGGAGCGTGTAGTACTCGTCGGCGGTCTGGTCCCAGACCTCTACGTAGCCATAATCCCACTCGCTCTCGATGTCGTAGTAGGCGTAGAACTGCAGCGAGGAATTGACCGCCCCTATCTCCGCGGGCACGGCGAAGGTCTTGTAGAAGCTCCTCCATGTCCAGGTGCCCTGTCCGGAGAGCATCTGCCGGGACCCGCTGTACGCGGAGACGCCCGCGGTATCGTTGCCGTCGAGGCTCACCGCGATGCTGCTGTACGGGGCGAACGGATAGTACTGGGCCGTGTACGGCATCGGGCCTGCCGGATAGTACCAGTAGTAGTACCACGAGCCCTGAGCGTCGAACGGCAGGAACAGCTCGTAGTCGTCGTTGTAGTCCCAGAACCACGCGTCCCACGTGTAGTACTCGAGCATCCCGGGGATGGTCTCGCCATAGGTGTCGGGGCCCAGATCGATATTGCGATAGCCGTACTTGGCCGGGGCGGTCATATCGAAGTAGTTGGCCAAGGTCCAGTTGTCGAACACCGTGTCGAACTTCACCCGTCTGCCGTATCTATCGAGAGTGTTCTGGACGCCTGTGATGCCGTTGGCCTGCTCGCGGAAGAGGGCCTTGGTGAACCTGGTGCCTCCATACTGCTCGTACAGATAGAGCTGGAAGAGGTAGCAGGCGCCGTAGTTCTCGAGTCCTCCGCCCCAGAAGGTCAGCGGAGTGTATGGGTGATAAAGGATGTAGTAGAGCACGTGGCCGTTGTCTTCCATGTAGCCGCACAAGAAGGCTGCGAGATCGGCCAGTCCCTCATCGACCCACGACTCCTCGTCGGGGTCCATGTCGAAGTGCAGCAGGTGCTGGTACTCGTGCGCGAAGACACCCTCATAGAGGAAAGGACGCGCGCTGCCGGCGCCCATTCTGTTCGCCCAGTCGTAGGTGTCGATGTGCATCATGTTCTTGTTATTGGCCGCGTCCTCGGCCGACGAGAAGTAGCCGGCGATGTAGCTCTCGGCTTCTTCTTCGTAGTAGGCCTCGTCACGGATGTTGAAGATCAGGATCCACACCTTGTCGCCTTCGGCGCCGCGCGGCAGCGGGGTACCGAAGATGGGGCTCATCGTGTTCCAGATGGTCGTGTCGAAGACGTTCAGCATGTAGTCCAGCTGGGTGGGAGTGATGAGATCTTCGCTCCGAAGCCACGCTTCGCTGTCGTCACCAACAGGGTTGTCGAAGTGGTATGAGCCGTCATAGCTGTCGTAGGCTTCCTTGGCGATGCAGATGATGCCGTGGTCGCCCACGCTCTCGACGACGAATTCCTGGTTGTAAACCGTCTGCATGTAGTCGTCGGAGACCTCGACGGTGAATGTATGGCCCACAGAGACCGCGCCCTGCACGCCGGGCGTCTTGGAGATCAGAGACTGCACCCCGAACTTGGCGGCGTACGCGCGTGTAGCCTGTTCCTTCTCGACGCGCATGGAATAAGTGCCGTCGACCCAGTCGGGCCCCGCGGGCCTGAGAATGTTCTCGGGAAGGGCCTTGCCGCCCCTCTCGGCCAGCGCGGGCGCGGTCATCGCCAAGAGCAGCACCACTGCCAGCAGCACTGTGATGGCGATCGCTTTTCGTGAACTCCTCATTCTGCCTCCTTCACGCACGCACACGCGTTAACCGACACCTTTGGCAATCAGATGGAGGGGAGCGCCCACGGAAGCGTCCAGGCACTGTTCAACAAGGACGTGCTGCCGGACCCTCGCAGTGAATAGACCATTGACAATTGTGAATAATCCCCCGCCCCCGGTCAAGTACTTCTTGCGCAGATAATCTTCCGTGGTGCCCTAAAATACTAACTTCAGCCCAACTTTCCTTCGCTGAAGCCGTATCAACCGTCTTGCCGGCGCCTCGATCGGGTAGCGCACAGAGTCGTTGGTCCACGAGGGCGAGGTCCGGCAGGGGCGATTGTGGTCTATGCTGCGATGGAGTGAGCCCATTCCACCGCCGGGAGGACGCAATGCAACTCGACTACACCGTCCCCACCACCAAGAGCTTCGAGGCCGCCGTCGAGGCGGTGACTCAGCTTGTCAAAGACGCCGGCTTCAGGGTGCTCTTCGTGCACGACGTAGCCGCGACATTGGCCGAGAAGGGCTTCGAGCGCGAACGCGTCAGCATCATCGAGATGTGCAACGCCAAGTACGCCAGCGCGGTCTTGGCGGCCGATGTCAAGATCGGGCTGCTGCTGCCATGTCCCATCATGGTGTATTCGGAGGGGGGCGCCGTGTTCATCTCGACCATGAGGCCGACGCTCATCGGCGGTTTCTTTCCCGAGGCCGACGTGTCAGGAGTGGCTCGCCAGGTGGAGGACGTGCTCGTTGAAATCCTCGACAAAGCCGCCGCGGGGGAATAAGCTACACGACTGGTTCAGGGCGGCCTTCTCGTCTGGCCGTCTGGCAACCAACGCGCAATCGCACAGGGCTGGAGGCCACCGATGCTGATCACCGATCTCGTCTCGCGTAACGCCACGCTGTACGGAGATGAGGTCTGTCTTGTCGAGCTGAATCCCGAACTGGGCGAGGCGCGTGAAGTCACGTGGCGCGACTACGAGCTCATGGAGACCGAGCCCATGGAGACCTCCCGCCGGGAGATCACCTGGCGCCAGTTCGACGAAACGGCCAACCGCTTCGCCAACCTGCTGCTTACCCGGGGCATCGGTAAGGGTAGCAAGGTCGCCATCTTGCTCATGAACTGTCTCGAATGGCTGCCGATATACTTCGGCATTCTCAAGGCGGGAGCGATCGCCGTTCCAATGAACTACCGGTACACGGCCGAGGAGATCGAGTACTGTCTCAAATTGGCCGAGGCCGACGCCCTCATCTTCGGGCCCGAGTTCATCGGCCGGGTGGAGACAATCGTGCATCGCATACCGAGGGTGGGTCCACGGTTCTTCGTCAACGGCACCTGCCCGACTTTTGCCGAGAGCTACAAGCGGCTGCTGCCGCGCTGTTCCGAGAGAGATCCCAAGATCGCGATAGCCGAAGACGACGACGCGGCCATCTACTTCTCCTCGGGTACGACCGGCTTTCCTAAGGCCATTCTGCACGACCATCGCAGCATCACGTCGGCGGCCGTCACCGAGCAGGCGCACCACGGCCAAGCCCGCGGCGACAATTTCATGTGCATCGCCCCGCTCTACCACACTGGGGGCAAGATGCATTGGTTCGGCAGCCTGCTGTCGGGGAGCAAAGGGGTGCTGCTGCGCGGAACCAAGCCGGAGTGGATCTTGGGAGCAGTGTCCGACGAGGCCGTGACCATCGTCTGGCTGCTGGTACCTTGGGCGCAAGACATCCTCGAGGCACTCGACCGCGGCGACATCAAGCTCGACGACTACAAGCTCTCGCAGTGGCGACTCATGCACATCGGGGCCCAGCCGGTCCCGCCAAGCCTCGTGCATCGCTGGCTGAAGTATTTTCCCAAGCACGAATACGACACCGACTACGGTCTCACCGAGTCTGTAGGTCCGGGCTGCGTGCACCTCGGCATCGAGAACGTCCGCAAGGTGGGCGCCATCGGTCTCGCCGGCTACGGCTGGCAGACTGAGATCGTGGGCGACGGCATCGCCCCGGTCGCGCCGGGTGATGTCGGCGAGTTGGTCGTCAAGGGCCCTGGAGTCATGAAGTGCTACTTCAACGACCCGGAAGCGACGGCGGCGACCATCAAAGACGGCTGGCTACTGACCGGCGACATGGCCCGCGCCGACGAGGACGGCTTCATCTACCTGGTCGACCGCAAGAAAGACGTCATCATCACCGGCGGCGAGAATATCTATCCGGTTCAGGTGGAAGACTTCTTGCACCGGCACGACGCCGTCAAAGACGTCGCCGTCATCGGCATGCCCGACCAGCGCCTGGGCGAGATCGCGGCGGCCATCATCCAGGTGAAGAAGGGCAAGGAACTGACCGAAGACGAGGTTATGCAGTACTGCGCCGAGCTTCCTCGCTACAAGCGCCCTCGCCGCGTCATCTTCGGCCAGGTGCCGCGCAACGCCACCGGCAAGATCGACAAGCCCAAGTTGCGCCAGCAGTACAAGGTGGCCAGTCTGGTGGAGGACGAGACCACGCAGTAGACCGGGGTTCCGACGACAAGCGCGACCGGCGGTGAGGGGCCCGGGCCGCGGCGTTGTCAGCGAGCGGCCGCCTCTCCTTGCGTTTCGCCCGCGCCTCGCTTCGCCGGTCCCACCAGCGAAGCGGCGACGCCGAGTACGCTCAGCGCGGTGAAGATGAGAAAGCTCACTCGGATACTCGTGAGCAAGCTCGGATAGTCAACCGGCGCGATCTCGTGGCGGCCGACCTCGAGCGCCAGCACCAGCGTCGCGAGGCCCATGCCAAGGCTCATGCCGGCCTGGCGCATGGTCGCGATCGTCCCCGCGGCTACACCCACCCAGCGTGCGTCGACGCTGCCCATGATCGCGTGCGTGTTCGGCGTGGCGAACAAGGCGATGCCGGCGCCGTTGAGGCAGAGCATGGCGATGACGTACCAGTAAGGGCTGTCTGCGCGCTCACGAAGCTGAGTCCGAGCAGGCCCAGCACCGACACGGCCATACCGATCGAGGCCACGTAGCGGGCCTCGACCCGGTCGGCGAGGCGGCCGGCGGCCGGGGCGACCACCACTTGCACGAAGGTTCCGGTCACCAGCACCAACCCGGCCTTCTGCGCGTCGAGTCCGCGGTTGTACTGCAGGTAGAGGCTCATGAGAAAGAGCACGGCGGAGCCGGCGCAGTAGCCGATGAGGGTGGCCACATTCGACGAGGCGAAGACCCGGCTCTGTCGTAGTAGGCTCACGCTCAGCAGGGGATCGGCCACCCGGGATTCCCACCACAGGAAGACCGCGAGGCCGGCGAGGCCGCCGGCGACGAGCACGGCTCCGGTCGCCCCGGGTAACAGGGAGAAGCCGAGCAACACGGCCGTGAGCGAGAGGGCGTAGGCTACGCTGCCCACGTAGTCGAATCGCGCGCCACGCGGCTCCCGCCATTCGATGTGCCGGAGCTTCCATGCCGGCAGCGCTACGTTGACGAGGGCAAGCGCGCCCACTATCCAGAACATCGCCCGCCACCCCATGTTGTGCACGATGAGCCCGCCCAGAACCGGGCCGACCGTAAGGCCAAGGTAGATAGTCGCCGTGCAGACCCCGAGCGCCCGGCCACGCATCTCCGGCGGATAGGCCAGGCTGACGAGGGCGACCGAGGTGGCCGAGCCTATGGCGAGGCCTATCCCGTGCAGCGCGCGAAGCGCAAGCAGCACCGGCGCCGAGGGGGCGAAGCCGCTCGCAAGGGCGAATGCGCTGAAGACGACCATGCCCCAGATGAAGAGAGTCTTACGCCCGTAGATGTCGGCGACCCGGCCCATGGGGAGGAGCGTGGCCGCTGCCATGAGGATGTACGAGGCCGAGAGCCAGCTCAAGGTCACAGCCGAAACGTGGAACTCCTCCTCGATGAGGGGTAGCGCGACGTTGACGCCTGATGACAAGAAGGTGACGAGGAATCCGCCAACACTCGAGACGAAGAGGACGAGGGCCCGATCGGCACGGGAGAGCTGCGTCTGGACGGGTTGGAGTGTGGCCATCGACACAAGGGTACCAGTCCAAGGCGGCGCCGGTGGCCCAGAACGCCTCACGACCGTGCGGCGCGAGCGCCCCCGAGGCTCCATGAGAGGGTGCTAAGAGGGCGGTGAGAATGCTCTTAGAATTGACGGGTGCGGCTGTTCCGCGGGTGTGTGCCGCCGGTCGCTTTGCTAACATCACCCTATGGACATGACCAGCATCAGGTCGCTCGCGCGCCGTCTCGGTCTGCCGCTTGGGCTGATCTGCGCTCTGGTCGTCATCGTCGTCTGCGGCGTGGTGCTGTTAGCGCCGAGCGGGTCGTCCGACCCGGCGTCGCTGCCGGTCGTCGAGCTTGGCAGCACGGCCGCGCTCATCGAGGAGATCGGGCCCGACCAGACCTCTACCTCAATGGACAGCACGGCCACAAGCGACTCCGAGCACGGCTCAGGCGTGGGGACCGGGGCGGGCTCGGGTGCCGGAGCCGGCGTAGGCACGGGGCACAGTCCGGGTGCAGGTGCGGAGGCTGGCGCGGGCGGCGTGGGCGCCGGGCACGCGACGAGCACATCACCGACGGACGGGTCGCGATCGACAACGTCATCGCTCGAAGAAGACAGCACGTCGGAGACCGAGGCAGCCGGTGCGGGCCAGGGCCCCAGAGCCGAGGATCAGCATGGCGAGCGAGAGGTGGTGGGGGGAGAGGTGCGCGTACAGCAAGGGCAAGCCAGCGGTGCTTCGGGCGCCGGCCAGGGTCGGTAGGCCGTGGGTCTGCTATTGGTCGAAGATGAGGCTCGTGTGGCCTCGTTTGTCGCAAAAGGGCTGACCGACGCCGGTTATCCCACCGAGGTGGTGCGCCTGGGCGCCGACGCGATCGCGCGGATGCGGCTTTCCGACGGAGTCGAGTTGGTGCTGCTCGACGTAGGGCTTCCCGACATCGACGGGTTCCGCGTGCTCGAAGAGGTCCGTAAGCACGACCAGCACACGCCCATCATCATGTTGACGGCGAGAGGCGACGTCCCCTCGAGGGTGAAGGGCCTCGATCTCGGCGCCGATGACTACTTGCCCAAGCCCTTCGACTTCGACGAACTGCTCGCGCGGGTGCGCGCCGCGCTCCGGCACGCGCGCCAGCCAGAGGCGGCCGTCCTAGAGTCGGGCGACCTGGTGCTCGACCTCAGATCGCGTCAGGTGAAGAGGGGCGGCAAGGCCGTCGACCTCACCTCGCGTGAGTTCACGCTCCTCGAGTTCCTCTTGCGGCACGAAGGCCACGTGCTCACCCGCTCGCAACTCCTCAACGGTGTGTGGGGATACGACTTCGATCCGCAGAGCAACGTGGTCGACGTCTACGTGGGCTACCTGCGCAGCAAGCTCGGCCGGACGGGCGAGGAACCCATCATCGAAACCGTGCGCGGCGGCGGGTACCGGCTCCGTTCGGCCAAGGGCTAGCTGAGGAAGTGCGGGTACGGCTCACTCTGTGGTTCGTCCTCGCTGTGGTGTTGATCGCGGGCGTCGGCGGCGTCGCCCTCAACCTGGTGCTCTCGCGGCAGTTGTACGACCAGTTGGACAACGAGCTAACGCAACAGCTCACGCGGTTCGTGCAGGCGGTCTCATCGGCTGCCGACGAGCAGGCTCTCGTGGCCGCCACCAAAGACTTCCTGACGGGCCAGCAGGCGAGCCCCCTGCGCCGTCTCGGTTTCGTGCTTTCTCTGCAAACCAACGACGGCTCCGTAGTCTCGAACTCCAACGATATCCGCTTGGAGGATCTGCCGCAGACCAAGCGGCTTCTGGACTCGGGCACCCAGTTCTTCGCCGACGTGACTCTGGACGACGCGGCTCTGCGCGTGGCGGGCACCACCGTGATGCTGCACGGCGCGCAGGTGGGCGCTGTGGAGATGGCCGGCTCGACCAGTGAGATCGACACCACCCGCGATAGCGTGCTCCTGCTGTCGATACTCGGAGGCCTTGCCGGCACCATTCTCGTCGGACTCGGTTCGTGGGTGCTCCTAGGCCGGGCCCTCGCTCCGGTGCGTCGCATCACCGAGACGGCGGCCGCAATCTCGCGCGAAGACCTGGCCAAGAGGATCGGCTACACCGGCCCGCGTGACGAGATCGGGCGCCTCGCCCAGACGATGGACGGCATGCTCGACCGGCTGCAGGCCTCGTTCCTGAGCCAAGAGAAGTTCGTCTCCGATGTGTCGCACGAGCTCCGGACCCCGCTCACTATCGTGAAGGGCCATCTGCAGGTGCTCGACCGCGAAGAAGCGCCCTCGCCCGACACGGTGAAGCAGGAGCACGCGCTGGTGGTCGACGAACTCGACCGCATGGACCGTTTGGTGGGCGACCTCCTCACCATCGCCAAAGCCTCGCGTGTGGATTTTCTGCGAAAGGAACAGATCGACGCAGACCTCTTTCTCGAGTCGCTCACGGCCCAGGGCGAGCATCTGGGGGAACGCACATGGAAGATCGACGCGCTGCCCGGTGGGTCGGTCACGGCCGACCAAGACAGGCTGATACAGGTGTTTCTCAACCTCATGCAGAACGCCGTAGCGCATACCGAGCTCGGGCAGGTGATCGCGCTGGGAGGCGACCGGGCCGGCGGCGCCTTGAGGCTATGGGTGCGCGACGAGGGACGGGGGATGGATCGAGAGACCTTGGACCATGTGTTCGAGCGCTTCTATCGAGGCCCGGCCGGGCGCGAGGGGGGCGAAGGCCTGGGTCTAGGCCTGGCGCTCGTGAAGGCCATCGTCGATGCTCACGGCGCGACGATCACGGTCGAGAGCCGGCTCGACACCGGCAGCCGCTTCGTCGTAGTCCTTTCCTAAGACGATTCTCACGTGGTTCTCATGGAGGGCTCATGGGGGCCTCCTAGACTGTTGTCGACGGTCGGATGAGACCGTCTACAGAGTGACTGGAGGATTGTATGAAGAACAGGAAGAAACTGGTCGTGGGTATCGTCGCCGGGCTCGTGCTGGCGCTTGCCGTGGCCGGCACGGCGTTCGCGGCCGCGAGCAGCGATGGATCGGGCTACGGCGCCACGCAGACGACTGAGGCGGCCACGAACGGCCTTCAGCAGCAGACCAGGTTGGGAGAGACCACGGAGTGCACCTGCACGACCTGCTTCCAGGAGCAGCTGCAGACCCAGACCACGCAGCGCATCGGCGCGCCTGACGACGCCGGCGCTCCCGGCCGGGCGGGCAATCCCGACGCACCCGGATACCAAGAGGCAAACGGTGGCTTGGAGAACGGCGACGGGGTCTGCGACGGCACGTGCGAGACCGCCGGTGAAGCCGCTGGTGAAGGAGCCGGCTACGGTTCCGGCGACGGGGTCTGCGACGGCGACGGCGACGGCGACGGGGTCTGCGACAGCACCGGTGACGATCAGCAGCAATTGCGCGACGGCAGCGGCGGCGATCAGCAGCGGATGCGCGGCGGAGCTGCCGGCAGCAAGTAGGCTACGAGAGATACGAGAGAATCGAACGCTATCGGGGGCCGGCCGCTAGAGGCCGGTCCCCGATCGTTCTGCACGGAAGGCCCGTCGATCGCGGCCGGCGCGCTCGCTTGGCGGGCGCCTTACGGCCTATCCCGATAGGTTATGGGGATAGTCCCTTAGCCGGCGACGGTAGTCACAGAGAACCGGGGCGGATGCGCCATGTGCTTCTTCACAGCACAGAGTTCCATGGCGTTGACGATCGCGTCGCGGTACTTCTCGGGGAAATCGGGCGGCGTCTGCAGCTCCAACTCGATGCTGTCGATCAGTCCGACGGTGGGATTGTAGTGGGGGCGCATCGTGAGCTTCGAGCCCGCGGGGTCGATATCGCGCTGCTGCATGAAGCCGAGGGCGTAGATGCCCGCGCAGGTGCCGATCGAGGCGAGAGAACAAGTCGAAGGGCGCTGGGGCTGTGCCTTCGCCGCCGCTGCGGACCGGCTGATCGGTCTCGATGGTGTGGTCGCCGTAGTCGGCGTAGACTCGTTTGCCGCCCGGGAAGTAGATGTTCATCTCCATGACGCGTCCCTTTCTTACCTATCCGACAGTGTCTTCAAACGTGTTCCACTAGGCCACGGGGCCCGCTCAGTGCTGGGCGTGGTGGTGGCCGCAGCTATCGTGACCGCCGCCATGCTCACTCTGGTGCTCGCCGTGATGGTGGCCGCAGGTGCTCTCCGACTGCTCGATCTCTCCGCGCAACAGCGCCTCCACTGCCTCGACGGCGGGGCCCGCGACACCACAGTACACCGTGAACCCCGCACGTTTCAGCGCCTGCTGCATGGGGGCGCCCATTCCGCCCGCGAGAATCACCTCGACGCCCTGCTCCTTGAGAAAGCCCGCGATGCCCGCGTGGTTGTGCTGCATGCCCTGGAGCTCGTACAGCGTCGTCTTCTCCACCGTCTCGCCGGACGCTTCTGCGATCAAGAAGGCCTGCGCGCTGCCAAAGTGAGCGTTGACAGCTCCCGCTAGATACGGCACCGCTACTATCATCGTGTCTCCTTCGGTTGGAAATGTCTCTCTCGGTGCGGCCGCCCCTGGGGCAAGGTCCGCCGTCTCATCCACTTTCACGACCGTCACCGGTCCGCCTTCGATACACACAGCCTTGCCGTGTATCAGGGCTTCGGCCACCACGCGGTGGGCGCGCTCGGCCATGCGGCTCACCGTGGAGCCCGATACTCCCAGTCTCGCGCCGGCCTCCGCCTGTGTCAGGCCTTCGAGGTGCAACAGCCTTAACGCTTCGAGTTCGTCGAATGCCAGACGTATCTTCTCGAGCTCCCGGGCCGAGCAACCCACGGGCCCGAACAACTTCGCGCCCGGAGGGCACTCGACGCATCGCCATTTTGCCGGTCTAGCCACCGTGCTCCCTCGGGTGGTCGTTTTGCATATTTGTGCATTATACTTGGCGTCGTCAGAAATGCAACGAGGAGCTGGAGGACGCGGACATGAAGCGTGCGATCGTGCTCGGCGGCGGCATCGGAGGAGTGGAAGCGGCCATAGCGCTCCGCAAGAACGGCCTCGAGGTCGAACTGATCTCCGACCGGGACTATCTCTTCGTCTACCCGCTCGCCATCTGGATCCCCACCGGTGAGAGGTCGTTCGAGCGCGTGCAGATGCGGCTGAGCGAGATCGGGCGGGCCCATGCTTTCGCCGTCACCGTCGATGAAGTTGTGGGCGTCAGCGCGGGCGACAAGAGCTACACCCTCAAGGAGGGGGGCCCGCGCGACGACTTCGACTACCTTGTACTGGCGCTGGGCGCCCACAAGATGCCGCACAAGGGCAAGGAGCACGTGGTTTCGATCTGCGGAGCGCCGGATGAGAGCTTGGAGGTCAAGAGCCGGCTGGACGCCCTGATCGCTAAGGGCTCGGGCACGATCGCCGTCGGTTTCGGAGGCAATCCTAAGGACAGCAGCGCGGTGAGGGGCGGTCCGGGGTTCGAGTTCCTACTGAACGTGCACCATCGTCTCAAGAAGACTCGGCCTGCGCGACGAGTTCGACCTCATCTTCTTCGCTCCGATGCCGAAGCCCGGTATCCGCATGGGCGAGAAGGCGGTCGCGACGATGGACCGCATGTTCAACAAGCTCGGCATCCGCTCGTACACCGGCAAGAAGATCACGGAGTTCGGCGAAGGCTCGGTGACCCTCGAAGACGGCACGCGGCTCGAGGCCGACCTCATCATGTTCATAGCGGCGGGCGACGGGCATGCGGTGGTTAAAGCCTCCGACCTGCCTCTGAGCGACGCCGGGTTCGTGTTGACCGAGCCTTCATGTGAGGTCAAGGGCTATCCATGGCTGTACGCGGTGGGAGACGTGGCGGCGCTGGAGGGGCCTGACTGGAAGGCCAAGCAAGGGCACATGGCCGAAGTCATGGCGCGAACCGCCGCCGGCGACATAGCGCGCAAAATCAACGGTCGAGGCGAGCCGGGCGACTACGTGGACGAGGTCTGCATCGTCTGCGTCATGGACATGGGCAACGGGGCGGGATTCGTCTATCGCGACGACAAGCGCGCGCTCTTCATCCCCCTACCGGTGGTCGGCCACTGGCTGAAACGCGGCTGGGGTCTCTACTACCGGCTGCGCAAGCTCGGAAAGGCGCCGAGGCTGCCCGGGATGTAGATGGCGCGAAGCCGCGGGAACCCGGCCGCCTGACCGAGCGCCCGAAACCCGGCTTCTGCCCTACCCGGCGAGGCTCCAGATGTCGTTGCCGTAGTTCTTGCCGTCCCAGCCTCCGAAGAGCAACACGGTCCCGGTGGCCGGGTCGTAGACCAGCGAGTGGCCGTTGCGCGCCAGCGGCCACGGTTCGACCATAGGAGTGCCGTCCCACGTGGCTGTGGCCGGATCGAAGTAGATGGTGTCGCGCAAGAACGAGGTGCCGCTCGTCCCGCCGAAGAGCACCAGGTTGCGCTTGGCCGAGTCGTAGATCAGAGTATGTCCGGCCCGCGATTTGGGCAGGCCGCCCTGGGTATCGAGGCTGGTCCACGAGCCGGCTTCGGGATCGAAGACCCACGTGCTGTTGAAGTACTTGGCGGTGTCCCAGCCTCCGAACAAGATGATCGTGCCTGTGGCCTCATCGACAGCCATCGCGTGGCCATAGCGTGCAGTGGGCGAGGCGCTCGCTGGTTCCACGCGCGTCCACCGCGACGAAGCGAGATCGAACGTCCAGGTGTCGTTCAGAACCCCCGAATCGTCCTTGCCCGCGAAGAGCACAACATTCCCGGCCGCCGAGTCGTAGACCATGGCGTGACCGCCTCGCGCGGATGGGGTATCGCCCACTGTCTCGACCTTCTCCCAGAGGTCGGCCTCGGGATCGTATGTCCAGGTATCGCCCAGGAGTTGGCTGTTGGTCATGCCTCCGAACATGATCGCCTTGCCGGCGATCGGATCGTAGACCATAGTCATGGCCACCCTGCCTTCGGGGAGGTCGCCGCCGGGTTTGAGCTCGGTCCAGGCATTGTCTTTCACCGAATAGGCCCAGGTATCGTTGAAGAGGGTCTTGCTGTCTGTGCCCCCGAAGAGGATCAGGCGATCGGCCTTGGAGTCGTAGACCACGCATTGGCCCGCTCTCGCGACCGGGGGCGTGCCCGTCGGCGTGAGCAGAGTCCAAGGGGAGCCTGTGGCGGTCGCGGTCGAGGTCTGGACCGGGGCCGCCGTGGTCGTGGTGGCTCCGCCGTCGCACGCCGCCACGGCGAAGGCGACGAAGACGAAGAGGGTCAACACAGCGAACGGAAGAAGTTTCTTCATGGTTTGCGCCTTCTGACTGTCTCGGTGCACGCGACTCGGCTGTATAGGGTCTCACGGAGCGACCTGTCGCGGCAACGGCCGTGTGGCCCGCTTACGCGGAGCTTACGCGCCGGGCCCGGCCGCGCGCCGGGCCCCACAGAAGCGCAAAGGGCCGGGTGGGCCCCCGGCCCTTTGCGCGACTCGGAAGGGACGATGGCAAGCCCGAGGGGGCTTCGAGGATCTGCCGGCTAGTCTTCTCTCTCGGGCGGCAATGGCAGGTAGCGGTTCCATCCGTCGCTGCTGTAGATCGATTGCTGCGTCGGCGGCAGGTCGGGATCGAGTCCGGGGATGGGCATGAAGCGGCGGCAGTCAGGCTGCTTCAGCCAGCCCTGGTCGTAGGGCGTGCGGAAGTATATGTGGCAGTGGATGGCGTAGAAACGCCAGCGCCCCTCTTCCTTGATGAACTGGTTGTTGTACTTGGCCATGAACCAGTAGGCGGTCAGCTTGTGCTCGTCGCCCGGATATGGGGTCACGTTCATGGCATGTGGCCCGAAGGCGTGCCACATGCCCTTGGCCCGCATGCCGTCCGCGCCGACCGCGATGATGGGCGTGGACAGTTGGATGTTGGGCATCCAGCCGCGGCTGCGCGCTGTGCGATCACCTTCATTCGACTTGGCCATGCCCTCGAAGACCCGCCTGACGTGGTCTTGGCCGGTGAAGACGCCGCTGTCGGTCAACTCGGCTTCGATGCCGGGCTCGTTCTGCGCCCACAGTTCGGGCCAGATGCGGTGATGCTGCGCCGTCTCGAGCCAGTAGATGTAGCGAGACATCAGGTTCGAGATCTCGACGTGGTCCGCGGTGCGGGTGGCCGCGGTCTGAAGCGCGTCGAGTCTCTTCTCCATCTGGGCAAGCCGAGCTTGGAGTGTTTCGAACTCCGCCTGTGAGGTCACCTCTCGCCTCCTAGTAGGTCTCGGGAGTCTCGTAATCCCGGTAGCGGGCGACGAGCTCGTTCCAATTCTTGGGCAGTCTGACTTTGGCCGTGGTGGGTCCGCCGTGGTCGCCACCGCCGCCATAGAACAGCAGCGCTATGCCGTTGCCGCCGCCGACGATGATGGGCAGGTGCATATCCGACCAGAACTTGCGCACCGACCGGGTGGGGTCGAGCGGCAACTGCACGTCGCTCACCTCGTGGCAGTTGCCGATCATCCAGCGGATGTTGACGGTGCTGGCCGGCCTGCGGGCGTACTCGACGATGTAGTCGACCAGCTTGCGGCGGGTGAAGCCATTGGCCTGGAGGAAGCCGGCGAGCTGAGGGCTCATGATGGTCGTGCACCCGGCATCGGAGCCGAAGGCGGGGATCATGTCGCAGATGCCCTGCAGTACTCCACCGATCGTTTCGGGAAACACGCCGAATGCCCGCGTGTTAGGCCACGAGACGGTCACGGCGCTGTCTTCGGGCTCGAGGCCGTAGTAGACGTGCATGGGCTCCCACGGGGAGTCCTCTTCGTTCTCGGCGATGCAGATGCCGAAGCGGCCCTCGTGACCGAAGATGGCCATGTCCTCCCGGCCGGCCCTGATGCCTGCGATGTTCATGAGGATGAGTCCCATGGCCTGCGAGATCGCGGCAGCGCCCTTCTGGTACGGACTGAGCAGCGTCGGTCCGCTGCAGAGCCCCAAGTCGTTGCGCACCCGGCCGTTGATCATCATGAGTGGGGCCCACGAAGCGACGCTGCAGGTGTACGCTTCGAGCCACATCCGGGGATCGACCATGGCTTCGACCGCCGCGATGAGCACCGGCAGGTGGGTGGGCAGGCAACCGGCCATGACCGCGTTCACGGCGATCTTCTCGACCGTGGCCTTGCCCATGAGCGGTGGGATCTTGGCGACCACGTGGTCCGCCGGTAGGTCGGTGCCGGTGAGCATCTCCCGAAGGGCCTCCTCGGTGGGGGGCATGATGTTCGCGCCCCACGTCCATCCCCGGCGGTAGAAAGCTTTGTTGATCTCCTGAAGCGTGCCTTTCATCGCGACACGCGGCGTACTCTCGGCCGGCTGCTGCGCCGTGGCTTCGGCGGCCGTGAGAGGCTCGGTGAGCCCGGCGATGATCTGGTCGATGACCGCGGCCACCCGCTCGGGGATGACCTCGTCTACGAAGTGCTTGAGGTCGGGCTCCATCGAGAGGTCGAGGAGGCCCAACTTGACGCACCGCAGCGCCGGGACGCCTCTCAGCTCGGCGGCGCGCTCGGCCAGGTCGACGAACTCCTTCGCCACCGTCATCACGGTCGGCTTGCCCAGGTGCTCGGGCAGAGTGGCGTTGTAGGTCAGATAGAGAGTGCACGAGCCGGCGTCGGCGTTGGCTACGATGACCGCGTCGGCGCCTTCGGCCCACTTCTCGAAGACGGGCCTGATGTCGGGGTCCTTCGCCACCTCGGCCACCCGGGTGTAGGCGTTCAGGTCCTTGGTGTAGCGAAAACGGGTGAACTGCGCTCCGGGGTACCGGGCGTGGATCTGCTTCGCGATCTCGTCGAGGATGAGCACCCAGTGCTGCTTGAACGAGGCGAAGAGGCCGATGGTGGCCTGGTTGAGGTCGGGGATGCGTGGACTGAGCGCGATCTGCGCGATTGGGTCGACATCGCCGCGGGGGCTGAGAGCTTCGTATTCCATGGGAATCGGCTACCTCATCTCATAAGGTTTGGCAGGAACGTGACGATGTCGGGGAAGATGATGAGCATCGCGAGAACGAAGAACATCGCGAGCAAGAAGGGGATGATGCCCCGAAACACTGTGTACATGGGTATGTGCTTGGCCATGCCCGAGATCATGAAGACGTTGACCCCGATCGGCGGACTGATGGCGCCGGCCTCGATGCAGATGACGTGCAGGATGCCGAACCACACCATGTCGATGCCGAGCTCCTTGCCTATGGGGATGAACACCGGCAGCGTGAGCATCATCAATCCGAACGTATCGAGGAAGCAACCGCCGATGAGCCAGAGGATCATCATCACGATCACCACGGCGGTCGGGGGGAAGTTGAGCGCGGTGATGCCCTGCGCGAGCGCCTCGGGCACACGGGTCATGATGAAGAAGTAGTTGAACATCATCACCCCGATGAGAAGCACGAAGATCATGCCCCCCATCTTGGCGGTGTCGAAGAAGCTGTCGCGGAACTGTCTCCAGCTGATGCTGCGCCGTATCACGGCGATGATGAACGCGCCCAGCGCGCCGATGCCTCCAGCCTCCACCGGAGTGAAGATGCCGCCCCAGATGCCGCCCATGACCAGGCACATCAGAGCGATCATGGTCCACACCTTCCACAGCGACCCGAGCTTCTCGCGCCAGGTGGTCTGCGGCGCCCGGGGAGCGGCGCTGGGTTTGATGCGCGCCCACGCGATGATCACCGCGATGAAGCACAGGGCGAGGAACAAACCGGGGATTATGCCGGCGATGAAGAGCTGTCCGATGGACGCGCCCGACAAGATGCCGTACATGATGAGCGGAATGCTGGGCGGTATCAGAATGCCGAGGGTCGTGCCCGCGGCGATCGTGCCGGTCGCAAGCGCCTGCGAGTAGTTGCGCTTCTCCATCTCGGGGAGGCAGGTGACCGTCATGAGCGACACCGACATGGCGCTGAGGCCGGTGCAGGCGGCAAATGCCGTGCACGCGCCGACGGTTCCCACCGCCAAGCCGCCGGGCATGCGGCCGAGCCACTTGTAGGCGGCGCCGAAGGCATCGGCTACCACCCCCGAGTGGAAGGCGAAGATGCCCATCAAGATGAAGAGCGGGATAGTGACGTAGGAGTAGCTGGAAACGATGCTGAACGGCGCCGTCGAGAACATCCCCATGGCTGCCGACCAACCGCCCATGGCAATAACGCCGACGAAGGCGACGCCGGCCAGGGCGAAGCCGAGGGGCACGCCGAAGAAGATCAGCGCGAGAAGCGCGACGAAGCCGATTGCACCGATCAGTTCTGGGCTCATGTGCGTCTACCAATCATGAGTCGGACCACGGGGAGCCGGCGGCTACGGCCGCCGGCTCCCCGTGACATCTGGATGAGGTTCAAGTGCCCGCTTCCTGGGTCGCCGGGCGGCGCAGTTGCTCGATGGCGCGTATCGAATCCGCCAGTAAGAGCAGGGCGAAGGCGATAGCGCCCACCACGGCGACGAACAAGAACGGAAGGTGAGGGATGCCGAGCACCGGGGACTCCGAACTCGACGCGTAGGTACCCGCCAGAAGCTTGTGGATTCTGACGGCAAGGTTCCAGGCGATGAGCGCCCAGATGGCGGCGCCGAAAAGGTAGGCGGCGCAATCGAACGCCTGCTGGACCTTCTTGGGCAGTTTGCCCCAGACCAAGGTCACCCTGACGTGCTCCTTGTGGAGCTGGGTGAACGCCATAGCGAAATAGGCTATGCCGACCAGCATCAGCTCACCGATGTCGTTACTTCCCTTGACCGGATGGTTGAAGAAGTACCTACCGACCACGTCGACGACGACCAGTACGAAGACCGCCAGAACGCCAAGCGCTGAGAGCCAGACTATCTTGCGCGCGAGGAAGTCGATGGCGCGGCCCAGAAAGAGTCCGATCTTGCCGAGGTTCATGTTCTCGCGCTCCCTGTTCGTTCGTCTCGGGCCGTCACTACTGCCCGAGAACGGTGTTCAGCACCTCGGCACGCTTGACCAGCTCGGAGCCGGCCTTGCCCATGCCGTCGACCTTCGTGACCCATTCGTCGACCATGAACGAGGTGGCCTGCACCCACTTGTCGTGCTCTTCGGGAGTGAGGTAGAGGAGCTTCACACCGGCCTCTTCGACCGGCTTCAAGTTGGAATTCAGGTACCAGTCGGTCTGATGGTAGACGCCTTTCCAGAAGTACTGCTCGCTGACTTCGGAGACGACGAGTTGCAGGTCGGCCGGCAGGCGATCCCAGGCGGCCTTGCTCATGGCGGTGAAGTTCATCGACATGCCCATCGGCTCGATGAGGGCGTACTTGCAGACTTCGGCCATGCCCATGGGGTAGAAGAAGCCAAGGCTGGTCACGATGCCGTCGATGACGCCGGTCTCGAGCGAGGTGTACAGATCAGGAGTCGCCACCGAGGTCGGGACGCCACCCAGGGATTCGATGAACGTCGTCCAGCCCTTCGTGTTGGTGCGGATCTTCAGGCCTTTGAGAGCCTCGAGGGTGGTCACTTCTTTGTCGCGGAAGAACATCATGATCGGATCGCGCGGCTGCAGCATGAGCAGGTGGAGGTTGTCGTACTCGGTAAGGAGGCCGTCGGCCTGCATGCCCCGCATCAGGGTGCCGCACGCTACGCTGCTCGTAACGAGATAGGGCAGGGTGATGCCGTCGCTCAGCGGGAAGGTATCGGCGAAGAACCCGTAACCCTCCATGATGATGTCGGCCACTCCGCTGTCGAGCATGGCGAGGGCGTCTTTCGACTCACCCAACGCGCCGCCCCAGTAGATCTCTATGTTCACTCGGCCGCCGGTAGCTGTCGAGATGTCGGCCGCCCACTGCTTGAATTCCTTGGTAACGTCGTTGTCCATCTCGGGCGAACCGGTCGCCAGCTTGAGCGTGAACGATTGCGCGGGCGCGGCTGTGGTGTCGGTCGTCTCCTCGTCGCCGTTGCAGGCGGCGAGCAGCGGAACCACCAGCACCAGCAGTGCCAACAGTGTGAGGATGAGTAGCGTCGATGCCCCTCTGCGTTTCATGACTCCTCCTTGATATGCGGGCGACCCTGCCACCGGGTCATTACGGCCACCCCTTATTACTGCCGCCGAGAGGCGTTTTCCATCACTTTGGTTGGTGAACTTTGGTCGGGGCCGGTCCATCTCGCGGACGGAGCAACGATCGAAAGCTGGCGCTTTGGCGTGCGCGTTGAGACAATCTGGCGGCGATGACTCACGCGCTTGCGCAAAGATCGAGGGCCCTCGCCGGCGAGATCCTGAAGAATCCGCACTTCTGGGTCGTCGTCGCGTTGTCGACCGTACTGCTGCTCGTCTACCAGTCGTGGCCGTGGCGCGAGTTCATGTTCGAACAAGGCGTGTGGCGCTTCTTCCCGTGGCTGTCGAGACTCGAGTACCTGGTGACCGAGGTCGAGATCAGGTACCACGTCTTCGGGGTTCTGTTCTTCGTGCCCATCGTCTACGGGTCGCTCGCCATGTCGTGGCCGGGCGGGGTCTTCTCCTGGTTGCTCGCGCTTATCTGGGTGCTCCCTACGTTGGTGAAGTGGAGCAGCGAGACGCTCCTTGTGAGCTTGGCCTTGCTCCTGCTGCCGGCGCTGCTCGTCGCGATCGTCACCGGAGAGACGGCGCTGGCGTGAAAGCCAGAAGAGGTTCTTCGCCGAACGCGTGCGCGAGCGGCAGGCCTACATCGCCAAGCTGGTCGAGGCCCAAGAGGCCGAACGGCGGCGCATCGCGCTCGAGTTGCACGATGAGACCCTGCAGAAGCTCATGGTGATAGCGAACAAGGCGGAGTCTCTGGCCTGGGGGCAAGCGAACCCGGCCAGGTCGAAGGGAACCTGTGGGTCAAGCAGGAAGTGCTGCAGACCATGGACGATCTCCGCAGGCTCAGCATGAACCTGCGTCCGAGTGTCCTCGACAACTTCGGGCTCGTGTCGGGCATCAGGTGGCTCGTCAACAACAGCAACACTCAGAACGGCTGCCGGCTCGAGTTACCGTCACCGGCGAAGAACGCACGATGTCGAAGCTGGCCGAGGTGACGGCTTTTCGGATAGTGCAAGAGGCCATCACCAACATCCAGAAGCACTCCCAGGCCGGCGCGGGCACCGTCGCGCTCGAGTTCGCCGACGACAGGCTGCTGATCGACGTGCGCGACGACGGCGTAGGCTTCGCTCCTCCCGAACGGTTGGCGCTCTTTCTGGGCGAGAGCAAGCTGGGCATGGTGGGCATGGAGCAGAGGCTCCTCTCCATCTGGGGGTGCGATGCGGATCGAGTCGGTCGAAGGCGGGGGCACGCACCTGCGGGCCACGGTGCCCTACGAGGTGTCAGCCCAGATCGTCCAGGGTGAGGATGCCTGACTTGAGGCTGACGAAGACGGCCTCGGTGCGTGAGCGCACGTTCAGCTTCTGAAAGACGTCGACGAAGTAGCTCTTGACGGTCGCCTCGGTGACGCCGAGTTGGGCGCCGATCTCCTTGTTCGACATGCCCTTGGCCGCGAGCGAGAGGACCTCCATGCCTTTGGCGGACAGCTTCTCCGCCGGCGCGGGGCGCACCGGCTCTGGCGGCATGCTGGAGAGCGTACTTGAGGACCGCCTGCGAGACGCCCGGCGAGAGCACCATGTCGCCGTCCATGACCGCCCGGATGGTGTGCACCACCTCGGGCCCAAAGACCGACTTGAGAAGGTAGCCGCTCGCACCGGCCTGAAGAATGCTGAAGATCGTCTCGAGGTCGGTGTGCACCGTGAGAATCAGAACCGAGGTGAGCGGTTTCGCCGCCTTGATCTGCTGGTGGCCTCGACCCCGCTCATCACCGGCATGCCGATATCCATGATGACGATATCGGGCTGAAAGCGCCCGGCCATCTCGACAGCCTCGCGGCCGTCGCCCGCCTCGCCAACCACCTCGAGATCGGACTCCTTCTCGAGGATGTCGCGGAGCGCCCGCCGCACGAGCGGGTGGTCGTCCACGATCAGAATGCGGGTCTTGGCCGTCTCGGTCATGCGCACATCATAGTGAGGAGCGCGCCATACCGCCAGCCTATGAGACCCCCCGCGGACGGGGCGATGTCGTTAGAATGGTCATGCCAAGCGCAAAGGGTCTGTTGATGCAGTTCGGGAGGCTCGCATGCCAACCGTTTCCGGGTCTGGGTACGTTGACTGGCGCCTCTATGTGCAAGAGGTCCGTCGCGCGGGCGTCATGGCGGCCCGCGATTGTCTTGGGCCGGGCAAGAGCATGGAGCGCGTCGAGCGGATGGTTCGAGGGGTCCACAAGAGCTTGGACAAGACCATCGCGTCCACCATCGTCAGCATGCCGAAGGGCACAGCGATCGACTGCCGGCCGGGCTGCTCCTACTGTTGCAGCACCCTGCGCGTGGCCGTCAGCCCCCCCGAAGCCCTCGTCATCGCCGACCGCCTCGCCGGTTCGACCGAGGAGCGCGACCGCAGGTGTGCCGAGCGCATCAGCCAGACCGCACCACAGGTTGGAGGGGTCGATCTTCTGGCATGGTCTCGGAGCAAGACGCCATGCCCGCTGTTGGAAGCCGGTCTGTGCTCGCTCTACTCGATCAGGCCGATCAACTGCCGCGGTTGCGCCTCGGCAAGCGTCGACAAGTGTGTGGCCCGCGCCGAGGACCCCTCGCAACTCGTTCCGCAGATCGTGCCGCACCTGCTCGGAGGGCGGTCGATGCTGGCCGGTCTGGACGAAGGCCTGAAGAGCGTCGGACTCCACGGCGCCCCGGCCGAGATGATCTCGGCGGTCGATCTCGCCCTCACCGACAAGACGGCCGCACCGCGCTGGCTCAAGGGCGAGGACGTGTTCGGTCACCTCGCTGCGTTGCTGGGGCCCGCCGGAGAGGATTCGAACCTCCGGCACTTGGTCTAGTGGAGCTGTTGTCGGCCTGGCAGCCAATGATGGCGAGTGTAGCGTGGTGCGGAATTGGCTGCGAAATCGCGCTTTCTAGGCACCCCATCTGACGGCTAGTGACGGGGTGTGTCGGGTGGTGCGTTGATGAGATGTTGATCAAGGATCTGCTCGACACCGAATGGCCCTGAGCCCTGAACGGAGAGAGCGGGATTAGTGTTCCTGATTGCGGGGAGGCGATGCTAGCCTATCCCGGTGGGGCTTTCCATGGACCGCCTCGCTGCCAGTGCTGGTCAAACGGGTCTTCGAGCGAAGCCCGGGCTATCGGCATGAAGAACGTGCGGAGGAGTTCCAGGACGCGGTCGAGTCCAGGCTCTGGTGCCACGCCGGCCTTCTTGAGGAAAGACCGCCATTGCTTGTTCGTCTCCGGTCGGCGTGCGAAGTCATCGGTCATCACCGCAGGGATGCTGGATGGCAGACCCGTGCCTCGATGGGCAAATGTGGCCCGGATAGACTGTGCGCAGGTCTCACCATCCAAGTCCATCGTCGTGGCAAGGAGCCAGACATCGTAGAAGTCTTTCATCCGGCTGGTGGCCTCGCCCAGGCTCACCAGCGCTTCCAGCTTCTCCGCGATCGCGGTCGACGGAGCATAGGCGAGTATCCGTGGCCCATCTCCTTCAAGGAGGGTGGGGTAGGTGACCCATCCAGGTTCTGGAACAGCCACGTCATCAACGGCAACGTCCAGTTGTAGTCTGAACGTAGCTCCGCTCAAGTGGCCGCGAAGGACAACCCGAACACCAGGGTATCGATCCTCGACCATGACTGACTGGGCGGCGATGTCTTGTTCGAAGTGAAGCCCATCCGCCTGCTCAGTGAGCAAACAGTCCCGAACGATGGCCACGACACTCTCGGGGTCATTCGGCAGGTATCCCAGGAAATCGATGTCGCGGGTGGGTCGAGCCAATGGGGCATTCCAGACGCGGAGCATCGTAGCCCCTTTAACAACCAGGCTACCCACCCACGGCGTTGCCGCCAGACGCCGGAGAAACCCCTCAATCGCATAGAACTGCAAGATCTGATTGAACGCTCTTCCTTCTTGACGGAGAGATTGAGTAGCCGCTGTCGGGCGGACGCCGCCATGTCCTTGGGCGCGCGTTCCTTCACTGGAGGCTCTCAAGGTATGGACGCATGATCCGGGCCACGCGAACAAGGCGAGCATAATGCGCAACCTCGCTCACCGATACGCGTCGGGACCTGACTGCCTCCTGCAGCGCTTCGACGGCGACATTCACCCCGACGGTGTTGCGGAACTTGAAGCAGTCGGCGATGGTCTTGGCAAGGCCAAAGACGCGCACGGTGGTCCGTCCGAGAACATGCTCTTCCACGCCCTCGCTCATGGCGGCGCCAGACATATGGTAGACGTGCAGCGGCGGATAGCTCACCCGGGGAGCTTTGACGCCTGACGGGAGAGCAATATCAACCGCGCCGGGGATCTGGGTGGTAACGCCGTGAAAGTCAAGAGCGGATACCAGACAGATGACCCCGGCCGGCACGCGCTCGGCGACGGCTACGATATCCGGCTGAGCGGGGAGCGGTGATGAGGCGAGATGAAAGACACCGCGGCTGAGTTGCTCTAGGAGTCCTTCATCGCGCATCCAGTAGAGTGTGCGGCGGTGAATGCCGGCCGCGAGCGCCTCTGCGGTGCGCATGATCCCCGCGTGCGCCCTGAAAGTGGTCTCTGCCGCTTGGATCGCCTGGTCGGTGGGCTGTCTCATGGGACAAAAGTTACCATATGTGAACACAAGGATAGTAACATTTGTCCCGGTTCGCGGGTGGCGAGTCGCTTCTCACGGCATCGGGGTATCAGCCGAAGAAGCTCGACGTGAGTAGACGACGAGCCACGTCTCGAGGCCGCTCATGGCGGAGAGGCCCGACCGGGGTACGGCTGAGCCAGAGCGCGGCGTCGACCAGGTCCGTCTCCGGATGCTCCCGCAAGTGGTGAGAGACAAGGAACGAGAAGTCGTTGAGCGTGCCGAGGAGAGAGCGGTTGTTCGTCGTCGTGATCGTTGCCGAAGAGGAGGCTTTCACCTCTCGCTCGATGGCCGGTCGGTCCGGCGTTCCGCAGCTGCACCCCGCCCCTAAACCCACAGAAGTAGCCTCTACGCAGGGAAAAGCATCGATCCTGGCGCGGAGGCGCCGTGTATCTATGGATTTCGGGGCCCGAAGAAGGTTCAGGAAGCCTTGGCTGCGGAGCGTAGTTCCTGCAATTCGGCGGGTTCCGGGATCTGGAGGCTACGGAAGATGGTCTTCTGAGCCGCGCTCATGGCCGTTCTTTTGCGGTAAGAACCGGCCTCTCCCTCGAAGGTACCCACCTGCAGACGTTCGAGTTCCCGGCGCAGATTGGGCCATCTCTCCTTGCAACGGGTCTCCGCCACCCTCACGAGAAGCAGCGCGAGCCAGCAGAGAAGGACGTGAGCCCGGATGCGCTCTTCCTTGCGGTGGTGGACGGGCCGCCGGACGGAAGATCCCAGCAAGAGTCCTGAGGGCCCGCCCCTGCTGGTATCCATCGCTTTCGGTGATAGGGCTGCGCGGGCCGAACCTATGGACCAATACCTCCATCCGGGGATAGTGGGTGCCTGCTGGTGCCGGATGGTTCGTTGATGTGGTGTGGATGGACCGTGCGTACGCCCCTGGCGTCAGACTGCAGCCCAACAAAAAGCCCCGTAAAACGGGGCTTCTCTTATGCGCCGGAGAGGATTCGAACCTCCGACCTTTGGTTTCGTAGACCAACGCTCTATCCAACTGAGCTACCGGCGCAAGCTGCGGACGGCTGCTGAGAAACCGACCCGCGACGGAGAAGGAGGGATTCGAACCCTCGAAGGGAGCATTCACTCCCTCACTCGCTTAGCAGGCGAGCGCCTTCAGCCTCTCGGCCACTTCTCCATTTGGCAACGAGGCTCGGAGGCATCTGAAGAACGGAGTCCCGGCCGCTAGCAGCACCCCTAGCG
>CAWDOM010000003.1:0-122638 GCA_963803925.1 uncultured Actinomycetota bacterium | reverse complement strand
TTCCGGCAGGGGAGGCACTTGGACATCGATGTCCAACATATTGCAAAACCACCGGTTCTCACTCAAACACTGGTGCACCATGTGTTCGAGTCCATTCCTGTCCCTGTGGTCCAATGGACGGGGGCGGATTTTCATATCCTCGTCCTTAAATGTGCTCCAGACGCTGAGAGTCTTCAGTCGTTCCGTCTCATAGGTTTGAACAAGAAAATCGTATTCCATTCGTATAATCCTCCATTTCTGTCTGGTTGATGCGCCTCAATAGGGATCATGCCTCATTGACTTGCTGCCGTCATGATACAGGAATTCTACTCCCGCTACATCGATGAACACGATCCTTTCATTCTCTGCGCCTTGGAGCTCTACGGCAATGAGCTCCACCAACCGAACGGGGTTCATACGCTCGTTGTGTGAGGTACCCCCAATTCTTGAACTTCTCCTCCAGTTCCGTTTCTTCGCCAAAGGCTTTGAAATAGATAAAGGGGGGAATTTTTAGACAGCCTCTTGGATACCCCTGTCTATTCGTCCAAAACCTGTCGAACTTTTTCGGTCAGGCTTTTGACAGAAAATGGCTTTTGCAGGAAATGGACGCCCTTATCGACGATACTATGCCTGGCGAGAATATCGCCGGTATAGCCGGACATGAAGACGCATTTGAATCCGGACTTGACGGTGCTGAGCTTTTCCATCAGCTCTTTGCCGTTCATTTCCGGCATGATGACCGTCGGTGATGAGCAAATCGATCCGTCCCCCATGGCGTTGGGCCAAATCCAGGGTTTTCATGGGGCTGGAAGCTGCCATCACCCGGTACCCATGATGCTCCAATATTCTCTGCGTCAACTGCAGAATGGACTGTTCGTCTTCAACCAACAGGATCGTCTCCATTCCAGTCGGATTTTTCTTTTGTTCCTGCAAAGGCTGTTCTCCAGCGGCCGGCGCACTAACCCCGCGGCAGGTAAATCCGGAAGGTTGTCCCTCTTCGCCGCTCACTCTGTACCTCTATGAACCCGTTGTTCTGCTTCACAATGCCGTACACTGTCGCAAGGCCCAATCCTGTTCCCTTGCCGGCCTCCTTCGTGGTGAAGAACGGTTCGAAAAGCTTATCCAAAACCTCGCTTTCAATGCCGCAGCCGTCATCACTCACGGCGAGGACAACATACTCGCCGGGGAAGCCCCGGAATGCTCGCGGCAGTAAGCCTCATCAAAGGACACGTTGTGGGTCTCGATGGTCACCTCTCCCACGCTGGCAATGGCGTCGCGGGCGTTGACACACAAATTTGCGAGAATCTGGTCGATCTGTGTCGGGTCCACCTTTACCGGCCAATCATCGGACAGGGCTTCCACAGCAGCTCGATATCCTCGCCGATCAGCCGTCGAACCATTTTGAGCATACTTTCCACGGTCTCATTGATGTGGAGGACTCTGGGGCTGACGGTCTGCTTACGGGCAAACGCCAGCAGCTGGCGGACCAGATTCGCCGAGACGATGGGCGGCTTTGAGAATCTGCTGGAGATCGGAATAGGCAGGCTGAGAGGAGTCAGCTTCGTTCAAGGCCAGTTCCGCATGCCCAATGATCACTCCCAGCATGTTGTTGAAGTCATGGGCCACGCCGCCTGCCAGCCGCCCCACGGATTCCATTTTCTGCGCTTGATTCAACTGAGCCTGCAGCGACTCCCGTTCCTCCTCCGCCCTCTTGCGCTCAGTGATGTCGGTTGTGAACCCTTCGATGACCAATGAGCCGTCCTCACTGTACGATTCCAAGCGTGCATCCATATTCAACCAGATGCGTCGATCATCGGCGGTTCGGGCTTCATATTCGAAGTTTTCCACGCGGCCGTCTTCTCGCAGCAAACGTATAAACCCGTCGCGCCTCTCAGCATGAACATAGAGTTGATCGCTCAAATTTTGATAATGCTCCAGGGCTTCCTGCGGCGAATTCAGTCCCAGAATGCGGGCCATGGCTGAATTGACCGACAGCACCTTCCCCCCGGAGTTCTGCGAAGATCCCCACCGGTGCGTTCTCGAACAGATGCCTGTAGTTCTCTTCACTTGCGCGCAGCGCCTCTTCAGACTGCTTCCGCTCCGTAAAGTCCTGCACCATGCCTACAGACCGGACAATCTTGCCCGTGGTGTCCCGCACGTGTACGCACTTTTCGTGAACATAGCGTACTTCTCCGGTCCTTTTTCGGACAATGCGATGTTCGATCTCGTAGGAGTTTTGTCCCCGGCGGATGGAGGTGGAATAGGCTGCATCCACGGCCTGGCGGTCATCCGGGTGCACGGAATCGAGAAAGTGGTCGTATGTCGCATCCAATTCCTGCGGCTCAAATCCGAAAATACGATAGACCTCGTCGGACCAGGTCAACCGCCCGTGCCCGACATCCAGGCCCCAGCTGCCAAGATGGGCTATTTTCTGGGATTCGGCCAGGAGGGCTTCGCTCTCCTGGAGCATTTGCCGGGCGTGCTTGCGGTCGGTGATGTCGTTGCCGACGCAGAGTACCTCCGAAATCCTGCCGTTTTCGTCCAGAATGGGTTTATTGGTCCAGGCGATCCAGACGCGCTCGCCGTTGCGGCGCATGTTTTCATTTTCGTTGTTGGCGTAGGCTTCCGGATTTTGAACGACCTGTTCGAGCAAATCGGCCAGGTCCCTCCCGCTGCTCTCGGTGGAGGGCACAATCGTACCGACTATATGCCGGCCGACGATCTCGTCTTCGAGGAACCCAAAGAACCTTTGGGCAAAACGGTTGAAGAAGGTCACCCGGCCCTCCGCATCCATCCTCCAGGATGATGCTGTTGGCATTTTCCACCACCTCGCGGTACTTCTCCTCACTGGCCTTCAGCGCCATTTCAGCCTGTCTGCGCTTCTCCTCCTCTTTCAAGATCTTGAAAGCACGCAACAGGTAGGAGTTCCATAGGACCGCGATGCAGATGATCAGCCCGGTGATCAGAAGCCACCGGTTTTTGAACCCCTGGATGATGTCGAGGACTTTCTCTTCGGGTGTGGCCACAGCGAATCGACCAAAAGGTATCCCCGATGTGAACCGGGACAAAAACCGCCTGCTTCTGTACGGACCCGGCCCTTTCATCCCTTACCCGGTCATAGAAATAGCTCGTCGCTCCCTGCTGTCCATTGAGCATTTCTCGAGCCATGGCAAGGATGGTGGGAAAGTCTTTGCAGTTTTCGAAAACCGACTTGCCTGCATGACCTGGAACCGGGCAGTAAAGTTCAATTCCTTTACCGCTGATCATCCAGGCCAGCATGGGTCTCGCCTCTCGAATCCCCTCGACCATCCGAGCACACACCGGCCCGTCGACGGCACGCCGTTTGCGACTGCCGGCCCCTCTGCTTCCTTGGTGGTCTCCACCGAACGGCTCCCCGCCATGTCCGGCCTCATGGGCAAGTACACGTTCGACACGTTCGTGATCGGCCAGTCTAACCGCTTCGCCCACGCTGCCGCCCTCGCCGCCGCCGAGACTCCCGGCACGAAGTACAATCCGCTCTTCATCTACGGCGGCGTCGGACTAGGCAAGACCCACTTGCTCCAAGCCATCGGCAACTACGCGCTCCGCAACCATCCCAACATGAAGGTCCGCTATGTCACCCTCGAGACCTTCACCAACGATTTCATCAACTCCCTGCGCGACGACTCCATCGAGGGCTTCAAGAACAGGTACCGCTCCATCGATGTGCTCCTCATCGACGACGTCCAGTTTCTTCACAAGAAGGAACAGACCCAAGAGGAGTTCTTCCATACGTTCAATGCCCTCTACGACGCAGGCAAACAGATCGCCATCACGTCCGACAGGCACCCGAAGGGCCTGGTCACCCTCGAGGACCGCTTGGTATCTCGCTTCGAGTGGGGACTCATCACCGATATCCAGCCGCCCGACCTCGAGACCCGCGTCGCGATTCTGCGCAAGAAGGTCCGCAGCGACGGCATTGCCCTCGCCGACGATGACGTGCTCATGCTCATAGCATCGCGAGTCCCCACCAACATCCGCGAACTCGAGGGCTGTCTGACCCGTGTGGTCGCCTATGCCTCAGTCACCAAGAGGGCCCTCGACGTCGAACTTGCCCGTGATGTCCTCAAGGACATACCCGAGACGCCTTCGACGCGCATCACTATCGACGGCATCCTCACCGCCGTGGCCGAGTCGACAGGCATATCGATAACCGAGATCGTTGGCGACAAGCGCTCCCGATCCATCGTGGAGAGCCGCCACCTTGCCATGTACCTCGCCCGCGAACTCACCGACTCGAGTCTTCCGAAGATCGGCGAGCGCATCGGCAACCGCGACCACACCACCGTGCTGCACGCCGTCGACAAGATAGCCAAGCGAATGCAGCAAGATCGCGACACATACAACCTCGTCCAACGGCTGACGAGCAAGGTCAAGAGCGCGCGATGACCCTCTTTCCACAGTCATCTGTAGATAACCGGTGCACCGCTTGTGGACAGCCTCCTCGTCTGAGCGCCCGCGCAATCCTTCGTGCGCTACCCAAGACACTATCCCCCGTCTGTCCACAGCCATCGCTCACGCGCACTCGGCCTCACCCTGCCGGTTGCGCCCATGCTGCGTCCCTTCTCAACACTTTCCACAGGCCTTATTACCTACACCACTCTTTTTACAAACTTCAAATAACAATAAGCAGTGCTCGCCTCCGCAATCCACAGACCGAGGAGCCTCGATGAAACTTGTCACCACCAAGCAGGCGCTCGTTGAATGTCTCGCCATCGTGAACAAGGCTGTCTCATCCCGTAGTTCCATCCAGGTTCTTTCGGGGGTGCTCGTCGACGCGCGCGACTCGGGTACGACGTTTGCCGCGACCGACATGGAGATATCCATCAAGGCGCCTCTCGTGGCACAGGTCGAGCAGCCGGGCTCTCTGGTTCTTCCCGCACGTATCGCGACCGATATCGCTCGCAGCCTCCCGGCCGGATCGGTGGTCATCGAGCAACGACCGGGAGAGACCCAAGTGCAGATTCTCGCGGGTGAGTCGCTTTTCGACCTTCATTCTCTGCCCGCGGTGGATTTTCCCCAGTTGCCCACTCTTACCGGCGACCGGTTCACAGTAGGCAGAGTGGCCTTCATCGAAACCGTCGACCGCGTCGCTCCTTCCGCTTCGCGCGATGAGACCCGCCCGGTTCTGACCGGTGTGCTTGTCCATTTTTCCGAGCACTCCGTCCGTATGGTCGCGACCGACAGCTATCGCCTCAGTGTCAAAGAAACGCCCGTAGAGTCGTCGGTGACCGGCACACTCCAGGCGATCGCTCCCGCGCGCACTCTGCTGGAGCTCTCTCGTATCGCCTCGAGCGTCGCAGACGAGACGATCAGCATTCTTCCAACCGAGAACCAGATGTCGTTCGACGTCGGCGGGGTGACACTCATCTCGCGGCTCATCGACGGCCAATTCCCCAACTACAAGCAACTCATCCCCGAGACCTTCGACTACGAAGTCGCCGTCGACCGCGAGGAGTTGCTCGAGGCCGTGCGTCGAGTCGGTCTTCTGGCTCAGAAGAACGCTCCCCTGCGCCTGCAGTTCGCCGACAACACGCTCACCGTCTCGGCTGAGTCGCAAGACGTGGGCCGCGCGCACGAAGCGATGCCCATCCAGTACTCGGGCGACTCGCTTGCCATCGGATTCAACCCAGAATTCCTCGAAGCCGGACTTGCCTCCATCAAGGAGTCGCCCGTCTTCCTCCGCCTCATCAGCCCATTGCGCCCCGGGCTCATCAAGGGCGCCGGCGACGACTTCCTGTACCTCGTCATGCCCATCCGCCTCAACGACTAGCGTGAACGCGCCGCCGCGTAACTCCCCGCGAGCAGCCGCGATCATCGAGCCGGTCGAGGTCGCCCTACCGATTACTGTCGGTCAGTTCATCAAAGTGGCCGGTCTCGTAGGCTCCGGCGGAGAGGCGAAAGTCCTCGTTGGAAGCGGGCGCGTCTGCGTCAATGGAAGCATAGAGACCCGCCGCGGCCACAAACTCGCGCCCGGCGACGTTGTCAGCGTTGGAAACACCGCCGCCCGAGTTGCCGTGCGTTCGCTCCCCGACGCCACGGCCGCGTCTCGAGGTTAAGCCCGTATGCTCGCCCAGCGCGCGCGCCTGGTGAACGTGCGCTCCCGCTCTGAACTCGACGTCGGTTTCGGTTCAGGCCTCACGGTTCTCGTCGGACCCAACGGAGCCGGTAAGACGACCGTGCTGGAGGCCCTCGTCCTTGTCCTGCAAGGCGGGCTGCTAAGAGCCGGCAACCTGCGCGACCTGATCAACCGCGAAGAGAAGTACCTGCGAGCCGAAGTCGATCTGGAGAGCGATAGCGGCACGACGGTCGCGGCCGCGGCATACTCGCGAGATGGTGAGCGCCGCCTCACCGCGGACGGCGCGGCCTTGGACGACGTTTCCAGGTGGCAGGAATCCCTTCCAGTGCGCACATTCGTCCCCGACGATCTGCGGCTCATCAAGGGGAGCCCGCGGCGGAGGCGGCTCTACCTCGACGAACTGGCGGCTCGATGCGAGCCCGAATACAGGGTGGCCCTCGGTCGCTACGACGAAGCGCTCGCCCAACGGAACACTCTCCTCCGCATGAGCCGGATGGGCGGGGCCGGCACCGAGTTCACGCCGTGGGAGACCATACTCGCGCAGACCGGTCTGGCGGTGACCTCGGCGCGCGCCGCTACCTTGGCCGCCTTCGTGGCCCATTTTCAACACATCTACTCCGACCTCACCGGCGAGCCGGCGGAGAGTCTGCGTCTTGTGTACCGGAGCAACACCGCCGGCATGGACGACGCCCAGTATCGGGAGCGACTCGCCGAATCTCGACAAGCCGACCGGCAGCGCACGTTCACCAACCTGGGACCTCACCGGGACGACCTAAGGTTGATGCGTGGGGGTCTGGACATGCGCGAGTGCGCGTCGCAAGGCGAGCAGAGGGCCGCCGTGCTCACTCTGGTGCTCGCCGAGTGGGAGAACTCGTGCCTCGCCGGACAGAAGCCGCTGCTGCTTCTCGACGATGTCATGAGTGAGCTGGACGAATCGCGCCGTCGAGCCCTGATACGTATCGTAAGCCGGGGCGGCCAGGTGATCATAACCACCACCGACCTTCGTTACTTCTCCGACGATGAGGTGGCGGGCGCGACGGTCGTGGACTTGGGGAAAGGATAGAAGGATGAGCGGCTCGTCGGAGGGCAAGGGCAGCGCCGGGCGGAGCGCGAACGACGACGATCGGGCTCGCGGCGGAGCGGAGCCCGGGTCGGCTTCGCAGGCGCCGGGTCGCACGTCCGGGGACTTCACCGCGTTCGCCGATTTGCTCGGCGGCCGGCAGGTCGCAGGTTACGCCTGGTGCGGCATCGACTCGCCCGCCCGCGGGCGGGCCGGTTCCACCGGACAACCCAGCGGAGGGGGGCCCGATATGGCGGCCGCGTTGTCGCTTGCCTGGCCCCGTGCGGTAGGAGAAGAGGTCGCCTGCAACAGTCATCCCGTCCGTCTCCACCAAGGCCGTCTGACCGTGGCCGTCTCGTCGACGGTGTGGGCTCAGTCTCTGCAGTTCATGGAGGCAAAGATCATCGCCGGGCTGAACGACCGGTTGGGTTCAACTGTCGTGGACCGCATCGTTTTCAGGCATGCCGGCTGGCAGGGGTCTCCCGCGCGACCTTCGCCCCAAACCGCCGTAGCCACCCCGCCCGCGGACGACGGGGGGCGTGCCGGGGAGGGTCGGCAGGCGCCATTCACAGCCGAACAAGAAGCCGCGCTCGCCTCTGTTGAGCGACTCGAACTCGACCCGCAGTTGGCGGCCAGAATCGTGGCCGCTATGAAAGCATCGTTCGTACGCGAGCAGCAGGGCTCCGTTCGCTAGCAGCGTACAACTACAGGCCCGCAGACCCCCTTGTGGTATCATGAAACACGTGATTGGCGCTCGCCACAGACAGTGATCCGAGTCCTTCTTCAAGCCCAACTCGGGACCATTTCCATAGGTAAGCGGCGGCCTGCCGCGAGACAGAGAAGGGGCCCGGGGGGGCGAACCCACAGGGCGGCGCACACGCAATCGCCGACGCCGCGGAGTAGCTGTCGCGAGTCCCGCTAGCAAGAGGTTTGGCAGGTTTGGCAGAACACACATATGACGTAGGCGACATCCAAGTCCTCGAAGGCTTGGAGCCCGTCCGCAAGCGGCCGGGTATGTACATCGGCTCGACCGGACACCGTGGTCTTCACCACTTGGTGTACGAGGTCGTCGACAACTCGGTCGACGAGGCTCTCGCCGGTTGTTGCACCAGCATCGAAGTGGCTCTCTGCGAGGATTCTTCGGTGTCGGTGGTCGATAACGGCCGGGGCATCCCGGTGAAAGTCATGCCCCGCTATGAGCGGCCGGCGGTCGAGATCGTCATGACCAAACTCCACGCCGGAGGCAAGTTCGGCGGAGAGGGCTACAAGGTCTCAGGCGGACTGCACGGCGTAGGCGTGAGCGTCGTCAACGCTCTCTCGGAGTGGCTGGTGGTCGAGGTCCGCCGCGAGGGCTTCCGTTGGCGTCAACGCTATGAGCGGGGCGTGCCGGTCACCGAGCTCGAGAACTTGGGGCCCTGCGGCGACGATCACGGCACCTCGATCCATTTCAAGGCCGACTCGCTTATCTTCGACGACCTGAACTTCAATTTCTCGACCCTGTCGCAGCGCCTGCGCGAGGTGGCGTTTCTGAACCGGTCGCTGCGCATCTCGCTCACCGATGTGCGCGAAGACCCGGGCGACGCCGAGAGCGCCACCGAAAGCGACGACGACTACTATCGCGAATACCTCGACAAGACCGCCGAGGTGGTCTTGTCGGTTGCCCAAATCGAGTCGGCCACGGCCGGCGGCGCCGCTCCGGCGGCCACCGCCAAGCGCCGCGCGGAGCCGCAGACGGTGGTCTACTGCTACGACGGCGGCATCGTCGACTTCGTGAAGCATCTGAATCAACACAAGGACGCCATCCACGCGCGCGTTATCCATTTCGAAGGCCAGGAGGCCGATTACACCGCCGAAGTGGCCATGCAATGGAACGCCGGCTACAACGACAACGTCTTCACCTTCGCGAACAACATCAACACGCACGAAGGTGGCTCGCACCTCTCCGGCTTCCGTTCAGCTCTCACCCGCAGCATCAACGACTACGCCCGCTCCAAAGGATTCCTCAAGGAGAAAGAGGAGAACCTGAGCGGCGAAGATGTGCGTGAGGGCCTCGTGGCCATCCTCAGTGTCAAGCTGCGCAACCCGCAGTTCGAAGGTCAGACCAAGACCAAGCTGGGCAACTCCGAGATCCGGGGATTCGTCGAGGGCGTGGTCAACGCCAAGTTCGCCGAATTCCTCGAGGAGAACCCGGGCGAGGCCAAGCAGATCATCAGCAAGACGGTGCAGGCGGCTCACGCCCGCATGGCAGCCCGCAAGGCGCGCGACCTCACCCGGCGCAAGAGCGTGCTCGAGAACACCACCCTTCCCGGCAAGCTGGCCGACTGCTCCATCCGCGATCCGGCCTCGTGTGAGCTCTACCTGGTGGAGGGCGACTCCGCCGGTGGCTCGGCCAAGCAGGCTCGCGACCGCAGCTTCCAGGCGATCCTGCCGCTGCGGGGCAAGATCATCAACGTCGAGAAGGCCCGGCTGAACAAGATCCTCTCCAACAACGAGATCCAGGCTATCATCGCCGCCAGTGGCACAAGCCTGGCCGAAGAGTTCGACCTATCCGCCGCGCGCTACCACAAGATCATCATCATGACCGACGCCGACGTCGACGGGGCGCACATCCGCACCCTCATCCTCACCTTCCTCTTCAGGAACATGGTCGAGCTCATCGACGCCGGTTACGTCTACATCGCTCAGCCGCCGCTCTACCGGGTTGTGCACAAGCGCCAGGACTACTACGCTTTCAACGACGCGCAGCTCGAGGTGCTACTTGAGCGCATCGGGCGGACGGGCATCACGTTGCAGCGGTTCAAGGGCCTCGGGGAGATGAACCCTGAGCAGCTCTGGGAGACGACAATGAACCCCGACAAGCGGACGCTGTTGCAGGTCACGGTCGATGACGCCGCTCTGGCCGACGAGGTGTTCACCACCCTCATGGGCGACAAGGTGGAGCCGCGCCGCGACTTCATTACCGAGAACGCCCGCTACGTGCAGAACCTGGACGTGTAGGAAGCCATGGAAACCCTCGAAGGCCGCATAGAACAGGTAGAGATCGCCGACGAGATGCGGCAGTCGTTCCTCGATTACGCCATGAGCGTGATCGTCGACCGAGCGCTGCCCGACGTCCGTGACGGTCTGAAACCCGTGCATCGCCGGGTGCTCTTCGGAATGCACGACTCTGGCATGCAGCCCAACCGGCCCTACCGCAAGTGCGCACGCATCGTCGGCGACGTCATGGGCAATTTCCACCCGCACGGCGACCAGGCCATTTACGATGCGTTGGTCCGTATGGCGCAGGACTTCTCCATCCGCTACCTCTTGGTCGACGGCCACGGCAACTTCGGCTCGGTCGACGGCGACTCCGCGGCCGCCATGCGCTATACCGAGTGCCGGCTCAGTCGTATCGCCACCGAGATGTTGCGCGACATCGAGGCCGAGACCGTCGATTGGAAGCCGAACTACGACGAGAGCCGAGAGGAGCCGCAGGTTCTTCCTTCGCGCTTCCCCAACCTACTCGTCAATGGCAGCTCGGGCATCGCCGTCGGCATGGCTACCAACATCCCGCCGCACAACCTGCGCGAGACCATCGGAGCCTGCGTGGCTCTCATCGAGAATCCTGCTCTGAGCAGCCTCGATCTCATGAAGCACATGAAAGGCCCCGACTTTCCGACCGGCGGCATGATAATGGGCAGCTCGGGCATCCGCGAGGCCTATGAGACGGGCCGCGGTAAGGTCATAGTGCGGGCGCGCGCCCACTCCGAGCCCATCAAGCAGGGCAAGACGGCGATCATCGTCACCGAGCTCCCGTATCAGGTCAACAAGGCACAGCTCATCGAGAAGATGGCCGAACTGGTTCGCGAGAAGACGATCTCCGAGATCTCCGATTTGCGCGATGAATCCGACCGTTCGGGCATGCGCATCGTCATCGAGTTGAAGCGCGAGGCGGTGCCCAAGATCGTTCTCAACAAGCTCTACAAGCACACGGCCATGCAGTCCACGTTCGGCGTGAACATGCTGGCGCTGGCCGAAGGCGTGCCGAAGACGCTGTCGCTACGTGACATGCTGCGCCACTACATCGCACACCAGCGCGACGTCATCGTGCGCCGCACGAAGTTCGAACTCGACAAGGCCAAGAAGCGGGCGCACATCCTCGAAGGCCTGCTGATCGCCGTCAACAACATCGACGAGGTCATCCGCATCATCAGGTCGAGCGAGGACACCGAGGCGGCGAAGCTCGGCCTCATAGAGCGCTTCACCCTCAGTGAAGAACAGGCCCAGGCCATCGTCGATCTGCGGCTCCGCAACCTTACCGCGCTCGAGCGGCACAAACTCGAGGAAGAGCACCGCGATCTCATGGAGCGCATCGCCTATCTCGAAAACCTGCTGGCCAACGAATCGCTCATATACGACGTGATCCGGGAAGAACTGCTCGAAATCCAGCAGATGTACGGCGACGACCGTCGAACCGAGATCGTCCCCTCCGAGGACGAGATCGACATCGAGGACATGATCGCCGTCGAGGAAATGGTCATCTCCATCACGGCGTCGGGCTACGTGAAGCGCCTGCCGGTCTCGACCTACCGCACTCAGAACCGCGGCGGCATTGGTGTCATGGGCATGGACCTCAAAGAAGGCGACTACATAGAGCATCTCTTCATCACGACCACGCACCACTTTCTGCTTTTCATCACCTCGCGGGGCAAGATCTACCGCCAGAAGGTGCACGAGCTTCCGCTGGGGAGTAGGCAGAGCAAGGGGCGCCACGTAGCGAACCTGCTGCCGCTCGCGCCGGCCGAGAAGATCAAGGCCGTTATCGCGACCAAGGACTACTCCGACGCGAAGTACCTCGTCTTCGCGACGAAGAAGGGCATCGTCAAGAAGACCCGGTTTCTCGACTACGCCACGTCGCTCAAGGCCGACGGCATCATCGCCATCAACCTCGAAGACGACGACGAGCTCGTGGCGGTCGCCCACACCAACGGGCACGACGATCTCATCCTGGTGTCGAGTGAGGGTAAGGCCATCAGGTTCCACGAGTACGACGTAAGGCCCACGGGGCGCAACACCATGGGGGTCACCGGAATGCGGTTGACCGAGGGCCATTCGGTGCTGGGCATGGCTGTCGCCGAGGACGACGCCGATATCTTCTGCGTGACCTGCGGCGGATTCGGCAAGCGGACGCCCGTCTCCAGCTACCCGACGCACAAGCGCGGAGGCCAAGGCGTTCTCACAATCAAAGACAGCCCCGACCGCGGCGACTTAGTTGGTATCGCGGCGGTGCGTAACAATCACGAACTGGTGCTGATCAGCCAGGATGGCACCGTGATCCGGCTCATGGTTGAGAGCGTCCGCACCACCGGCCGTAACACCATGGGAGTGCGGGTGATGCACCTGCGCGGGGCCGACAAGGTGTCGAGTGTGGCGCGTCTGGTTGGCTCCAACGGCGGCACCAAGATCGGCGGCGAGCGTGTCGAGTCCGATGTCGACGCCGATTCCGCCGCCGACGACCTCGACTCCGCCGCCGACGACCTCGACCTTGCAGATCTCGATAACATCGCCGGCGATGAGACCGGCGACGCAGATACCGCCGACGACCTGGATGAGCTCCCCGACGACGCCCAGGCCGGCGACGACTAAGGAGCGACTTCCATGGATTCGTTTTACTGGTGGTCAATCATCTTGTTGGTTCCAGCTCTGTTGCTCGGCCTCTACGCTCAGGCGAAGGTGAGCTCGGCGTTTGGCCGCTTCTCGCAGGTGGCGTCCCGGCGCGGACTCACGGGGGCGCAAGCAGCCCGCCAGCTACTCGATTCGGCCGGATTGAACGATGTGGGTATCGAGGTGGCCGGAAGCAAGCTTTCTGACCACTACGACCCGCGCACCCGGACGCTCTCGCTCAGCCTTCCGGTCGGCAACAGCAATTCGCTCGCGGCGCTTGGTGTGGCCGCGCACGAGACCGGCCATGCCATGCAGCACGCCGATGGCTACACCGCCTTCCGCCTGCGGAGCGCCATCGTGCCCGTGGCGAATCTGGGCAGCAACATGGGCTTCATACTGTTCTTCATCGGCCTGCTCTTCTACCGGAATGGCCTGCTCATGAGCATCGGAATCCTGCTCTATTCCGCGGCCGTGCTCTTCACGCTGATCACGTTGCCCGTGGAGTTCAACGCCTCGCGCCGCGCGATGGCCTTGCTCGAAAACAGGAGCATCCTTGCCGGTGAAGAACTAGACGGTGCAAGGAAGGTGTTGAGCGCTGCGGCGCTGACCTATGTGGCCGCTGCCCTGATGGCAATCCTGCAGCTGGTGAGGCTCATCCTGATCAGTCGCAGGTAGCCTGGCCCGTCGCCCGGGCAGGCCCTTAAGGAGCAGGCTACGCGCGGCCCGTACCGGCCGCCACACAGGTCGAAGCCGCGGCCTCCCAGCAAGGGGGACCCGAATGTCGACACCGCGGCTGCTGTTCGTTCCCACGCACCGCACGGCTCTTGCCGACGCTGTGGCAGCGGCTCTTGCCGAAGTGTTCATGGCGCGCGGCCAGCAAGTGAGGTACCACCACGTAGGCCCGATCGGCCCAGCTGCCTGCTGGGATCGCTGGGAGGGCTCCTCGTTCGTCGATCCGGCGCTCTACAACGAAGAAGCGCTGCTCGGCCTCTACGAGACCGCCGCCCACAGCGCCGATCTGTCGCTCTTGTCCACAGGTTGGGGGGTTCTCGACCATCCTGTCGATGTGGAGTGGTCTCCGGTCGACGTCGCGCGTTCGCTCGACTGCCCGATAGTGCTCGTGGTCGACTGCCGCGGGTGGACCAATGGATTGCGCCTTCTCACGGCCGGGCTCAAGGCCCACCTGGACAAGGTCAACGTGGCCGGTGTGCTTCTGACTGGAGTTGCCGACCAGCGCCAGCTCGAACTCATTCGTCCCATCTTCTCGTCGGACGATGTGCCGGTGGTGGGCTGCCTCTTCGCCGGAGATGGGCCGGGTTGGGATGCGACTGCGCCGGGGGCGTGGGGCTTGCCGCTCGATCCGGCCGTGCTCGACGCGGTCGCCCGTCAGGTGGACCTCCGTGGTGTCATGAAGCTGGCCGGACAGCGCGGGTTCCTGCCCTCGCAGAACTGGATGACCGATCGAAGCGCCGGCGGGCCGCTCGTCATGGTGGCCGGCGGAAAAGGGTTCCGCCTCTGGAGTCGGGACTCCATAGAGGTTCTTCGTTCGGCGGGCGCACAGGTGCGCAGGCTCGACCTGCTCGAGGACGCGACTCTGCCCCCCGAAACCGCAGGCCTCATTCTCGCCGGCACCACGTGGCCGACCGCGTATGCAGACATCGCCATGAACGTGCCGCTGGTCGAGGCGATGGGCAAGAGGATCCGCGGGGGTCTCCCCACTCTCGCCCTCGGTGGCGGAGCTCTCCTGCTGCTGGACCGGCTACACGATCTGCTCGGGCGCACCTCGGAACTCAGCGGGGTCCTGGAGGCGGAGGCAGAGATACTATGGGAACTCGACGATCCGGTGCGAGTACAGGTCAAGGCGAGGCGGGACAATCTCCTGCTGGCCGAGGGAGAAAGCGTGCCGGCTTGGCTGTTCACCGACGCTGAGGTGACTGGGCTGAAGGTTCCGGGCGATATCACCGAACCGGCTCTTGTCATAGAAGGCGGCGAGGGCATGGGCGGCTTCGATGGCCGGGCCACCGACTCATTCGTGTGCACGACCGCCCTTATCCACCTGGCGGCGAAGCCCGGATTGGCGTCGCGCTTCGTGCGACGGTGCTCCGAGTACGCGTCGAGGCAGTTCTCCTCCCGCCGCTGAGAGCCACGTACGATTCGGCGCGTTTCCGCAACGGCCTTGCCCCGCACGCGGTGGGTGAGGTAGGCTACGTAGCTCACTGAAACAGCGGGAGGCGAAGTGGAGACTCCGAACACCGATCCGGTCATCAGGCAATACCGGGAGCAGATCTCAGACAACGATCTGAAGATCCTCGAAGCGCTCAACAAACGAGTGCAGCTGGTCAAGACCCTCAAGGATTACAAAGAGAGCCACGGCTTCAGCTTCTACGATGCCGCGCAGGAAGACTGGGTCATCACCTATCTGAGCCGGGCGAATCGCGGTCCGCTGTCGAACGAGAGCATCCGTGAAATATTCGGCCTGGTCTTGCAGGCGGTCAAGCGCGAAGCGGCGGCTCTCAGCGAGCGCCAGAAGTAGCGGTACTCGCGGGTCGCGATCCACGCCTCCGGCGGCCCAACTGGGGCCGGCCGGGGCGACAGGCGGCAGCGGGCCCTAGAAGTCCTCGGGCTGAACGTCCTCGAGGAACTGCTTGAACTCCTTCACCACCTCTTCGACATCCTCGACTTCCTGCGCGAACTCTATGCCGTTGGCCGCCAGTACCTCGGTGGCTGCGAAGATCGGCGCGTCGGTTCGTACCGCGAGGGCGATGGCGTCGGAGGGTCTGGAGTCCAATTGGATCTCGTGGCCCCCGCTTTCGAGCCTCAAGACAGCGTAGAACGTGTTGTCGCGAAGTTCGGTGACAAGCACGCTCTCCACACTCGCGGAGAGGCGCTCGATGGTGGAGGCTAGGAGGTCGTGGGTCATCGGCCGCGGCAGTTCGGCGTTCTGGAGCTTCATGAGGATGGCCGCGGCTTCGGGATGTCCGATCCAGATCGGCAGGAACCGGTTCTTGCCCTCGACCTTCAGCAACACGATGGGCTGCTTGCTGGCTACGTCGAAGCTGACCCCGTAGACGCTGACTTTCTCGAAACCTTCCATAGTCTCCTCGCTCGGGATGTCAACACCTAGATTACCCCGCATGGCCTCAGACGTACCATGGCTCTCTCAGCTTTTGGTAAACTTCCCGGCGCGTGGGCCTATAGCTCAGTTGGTTAGAGCGCACCCCTGATAAGGGTGAGGTCAGTGGTTCGACTCCACTTAGGCCCACCATTGATCTTCAGCCCAGTTCCGGACACAGCTCGGGGGATTAGCTCAGTTGGGAGAGCGCCGCCTTTGCACGGCGGAGGTCGCCGGTTCGACCCCGGTATCCTCCACTTCTCTACCGATCGGGCAACGGAGGGCGTTGTGATCTTCGACCGCATACTGGCCGCCGTCGATGGCACCGACGTCTCGCTGCGGGGCGTCAAGGTCGCGGCCGAGATGGTCGCCCGTTTCAAAGCCGAGTTCGTCCTTCTCACGGTTGTCTCGGTGCCGCAGCAGGTGGTACTGGCGGCGACCATGGATCAACGTACCATCGGCAGTTACGTCGAGCGCTTGGCGCAGGGTTCGCTGGAGGCCGCGGTGGCGTTCTTGCGTGAAGAACGCATCGGCGGCGAGGTGAAGGCGGTGGTCGGTCCTCCCGCCGAGACGATCCTCGCCGAGATCGAGGCCAGCCGGGCCGACCTGGTGATCATGGGGCGGCGCGACCGCAACGAGCCCAAAGACCTGATCCTGGGCAGCGTCAGCTACCGCGTTTCCCGGCACGTGCGCGTGCCGATCCTGCTCGTTCCGTAGAGGGACTCATCACTCGTCGGGCTCTCTCGCCCTGTCCCGGGGAATACTCCGTCCGCTGATCTTTGGTCGGAGCACCGAACCCAGGGCAGCGATGGCCAAGAAGGTGTACTCTCTTAGCGGCAGCAATCCACCTTTAGCGTACGCAAACGTTTCGTTAGCCAAAGAAAGCAATGAGCATTGCAAGTTCATTGCATTTGTCCTATGATGCAATAGAGGACACATGACGGGACAGCTGACAGCCAGGCGCGCGCGTGTCACTGAGCACTACAAAGCTCGGGCGCGAGTGGTCCTCCTGACTCTCATCGCGGTGATCAGCCCGCCGTTGGCTGGCGTCCGGTCGGTGGCAGTGTGGGTCTTCTACGTACTCTTCCTCGTCGCCTACTCACTCTGGTCGCTGCGGCTGACGCGCAACTTCTCGGGTGACCGCCGGCTAGGCTATCTACTGTGCGCTACCGATACCGCGATACTCCTCCCGGTGCTCGTATGGACGTCGGCCGCGGCAGTCCAGGGAGCGCTCATCGGCATATGCGTCGCGGGCTTTCTCGTGAGCTACTGGTCGGACCGCAACGCGCTAAGGCACGGGTACCGGTCAGGGGAGGACGATCGGCAGAACGAGCGCGACGCAGGCGCGTCACCGCGGGTGGAATCGCCACTCGAGCGTTCCCTGACAGTGCGGCTGCACATCTACGAAAAGACCCGCACACGGTTCGCGCTGGTCGTGCTGAGGATAGTGCGGTTCGAGGAGATAGGCGCCTACTACGGTCAAGAAGCGGCGGAGCACATGATCGCGACAGTGGCGCGGAGGTGCCTGCGGCTTCTGGGGGCCGACGCCCAGCACTTCCAGCTTCCCGGTGGACGGGTTGCCTTCGTGTTTTCCACGGGCGCCGGCAGCACGCGCAGCGGACTGAACGACACCACCTTCGAGCTCCTCGACCCATACGACATCGAAAGCTTCGCGATGGCTCTGGGCCGGCGGGCCTGCGAGCACCTCATCGACGGGCACCGCGCCGAGTGCGTGGTCGGGTGGGCCGCCGCCCCCGCTGATGGGCTTGTTCCCGACGACCTCATGTACGCAGCCGAGAGCGGAGCGCAGAGCACCGACGCCTTCCGGCGCGTGGCAGGGGCGGCCGTTGCGGCATCCGAACGCGCTCGGGCGGCCGCGGGGTAGACGATCCGGGTCGCGCCGACGCGCGTCGGCCGGCCTCATGGGCCCGATCACCCCTGTGATACAGTTCCCCGCATGAACCAGCCTACTTCCACCGTCGGCGCCGGCTCGATTGGCGCAGGCCTCAAGACCAAGACCATAGGCGTACTGATGGGCGGCCTTTCGGGCGAGCGTGAGATCTCGTTCAGGTCGGGAAACAACTGCCTCCGCGCCCTCCTCGCCCGCGGCTATCGGGCGGTCGGCATCGACGCTCTGCGCGACGTAGGTAGGCGCTTGGAAGCGGAGGGGGTCGAGGTGGCCTTCCTCGCTCTTCACGGCCGCTTCGGCGAAGACGGCACCATACAGGGGCTTCTCGAGATGATGGGCATCCCCTACACGGGGTCGGGGGTGCTGGCGTCGGCCCTCGGCATGAACAAGATCGCGTCTAAGAAGGTCGTGCGGGGTAGCGGCGTGCCGACTCCCGACTACGTAGAGATCGGCCCAAGCAGCGACCTGGACGAGGCGTGCGGCAGAGTGCGGGCCGAACTGGGCCTGCCGGTCATGTTGAAGCCCGTGGAGGAGGGTTCGAGTCTCGGGGTCACCAAGTGCAAAGACGCCGCTGATCTCAGACCGGCCATCGAGAAGGCGCGCGGGGACTTCGGCGCCCTGTTCGCTGAGAAGTTCGTCTTTGGCACCGAGATCACCGTCGGGGTGCTCGAGCAGTCTGGGGGCGCGGTCGCCTTGCCCATCCTCGAGTTGCGGCCTCACAACGAGTTCTACGACTACGAGGCCAAGTACACCGAGGGCATGACCGACTTCATTCTGCCCGCCAGGCTGGATCCCGGCGTGTACTCTGAAGCCGAACGCATGGCCGTGGCCGCGTTCGGGGCGGTGGGCTGCCGCGGGTACGCCCGGGTGGACATGATGGTCGACGCGGGCGGCACCCCCTGGTTCGTCGAGGTGAACACCCTGCCCGGCATGACCGACACGTCGGATCTGCCGGCTCAGGCGCGCGCGGCGGGCATCTCGTACGAGGACCTCGTCGAGACGATCCTCCTCACTGCAGTCTCTTGACATGCCGTCCGTGGTCGACGCCCACGTGCATGTCTTTCCGCCGGATATCGCCCGCGACCGGCAGGCATATCTCGGTCGCGACGCGCGATTCGATGAGATCTTCTGCTCCCCTCGGGCCCGCATGGCCGAAGCGGCGGAGGTGCTTGCCCAGATGGACGCCGACGGAGTGGATGTCGCTGTGGTCACCGGCTTCCCATTCACTGACCAGGGGCTGTGCCGCGAGGTGAACGACTACATCGTCGAGCAGGTGCGGCTCCATCCGGGCAGGCTGGCCGGCCTAGCCTGCGTTTCGCCCGGACGCGCCGGCGCTCTCGCCGAACTCGAACGGTGCCTCGATGCCGGCCTGCGTGGCTGCGGTGAACTGGCGCCGGTGTCCTGGGAAGCGGTGGAGGCGGTGCGCGGCGGTGTGGACGGTTTCGACGCCGTGGCCGGTTGTCTGCGCGAGCGGCAACTGCCGCTTCTGGTGCACGCGAGCGAGCCGGTGGGTCACGCCTACCCCGGCAAAGGCCACTTCCATCCCGCGGATTGCTTGGCCCTGGCGGAGGCCTATCCGGGCCTTTCGATGGTCTTCGCTCACATGGGTGGCGGGCTCTTCGTCTACGAGACCATGCCCGAAGTGCGCGATGCCCTGACCGGGGTGTGCTACGACACCGCCGCGGTGCCGTACCTGTATTGCGCGGAGGTCTATGAAGCGGCCATGACGAGCGTAGGATCCCAGAAGATCATTCTTGGCAGCGACTTCCCGCTTCTGTCGGCGTCGAGGCACCTTCACGCACTCGCCGGCATGCCCCCGTCGATTCACGAGGCTATCGGGGGCGGCAACGCCAGAAGGGTGTACGGGCTATGAGCACAAGCGGTGGTCACGGCGGCGGCATCCGCCGGGTGCTGGAGAGGCTCGCGACCGGTGAGATCGACGTCGACGAGGCCGTGCTCAAGATGCGGCTCTTCCAAGTGGCGCAGATTGGCGACTTCGCCCGGCTCGACACCAACCGCGACCTGCGCAAAGGTGTGCCCGAGGTCGTCTACGCGGGGCGCAAGAAGGCCGCGGAACTGGAGGCGATCGTCAGGCGGTGTCTCGATGAGCGAGGGTTCGCCCTCGTCACCAGGCTGTCGCCCGAGGCGGCGGCGGCACTGAACGAAGCGCTCTCGGCCGGCGGCCCCGTGGGCTCGTCGGGGGAGTTCTCCTTCGACTACAACGAGAACGCGGGCACGCTCGCTCTGCACACTCCGGCATACGTGGCACCCGAGCCGGCGGGATTGGTGGGGCTGCTGACGGCGGGTACCTCCGACATCCCGGTGGCCGAGGAGGCCGGCCTGGTCGTCTCGCACATGGGCTGCCGGGTCGAGCGGGGCTACGACGTAGGCGTGGCGGGGCTGCACCGCCTGCTGGAACCCCTCAGCCGGATGCTCGAAGCGGGGGCCGAGGCGCTCATCGTTGTGGCCGGCATGGAGGGCGCTTTGCCGTCGGTCGTCGCGGGGCTGGTCGACGTGCCGGTCGTCGGTGTTCCTACCTCGACGGGCTACGGTGTCGGCGGCGACGGAACCGCGGCCCTCTACTCGATACTGCAGAGCTGCTCTCCGGGGCTGGTGGCCGTCAACATCGACAACGGGGTCGGAGCCGGCGCCGCCGCGGGGCTGATCGCGCGCGGACGGAGCCTGAAGGCCTAGTCAGAGCGGGCCGGGCGCCGCATCACGCGCTCGCCGCCGGACGTCGCGGGGCTCGGGCATGCGCGGTCGCTGGTGGTCATGGGTGACCCCGGCAAGCGGTCCGGTCCGAGCGTCAGGCGCGATCGTTCACGAAATCGCCGGGCGCCTCGTCTCGCAATCCGAAGCGATGCTCTAGATGGTCGGCGATGCGCTCCGCCGCGTGCCCGTCGCCGTAGGGGTTGACCGCGTTCGCCATCTGTTCGTAGGCCGCGCGCTCGGTGAGCAGTGTCAGCAGTTGCTCCGCGATGAGCGAGGCATCGGTGCCGACCAGGCGGGCCGTACCCGCCTCAACACCCTCGGGGCGCTCCGTTGTCTCGCGCATTACCAGCACGGGCTTGCCCAGCGTGGGCGCTTCCTCCTGGATGCCCCCGGAGTCGGTGATGACCACGTCGACCGCCTTCATGAGGTGGACGAACGGGCGGTACGGCAGTGGTTCGGTGAATACGACCTGCTTGACCTCGTCGAGGGCGGCATGGAAGGTGGCGCGCACCACCGGATTGAGGTGGATCGGGAAGATGAAGGTCACCTCGGGGAGTTCCTCGCCCACGCGCTTGATGGCCTGGGCGACCCGCTCCATGGGCATGCCCCAGCTCTCCCGGCGGTGGACGGTCACCAGGACCTTCGGGCCTGGACGCCCAAGCGCCCTGTCGAGTTTGGGCTCCCAGGCGGGGGAGCCGGCCGCCGCCGTGGCTAGAAGCGCGTCGATGACGGTGTTGCCTGTCACGAGAATCGACGAACCGGCAGCGCCCTCGCGAAGCAGAGCGGCGCGCGCGGCCTGGGTCGGCGCATAGTAGACCTCGGCCAAACGGTCGACCAACCGCCGGTTGATCTCCTCAGGGTAGGGGTTGTAGATGGTGTCTGTGCGCAGGCCGGCCTCCACGTGCGCCACGGGGATCATGCGATAGTAGGCGGCCAGCGCGGCGGCGAAGGTAGTAGTGGTGTCGCCATGGACGAGAACGATGTCGGGCTTCGACGCCTCCAGAATAGGATCGAGCCCGTTGAGCACGGCCGACGTGATGTGGCCGAGCGTCTGCCGCTCGCGCATGATCTTGAGGTCGTGGTCGACAGGTAGCGAGAACTCGTTGACCACCTGGTCGAGCATCTCGCGGTGCTGTCCGGTGAGGCAGGTGATGACGCGGAATGCTTTGCGCCGCTGCAACTCGAGCACGACCGGGGCCATCTTGATGGCCTCAGGTCTCGTTCCGAATGTGACGAACAGCGTGCGCTCCGCCATGCAAGCAGCCCCTTCTGTGGTGTGCCCGGACTCTAGCCCACCGCCGCGCTGAGGACAAGGGGAGGGTATTCGGATAGAATTCTGGCATTCTCGTAACCGCGACGACCTACCAGAAGGACGGTGGCGATGAGCCGCTTTCTCGATGCGCGCGGGCGCATATTCGGCAAAGTCAACATCGTCGACCTGATCGTTCTGATCGTCATAGTGGCCGTTGTCGTGTTCGCCGTGGTGCGGACGACCGGCGACAGCTCGGCGACCATTCCGATCCAGGTGACGTATACGGTCGAAGAAGTCCGTCAGGGGACCGTCGACGCCATCACGAAGGCCGTGCAGGCCGGTGCGACCGTTCGCGACGACGGCGGCACCGTTCTCGGCACCGTGCTCAAAGCCACCGCGCATCCCACGAAGGAGGAAGTGCCGACGCCCGAGGGCGAGTTGAAACCCTTCGACTCCCCCGTTTTCAGCGACGTCGACATCGTCGTGCAGGGACAGGCGCGCATCTCGAACTCCACCTACCGCATAGGCAGCGTCTTCATGAGGGTCGGCAAGAAGGTTAGCCTCGTCGGTCCGGGATTCGAGGTACAGACGCTGATCATGTTCGTTGGCGAGGTGAAATGAGATCATCCTGCCGAGGTGGGGGCGGGTAGCGCATGCGCCCGACCAGTGCTCTCTCGGATTCGCTTGCGTACCGCGCCGCGAGGCCGGCTTGGCGGTGGTTGCTCGGCGTCGCCCGCGATTCAGTCGTGGGTCGCTTCTTCCTTGCCTTCGTAGCTGTGGCCGACCGGGTGGCGTCCGACAGTGGCACCCTGGGCACGGGCCGCGAGGCGTCGCGGCCGCTGAGTCGCTCGGGGCACCCGCTCGTTCTGCTGGCCATCTCGCGTACATACCTGTGGCTGCGACGAGTGATCGGCGGCGGGCCGGCCGGCAGGGCGGCACGAGCCGGCTGGGCGCAGCTTACCCAATCGTGCCTGGCCCACGGCCACTGGGTCTGGATCGTGGGTGCGGGAGCGTTCGCCCTCGGGTGCGGGCGGGTGGTGCTTCTGCTGACACACGGCCTTACGACGGTGGACAACACCGGTATCCCGCTGGCGGCTTACGAAGCCCGCTTCGTGGCCCCGGTGCTGGTGCTGGTCGTCGGTGCGCTGATGCTCTCCGCGGGACCTCGTCTCGTCCCGGCGCTGCCAAGCTCGGTGCTGGGACGCGGACTCGCCTTTCTCGCCAGAGGTCCGGTCCGGGTGAGTGCGCCGGCATCTGGCGCGGGGGGCACGGCGACCCCGATCCAGAAGTGGCTCGCCGGCGTCATCGCCCTGCTGGCGGCTGTGGCCGGAGCCGCGGCGGGTCTGACCGCCGGATCGGGCCCGACAGGCCTCGTACTCGTGGTGGTCGTCATTTGCGCCGTAGTCCTGGTGCTTGTGCGTCCGGAGGCGTTGTTGGTGGCGGTCGCGGCGTTCCCGTGGCTCGATTGGGTGGCCCGCCGGGTGCTTGGCGGGGCCGGACCGCTTTGGGACGAGACGCTGCTGGTCGCTTCGATCCTCCTGCTGCTGTGGAGCGTGGTCGTGCTACGGCGCTGGGAGCTATGGACGCTGCCCATCACTCTGCCCCTGATCGTTGCCTTCGCCGTCGCCCTCGGCTCGGTCGTGATGAACGATGTGCCGGGCGACGTGGGGTTCTACGCGCTGCGAGTCCTGTTCGAGCCGCTGCTGTTCTACTTCTTGGGCTTCCTCTTTCCCAAGGATGCGCGCTGGCTGCGGGCGGTCATCATCGTGTTCGTGCTGACGGGCGTGAGCCTTGCTCTCCATGGGCTGTGGCAGTACCTGACGCACGCGCCCATGCCGGCCAGTTGGGTCGACGTGAGGGAGACCGAGATCGGGACGCGGGCCTACTCCATCATCCAGAATCCCAACGGACTCGGCGCCTTCCTTCTGATGGGGGCTCTCGTTTCGATGAGCCTGGCGCTCGCTCGGGTGTCGCGCGCGGTGCCGAGGTTGCTCTGGGCCCTCGCTTGCGTGGTGCAGTTGGCCGGCATCGCGGTGACGTTCAGCCGCGGAGCCTGGATAGGTCTCGCCGCGGGAGTGCTCGTCCTCGTGATCATGGCCTACCGGCGGTATCTGGCGCCCCTCGCCGCGGTGGTCGTGGTGGGGTGGTTCTTCTCGCCGCAGGCGTTCGTCAACAGGTTGACCTCCTCTTTCAGTTCTTGGTACATCACGAAGAGCTCCCAGGCGGGACGCCTCTACGTGTGGAAGATGGCGCTCGACTACGCCGCCAGCCACCCCTGGCTCGGGGTTGGCCTGGGGACGTTTGGGGGGACGGCCGCGGTCACTTTCGGCTACGGGCGGCTGTGGGTGGACAACTTCTATCTGCAGATCGCGGCCGAGGGGGGGCTGCTGCTCCTCGCCTTCTTCTTGTGGATCCTTCTCAGGGCGGTGAAGGGCCTGGTCAAGGGCCACGGAGCATCCGAGGGGTTCCGGCGGGCCCTGGCCGCCGGGACGGTTTCCGCGTTCATCGCGGTAGCTGTGGCCAACGCCACGGCCAGCGTGTGGGAGACGCTCACCGTCGGCGTGGCGTTCTGGTTCCTGGCCGGCTTGGTCACCTCGGGCACGCTTCACGCCCAGGCGATACCGGGGGCGGAGGAGGAGTCCTGATGGCGCCGCGTGTTCTGCACGTGATCGGCGGCGGAGATACCGGGGGGGCGATGAGCCACCTGCTGCCCCTACTCTCGGCGCTCGAGCGGGCCGGCTGCGACGTGCACCTGCTCTGTCTCGGCGGCGGCGGGCTGGCCGACGAGGCCGAGCGCCGCTCGATCGATGTCGAGGTGCTCCCCATGATGGGAGCCTACGACGCGCGGATCCTCAGAAGCCTGCGCCGGGTGTTGGGCGAACGCGGTCCCGGAGGGTCCGCAGCCGGGGTGGCCGCCCCGTGGGACGTGGTGCACACGCATGGCATGAGGGCGAACCTACCGGTGCGGTTAGCCATTCGGGGCCTGCGCGACCGTCCGTGTCTGTTCACCACGGTGCACTCCGATCTCAAGCTCGACTACGAGTCGCGGGCCCTCGGACGGGCATACTCACAGGTCGACCGTGCGAGTCTCGGCCCCGTGGACGGCCTTCTGTGCGTGTCCGACAGTCTCCGCCGGTTGCTTGCCGGCCGGGGATACCCGGGCCAGCGGCTGGTGACCGTGCGATCAGGGCTCGAGCAGGCCGACCTGCGGCGCGCCGGGGAAGCGCGCGGCCGGCCTGCCGGCGAACGGCCTCGATTGGGTACCACCACACGGCTCGTGGCCGTCAAGGACGTGGAGTTGCTGCTCGAGACGGCCTCGTTTCTGCGCCGCACCCATCCCAGCGTAGAACTGGTGGTCATGGGCGACGGTCCGGAGCGCGGGCGGCTCGAAGCGAGAGCGACGGAGTTGGGTCTGCGCGACGCAGTGATCTTCACCGGTCGCGTGGCCGACGTGCCGGAACGACTGCGCGATCTCGACGTGTTTCTCATCACCTCGCTCTACGAAGGGGGCGTGTCGATGTCGGTGCTCGAGGCGATGGCGGCCGGTCTGCCGGTGGTGGTGACGGCGGCCGGCGGAGTCGAGGAAGCCGTCGTCGATGGCGAGACAGGATTCGTGGTAGCGCGAGACCGGGAACGGGGCGCGCTCGCCGCTGCGCTGGCCGAGCGCGCAGCCACGCTGTTGGACGACCCGGCCCTGCGCGCACGCATGGGCGCCGCGGGCGCTCTGCGCGTGCGCGCCGAATTCACGGTGGAACGGACGGCTGCGCTGACTATCCGGGCGTACGAGCGCTGTCTGGCGGCTCGGGGCCGGTCGTAGCCCGGGCAGGAGGTACCCATGCTTCGCGGCAAAGACATCGTCTGCATCTCTTCGCTCGACTGGGGAGCGATGTGGACCAGCAAACAGCAGATCATGCACCGGCTGGCTCAGACCAACCGAGTGTTGTATGTAGAGGAGCCGGTGACCATGCTCGCCCCGCTCAAGGTGCCGGCGCACTGGCGACGCTTCGGCGCGGCTCTGCCCCGGCTCAAGCGGGTCGACGCGGGGCTGTGGACGCTCACCCCGCCACCCGTTCTGCCCTTTGGCAACATGAAGCCCGCGCTCAACCGCACCAACCAGGCGCTGCTGGCTCGCTACATAGGGTGGGCGATGGATCGCCTGTACTTCGACGAGGAGTACATACTCTGGACCTACCTGCCGGCGTCGGCCGCGCTACTCGACCACCTGGCGCCCGGGCGTGGGACGGCCGCCGGCCCCGGCGCCGACGCCGCGGGCCGCCGTCCCCGTCTGACCGTCTACCACTGCGTCGACGAACACTCCGCGTTCCCGGGCTTTGTGTCACCAGAGGTCGTCAAGACCTACGACGACGAACTCACCCGCCGGGCCGACCTCGTGATCACCACCTCGGAGAACCTGCGCCGGTCGCGCGAGCGACTCAACCCGCACACGTACACCGTACTCAACGCCGCCGACGTGGAGGTCTTCAACAGAGCGCTCGACCCAGAACTGCCTCTGCCCGCCGATCTCGCGGCCATCCCGGCTCCGCGCCTGGGAGTCGTCGGCCTGCACGACTCGCGGCTCGACCTCGACGCCCTCGAAGCCATCGCCGCGGCCGACCCGGCGTGGCAGGTGGTGCTCATCGGGCCCCTGAAGGCAGGACAGGTCGACGAGCAACGGCTGCGCCGCCTACCGAACGTCCACCTGCTGGGAGAGAAGCCACGCTCCGAACTCCCGGCCTACCTCAAAGGCATCGCCGTGGCGCTCATCCCCTACCGGGAGAACGAGTTGACGCGCAACATCTTCCCTTTGAAGCTCTTCGAGTACCTGGCCGCCGGCGTCCCGGTGGTGGCCGGAGGATTGCCCGAACTGGCCCCGTTCTCTGGGAGTATCGGCGTGGCCGCGCGTCCGGGCGACTTCCCGGCGCTGGCGCGCGAGCAGATCGAGTCCGACAGTCCCGAGATGCGCGCCGCGCGGGTCGAGCTCGCGAGTAGGAACACGTGGGACCACCGCGTGGAGCAGATTTCCCGGCTCATCGAAGACGGCCTCGCTCGGGCGGGCATGGCGGTGGAGTCATGAGGATCCTGCTTCCCACCATGCGTGATCCCGGCCAGATCGGGGGCACCAGCACCCACATCTCCATGCTGTCTCGCGGTTTGGAAGACCTTGGGCACACGGTCGACGCTCTCTACGTGGGAGGCGCCGTGCCGGCGCCTGTCCGTCAGGCGGGGCTCGTCTGGCCGGCCGGCGCTCTCAACCGGGTGCGTAAGGGCTGGGGCATGGTGTATTCGGCCGAGACCCGAGCACGGCTGCTGGCCCGTGCCACCGCGGCCGAGATAGAGCGCGCCGCGCGCGCCGGCTCCCCCTGGGAGGTGCTGAACGCCCAGGAGGTCTACTCAGTGCCCTACCTGCGCGGAGTGGCCGACGAGTACGGACTACCGCTGGTGCTCACCTTGCATGGCTACCCGCTCTACGAATCGGTCTCCGAGGGATACAGCTCGGCTTCGCAGCTGGGACGCAACTACCTCATGAGAGCCGAGATGCGGGCCCTCCGCCTGGCCGACGCCGTGGTCACCGTCGACACCCGGCTCTACCGCCACGCTCTGCGCCTGGTGCCCGAGCGGACGGACTCGGTCTATACCCTCATGAACTTCATCGACACCTCGGCTTTTGCTCCCGATCCCGATCCAGCCGTCGAGCAGAGGCTGCGGGACGAACTGCGCGCGGAGCTGGGAGTTCCACGAGGCACGATCGTGCTCTTCTGCCCGCGCCGTCTGGTGAAGAAGAACGGCGTGGTCTATCCGTCGCTGGCTCTCGCCACCATGGCCCCCGGCGAACGGACGCGGTTCTTGCTGCTCCATGCCGGAGAGGGCGGCGAGCGCGCTGAGATAGAGCGCATCGTAGCCGAGAATCATCTGGACGAGAATGTCCGTCTGCTTGGCGGGCAGGATCCGGACGCCATCCGCCGAGCTCTACCGGCTGTCGGATATCGTGCTGGTGCCCTCCGTGCATTCCGAGAACGTCGAAGAGGCGACCTCGCTCTCCGCCCTCGAGGCCATGGCTTCCGGGCGCCCGCTGATCGCGGGCGCCGTCGGTGGACTGGCCGAGATGGTGGTCGACGGCGAGAACGGCCTTCTCGTGCCGGCCGACGCAGAAGCGCTCGGCGGCGGCCATCCTGCGGCTGGCCGCCGCCCCCGAACTGGGCACGCGTCTTGCCGCGAATGCGCGCGACTACGTGGTCGAGAAGCACTCTCACCTACGGGCCGCGGCCGCCTACGTCGAGGTGTACGAGCGTACCCGGGGAGCACTGAGCGCCACCGCGGCTGCCGAAACGGCGCCCACCGTCGCCGCCCCTCCGAGCCGTGCCGCAGCCGCCGATCCGCTGGCCGGCTCCCAACCCGACAGGCTGCCCCTGCCGCCGTGGCCCTCCATCTCCGTGCTCGGGTTCCCGCTCGACGTGGTATCGCTCGAAGAAGCGGCGCAGTGGGCTCTCGCCAAGGCGGCTGCTCCTGTGGCTCCGGCTCGCACCTCTCTTGCCATCTCGTTCAACCCCGAGATCGTGATCCGCGCCCAGCACGACCCGGCCGTGGCCGAGGTCATGTGGGCCGCCGACCTTGCATACCCCGACGGCGTCGGGGCGGTCTGGGCGGCGGCACGTCAGGGAGCGCGGGGCCCGGCGACGGCCGGGCAGAGTTCCCGCGCCCTCGAGCGGGTTCCCGGTATCGATCTGGCTCAACGTATCCTTGAACTCGCGGCCGCCGAGGGCCTTACGGTCTTCTTCTTGGGGGCCGCGGACGGCGTGGCGGCCGAGGCGGCGCGCATCCAAGAGGAGCGATTCCCCGGCCTGCGGGTCGTGGGCGTTCACCACGGGTACTTCTCGAGCGACGACGAGCCCGCGGTCGTGTCGGCCATCAGTGACGCGGCCCCGGCGATACTGATGGCCGCCATCGGCGCGCCGCGGCAGGAACTCTTTCTCTACCGCCATCGCGAGCGGCTGGGAGCGCGGGTCGCCCTCGGGGTGGGCGGCAGCTTCGATGTGTGGGCCGGCAAGGTCAAGCGGGCGCCCGGGTGGACCCAGCGCGCCAACGTTGAATGGCTCTACCGTTTGGCCTCCGATCCCCGGCGGCTCAAACGCCAGCTCAACCTTCCGAGGTACGCGGTACAGGTCGTACGCTGGTCGCCCGAGGACTACGGCCCGCCGCGGCGCAGGCGCCCCCCCGGCCCGGAGGCGCCCCGTGCGGGCTCCAAGACCGCCCCAACAGAGGACGAAGGCGGCGAGGCTTGAAGTACCTCATCAGCGGCTACTACGGCGAGAAGAACGCGGGCGACGAGGCGATTCTCGCCGCCATCATGCAGGAGATCGAACGGCGCGACGCCGTCGCGCGGTTCACCGTCCTCTCGTTCGACCCCGGCGACACTCAGAGCCGCCACGGGCAGACCCGGTCGCTCGAGGTGATGTCGACGAGCCTTCGCTCACCCGCCAAGCTGCGCGCCGCCATGAAGGGCGCCGACCTGCTCATCAGTGGCGGAGGCAGTCTCTTGCACGAAGCCGACTTCGAGCTGCACGGCCGCTCGTTCCTACTCCGAGAGGGCAAGCTGCGTCCCATCCCCTACTTCTTGTCGATTGTGACTCTCGCGCGGGCGCAGGGCCTGCCTGTCCTCTGGTACGCGCAGGGCCTCGGCCCCCTTCACACGGCGGCCGCGCGCCGGCTGGTCGCGCGCGCGGCTTCCGGCTCACAGGCGGTCACCTGGCGCGACCCTGATTCGGCTCGCCTTGCGTACGAGATCGGCGTGCGCGCGCCCCTGCAAGTGGTCGTGCCCGATCCGGCCTACGCGCTGCTGCCCGCGTCGGAAGCCGAAGTCCGAGCAGAGTTGGCCCGGCAAGGCTTGAGCGCCGGCCGCGGTACCTGGCCGTATGTCCCCGGCCGTGGCTCGGCCGCACCGGCTACGTGGAGGCCCTCGGCGAGGCCCTCGAACGTGTCTCGGCCGCGCTGCGACCTTCAGGTGTTGCTGGTGCCTCTGCACGAACTGCACGACGTTCCGGTGTGCGAGACCGTCGCGGCGCGGCCGGGCCTCGCCGGCCGCGCGCGTGCCGCCCTGCCCATCGGGTCGCCCTCGCTTCTCGCCGGCGTTCTCGGTCGTGCCGAGCTGGTCGTCGCCATGCGACTCCACAGCGGGCATACTCGCCGCCATGGCGGGCGCTCCGGCGGTGGTTCTCGACTACGACCCCAAGACCAGGGCCTTCGCCGAACAGACGGGCCAAGGCCGTTGGGCCGTGAGCGTCGACGAACTCGAAGGCTCGACCGCCGCCGGCGAGCCGGCCGGCATGTCGCCGGCCGCGGGCGTCGAGGGACTTGTCTGGGCGATCACCGACACCATGGCGGCCTTGGCGTCGCGACGCGCGGCGCTCGCGCGCGCGGTCATGCCCCTGCGCGCCGATGCCGGCCGCACCGCGGGTCTTGCCGTGCAACTCGCGGGCAGCGGGGGCGCTCTGGCTCTCCCATTACCCTACGGGGTCAAGACCGGGCATGCCCTCGACCTCCGACGGCGCCGCGCGCCGGAGGTTTGATGAGCGACGACAGCACGCGCTCGGTGCGCTCGATCGTCGGAAGGGCCGCCTTGGTCATCGTTGCCGCGACTCTGGTCGGCCGCGTGCTCGGACTGATCCGCGACATCGCCGTAGCCTACTTCTTCGGGGCGCAGGCGGACACCGACGCCTTCTTCCTCGCCTACAAGGTTCCCTACCTGCTCACTCTCATGGTGTCGGGGGCGCTGACCGCCACCTTTGTGCCGCTCTTCAGCTACCGGCTCGCCACCGGGCGCAAGCCTGAGGCCTGGGCTCTCTCGGTCAACATCGGCAACATCATCGTAGCCATCCTGGTGGTCTTGTCGGCGGTGCTGGTCGTGGTCGCCCCGTGGTTCATCCCGTTGATCGGACCAGGACTGGCTCCGGCCACGGTCGACAAGGGCGTGTTCCTCTTTCGCATACTCATGATCGGCTTCGTCTTCGAAGGTCTCACGGGGCTCCTGGTGGGCATGCTCAACTCGCTGCGCAGGTTCGCGCTTGCCGCCTTCGCGCCGGCAGTGGGGACCGCGGTCGTGCTCATCATCACCGTCGCCTTCGCCCGGCCGCCTCGGCATCACCTCGCTTGCCATCGGCTCGGTCGTCGGGTGGGTGGCCGGTCTCGCCGTGCTCTTTCCCGGGTTGCGCCGTGAGCAGATCCGCTACCGGCCGCGCATCGACTGGCGCGACCCCGGCGTGCGCGAGGTGGGAAGCATGGTATGGCCGATACTCATCGGCTCGGCGGTCGGCAAGGTGAGCGTCTTCATCATCCAGTTGCTCGGCTCGCTGCTCGAGCAGGGCTCGATCTCGAGTCTCAACTACGCAGACAAGCTCTTTCAGCTGCCCCTTGGCCTATTCGTAGCCGGAATAAGCGTTCCCATCTTCCCCCTCCTCTCGGAGCAGGTAGCCGCCAAGGCTCCCGAACGGGTGAAGGCCACGCTCGATTTCGCCCTTCGCCTGATGGGTTTCCTGTTGATCCCGGCCACGGTGGGCATCATCCTTCTGCGCTACCCGCTCATCGGCCTGCTCCTCGAGCATGGCGAGTTCACCGCCGACGACACCGCCCGTACCGCCTGGGCTCTGCTCTTCCTGAGCCTTGGGCTCTACGCCTACGCCGGCCGAGACACTCTGACCCGCGTGTTCTACGCCTACCACGACACACGCACGCCGGTGAAGATCAGCGTGCTCACCGTGGTCGCTCACCGTCGGCCTCGCGTATCTCTTCATGCAGTTCATGGGTGTGGGAGGGCTGACTCTCGGCATGACCGTCGCCCTGGTCGTCAACTTCGTGGTGCTCATGTGGATGCTGCGTCGCAAGATCGGAGTCGATCGGCTTGCACGCGACGGCTATATCGCTTCTCCGCGTGCTCGGTGTGCTCCGCGGTCATGGGCGCGGTCATCTGGGCGGTCGATTTCTTCCTCACGAGGTCGGTCGGAGCCACCTTCGGGGCTAACGGTTTACGGCTGGCCGTGGGCATCGCCGTGGGGGCCGGGACCTTTCTCTTTGTCGCGAGGCTTGTTAAAATGCCCGAGCTTGCCGAAACAGTCGATATGCTGCGGGCTGTGTCTCAGGCGCCCGCAGCGGAAGGACAAACCCGCCTGATGGCGTAAGCAAGTAGAGTACGATGTCTATGGCAGCGACAGGAAGTTGTAACAAACGGAGACCCTGGCGCAATCGCCAAGGGGCCGCCGGCGCATCGCCGCGCCGGCGAGGGCTTCACTTCCCGATGTGGGTCGCGGCGGTTCTACTGGTCGCTGCCGTTTCCTCTGGCCGTGTCTCTCGGCCGCCACGAAGCGAGGGCCGCTACGGCCGACGCGGCTGTGGTGCCCCGGTGCCGATCCTCTTCCCCTCGAGAATCGAGTGACTGGACCGACACCTTCGGCGCGGCTCGCTCGGGCGGCCGCACTCACGCCGGGCAACGACCTGATGGCGCCGAAGATGACGCCCATCGTCGCCGTCGTCGACGGCAAGATCGACTGGCTGAACCTCACCGGCAAGCTCTCCAGCTACAACAACCTTCCCTACTACAACATCCTGCTGCGCGGCGACGACGGCAACGACTACTTCTATATTCACCTCAACAACGACACCCCCGGCACCGACGACGGCATGGGCGGCGTGCGAGTACGCATACGCCCCTGGCCTCACCAACGGCCTGCACGTGCAGAAGGGCCAGGTCATCGGCTACGTGGGCGACAGCGGCAACGCCGAAGACTGTCGCCAGCCACCTGCACTTCGAGATCCACCTGGGAGGCTACGTGGCGGCCAGCTCCGGGCAGAGCCGCACGCCCGAGCGCGATCGACCCCTACGCCAGTCTGAAGGCCGCGCCGACTCTGGCCGAGTGGGATCGCGGCCGGCGGCCGCCTCTCCGACGACCGTGACGACAACCCCGGATCCACGCCGGCGCACCTCCGCCTCGACTACGACCACGGTCAGAACCGACCACGACTACCACGGCCAGGCCCGTGACCACGTCGACGTCGACCACCACCACGGTGTACTCGGGTACTTCGGTGCCCGGCTTCACCGACGTCGAGACCACCGATTGGTTCTACGACGACTTCGCTCAGGCGCAGGCGGCCGGAGTGGTGCCGGAATCGCCCGACCAACGCTTCAGGCCCTACTCGAAGGTATCGCGGGCGCTCTTCGCCGTCTACCTGGTGCGGGCGATGGTTCCCGGCGAACTGGCCGACCTGACCAGTAGCGGAGGGCGCGGCGAAGCCGGACAGGTTCGCCGACGTCGACACGTCGCACTGGGCCTACGCCGAGATCGAGACCGCGGCTCGGCTCGGTCTGGTCCTGGGCACCGGCGATGGCTCCACGTTCATGCCCGACGCCCTCGTCTCGAGGGCGCAGATGGCCGCGATGATGTGCCGCGCGCTCGACGCGCAGGCGACCATGGCGGCGGGCGCTTCCAGCCGCACACTGTTCAAAGACGTGCCCAAAGGTTATTGGGCACTGATCTCGATCGCGACCGTCGAGTCGCTCGGCCTCATGTGCGGCGACCAAGACGGGCTGTTCCGCCCCATGGAGAACAGCACCCGGGCGCAGGCCATCACGGTCATGGCCAGACTCATGCGCCTGCTCGAGGGAGGATCTGGCACATAGTGGCGTCTGCCAAACGGACGTTTCGTCGTGCCGCGGCAGCGCTCTCCATCGCCGCGGCGCTTGCCCTCACCGGCCTTGTTCTGGCGCCCGTGGCTTCGGCGGACCCGCCGGGTTTCCCCGACGTCGGCCCTTCGATGCCCGCGTACGAAGCCATCGGCTTTCTGAGCGGAGCGGGCGTCATCTCGGGCTACAAGGACGGGACCTTTGGTCCGAGCGACACCCTCAAGCGCGGCCAGGCCACCAAGATGCTCGTCCTCTGGAAACAACTGCCGCTCGGCGGCGGAGACGTCGACCTTTCCCGACCTCGACGACATCTATCGCGACTATGTCGAGACCGCCTGCGCCCAAGGCTGGATAACCGGTTTCGCCGACGGCCGCTTCAAGCCCTACTCCACCCTCAGCCGCCAGCAGATGGCGATCATCATGGTGCGGGCCATGGGCTGGGAGAGCGTAGCCAAAGGCATGGCCTCCGCCGACGTCGACGACACGCTCGCCGCGTTCGTCGACAGGTCGCTGATCTCCGACGTCGCGCGACCGTACGTAGCCGTGGCTGTCGCCAAGGGGTTGTTCAGTGGCGATGCCAACGGCAATCTCAAACCGAAGGACGGCATCACTCGCGCCCAGTTCTGCCTCGTGGTCTTCCGGGCCGAGCTCAGCATCCGCTCGGTAATCCAGAATGTGCGGAGTTCAACGGAATGGTCCGATCGCACCAGAGTCGTGCTCGACCTCAGCCGGGCGCCCGACAGCGTGTCGGCGTACGCCTCGGCCGACGGCGTACTCACCGTGGACTATACGGGCGGGGCCATCGGCCAGAAGCTCGAGCAATCCATCGACGGCTCGGCTGAGATCCAAGGCGTCCACGCCATGCAGTTGAGCTACGCGCCCCGGACCGTCAGAATCCTCGTCGACCTTGGCCGCTATCAGGGGTTTCGCGTGATGTCCCTGGCTCCCTCTGACGGCAAGGGTTACCGCATCGCGATCGACGTCTTCCGCCGTTCGACTGGCCCCGAAGGCGACGGACCGCCGCTCATCTGTCTCGACCCCGGCCACGGAGGCGAGGCGACCGGAGCCATCGGCGTGTCGGGCACCAAGGAGAAGGACGTCAACCTCTCCATGTCGCTCTACCTCCGCGACCGGCTTCTCAAGTCGGGTCTGCGCGTGATGATGACCCGCGAGACCGACGTGGCAGTCGATCTTCACGCGCGCGCCACCATGGCCAACCAGTCCAAAGCGAACCTTTTCATCTCCATCCACAACAACGCGGCTACCGACAAAGATTCCTACGGCACCGAGACCTTCTACAAGGGCGACCCCGCCCAATACTCGGTCGAGGGCAAGGCGCTCGCCCAGTGCATCCAAAGCCGCCTGGTCGCCTCGCTCAACTCACTCAACCGCGGCGCAAAGACCCACTGGAACAACCTCGTGGTGCTCGCCGAGACTGAGATGACCGCCGCTCTGGTCGAGGTCGGGTTCCTCACGAACGCCGTCGAAGAAGCCAGACTCGTCACGGCCGCGTACCAGCAAGCGGCGGCGAAAGGCATCGCCGAAGGCGTCCTTGATTACCTGCGCTGGTCAACAACGGTATACTCCTCGGAGTCATGAAGAATGATCGTTTTCTCCGGCGCCGGGTTCATGAGGCATTGAGCCGCCGCCGTCAGTGTGTACTACCGGCCTTCGTCGTTGCGGGCGCTGTAGCAGTCTTCTCCCTGCTGTTGGCCGGTTTCTTGTTCGCTCCGGCGGCCGGTGCGGCGACCACATTCGTCTTCGAGGGCCGCGGCAACGGCCACGCGGCCGGCCTGAGCCAGTGGGGCGCTTGGCAAGGTGCGCGCGAAGGCAACAGCCACGAGCAGATCCTCGCGTTCTACTACCCCGGCACCTCGCTCGAGCAGACCGACGATCTCGATGAGGTGCTCAAAGTCCGCATCTCCAGCAAGCCGTGGACTACCAACACCACGAGCTTCTCGCGGGTGGTTCTCAGGGCGACGGCTGCGTCCGCGACGCTGCGCCTCTATACCACCCCGACCGTATACACGTCGGTCGACTTCCCGGCGGGCGAGGCGGCGACAACGGTCAACAAGGCCGGCAAGGTGCAGGTAACGGTCGACGGAAAGAGCCTGGGCTCGTTTCTCATGGCCGAGGTGGCGCCCGACGGCGCTGGACTGTCCGCCGGCCGGGTTGAGATAGCTCTTACGACCAGTGGTGGCACGGTCGTCGACCCGCGGGAGTATTGGGGCGCCATCAGGGTTCAGTACGGTGACGACGCGGGCGAACTCTGGGTCTACAACTTCGTACCGCTGGAGAAGTACGTGCGCAGCATAGCCGAGATCGACTACGACTGGGCGACTGTGGGCGGCAAGTACTACGCTCCCGAAGCGGTCGAGGCCCAGGCGGTGGCCTCCCGGACCTACGCCGTCGCGAAGAACGGCGCCACCCTGTCCGACAACTGGGCCGACCAGTGCTATCGGGGGTATAGCTTCGAGGCGAAATACCCGGGTATCGCCCGGGCGGCCGAAGCCACCGCCGGCCAGATACTCACGTACCAGGGCGAACCTATCACCGCGTACTTCTCGGGCCATTCCGGCGGTTACACCAGCACCTCGGCTTGGTCGGGCACGAAGCCGGCCTACATAGTGTCGCAACCCGACCCGTGGAGCCTGCGGGCGCCGCCCTCGGGTGTCGGCAACGGGCCCGGATGGGCGTGGAGCTACACCGTCTCGGCCACCGCCCTTTCGGGCAAGGTCAACGGGAGCCTCAAGGACGTCTCGGGCAAGACCGTCAACGTGGGTACGATCTCAGGCGTGCAGGTTGTCGCACGCGACACCTCCGACGCGAGCAGCCACGCCACCCGGCTGTTGCTCACCGGCAGCAAGGGCAGCGCGACGGTATCGGTCGTATCGTTCCGGTCGCTTATCGGCTCCGGCAATCTGCCTTCGACCTTGATCGTGACCATCAACGGTGACTCCGGCACCGGGTCGGTGGTCGCCGATCCCGACGACGGCGGCTCAGGCGGCGGTGGCGCCGGGGGCGGTGGAGGCGGTGCGCTCATCGCCGGAGAGTTCTACGACGTGGGGTTCGACCATCTCTACCACGACGAGATCTCCCGGGTGGTGACCGTCGAGCTTATGGGCGGCTATGAGAACGGTCTGTTCAAGCCCGAGGGCAGTGTGAGCCGGGGTCAATTCGCGAAGATCGCGGTCAGCCTCTACAACCTGATGAACGTCGGCAACCAGATCCCGGTGGTCAACGTCACCACCAAGCCCTTCGACGACGTGGCCATCGATTCGAAGACGACCGGCGACCTTTCCGACTGGGTCGCGGCCGCCAAGGACGCCGGGCTGGTAGCAGGCGTCTCGACGACCAGGTTCGCGCCCTACACCGAGATCCAGCGCGACCAGATGGCCACCATGATCTGCCGCGCACTCGGTTGGCAAACCGAGGCCGAGTCCGCATCCAATGGTGTCCCGGGTTTCTCAGACGTGTCGGCGGCAAGTCCGCACTGGGCGGCCACGGTGTACCTGAAGGTGAAAGGCGTGTTGCTGGGCTACGGCGTTGCCGATGGCGACAGCGCCGTGACGCTCGGCGCGAGCGAGCCGATCAAGCGGCAGCACGTCGCGGTGATCCTCTGTAGGGTCCTCGATCTGCCGCGCTGACGGGCCGCCAAGCGGCAACCCCCGGTCGACAGCGCCACGCTGGCCGGCGCGATAGCACGTCCTCAGTCGCGTCCGTAGCTCCGCTACGAACGCTCCCTGCGTCCTTCTCTCGCCCGCGGCGATCGTGTCCCTCTCGACGGGGCGTCGTCGCCCGGCGACCCGTCAGCGCGGCCTGACGGGCCGCCAAGCGGCAACCCCCGGTCGACAGCGCCACGCTGGCCGGCGCGATAGCACGTCCTCAGTCGCGTCCGTAGCTCCGCTACGAACGCTCCCTGCGTCCTTCTCTCGCCCGCGGCGATCGTGTCCCTCTCGACGGGGCGTCGTCGCCCGGCGGCCCGTCAGCGCGGCCCGCCGGGCCGCCAAGCGCCGACCCCCGGTCGACAGCGCCACGCTGGCCGGCGCGATAGCAGGTCCTTGTCGCCCGGCTATCTCATCAAGAAGCGCCGAGGCTCCGGCTCGGCGGACTTCAACTCAGCCGCCGCACCGGAGCCCCGACCCGCATGAGGGAATCAAGACGGCGCGGAGAGGGGGCCGGCCGTCTCGAGAGGGTTCACTCCGTCCGCAGCGTGACGCGTCTGCGGATCCTGGCGGGAGTGTAGGCGGTCTCGTGTAAGGCGTTCGTAAAGGGGTCGCCTTGCGAGCGGCTCGGCCAGAACCGATATAATGAATTCCATGCCAACCGCATGGATACGTTCCCGGCATCCCCGGACCAGGCTTTGGGGGACTGCTCTCAGTGTGATCGCCGTGGTGACGGTCGTCGCCGCGTTCGCGGCCGCCTTTCCCCCTCCGGCGGGCGCCGTCGTCATCGCGCCCTCCGCCGACGAGACTCCGCTGGCGGGAGTCATGGGCCCTGTTCTGGGCGACAAAGACACGTTCTGGACCCTCGATTGGGCGAGCGGTGTCTACTACCCGCGGTTGGCGACGGTGGAGTACTCGGGCGAGCACGCGGTCATCTACCGTGAGAACCAAGCTGAGCTCTCCACCTATCTCATCAACGAACTGGGCGTCGCATTCGATACGGTCATCTACCCGACGCTGACCGCCGCCTACGGACCCCCGCCCGATCCGGGCCTCGACGGCGACCCCCGCATCGCCATCCTGATCTACGACTTCAACGACCCGATGAACGACATCGACGGATCGTTCGATCTCCGCGATATGAATCCCGACGGGACCCCATACTCGAACCGTAGGGAGATGTTCTACCTGAACATGAACGCGCTGCATGCGAACACGAGCAGTGGACCCGCTCTCGCCGCACACGAGTTCTCACACTTGCTGATCTACTACCAGGACGCGATGCTCGATCCATCGGGCCAGGGCGGGCCCGAATCCACGTGGCTCAGCGAGGGCTTCTCCACGTATGGGGAGCACCTCTGTGGATACGATCAGAGGGTCAACAACTGGCTGCTCGCCTACCTGTACCGTCCCGATTTCAACCTGACGAGATGGCAGGGCGATCGCGCGAGCTATGGCGCTTCTTACGCCTTCATGAGCTACCTGGCCGAGCGCCAAGGTCCCGGCTTCATCCGGGCACTGGCCCAACAGCCGCTCGACGGTCCCTTCGGCATCGACGCGGCACTCGCGTCCGCGGGCGCGCCGTCGACCTTCGCCTCGCTCTTCGATGACTGGGTGCTGAGTCTGCTTCTCGACTCCTATGCTCCCGAATTGCCGCCGTACCTCTTCTCGAATCTGCATGTGTTCGTGCCCAAGCAGTCGCTGTCGGGCACGGCTCCCTTTCTGCGCACGACGGCGGTAGAGAACTATGGTGCGGTCTATGTGGAGTTTCCGGCCGCATCGCCCTCCAAACCCTTCCAGGTCGTCTTCGACGGAGAAGACTGGGCTCCGCTGCGTGCCGCTCTGATCTCGTGGGACTCCCAGGGGAAGCTCGCACCCTCTGTCGACGCGTTCGATCTCTACGGACAGACCTGCGGTGGAACCGTCAGTGGTCCGCTTGGCTACGACCGGCATACCCTGGCCGTATGGTCGCGCGGCCCGGCCGGCATGGTCGCCTCGTACCGGTTCACCTACAGCGCCACCTCCAATCCTCCTGGGGGCATCCAGTTTCTCGATGTAGGCGGCGATGACCCGTTCTACGACTACATCGCCATACTGCTCGACCGCAGCGTCATAAACGGTCGCGAGGTGCCGGCGGGGTCTGGGCTGTGGTTCTTCGGCGGCAAAGAGAACGTCCTCAGGGCTCAGTTCGCCAAGATGATCATGGAAGCGACCGAGTTGCACACCGACGGAGTCGACAACGTCGGCAACCCGACCTTCAAAGACGTGCCCCCGGTCTGGAACGCCATCGGCTATCCCTACGACTACGTCGAAGAAGCCGCCTCCCTTGGCATCGTCACCGGATACAACGGGGGCCGTTTCGGTCCGTACGACCCGATCAAGCGCAGCCAACTTGTGCTCATGATCCTGCGGGGGGCCGCCGCGGCCGGCAAGCCTCTGCCCGAGTACTGGGGCGACGAGAGGGTCTTTGCCGACGTGCCCCCGTCGCATGCGTACTACCGGGAGATCATGGCGGCGTACTCGATCGGCATCATGAGCGGCAGCTCCGGCGCGAACGGCAAGCTCTACTTCTACCCGTACACGCCGGCCAGTCGCAACCACGTCGCCAAGATGACGGCCAATCTGCTCGCGTATCTGGCGATACCGTAGCCGCGGTCAGAAACGAGGGGTTGCTGAAATCACTCTCCACTTGCTAATGGAGCGCACGTTCTATATCCTTCCGCGGTCTGCCTGTGGGTCCCAGCTCGCGCAGAGTGGGGTGGCCGGCGTAACATCGCGGCATGCTGGGAAGTCGGTCGGCTCCGGGGGGTCCGGCTAGTGCTCATCGTCTTTGATGGACCGTTATGGCCTTATTCCGTCGTTCACAAGCAGAAGACGCAGCCCTAGCGGCGCCGGGGCAGAGCTCCGCCCTCGAGGCCGGCCTCGAGACGTCACGCGCTGCCCGTCCGCCGGTCGCCATGCCTGGGGCGGTGGGCGGCAATGGCGCCGGCGACGACGGTATCCTCCGCGATCCGGTGACGCACGAGCGCGAGCAGCGGCGCGAGCAACGGTTGGTCGAGGCGGCCTGCCGCGGCGAGGAATCGGCCATCGAGGCCCTCTACCGCACGCACTACGACACCATCTACAGGTACGTCCTGTTGCGGCTCGGCTCCCCGTCGGCCGCCGAAGACGTGACGAGCCAGGTATTCCTGGGCATGGTCCGCGGTCTCGGACGCTACCGCGACGAAGGCAAGCCGTTCGTCGCCTGGCTCTACGCCATGGCGCGCAAGCAGATCGCCTTCTACCAGCGCGGACAGAGCCGGGCGCCAAGCTCGGTCGACCTCGAGGCGGCCGAGGAGCTTGTGGCCCAGACCGCCGGGCCTCACGCCACCGCCGAAGAGCAGGAATTGCGCGTAGCCATCGCTCACGCTCTCGCGCAAGTGCCCGAGGGCCAGCGCGAGGTCATCCTGCTGCGTTACGTCATGTCGATGTCGCTCGCCGACACCGCCGCGGCGGTCGGGCGGACCGAGGGCGCTGTCAAACAGCTCCAACTCCGCGGACTGGCCACTCTGAAGGGCGTTCTCGGTCGAGAGGGACCCCCGCTGAGATGAACATCGGCATTCGACCGTAACTTTTCCGGGCCGCCGGCAATATACGGTCAGAATGTTCAGACTTCTCAACAAGCGCGAAGCGACGAAGCACGGCAAGAGCCGGCCCGGTGGGCACTCCATCGTTGTGCCGTCGAGCGCCAAGAAGACCGCCGCTCGCGAAGATCAGACATTCCATCTTGATATCCCCATCGACGACGCGATGCGCGCTCTCGATGTCCGGCTTTCGAGCATGTCGCACATCGAGGTCGCCCAGGCCGCCAAGGAGCGGGGCTGGGCCACCCTTCGTCGCGAACTCGAGCGTCACCCTGTCCGGCCGACGGCTCCGGTGCTGCTCAAGGGTACGGGGGCGAAGGCCTCCGCTCGCCCGGGCAGTCTGCTTCCCGTTCCTGTTTCGGCGGGCCATGCCCGCGGCTGGCGGGTCGCTCTTGGCTCGGCGGGCGCGGCCGTGGTCATCTTGGCCGCGGTTCTCGGCGTCTACGGGGCCGGCCTGTTCGGCGCCGGGGGCACCGGGCCGGTAGCGGTCACCTCCACCGACATAGTCGCTGTCGAGACTACCACCGTCACCTCTGTTGTCACCCCGACTTCCGAGGGCACCGGCGGCACCGAGCCGACGGTCACGACCGAGGTGCCCGGCACCACCGACACCACGCCGGTCACCAACGGCACGTCCACCACCCAGCACACTCCGGGCAGCACGACGCTCACCTCGGGTGGGGGCACGACGCCGACGACCGGGGGCACCACCACCCCGACTACCAAGCCGGCTTCCACGACTACCACCAACAACACGGTGGTAGTCTCCGCCGATATTCAGAGAGACGCTCAGATGATGGCCGCCGATCTGGCCACCGCCGTCATCAACTACTTCCTGAACGGCGGCAGCATCTCCGAGGTGTCGCGGCGTGTGGCTCCTTCAGCGAAGGCGTCGTTCACGCAGATGATCGGCGCTCTCGACGATCCGACCAGCGGCCAGGTGGTTCCGGGCAGCGCCAGGGCCATCGATGGCACTACCGTGAGGTTCACGCTCGAGTTCGTCGACACCAACGATTCGCCTCGCTTTTTCGTCACCGTCCACGTAACCGACCAGGGCGCCACGATAACGGCCATCAGCGCCGCTTCGTGACGGAGGAAACAATGACGTTCAGGTCAGACGATATGACTATGGCTTCGATTATCCGCGCAGCCGGTCTGCGCTTTTCAATGTGTCTGAAACGGTCGACGGGCTCTCTTGCCGCCCCAGACCTCAGAGTTTGCCACTCCGCGTTGGTAGGCGCGGCTGTGAGCCCAAAGACGAAAGGAGGTGACAAGTTCTTACTTCCTACTTACTACCGCAGCACAAGTAGGAAATGGCAAGAACCATTTGCTATGAATGAAAACAAGAAGAGGAGTGGTCTAATGCAGAAACGCACCCTTAAGGTCGCGATTCTGGCCGTCCTCGCCATCGTCCTGGTGTTGGGAATCTCCACTGTGGCCCTCGCGGACCAGACGTGGACCGACCTCCCCGACACGGTGACCGCCAAGTACGGCATCACCGACAACCAGGTCGCTGGGATTTCCGAAGGCTACCAGGGTGGACTCTGGAAACCGTACCAGTCCATCACTCGCGAGCAGTTCACCAAGATGGCTGTCGCGGCCTTCAATATCCCGTTGGCGGATCCGGCCACCGCGTCCTTCACGGACGTTCCCAAGGGTAGCTTCTACTATCCTTACATCGAAGGCGCTAAAGCCGCTGGTGCTGTAAACGGCACAACGGCTACCACCTTCACCCCGAAAGCGAACATCACGCGTCAGCAGGCTGTCGCCATCGTCGCTCGTTACGTGGCCAAGGCGCAGGGCTATGACCTCGCCACCATGTACACCGCCGATGAGCTCACCGCCATGCTGCAGCACTTTGGCGATGCAGCCAGCATCTCCGCTGACCTCAAGGCCGAAGTCGCTTTCGCGTTCGACATGGGTCTGACGGCCGGCGACGATTATGGCAACTTCAATCCGCTCGCCAACCTGACCCGTATTCAGGCCGCCGCGTTCTTGATCCGCGCCCAGGCTCTCGTTCCGCCGCAGCTGTACATCCCGGCGAAGCTCGAGCTCGTCAGCGCTGACAAGACTGAAGGCCTGATTGGCCAGACCTACTCGGTCACGCTCGAAGTCACCGACGCCGCCGGCCATCCGGCCAAGGGCGTTCTGGTCGACATCGACACGATGATGGCCACGAGCTTCTACGTCGGTAACATCTCGCCGCAGGCGGCTGTCACCAACAGCTACGGCCAGGTCACCGTCAATATGCTCTCGCTCGAGCCCGGCACGCAGCGCCTCAGCGCCACCGTTGCCGGCGTGGGCACCGTCTACACCACCCGTTACTGGCTTGCTCTCGACGAGATCTATAGCACTCTCGGCAACAGCGCCCAGAACAACGCCGGTGTGGAGCACCTGTGGGGTGTCCGCGTGGTCGTCTTCGGCCCGGGCCCGCGTTCCACCAGCCTCAGCGACTGGTACAACGCGATTAGCACCGCTCCGTTCGACCCGACCAACATCAATGTCAACGACGGTCGCGACATGTACGACGACCCGATGACGTATGGCGACGAGCTTGCTATGCTGGCTCAGGGTTATAAGCCGCGCACCATGGCCGGCATCGATGTCGAGTGGGCTATCTACAATGTCCTCGACAACCCGAAGACCCTCCTGACCAATGAGGCCATCACCTCGGTCGGTAACATCATCGCTGTCGACGGCACGGCTATCACGCCCGCCAAGACCGCTGTGGGCAAGACCGACGCCAATGGTCTCAGCACCATCAAGGTCGTACTCCGAGGTCGTCGGTAAGACCTTGGTCGAAGCAGTTGCCGACTATGCGCAGAACCCGTATCCCGAGCAGCTCTTCAACCATGACACCTTCGAGTATGACGAGTGGTGGCACGACTACGACTGGGACGATCAGCCGGCTCTCGCCGCGCTCTTCGTTAAGACCTGGATCTCGCACACCATCGGTGGCGCGGCAGGCCCGATCACCCCGGCCTACTCCGATCCGAACATCGGTGAAGAACTTATCCTCACTGTCACCCTCACCGACGTGTACGGCAACCCGGTTGCCGGCAAGTACGTCGAGTGGTTCATGCAGGGCGTCGGCTTCTTCCAGACCGATGACGCTGGCGACACCTCCGACAAGGACGTTGCCGCCAACAACAAGGACTTCGATGTAACCAACTCGCACGGTAAGGCCACCCTGTTCGTCAAGTCCTATGACGCGGGCGAGCAGATCATCCATGCCAAGGTGCGCGACAAGGGCACCGGCGGCGCGGAAGGCACCTTCCTGACTTACACGGCTGAAGTCCAGTGGTTCGACGTCGACATCGCTACGTTCGACGACATCACCACCGTCGGCGAGTGGGTCTGGGACTACGACTTTGAGGACTACTTCTGGGTCGAGAACAACGAGGCTGTTGCTGAGAACGACGTCAACACCTCGCATACGTTCAACCTGTATGTCTACGGCCTGAAGCTCGAGTACGACCCGACCACCGACGAGCCCGATGGACAGACTTCGTTCATCGACTCCGACTACACCGGTTCGTCGTATGACGGCATCATCAACTGGAAAGACGCCGCATACTTCGGCGGTATCCTCATGTACCCGTCGGGCGATGGCTTCAACTGGTACTGGGATAACAAGATCAAGCTGTGGTACGAGTGGATGCCCGGCGATCTGCCGTTCGACGAAGACCTCAACGGCATCATCGAAGCCAACAACTACAATGGCTACGATGAGCGCGGTACCGCGAAGGTCAAGGTAGCCGGCCAGTGGCTCACTCTCTCTTATGAGGGTGCGTACACCATGTACGACTACAACGACAACGCGTTCAAAGAACTGTTCGACTGGGGCCCAATCCCGGGTCTCGCCACCGCCGATAACCTGCCCGGCATCTATCTGCCTCTCGAAGGCAAGACGATCGCCTTCAGCAAGGCTAACGAGTTCGGTGCTAACTTCAGTAACCTGAACGCGTGGGGCCTCGACATGCCGTGGACCCTCTCGGTTCTCAACAACTTCGCCGGTACTGACACCGCCTCTGTTGGTTCCTTCTCGCCCGCCACGGCCGTGACCGATGCCGCTGGTAAAGCCAGTGTCACCGTCACCTCCACCGTCAAGGGCCCGGAGACCATCAAGGCAGTCGTCGACTGGGCTGGTAACCCGCACGACGGTCCTGAGCTTCTCACCGCTTACGCGAAGAAGAACTGGATCGCCGGTGCTGTTGGTGCCGCCACCGACGTCACTATTGAGATCTGGATCGACGGTATCAAGGTCGCCACCAACAAGGCCGGCAAGCTTGCCGACGCCACCAACCCGGGTTGGGACATCGTGTCCGACGGTGACGGCGGTTGGGATCTCGAGCTGAACTCCGCTCATGTCGAAGTTCATGTGAAAGATGCCTACGGCAACGACCTGCCCGACTATGAGGTCGTCTACTTGCTCGAGAACATCGACGAGTGGCTGGCCGGAAGCCAGAACGCCCTCAATACCCGCATCCCGTTCGCGTATCTTGTTGACCTCGACGACGAGAACTGGCTGCCCGCGAATAGTTCCGACAATCCGTTCGCTGAGAACTTCAGCCCGCTTGCCGGCTACTACGATCAGAACGGCGCGTCCGGACGCCGATGAGCCTCATCCGCTGTCCGACCCGTACGCCTACATCGTGGGCGACAACCGGACCGAGGCGTTCTTCTTCAACCAGTGGCTCGGTAGCGAGAAAGACACCGACGCTGGCCAGCCCGGTGTCCCGACTTGGTGGACCCGCGTTGCCGGCATGGGCTTCGGTGGCTACTACGCTCCGGCTGATCAGGCCTGGTACGGCTACACGTGGCCGTCGCCGTGGCCCAGCTTCGATCTGATGTTCGACGGCTTCGACGGCTACGTCGACGGCTTCTTCGGTGATCCCACCGCTGAGCCGGGTCTCGTTGGTCTCGCCACCGATGGTGCTAAGGCTTGGACGCTCGATGGCTACATCGCGAGTGGCAGGCAGGAGCCCATTGCCCTCGAAATCATTCCGAACCTGCTCACCGGTAGCAACATCGACATCCAGCTCGCTGAGGGCTCCGTACCTCCCGGCTACTCACTACAAGTCGATCCTCCGCGTGATGGTCTACGCGCCGGCCGACGGACTGGTGCAGGAAGGTGCGTACCTCTGGAGCACCCAGGTCCACAAGATCTGGCAGGTGCCTGTTGTTTCCACCATCACACTGGCTCCGGCCACCGACTACGCGATCGCTGGTGTTGAAGACCAGACTCTCGTAGCCACGGTCAAAGACCAGTTCGGTCGTCCGATGCCCAACGTCGAGGTCAGCCTGACTGACGTCGACAAGTACGGTGTCTTCGGCGCCCAGATGGAGGGCACCCTGACCATGCTGTTCGAGGATCTGGCTCCCCAGACCACCGACGGCAATGGCCAGGTATCGTTCGCCGTGTACTATGACGATCTGGTCGAAGGCGATTGGGGCGTTGAGAAGATCTTCGCTTCCGCCGAAGGCAAGATGTCTAACTACGCGTACATCCAGTGGATCTACGTCGACGAAGCCGGCGACTGGGATCTCGTTGCCGCCTACAACGGCGAGCAGAAGGTCTACGTCTTCGGCACCGACGCTGACGACGCTGGATGGGATGGCAAGACCCTGAAGCCGTACCTCAACCCGGGTGGCAACGTTGCGGGCGCTCTTGGTAGCGGTGTCTTCGTGGCTCCGAACGACATGAGCATCAGCACCAACCTGCACACCTGGATCGATGGCGAGTACTTCTTCGTCAACGCCAGCAACAGCAGCAACACCGACGAGGTCCCGAACTGGGTTTGGGACATGGTCGAGGTCTTCTAGTCGATGACCTCAGACCGCAAGTAAGGTTCGGCGCCAGCTGAATCTGCGAGGAGGCCCGCTTCGGCGGGCCTCCTTTTTCTTTGGGTTTGGAGGCCTCAGATTGAAGGATTTCGCAGAGTCCTGGTAGTATTGGTCCCCATGAAGCACAGCGCCAAGATGTTTCTGGCCCTTGTTGTGGTGTCCGGCCTCCTTGTGGTAGCGCTCGCGGGCATCGCAGCCGCCTCGCCCCCATGGTCCGACGCCTCCGCTTCCTGGTGGGTCACGAATTATGGAGTCAGCGAGGCCGACGTGGCCACCGTGGCCGACGGCTTTCCCGACGGCACGTTTCGTCCGACATTGGCGGTGACCCGTGGTCAGTTCGCCAAGATGTCGGTAAGCGGATTGGACATCGCCACGCTCCATCCGGCCCAAGCCACGTTCAAAGATGTCATACCGAGCAATGCGGTCTACGACTACGTGGAGGGCGCATACGCGGCCGAATTGATCGGGGGTATCCCCTCGAGCAGCGGTCTCTACTTCAAACCCACCCAGAACATCACGCGGCAGCAGGCTAACAGTATCCTGGGCCGCTACCTGTCGAAACTGGAGATCGATGTCACCAGTTCCATCCATGGCGACGTCAGCGACTACGGTACGTTAGACCTGTGGTACGCGGCCGAGGGCACCTTCTACCTGAACGCGTTCAGTGACGCCGGTAAGGTGGCCGCCACCCACAAGCCGGCCACCGCCTACCTTATCTACCGAAAGATCGTTCAAGGCTCCAACAGCAAGATCAATCCGGCTTCCACGCTCATCCGCGCACAGGCGGCGGCGATGATTCTGCGCGTGAAAGCGGAAGCCGATGCCATCAAGACTCCGCCAGGCGCGCCGACCAACCTGGCGGTCGCGGCGACTCCGGGCGAGAGCAAGACGGTCATCTACAACAGCACGTCAAAGCAGTACATCGGCAACGATTCCACGCCTCAGGTCACGGGCGATACGCTGGCCGGTCGTCCGATCGCCATCTACGACGCGGGTGTGAAGCTGATAGAGGACACCAGCAACGCTGCCGGCAAGTTCTACACTGACCTCACTACGGCTCTGACCGACGGCACGCACACTCTCACGGCCAAGGTGAAGAATGAGAACGGACTCGTCTCGGCGGCCTCGGCTCCGGTGACGTTCATCCTCGACACCGTGGGCCCGATCGCGACCGTGACGAAGCCGGCGACCGGAGCCATCGGCACCAAGCCCGACTTCACAGCGACCGCCATCGACGAGCGTACGGGTGTGAAGCAGGTGGAGTTCCAGGTGGCGCTGAAGCAGACGACACCCACCTGGCAGACCGTCTCCATCGATACGGCGCCCGATACCGGCACCAACACCTACGCGGCGGTCTGGCCTACCAGCGGCACCCTTTCTTCGGGCCTGACAGACGGCCAGTATCAGTTCAGGGTGACCGCCACCGACAATGCGGGCAATCAGCGCATCTCCGCCGTTGTCGAGGCCACGGTCGACACCACCGGTCCGGCGGTGGCCATTACGTCACCCGTCGCCACCGGCATCTTCTACACCGAAGACCCCACGCCGACGTTCACGGCCACCGCCGTCGATCCGTCGACGACAGGGCAGGCGAGCGGTGTCGCCTCGGTGCAGTTCTACTACGCGCCGTGGTCGCAGACCAAGCCGACCACCTGGGCCGGTTTCACCCTGATCTCGACCGACGCCACAGCCGACTACGCCGCGAGCTGGGGCACCCTCACTCTGCCGGAGGGTCGCTACATTCTCGCCGCGAAGGCCACCGATCTCATGGGGAACGCGACCGAGCTCATGAACGGCGGCTCATACGCGGCGGGGGTGACGCAGGAGATCGTCGTCGACTGGAGCGCGCCGGTAGTGACCATCTTGACCCCGACCGCGGGCCAGGTGCTGCAGGAGAACCAGCTGGTCGCCATCACGTGGACTCTCAGCGACGTGACGCCGCCGGCCACTGTGAAGATCGAGTACACGCTCGACGGGTCGATCGTCTCGCCGGTGTGGGTCAGTATTCCCGGGGCCGATGGCACGCCCAACGACGGGCGGTTCGACTGGACCACTCCGGAGGTCACCCTCGACAAGACGCACGTGCACATTCGCATCACGGCGCGTGACCAGGCAGGCCCGCTCGTGGGCGATGAGCTAGGCCACACCGCCTATGCGGAATCGGGGCAGTTCACCATCGACGATGTCGCCTACGAGCTGCCGCCGCCCGTGACTTCGCTCGTCGCTGCCGACTCCGACGAGGCGCACGCCGGCGTCAACGGCTACGACTTCGGCGCCATCTGGGTGCTTTCCACTTCGCCCGATATCGTCAAGCAGGAGGTCTACATCCTGCCGCACGACGTGACTTTCCTCGAGTTCGCGCTGCACGATGCTGTAGAGCTTCTCGGCAACAGCGCCACCTCGTGGACTGGCAACGCCTCTCTCACGAAGGACAGCGCCGGCGACACCCTCACGTGGGGCGCCTACCGTATATGGATCGTTGTGACCGACACCAACTCACGCTACAACGTGACCAAGAGCGCTACGTTCAACGTGGTGGCTGAGTAGACGAACCGAGGTACCTGAGCTGACTTGTAAGAACGTACGCCGGGGGGCAGCCTTTTTCGGGCTGGTCCTGCTGCTCGCGCTGACCATGCTTCGCCTTCCCAGGGCGGGCCAGCGCCGTCTCGTACGACGCCCGCGAGATCGAGATCGTGCGCCTCATCAACGAGTATCGCGCCTCTTACGGACTCGATCGTCTGCTGGTGTCGGATGTGTTGTCCGATTCCGCCGAGAAGCACAGCCACGACATGGCCACGTACGAGTTCTTCTCCCACTACACCGTGGCATCCGACTGGTTCCTCGCTCAATCGAAACCCAGCGAGCGCATGGTCGCGTGCGGCTACCCGTCGGGCACGTGGACGGGCGAGAACATCGCGGCCGGGTACGACACGCCGGCCACAGTGCTCAAGGCCTGGAAGGATTCGTACGCGCACAACCTCAACATGCTCGACAGCAAGTGGAAGGTGATCGGCGTCGGACTGGTTGATATGTCCGGAACGTCCATGGGCACCTACTGGACGACCGATTTCGGCAGCTACCTCGACGGGACTGCCCATGAGAACGGCAGTACGTTGCCACCCGACACGACTCCTCCCAACGTCATCATCTTGCAGCCAACGCCAGGCTCCGAGGCGCGAGGCTCGGTGACGGTGTCGGTGTCGGCGAACGACAACCGGGGGATGAACCGGGTGGAGTTGTATGCGAACGGAGGCTTCGTCGCGTCCGACGCGGCGAGTCCGTATGCGATCGTCTGGAACAGCGCGACATCGCCTAACGGTGAGTGCGCTCTCGAGGTGAGGGCCTACGACACTTCCGGCAACATGGGCACGGCCACGTGCCTGGTCTTTGTGACTGGCTCTTCGGTGACCACCACGACGTCCACGAGTGCGACGACGACGACTACTACTGCCGCTACAACGACGACGACCTCGATCAGCACGACAACCACGACGAACACCACGAGCACCACGAACACGACGGTGCCTGCCACGCGGTTCCGTGACGTTCCGGCCGGTTCGCCGTTCTACGAGGCGGTCACGGCGCTGAGCGGCGCAGGAATCCTCTCGGGCTACGACGACGGTCTCTTCAGGCCTGGCTCGGCTCTCACCAGGGCTCAGTTCACCAAGGTGGTCGTCCTCGCTCTCGACAAGCATACCCAAGTCGTCGACAACGCGGCAGCGCCGTCGTTCGTCGATGTTCGCTACTACGGCGATCCGTATCCGTTCGACTTCATCGAAGAAGCCTGTGCTCTAGGCATCATCAACGGCTATAGCGATCGCACGTTCGCCCCGACGAAGAAGATCACGCGGTTGCAGCTGGCCATGATGCTGGTCAGGGCCGGCGGTGACGATCTGCCCGCGCCTCCCAGCGGCTACTCGGCCCCGTTCACCGACGTGCCTGCCTACGGCCGCACGGCCGTGGCGACCGCATACTTCAACGGCATCATCTCGGGCAAGGCGGCACACTTGTTCGACCCCTACAGCACCGCGACCCGTGGCCAGGCGGCCAAGATGGTCTACGCTCTGTGCAATATTTTGCGCAAGGTAACGTAAATCTTTGCCGATAACACTCTTGAGGCGTCTTGACGCCCCAAGAAGACAACAGTGGCTGCTCTTCAGCCGCAGCACCAGAAGGAGAGCCCATGGAGATCTCAGTCAGACGTCATGCGGGGAGGGCGGCGGTCGCGCTGGCGCTTGTAGCGCTGCTGCTTGTGGCTCTCTTGCTTGGCCTCGCCGGCCAGGCGAATGCGGCGACCTCGACCTCTCAGGCCACGGCGACCCTCGCCCCCGCCTCGAGTGCGTACCTCGACTTTCTGCAGGCGCTCACCCGGGGCACGGCCTCCATGCGCACGAGCGAAGGCCGATGGCTGGGTTACGCGCCGTCGCTGGTCGACCTTTCGTTTACCCGGGGGATGCGGGTTGAGCCCAAGGGCTTGACTACCGCGGCGCCGGCGAGCTACGACCTGCGCGACTACGGCCGGGTCACGGCAGTGCGCAACCAGGGGAGTCTGGGCACCTGCTGGGCGTTCGCCACGTACGGCTCTCTGGAGTCGTGCCTGCTGCCCGGCGAGACCCAGAACTACTCCGAGGACAACCTCGCGCTTCAGAGCGGGTTCTGGGCGGCCTCCGCGAGCACGAGCACCCGCTACAACACAGGCGGCAACTTCTATATGTCCACGGCGTATCTGGCCCGGTGGGCCGGCCCCGTAGACGAAAGCGACGACGCCTACGGAGACGCGATCACCCCATCCGGCCTGAGCGCCGACAAGCACGTCCAAGAAGTCAATTGGCTGCCGGCCCGCGGCTCAGCGACCGACAACGAGAACGTCAAGAATGCCGTGATGCAGTACGGCGGCGTCTATGTGGCCATGCACTGGCCGGATTCGACAGCCTCGTATTTCAACTCCGCGAACGCCAGCTTCTACTACAACGGCTCGGCGGGCACCAACCACGCGGTCCTGATCGTCGGCTGGGATGACGACTATTCGAGGACCAACTTCGCGACCGTTCCGGCTGCCGACGGGGCCTTTCTCGTCAAGAACAGCTGGGGAACATCGTGGGGCAACGCGGGCTACTTCTGGGTCTCGTACTACGACACCCGGTTCGGCCGGACCGACGAGATGGCCATATTCAGCGATACCGAGCCGGTGACCAATTACTCGGGAATATACCAATACGATCCGTTGGGCATGGTCGGCTACACCTGGTACAACAACCCTACGGGTTGGTTCGCCAACGTCTTCACGGCCCAGTCGACTTCTTCAGTGGCAGCGGTCGGCTTCTACACGCTGAGCCCCAATGTCTCGTATGAGGTCTACACGGGTTCATACTTCACTGGCTCGTCGCTCGTCGGCAAGACTCTGCGCACGAGCGGCAGCATGCCCTACATGGGCTATCACACGGTGGCCCTGCCCACTCCCGTGAGCATTACGAGTGGGCAGCAGTTCGTCGTTGCCGTCAAGCTGACCTACACGACGGGCACGACCAGTCCCATCGCCATCGAGTACCCCGACGCCAGCTACTCGCCGCAGGCCGGCGGAACGACTGGCCAAAGCTACATCAGTTCGAACGGCTCCACGTGGACCGACATAAGCAATGCCTTCGCCAGCGATGGCATCACTGGAGTCAACGTCTGTCTCAAGGCCTACACGGGCTCCGGCGGCTCGACACCCACGAACTACACTCTGACCACGCTGACCTCCGGGAGTGGCACCGTCACCCGCAACCCCGACCAGAGTACCTATGCGTCAGGGAGCACCGTGACTCTCACGGCCACTCCGGCCAGCGGCTACAGCTTCGCGGGCTGGAGCGGAAGCGCGACCGGCACGACCAACCCGCTGGTCGTGACCATGGACGCAAACAAGACCATCACGGCCACCTTCTCGCAGAGCAGTGCCAGCGCGACCCGATACGAACAGAACAACTCGAGTCTCGCCTACACGGGATCGTGGCGGACGAGCACCAGTTCGAGCTACTCGGGGAATAGTTTCGCGTATACCAACACGCTGGGCTCGTCGGTCACCGCGAGGTTCACCGGCACCTCGGTGAGCTACATCGCGAGAACCACCACCAGCTATGGCATCGCCAAAGTGACTCTCGACGGCGCGGTTTCGTACGTAGACCTGTATAGCTCGGTTACGAAGTACAAGCAGACGGTCTGGAGCGCCTCAGGTCTCACCGACGGTCCGCATACCTTGATCATCGAGCACACCGGTACGAGGAGCGGCCTGAGCCGGGGCAACACGGTCAACCTCGACGCTCTCGACATCGTGGGCACGCTCACGTCGCCGGTCACCACCTTCACGCTGACCACGAACGTGTCGGGCAGCGGGTCGGTGAGTCGCGAGCCCAACTTGCCGGCCTACGAATCCGGGGCCACGGTCGTGCTCACAGCGACTCCTGGTGTCGGCTACGTCTTCTCGGGCTGGAGCGGCAGCGCCACCGGCACGACCAACCCGCTCACCGTTACGATGAACGCGAATAAGAGCATCACAGCGACTTTCACATCAACGAGTCCGACCACGTACACGCTCAGCACTTCGGTCACTTCGGGCGCCTCCACCGGATCTATCACCGTGAACCCTGACCTGCCGAGCTACACGTCTGGAGCGACGGTGCTTCTGACCGCCGTGCCGGCCGACGGCTACGTCTTCATGGGCTGGGGCGGCAGTGCGAGCGGCACTGTGAACCCGCTTACTATCACAATGAACGCGAACAAGAGCGTCACCGCGACATTCGCGGCTGAGAGCGGCGGAACCGTCCGCTATGAGGAGAACCACGCTTACCTCACGTATGCCGGAACATGGACTACTTCCAGTGGTTCGTCACTTTCCGGTCTGATGTACAAGTACGCGAAGTACTCGGGCAGCAAGGTCACCGCTCGCTTCACCGGGTCGGATGTGAGCTACATCGCGAGCGTCGGCAACACGTGGGGCCGCGCGAAGGTCACGCTCGATGGTGTAGTGACCTACGTGGACCTCTACTCAGCGCGAACGTTGTATCAGAAGGCGGTGTATACGAGAACGGGGTTGGGTTCCGGAGTCCATACACTGGTCATCGAGTACACCGGTACCCGCAACGTATTGAGCTACGGCAACAACGTCAACCTTGACGCCCTCGACATCACGGGGACGTTGATCGCGCCCTAGCGGCCTCTATGCCGCGAGGGCACATGATTCCACGATCACCGTGGCGCCCGGCTTCCGCCGGGCGCCACGGGCCAACTCCCGTGCTGCAGCGAGCAGCCGACGACCGGACTGCACTCTCGCGCAAAACCATTGTCGTATTTGCTCAAGTCAGCATGTCCGACTGTCGATACAAGGCCTAGGAGTAGTAGCAAGTCCGGTAGAAAAGGGCCTATGAAGATGAATAGACCGGCGAGAATGATCGCTCGAGTCTCCTTCGCCTTGGCCATCGTCGTCGCGATGGTGGTTCTGGTAGGCGCGGCCTTCGCCGCTCCGGCTCAGGCTGTGACCTACACCGCCGAGGAGACCGCTCTCGTAAGACTTATCAACGAGTACCGCACCGGATTGGGCCTCAACGCGCTCAAGGTCTCCGACCGCGTATCGGAGGCCAGTGATCGACACGGTCTCGACATGGCCAAGTATGGCTTCTTCAGCCACTACACTCAGCGCTCGGACTGGTTCGCGGCCGGCGCGACTCCGTGGGATCGCATGGCAGTCTCAGGCTACGACTACAACACGTACAAGGGCGAAAACATCGCGGCCGGACAGATCACCGCAGCCGAAGTCTTCAGCGCCTGGAAGAACTCGCCCTCGCACGACGAGCACCTGGTTGATTCCAAGTACAAAGTCATCGGGGTCTCTCTGGTGTACGCGAGCGATTCGATCTACAAGTACTACTGGACGACTGATTTCGGCGGGTTCGTCGACCCGACGGCGCATTCGCTTTCGTCGACGAGCACACCGAGCTCTTCGGGCTTCAGCGACGTGGGCTCCAATACGCCGTACGCCGACGAGATCGGGTTGCTCGCCGGCCGCAACATAGTCAGCGGCTACGGAAACGGTGCGTTCGGCCCCTACGACAGGGTGACCCGCCAGCAGTTCGCAAAGATGGTCATCCTGGCTCTGGGTCGCACCCCCTCCCCGATCTCGGCCTGTTCGTTCATGGATGTATCGAGTACTCCGAGCGGCTCGGATCCGCTCTATCCGGGAGGCTACGTAGCCGCATGCGCGGCGCAGGGCATAACGGTAGGCAAGACGCCCTACATCTTCGGTCCATACGAGAACATCACCCGCGCACAACTGATCACCATGGTCGGTCGTGCCGCCGGACTGGGCGCCCCACCGGCCGGATACAAGCCGTGCTTCGGCAACTTCAGCGACGAGCACTATCAGTGGGCATCCAGGGCGGCCTATGCCGGCTGGCTCGACGGCTTCCAAGACATGGGCCCGAACTTCGACTTCTGGGCCCCGGCCACCCGCGGAGAAGTCTGCCTGCTCCTAGCGGCACTCCTCTGAGGCCGTCGTATCACCGGAGCGGCGGGAACCGTTCGGCGCCCAGCGCACGAGGGCCGGGCCCACTCGGGAGCGGACCCGGCCAGCAGTCTCGTGCGTCAGATCATCACCGCGGAACGAACTTGAGAGCATCGGCTACCACGTAGCCATTGGCGCCCGTGGCGGAGAGGATCACGCTACCCGCCGTGAAGTTGTAGCCGGCCGAGAAGTAGTATCGCCCGAGGAGATTCCACGACCCACCACCGGTTCGCTGGTTGACTGTACGCGATAGCGCACCGCTGGGGGTGCAGACGGTCACCCGAGCGGCGCTGGCTCGGTTGGTTGCGCTGGTCCAGCGCATGTAGACGTCGTAGCTGCCCGACGTGGCGAAGTACGGGGTCCACCTCGCCGAGGAAGCGGACGTGGTCGCGGGGGTCACCTGGAAGTCGGTGCCGTAGAAGCCGGCCACCGATGTCGACCGAGTCCAGTTGCCACCCAGGTCAGAGCCGCCCACGCTCTTCGCCGTGGGATTGTCGAGGATGATGGTGCTCCCCTCGACCAGGCCGGCGCGTCGCCGCGGCAGGAAGCTGCCTGAGAGGTAGCGGCTCGCGCGCCGGATGGTCTGACCGGTTCCCGGCGCCTCATAGATGATGGGCGAGTTCCAGTTGTCGCCACCGGCGTAGATGACCACATGTCCCGAGCTGCCGCTGTTGTACGCAAGGATGTCGCCGGCCTTCAACAGCGACCGCGAATTGAGAGCGGTCCAGGGCCCCAGGCACTTGTAGAACTCGTACGAGGTGTAACGCGGATTGATGACAGCTCCGCTCGAATCCTCTTCTTGGTACAGCATCGTCCGCGGCACTTCCCAGCACTTGAGAACCAGCCCGGAACAATCGGTGCCTTGGCCCGACCTCGAGTCCGGCACCCAACTCTCCTTGCCCCACGTGTAGAGAAGGCCGAGAGCCGATTCGGCCCGCGACACGATCTCGGAGCGAGTCATGGGTGGGATAGCGGCCGCGGCTCGGGCCGTCGGGCCAAAGACGGCAAGGGCCAGAAGCGCAACACAGCATACGCCCGCGCCCGTGAGGGCCCGGACGCCGAATGAACGTTTCATTTCACATCTCCCCCGCGTTGGCGCCCGCGGCGCCGAAGTTGGTCACACCGTCTGCGAAGGTGTGCACGTAGATGGCGTAGCCGTCAGGCGTGGCCACCGGCTGAAAGACCCGTCCATCGGGCGAGACCACATAGGGCTGGCCGACGTAGGCCATGGACCAGTCGGTCAGGAGCAGGCGGTCTCGTTGACCGGTGACGATCGGAGCAGGCATGAGCGTGCCGTCGGCGGCGAACCTGAAGCAGCGCAGAGCGAAAAGGCTCTGGGCCGGCGGGTCTACGTCATTGAGACGCGCTCCCACCACGAGACCGTCGCCCGGCGCTCCATCGACCGACGAGAGGTGGTCGATGCTCATACCGGCAGACGGAAGAACGTCGAGGATGCTTACCGAAGTGGCGCCGGTGAGCGCAGAGAAACAGACCGCCTGCGGGGATTCTCCCGGTGCGTACGACACACGAACCTGTCGAGTGCAGTCGCTGTCGACGGGGCGTCCCGCGATACTGGGCAGCGAAACCAGGCCCGGATCGATCACGGAACTGCTGCCGGCGTCGAACTCGGTGGCGGACCTCGTCAAGGCCGTGCCGCCGAGCCGGTAGACTCTGTCGTGGGACAGCTCCACGCACGGGCCGGTACTGGTGGCGAACAGCGCGGTCACGGGGCTGGGCAAGACCGGAAGGGCTACCGAGCCGCGGGGCGTGCCGGTCCAATCCAGTGCGACCAGCATGCCGTCACAATCACAATCGAGCACGTAGACTCGCGTGCCGGTCACCGCTATGAAGCGGGGTTCTGCCATATCTAGGGCGGCACTGCCGGTCAAGACGCCGCTGCTGTCGAGGAAGAGCACTCGCCGGTTGACGGAGTCGAGTACGGCCAAACGGCCGTCGGGTGCGACGGCGAGCGCCTCGGGACCCCGCGCGAGGCCCTCGTCGGGCAATGCGAGGCCCACGCGTCCCTGCTCGCTGCCCCAAGGGAGCATGACGAGCAAGGTGCCCGAAGAGACGTTGAGATCGTCGGCGCTCGCGAGGGCCGAAACGGCCGTTGGCGGAGGAGTCGCGCTCCGCGCGGAATCGGTTTCGTCGGCTGAGCCGGCCGTGGCCACGGTGGTCGGCGGCGTGGTCCGCTCCGGAACGGGTAGCGAGACAGTGCTCTCGACGATGATTTCTGGGCCGGGGTCGGGTGACCCCTGTTGGGCTCCGAACACCGTCACCGGGATGAAGAGGGCGCACGCCGCGAGAGCGCACAGCGCGAGGGCGCCGGTGAGCCCGAACAGGCCGGCGAGCCTGCCGCGCCACCGGCGCCTGCGCGAAGACCTGTGACTGCGGCGTGCCGCCGCGCCGCGGGCGGCGGGCGGCGCCTGGCCTGTAGTGACCGACGGTGGTCGCGATCTGATCATGACTGCCTCCTTTGCCTCGTTGAACCAGAGGCTTCGAGGCTAAGGAGGGCCGCCAACGGACGGCTATCAGACCAAAGATGGGGATTGGCGCGCCGGGCGTGCCGCCGCCAGCGCAGCGTGCGTTCTACGGCGCGGCGCTGAAGCCACGCGCCCGCCGCCGGGCCTCTGCCTAGGTGCGGCCGGTCGCCTTGAAGAACGTGTAGCAGAAGACGCCGTCGGGCGCGGCCGTGCGGTGAAGCCCGGCGATGCCGCGCTCCCAGGTGTCGGAGTCGATGAGCCCCGCTTCCAGAGCCCTGTCGCGCACACCCTCCACCATCGCCGAGAAGGTGTTGCGAGTGAAGCCCTCGACGAGTTCGGGGCGTGAGGCGTCGACGTACACCTGTTTGGGTTCCACCTTGACCTCGCTCAGACCGGCCTCGACCAGCAGCGGGTACAGGCGCCTTCCTATCAGAGAATCGCCGCCGGCTTGGGCCTGCAACTCGACTAGGCAGCGGATGGTATCGCGAGCGGAGCTGTCCTCCGGATGGAAGTACACGGAGCCATGATCGCCTTCGATGACAGTGAGAGTGCCGCCCGGCCGGGTCACGCCGCGCAAAGCGCGCGAGCGCCCCCACCGGATCGCTGAGATGCTCGAGCACGAAGCAGACGAACACGTGATCGAACGAGCCCGGCTCGTACGGCAGAGCGAAGATGTCGGCCTGCTCGAACGCCACGTTGGTGAGGCCGCTGGCGTGGACCCGCTGTCTGGCGACGGCGAGCGAATCGACCGAGATGTCGATCGAGGTGATTCGCGCCCGCGGGCTGTTGCGCGCCAGGGTCACCGTCTGAGCGCCCACGCCACAACCTGCCTCCAGCACCCGTCCACCCGCGGGAAAGACCGTGCCGGAATGCAGGAACTCCGTGAGCGCAGTCGCCTGATCGATCAGGCGTTCGCCTTCTCTCTGGGTGTATCCATGGACGTAGTCGGGCTTCCCCGGATGCTCGCGCATGATCGGAATGATACCGGGTCTTGGCTCCCGTCGCCGATACGCGGGCCCCGGCGACGCGTAGGGTAAACTGTCCGTCTGGAATTGTGTTGCAGGAGACGTTGCCGGACGCCTCCCACCAGGCAGGAGGCATTCTTGATCGTACTCTTCTTCGGTGACGTCATCGGCAAGCCGGGCCGCGATCTACTGATCGCGAAACTCCCCGAATTGCGCAAGCGCTACGCCGCCGACGCCGTAATAGTCAACGGCGAGAACGCCACCGACGGCAAGGGCATCAAGCCCGCGCACGCCGAGGCTCTGCTCGCCGCCGGGGTGGATGTCATCACCACTGGCAACCACGTGTGGAAGCAGCGCGACGTCTACCGCTATCTGGACGAGCAGCCCCGCATCGTACGTCCGTTCAACTTTCTCGACTCCAACCCGGGCCGCGGCGTGACCGTGGTCGACACTCCGGGTGGCCGTTTGGGTGTGGTCAACCTTTCGGGCGACCTGTATCTGTATCCGGCCAGATCGCCGTTCGAGGTGGTCGACCAAGCGCTCGAGCAACTGCACGGTGTGCGGGCCGTCTTCGTCGACCTCCACGCGGAGGCGACCAGTGAGAAGGTGGCCATGGGCTGGCACCTGGACGGCAAGGTGAGCGCCGTCCTTGGCACCCACACCCACGTGCGCACGGGCGACGCCCGCGTGCTGCCCGGCGGCACCGCCTACATGACCGATGTGGGTATGTGCGGTCCGCGCGACTCGGTCATCGGCGTCAAGAAGGAACTTGTGCTCGAGCGGCTGCTGACCGGGCTGCCCGTGCGCTTCGAAGTGGCCGACGGCGACGTCTGGCTCGAGGGCGCGGCGGTTGATGTCGGTGTCGACGGGCGGGCGCGGAGCATCACACCGTTCGAGGTGGGCGCCGGCTCGTAGGCAGTCGGCGCGCTACTACCGGCGACGTCGCCTCGGCTATCGTAGGGTGGCCGGCGCCGGTTACCGGCCGGCCGCGGCGTCTAGACCAAGGCCGCGTGCATGCGTGCCAGCGCTTCCACGAGTAGTGAACGGCTGCAGCCGAAATTGAGCCGCACGAAACCCGGAGCGTCGAAGCCGGCCCCGTCGGAGAGTCCCACCCCCGCCGTCTCGAAGAGGAGCGCCGGGTCGGCCGCGCCGAGAGCCCGGGCGTCGATCCAGGCAAGGTAGGTCGCCTCCACATGCGAGACGCGCAGCCCCGGCATAGCCGAGACCTCACGCTCGACCAGGTCGCGGTTGCCGCGCAGGTAGTCGAGTAGCGAACGCCGCCAGGCTCCTCCCTTCTCGTATGCGGCCTGGGCGGCCACGTAGCCGAAGAGGTTGACGTGGGGCACGATGCCGTCCATGGCTGCGCAGAACGCCCCGCGAAGGACCGCGTCGCTGATGACGGCGAAGCCGCACCCGAGGCCCGGGGTGTTGAAGGTCTTGCTGGGCGCCATGAGGGTGACGGTGCGAGTGGCGAGGTCGGAATCCAGAGTGGCGAGAGGTAGGTGCCGCTTGTCCTCGTCGAGCACCAGCCCGGCGTGGATGTCGTCCGATCCCACGACCAGATCGTGGCGGCGAGCGACGGCGGCGAGCGACTCGAGTTCTTCGCGCGACCACACTCTCCCCACGGGGTTGTGCGGTGAGCACAGGAGAAGGAGGCGCGTTCGCGGCGTGAGCGAGTCCTCGAGCACGTCGAGATCCATGACCCAGCGGCCACCCTCTTCGGCGAGCGGCACCTTTACCAAGCGTCGCCCGGCGAGCACCGGCGCCGTCAAGAAGGGCGGGTAGATGGGAGTGAACGTGGCGACGTCGTCCCCGGGCCGGCCGACGGCTCTGCACAGCACGTTCAGCCCCGACACGAGACCCGGTAGCCAGACGATCCACTCGACCGGCACGCGCCAGGAGTACTCCTCGAGGAGGTGAGCCCGCAGCGCACTCCCGAGGGCGGCCGACTCGTGGCTGTAGCCGTATACCCCGTGGTCGACCCGCTCGCGAAGCGCCTCGGCAATGGCAGGCGCAGACCGGAAGTCCATGTCGGCCACCCACAGCGGGATGATGTCGCGCCCCTCGTACTGGTCCCACTTGAAGCTGGCGCTGAGACGACGGTCGACGGGCGTGTCGAAATCAAACTGTGGTTCGGGGATCATGGTCCCATTCTACTAGCCGGCGCGGCCGAGGCGAGGCGAGACCCGCGAGTAGGCGGGAAGGGAGGCCCTCACGCCCTCACGGTCACCAGCAGCCTCCTAGCGGTGAGGTCACAACTCTCCGGCGAGGTCGTGGAACACGAGTCCCGTCGGCAGCTTCGGATAGAAGAATGTAGCCTTCTGGGGCATGCGCTCGCCGCCAAAGGCCACCTCGCGGATCTGGTCGAGACCTGTGGCGTTCATGAAGAAGCCCAGTTGGAACTCGCCGTTCTCCAGCCGGGAAAAAGCATCGTTCGGATCTTTGAAGAAGGTCACGTGTCTTCCCGCGGTGATGTCGGCCGCCGTGATACCGAGCGCACGCTCGAGAACGAGATACTGCAGAATCGAGACATCGAGTTCTTGGTAGGCCGCGCTGTGACCGGGCGCCGCCGCCCGAGCGGTCGCCGCATCGGCCAGGCGCAGGCCGTACGCCGCGTCGAGGCCCGGGCCCCATAGGCCGAATGCCCAACGCGGATGGTCGCGCAAGAAGCGGTCGATGGCCGCCTGTGCCACGGCGGCGCGGGCCGTGCCGTCGCCACCGGTCGCCGCGTCCAGCCTATCGACCACGAAGGTGCCCGACAGCGACTGTGGCAGGGCCGCCAGCCGCGCCGGATCGAGGCCGGCGATCAGACGGTGGGTGCCGTAGATGGCCAGCCCGGCGTCGGACATGTTGCTGAGGTAGGCAAGCGCGTAGCCGGCAGCGGGCGCCCGGTGGTCGTTCTGGTAGCGAAGGGCTGTCTCGTAACGGTGATGGCCGTCGGCGATGATAAAACGGCAACCGGCCAGATTTTGCCCCACGATATCGAGCAACTCGCGATCGGAGGTGGGCCACAATTTCGCGGTGTTGCCGTCGTCGTCGGTGATGCTCGTCGACGGTTCCTGACCTCCGGTCGCGGCCAGCCAGGCCGCTGTCACCTGGTCACCCGGCAGGTCATACAAGAGAAAAACGGGGCTCAGGCTCATGGCCGTCGACTTCATCAGCTGGTAGCGGTCTTCCTTCGGGCCCGACAAGGTGTGCTCGTGGGCGAAGACCACACCCCCGTCGAGTTGGTGCAGTCTGAGAGCCGCCAGAAGTCCGCGCCGCTCCCGCTTCCTGCCGTCCGGACCGGTGAAGGTCTCCTCGACGAAGGTCAGCGACGGCTGGGCGTCGCGAACGAGAATGCCGTTCTTCTTCCAGTCGGCCAACTGGGCGGCCGCGCGCGTGTACTGGTTATCGCATTCACCGTCGCTGGGAGTGGTCATGCCCAAGTCGACCCTCACAACGTTGTGCGGGCTCCTGGAGTAGAGGAGCGACTGCAAGCGGGCGTCGATCACATCGTACGGGGGCGCCACCAGCCGCGAGAGCTCGCCGGCGGCCGGGGAGTAACGCCATGCCCGAAACGGGACCACGTTCCGCACGCGGTGCTCCTCGGTCTGAAAGTGCGTCTGATTCGGCAAAGCCACGTCCTTTCTGGGGCCATCCGAATCATAGCACCGGGGTCCACGTTGCTTATGTGCGGGCTAGAGGTTAGATTAGGTATGAACCCGACGAAGGGAAGGTGCACTCATGGGACTTAAGGACAAGTTCTCCGCCGGCATCGAGCGCGCCGCCCAGGAGGCGGACAGGGCTTTCGAAAAGGGCAAAGCCAAGGTCGGAGAGCTTCAGATCGAGATGCAGATGGACGGGCTGGCCAAGAAGCTCGGCTATCTGGTCTTCGATTTCTACCGGGGACGAGAGGTCGACCAGGCTGTTCGCCAGAAGTACCTCGACGACATGGCTCATCTCGAAGACCAACTCACGGAGTCGAGAGCGGCCGCGGCGGCGAAGAAAGAGGCCGACGCCGCGGCGAAGGCCGGCAGAGACCAGGCGGCAGGCGGCGAGAACCCACCCGGCCAAGGGGCTGGAGCGGCGCCCGCCGGCGAGCCGGCGGCGCCGGGTAGCGACGTCCCTCCGACGGCCGGCTAGGACTACAGCGTGGCCGACGACGTTACTCGACTCAACAGAGAACAGTTCCTCGCACTGCTGTGGGGAGATCCGTACCTCAAGGGCCGGCTCGCCTCCGGGGAGCGGATGCAGATCGAGAGTCCCTTCGTGTACCCCGCGCGCGTGGGGCCCGTGATGCTCTACCTGGGTCCTCGCCCACCCGTGGATCTCGACGCGGCGCCGGAGCTTGACCCGGCTGAGATGACCCTCGAGACTGAATTCGACGAGGCGCCCGGGCTGGTAGCAAGGGCCACGCCCGCGCCCCCTGAGCCCCCGCCCCCCGGCGCGATTCGAATCGACGATGGCGGGCTGCTGGTGAAGACCCTGGCTCTGCAAGGCATGGAGCTCGAGGTCGACATGATCATGAGCAAGACGGTGTTCCACGCTGTGAGGCAGCAAGAAGGAGCCGGTCTGAAGGGCAGTGTCGTCTACCTCGATTCGTCGGCCGACACGGTCGACACCGATATCTGGCGCTTCCTGCAAGTGGCCGCCGAGGTCATCGGACTGCGTCATGGCAAGTACAAGGACGCGTTGATCCAACTGGAGAAGCGCAAGGACGCCGAGGCCGGGATCCTGGGCTGGAGGCCCACCTAATAGGCTGCCGACAGGCGGCTCCTCGCGCCAGGGCGCGCCGCTCACGCACGCTCAGCGCGTGGCGGGACTGATTCTGTCGGTCTGGGCCAGCTTGACGAGATCGAACTCGCCCGGCGTGAGGGTCGACGCGTTGATCTGCGTCAGCGCGTCGAGCACCCAGGCGAAGCCTTCTTCCACAGCCAGCGTGAGGTAGAGCAACTGGGTCTTGTCGAGCACCGCCGCCTGCTCGAAATCACAGTCGGGGCACCACAAGCGGACGCCCCACATGCCCTCGTCCTCGGGCTCCCAGTCTCGCGCCTGCACGAGCGGCGAGGCACAGGCGCGGCAGAAGACGTTCGGCGCGACATTGGGCATCGTGTTGTCTGGTTCGTTTCTCACATGACCAATATCGACCGCGGGCGCGCTGAGGTTTAGCGTTGCGGCAGGCGCGTGCGCGGAAATGGTCTGAGAGGTCGCGGCAAGACTTCGGCCCGGCTACGCCGGAGGATTGACTCCAGGCACGGCCGGGCCGTTCAGCAAGCGCTACCGGGAGCGGAGCCGCACGCGCGCCGGCCCCGCCCTGTCGCCGCACGTCAGTCGATGAGGGTGTTCGCGAAGACCAACCAGGAGAGCAGTGACTTGGCGGTGAGGCTGAGGACGATGTAGGTCTTCTCGCCGACCAGGTAGTCGCGCCAGCGGCCGACCTTCTTGTACTGGAGCACCATGTTCAGGGCAAAGCAGTTGAAGAGCACGAAGTAGGTCACGAGGATGGCGTAGACGAAGCCGGGAGGCTGTACGCCGTCAAGCCCGGGATTGACCAGGTAGACGAAGACCGCGATCCATGGGACTAGGCCCGCGAAGCTGCCGAACACGAACGCCAGCCAGTTCGGCTTGCCCGGGTTCTCGTACTTCTCCATGAGCAGTCCGAAGAAGATCATCGACGCGTTGACGCCGAAGATCGCGAGTATCGCGGCGATGTCGCCGATGCCGCAGATCAGGGCGATCAGCACGATCATCAGCGACGACGTCACAGAGTACTCGATCCAGCGTCCGTAGTTGCGGTCGCGGCTCAGATTGCGTTTGTACCAACTGAACACCCCGGGCGAAGCCATGATCAGAAGAGCCGCGGCCGACAGAGCCATGAAGGCGAAGACGCCCCAGGCGAGTGGAAAGCTGCCGATGCGGGTGAGGCTGGTCTCCGATCCGGGGGGTCCCTGCATGTACGTCGCAGTGACCGACAACTTGAAATCGTTGGCGAGTACGGCGATCACGATCGCCTCCGCCGCGAGGACCAGGCCGACACAGGTATTCCACCAACGAAGGTTACGGAAGCGGGCCTCGGCGTCTCGATTCGCCGGGCTCTTGGAACGAGGCTCCTGAGTACTCATCGCCACTCCCTATTCTTGGCTGCCGATGGGCTACATCTACACGAAGATATCACCCGGTGGGGCGCTGAGCGAGAAGACGGGGGCCGGCCCCCGGGCGGCACGAATCAGGCCGACTTGTCCTCCATGAGGCAATTCCCGCCGTCGACGACGATCAATTGCCCGGTGATGAACGACGCTTCCGGAGAAGCGAGAAAGGCGACGAGCGCGGCCACTTCCTCGGGAGTGCCCGCCCGCCCGATCGGCGAGGCCGTCGCCGCCCGGGCCTCAGCGGGTGTCGCCGACGCGGTGGCGATCCAGCCAGGGGCCACGGCGTTGACGGTTATCGCCTGCGTCACGACCTCCAAGGCGAGCGAGCGGGTAAGGCCGAGCATGGCCGCCTTCGCGGTCGCGTAGGTGGTCTGGTTCGGCATGGCGACCACCGGTCCGGTCGTAGAGGACACGTTGACCACGCGGCCGTATGCCGTGCGCTGCATGCCGGGCAAGAACGCTCGTGTCGCGAGAAACGCGGTGCGCAGATTGCGGGCGAGGGCGGCGTCCCATTCGGCCAGGCTGAGGTCGACGAACGGCTTCTCGGCATCCCACCCGGACGCGAGTGACACCATGCCCGCGTTGTTGACGAGGATGTCCGCGGTGGGCCTCCACTCGGCCACACGGGCGGCCATCGTGGCGACTTGGCGCTCGTCGGTGAGGTCGGCGATGAGGCCGAGCGAGTCGATGCCCTCGGCTCGCAGTTCGGCGGCCCGCTCCTCGATGCGCTGCGTGGTTGAGACGATTGCCACCGCGGCGCCCCTCCGCCCGAGAAGCCGCGCGGCGCAGAAGCCGATACCTCGGTCGCTGCCCGCGCCGGTGACGACCGCCGTATGCCCAGTCAGATCCATGCGGATCCCCGTTCCCTTTCCCCGCGCCTAGGCGAGGATCTCGTCCGCGGCCGCGGCGAAGAGGCGTGTGTGGAGATCGACATCGGACGCCGCATGGCTCGAAGAAAGCAGGACCATGTTGTGGAAGGGGGTGAGGAGTACGCCCCGGTTGAGCATGTAGAGGTGGAACCAGGCTTCGAGTTCGGCATCGACCGCGGCGGCCGCCTGGGCGCCGTTGCGCGGCGGCTGGCAGAACCAGTACTCGGCGCGGCAGCCCAAGCGCTGTACGGTCCACGGCAGGCTGTTCTCGGCTATGACTCCGGCGACCCCGGCCGTCCACCGCTCGGCTAGAGGAATGGCTGTCGCAAAGTCCTCCTCACGGAGTGCGTTGCCGAGGGCGGCGCGCATGGCCGCCGCCGCGAGAGCATTGCCGGCAAGGGTGCCGCCGATGCCGCTCACGTCGACGCCTTCGCTCTTGAAGAACTCCTCGATGCGGGCGCCCAGTTCCGCTGACAGGCCGTACGCCGCGCTGGGTACCCCTCCCCCGATAGGTTTGCCGATGGTGAGCATGTCGGGCTGCAGCCCCCACGCCGTGGTCGCCCCGCCTGGGCCGGCGCAGATGGTGTGCGTCTCGTCGATGATGAGAAGCGTACCGGTCTCGCGGGTGATGCGCCGCAACTCGTCGTGGTACCCCGGGTCGGGCAGCACGATGCCGATATTGGTCAGGGCCGGCTCGGCCAGGACGCAGGCCACATCGCCGGGAGCGAGCGCGGCCTCGAGCGCGGGGAGGTCGTTGAACTCCACGACCTTGGTCGTCAGCGCTGGGTGCACTTGGGCGCCGATATTCGAGGGGCGCAACTGGGTGCTGCCGTCGGCCCCCATCGTGGCGAGCGTCTCATCGACCGTGCCGTGATAGCACCAGTCGAAGACGAGGATCTTCGGACGGCCCGTGACGTATCTCGCTATGCGCAGCGCGAAGCGGTTGGCGTCGGTGGCCGTGAGCGCGAACTGCCAGAGCGGCAGTTTGAAGCGGCGCTCCATCTCCCCCGCCACCCAGATGGAGTCCTCCGAGGGCAGCATGGTCGTGATCCCCCTGCTTGCCTGTCGCCGGATGGCCTCGGTGACGAACGGCCTGGCGTGGCCGGTCATGGCTCCGGTATCGCCGAGGGCGAAGTCGACGTACTCGATGCCGTCGACGTCGACGATCCGCGCGCCATCGGCCTCCGAGAAGAAGATGGGAAACGAGCCGGGCCAGCGGGTCATCCAGGCCATCGGCACGCCGGTGAGCAGGTTCTTGCGGGCCGACGCGCTGAGGGCCGCCGACCGGGGACGAGCGGCGATGAACGCCTCTCGCTCTCGCTGAAGGGCTTGTCCAAGCCGGGTCCGGTCGAGTGCGCGCATATCCCCTCCTTTGGGTGGCTGCGACCAGGGTAGCGGAGGCGGCCGTGCGCTGCAAACGACGTGCGCATCTGGGCTTGAAGTCGGGTGAACAGCGGCGGTATACTCCGACAAGTATTATACTGCGTGCAGTACAACGCTTGTCGTGGGACGGGGTTGTGGCTCCAGAAGACAGGGTCAACAGGCATCGTCACCGGGCAGACCGCCCCGATGCCGTGAAATAGAAGGCACGAAGGAGAGTAGGTCATGAAGATGAGCGTTCGTAGGTCCCTGGGCCTCGTGGTCTGCCTCGGGGTGGCCGGCCTAGCCGCATTCGGCGCCGGATGCGGCGGGGACTCCACGACAGCCACCACAGCCGTCCCCCCCGCGGCCACCGCTACGTCTGTGGCCGACACGGATGCAGGAGGGATCCTCGCAATCAAGGGTGCGGTGGACGATCCCAAGAGCCTCAGCCTCGACGATCTCAGAGCCATGACCCAGACGACCATCACCGCGGAGCATCCCAAGACGGGCGCCGGGGAATACACGGGCGTGCTCATCGGCGACATCATGGCCGCGGTCGGGGCCCAGCCCGGCGCCACGATTCTCGATATAGGGGCCTCGGACGGCTACATGGGCGAAGTCATCCTCTCGGATCTCGATCCCGAATGTATGATCGCTATCGCCGCCGACGGCGCGCTGAGCGCGGTCATGCCCGGACAGGCCGGCAAGGCCTGGGTGAAGAACGTCGTCACGCTCGACTTCAAGTAGAGGCCCCCGCTCCGTCGCCGCACGCCTGGCCGCCGCCCCAGCCCGCGGCCCGGGATACGGCGGCGGACCGTTGGCTGAGCGGCGCTCGCGGCAGTCTCCGTAGTCGCCGTGACGTGGTAGCATCCCCTCACAGTAGACCTCTGACCGGCATCCCATGAGGAAGGCTATGGCTCTGCAACCTGACGATGTTGCCTCCTGGATCGGGCGGGAGCTCTTCGATACAGATTCCGCGTTGATCGGCTCGATAGCAGGCCTCGGCTATCCCCGCAGGCGGTTCGGCGCGGCCTGGCTGCTCGTCGCGACCACCTCCGGCAAAGAGGTGCTTGTGCCTGCCGATCAGATCAAGTCCACCGGCGACCGCTTGTCGCTTCCGTATCCCAAGACGTACGTCGAGGGTGGGCCCGCGCTCGAACGCGACGAGGAACTGGTCAGAGCCGCTGAGCGGCGCCTGCGTCTTCACTACGGCATGGATTTCATGGTGCCGGGCACGGCCTGCTACGGCTGCGGTCTCTGCCGGGCTAACAGGCGGTACCAGCGCGGCAAGTGAGCGGGCGGGTCTCGGGGATCCGCCCCTGCAGAGCCTCACGCCGGTCGAACAGGGAGGTCGCATGAGCCGCACGAGATGGGTCGCCGCAACTGCACTCCTGGCGACGCTGGCGTTTCTCCTGTCGGGTTGTGGCGCCACGGAGGGTCCGGGCCAGGCGACGTCGTCTACGACGGCGACGGCCACCGCTGCCGGCGGCGGCGAGGTGCTCTACCAGTACGCTACTCTGGACGCGCTCATGGCGGGTGTCTACGACGGCGATCTCACTATCGCCGAACTGGTCGAGCACGGAGACCAGGGGCTCGGTACGATTGATAACCTAGACGGCGAGTTGGTGGTACTCGACGGCACGGCTTACCAGGTGGCCTACGACGGAAGCGTGCACGTGCTCGGTGGCGAGGTGCAGACGCCCTTCGCCGTGGTCACCGATTTTGAACCCGATATCACGCTCACGTCTGCCGGTCCGTTGGCATTCGACGAGCTGAAGGCGGCTATCGACCGCCTGCGCCCATCCGCCAACCTCCCCTATGCCATTCGCATCGAGGGCACGTTCGTCTGGGTGAAGACCCGGAGCGTGCCCGCGCAATCGAGACCCTACCGGCCGCTACCCGACGTTCTCAAGGAGCAGTCTGAATTCGAGTTCGCTAACGTGGCGGGCACGGTCACGGGGTTCTGGCTGCCGGCGTACATGAACGGCCCGAACGCGGGCGGCTATCACCTGCACTTCCTCACCGCGGAGCGCGACGGCGGCGGGCACGTGCTCGACTGCCATTCCGGCGAGGTAAGCATCGCGCTCGACGAGACCGGCGAATGGACGGCGGAGTTGCCCACCGACGGGGACTTCACCTCCACCGACCTCTCCGAAGAGCGGTACCAGTAGGAGCAGTAACCCACCCTGCTGCCGGTTGGACGCAAGCTCATGACGCCGAGCGTGACCTCGGAAGAGCATGGGACATGAGACATGGTTCCATCCTTGGTTATATTCCGACCTGCCCGCGCCGCCGCTACCCTGCAATTCCCGTCCAGTGGGATGGGGTAGCAAACGCCGCAGCGCAGGAGGAGATCATGAACAGCGTGCACCTGATCGGCCGTCTGGCCACCGACGTGGACGTCAAGGAGGTGAACGGCGGGTCCAAGGTCAGCAGCTTCATCCTGGCAGTGGACCGGAACGCGGAAGAGGCGGGGGTTGCACTTCTGCGACGGCTGGGAAAAGCCTAGAGCGCCTCCACTCTGCACGGTACGTAACGGTGGAAAGGCGTGCCGGCAATCCTGTCCCGGTGAGTGTTCTTGGTGAGAAGGTTGACGTTGACGCCGTAGGTATCTCCTTCGAAGATCAGTCCGAATCCGTGGGGGATGATCACCTGACCCGCCCGAGCAGCCTCCGTCACCTCTACCTCGATATCGACGCTTCCGGCTTCGGTGGTCACCCTAGCCTTCTGCCCGTCGAGGAGTCCCAGCGACTCTGCGTCCCTGGGATTCACAGATAGAGTCGAGACGCGGCGGCCTTTGTTCCAGGCAGGATCGCGCAGCTGTGTGTTCGCCGTGATGTTCACATGACTCCCGGCCATGAGGATCAAGGGATATATGGTGTCGGATGACAGCGCCGCGGTCTCCGAGTCGGCATCGATGCTCTGGACCCATTCAGCCACCTCGGGTATGAGCAGGTCGATGCGCTTGTCGGGGGTACCGAGGGCGGCCAGGTTGTGTTCCGGGAAGCTGCGCCCGGTCCACATCCCTTCAGGATGATCGATCAGAGCAGCGAGCACTTCGTCGGCCAGCCCGGGCCCGGGATGGAATCCGACCTGCGCCATCTCCCCGACGGCGAAATCTGGAGCTGTGAAGAGGTTGAACCAGATCTCAGCTAGTTGCACTGAGCCCATCGCCTTACCCAGAGTCTTCGCGAGGATGAAGGGCAGAGCCCCCTCGAGTCGCGGATCCGCTTCGAGGAAGGCCAGCAACTCGCCCGCGAAGGCGGCGCGGTCGCCCTCGGCCGCGCTAACCAGGTCCTCGGGAATCGGCGGTATGAGTCCCAGCTCGTCGGCGAGATCGACAAGCACCTCCAACGTATCGCGTGCGTCACCGTCGGGTTGCACCACTGGTTGCCGGAGTTGGTAGTAGATATCCGGGAAGGTGGCGTTGATCGTGGGCAAGATGCCGCCCCAGGACTCGTAGCACGATAGTGCCGGCAGGACATAGTCGGAGACCGCGGCCGTCTCTGTCGCTGCCATGTCGATCGTGACCAGCAATTCGAGCTGCCCAAAAGCGTCTTCGTAGGCTTTGGTGTCGGCCCAGGAACGCAACGGATTGGCTGCGCAGACGATCAGCGCGCGGATCCGGTCGGGACGGTCGCTCAGGATCTCCTGGGGGAGGATGTTCGGGGGAAGCATGCCCATGATGGGAAAGTAGCCCGTGGCAGGTGTAAGCCATACCGGGGCTCCCGGCTCGGGAGCGCGGGCACCCGCGTGCAGCAGACCTCCGTGGATCACGTTGCCACCTCGCACTCCGATGCGCCCGCAGATCGTCTTGAGGATCCCCTCCAGGTAGGAGGTGACTGTGCTGTGCCGGTTCATCTCGATGCCCAGGCCTGATCTGAGGGAGGACCGACGGGTGGCGAACAGCCGGCAGACCTCACGCACCTGGCCATAGTCCAACCCGCAGACCTCAACGGCCGCTTCAGCGTCGAATTCTGCGAACCAGGGCAGGATCGCTTCGAAGCCGTTCGTGTGCCGCCCGATGTACTCCTGATCCTGCCAGCCTTCCTGCAGGATGATGGCGATCATGGACTTGGTGAGGAGCGCGTCGCTGCCCGGCCGGATAGGCAGATGGATATCCGCCAAACGGGCCGTCTCCGAACGCCGGGGGTCGACCACTACCAGGATCTTCTCGGGGTCCCGCGAAAAGGCGCGTAGCCAGCGACCGGCCTGTGGCGCCATGTTGCTCTCCACGCCGTTCCAGCCGATAGCCAGCAGCATGTCCGTCTCGTCGTAGTCGGGTGACGCGGCCAGCCCTAGCCCCGGGTTGCCCAGCATGCGCGTGCCCATGAACATGTCGCCGCCGAGCTCTTGGGCCAGAGACGAGTAGTAGTGGTGGGAACCCAATGCTCCCATCAAGAGGCCGCCCCACGCTCTCGGCTCTCCGGCGTAGGCGACTGAGTGGGGGCCGTTCTTCTCGGCGATCGTCCGTATCTTTGCCCCGATCTCTTCAAAGGCCTGATCCCAGGGGATGCGCTCGTAGCCATCAGCCACTCTCTTGAGCGGGTGGGACAGACGTTGCGCATGCTGGTGATACTGGATGCTCAGCCCCTTGCGGCAGGTATAGCCTCGGCTTCGCCCGTTCTCCTTATCCGCCCTGGTCTTGACGATGCGGTTGTCATCGACGAGGACCTCGAGTCCGCAGCCTGTGGGACAGAGATCGCACATCGTCTTACGCCATTCGCCCACAGCTCATCCCTCACGGTCATAGCGACTGCTACCACATTTCTTAGAATAGGATATCAAGATGTGGAGTGACCTCAGGCGGCCTTGGTCGCCGCTCACCCTCGCAGTTCCACCTTTGGTTGTATTCGCTCGGGCCGCTACTCCCGCTACGCTGCAACTGCCCGGCCCGCTGAGAAGCCACGAGCCACTAGGACTGGGAGCAGCAGGAACAAAGCGACGAGGAGGAGGCGACCATGAACAGTGTGCACCTGATCGGCCGGCTGGCCACCGACGTGGAGGTCAAGGAGGTGAACGGCGGATCCAAGGTCAGCAGCTTCATCCTGGCCGTGGACCGCAACGCCGAAGAGGCGGACTTTTTCCGAATCAAAGCCTGGAATTCGCAGGCAGAGGCGTCAAAAGCAAATAGAAGTCTCTTACCGCCACCGAATCCGCACACGCTCACGTGCAGGCATCCGTGACCGCTTGGCCCGGTCCACCACGATCTCGTCGAAGAGGCGGGCTTTGCACTTCTGCGACAGAAGTCACGGTGAGCAGGCACGTTTCCGGCCGCGCCAGTTGGTGGCCAAGAAGTCAGCGCGCTAGGTCGGGACGGGTCGAAAAACCCCGTCTCGAAGCGACTACGGGGCCAGACCTCGAGCCAGGATATCCAAAGCACCCGCCGCCGGTACGGGGAAGTCCCCATGTGCGCTCGGCCCTCCGCCGGGCGCGAAGTTGGCCCACAGGGCTCGCTCCATCCCGGCAGCAAAGGGCACGGACGCAACCACAGCGGCCGCCTCCATAGCGTCCACGTCGAGCCTGATCCTGCCGAGTTCCTGCTCCGCCCGGATGTACTCAGCCACGATCGCAACCGGTTCCGGTCGCATGAAACCCCCGGGGGACTTCTCCCGCACGTAGGAGTCGAAGCTTCTGCTAAGGTCGGGATCGGCCCACGTGGAGGCCATTAGCGACGACAAGTCTCCCTGCATCTGCCCCACCAACAAGAACAGGTACTCCAAGTTGTCGCGCACCGTGTTCTGACCGGCACGCTCCGGGAGTCGCTTGAGCTCCTTCCCTATATCTAGGACGAGAGACAGGAACACCTGATGGAACAGCTCGTACTTGTCGGTAAAGTGCCGGTACATCGTGCCTTCGGACAGCCCGGCTCTGCGGGCGATCTCACGGGTGGTCGCCCGGGCAAAACCGCGCTCCGCGAACACCGCGAGAGCTGCGTCCATCAGAGCCTGGCGGGTCGGACGGGTATCTGGCTTCGGATTCACGGGACCTCCTTCAGGCCGTCTCGGCTCGTCTGGCGCGGCTCACGCTGTGATGTCGCGCCGCCGGAACGTGACCGTCGCTATCACGAGCGTGACGATCACATATCCGACGGCCACCATCAGGCCTGTGGCGAATGACATATCATCTGTCCCTCCCGCCGCCACGGTGCCGAAGGAAGATCCGGGAAGCCATTTGGCCCCACTGTCCAGCAATAGAGTCAGCACCATCTCGAACACCAGTAGGTAGCCAATCCCCACGGCGATGGAGAGTCCCGTGCTTCGCGTCATGACTCCGACGAAGAGCCCGACGAACCCCCACATGAGGGCCGCGAGAGTCAGATGCAGATAGCCATTGAGGAGGGTCTGGACCATATCCGTGCGCCACGCCTCCGCCGATATCCCTGTTGCTCCCGCTACAGCGGGGGAGGCGATCAACACGAGGAGGGTTGTCGCGAGGGTCGCGATGCACGTGAACAGCGCGAGGGCGACCACTTTGCCACCGAGCAGTCTGAGACGGTTGGGCTGGGCTTGGACGAGCAGCCGTACCAGGCCGTTCGAGTAGTCGGAGGAAGCGAAGATGGCCCACACCACGAGGGCTACGAGTCCCCACATGTTGGACGCCAGCTTCAGTCCCGCGAACATGCCATCGGGGGCCTCCAGCGTCGACACCGACACGCTCGGGCCGCCCGGCATCGTCACCCCCGAGTCCGCGGTCGCCGTGAAGAAGACGATGAATGTCACGATGAGCCCCAACGCGGCCATCAGTCCGATGCCCCCGAGGATATAGTTGCGGCTCATCAGTCGGGTCCATTCGCTACGGAACTCGCGCATCTTCACGCCACCCCTTCCCATTCAGGCGCCAGGCGGCCGTTATCACCCGACTCCGTGCCGGTCATTCGCAGGAATACTTCCTCCAGGCTGGCTTCGCGCGGCCGGAGTACGCGCAGGACGATCCCGGCTTCGGCCGCGGCCCGGTTGACGTCGGCCGACCGGGAGACGGGTGCCGAAACATGGACCTCGTCCAGTACCACCGATGCCTTCCAGCCGCCGGCCCGCAACGCCTCCGCGAGGCTCTCGACGTCGGCCGGATGTTCCGGCGCGATCTCGATGCTCTCCCCCGCCCGGGAGACCAGGTCAGCGAGGGGACCCGAGAAGAGGAGTTGCCCGAAACGGACGATGGCCAGGCTGTCGCAGGCCGCCTCGATCTCGCTCAAGAGATGGGAGGATACGATCACCGTTCGTCCCTGGTCTCCCAGAGAGCGCAGCAGTTGCCTCATCTCCACGATGCCGGCAGGGTCAAGGCCGTTGGTCGGTTCATCAGCACAAGGAGTTCGGCATCGGGGAGCAAGGCAGCGGCGATCCCCAAGCGCTGCTTCATGCCTAGCGAGAACCTCTTCACCGGCTCCTTGCTCCGATCGAGCAGGCCGACGGTCGCAAGCACCTCATCGACCCGGGTGTCGGAGATGCCGCGCAGACGGGCCAGCGAGCGCAGGTTGGCCCGTGCCGAGAGCGAGGGAACGAAGGCGGGACTCTCATCAGTGCTCCGACCCGGTGCGCGTACTCTCCAGGACGGGAGATGGGCGAATCAAAGACGGCGGCGTTGCCGCTCGTCGGCTTGATCAGTCCCAGCAAACAATCTGATCAAGGTCGATTTGCCCGAGCCATTGGGGCCCACCAGACCGATCACCCCAGGACCAGCGATCTCCAGGTCAAGCTCGCGGAGTGCGATCACGTCACCAAAGTGCCGACTGAGCTTGTCGGTTCGTATTACGGACACCTCGACCTCCAGTGCTGTTCAGGGCAAGCGCCCACCCTCTGGGGGCATATTGTATTGGGTGAGCGCTCACCCCGCAAGACAGTGGGCCGATTCGCTCTCAATTCCATCTTTGGTTGTATTCAGCCACGCGGCGCGTCCCGGTACGCTGCGATTCCCCGAAGGGGGCGACCACGCAAACGAAGGAGGACACCATGAACAGCGTGCACCTGATCGGCCGTCTGGCCACCGACGTGGACGTCAAGGAGGTGAACGGCGGGTCAAAGGTCTCGAGCTTCATCCTGGCGGTCGACCGGAACGCGGAAGAGGCCGACTTCTTCAGGATCAAGGCTTGGAACTCACAGGCCGAGGCGGCCGGCGACCATCTCGGCAAAGGCAGGCGCATCGCTGTGGAAGGTAGTCTGCGCCAGGACGTCTACGAGAAGGATGGCGAGGAGCGCAAGGCGGTCTCGGTGGTCGCCAAGCGTCTCGAGTATCTCTGAGCCTGCCTGCCGGCCAGATCCGGCGCCCCAGCGGGCGCCGGATCGCACCCGTTGCCACCACTACCTTCTAGATAGGCGAGAAGAACGATGAGCAGCGTTGACACAGTGGTTCACGTTGATACCATGGCTACCGCCGTCGACTACGAGGCGGATGTGCTTTGTCACCGAGATCGGCGGGGGGAGATGCCGGTGGTCGGGCCATGCGACATAGCAGAGCAACGGGTGAGGACTGTGGCTGCAAAGCTCAGTCTTCCCCACATGGGGTTCGTGCTGTCACGGCCTCGGCTCCGCGGGCTTCTCGACGCGGTACGGGGCGGAGGGGTGATATCTCTGGTCGCCGGCCCCGGATACGGCAAGACGGCCTTCGTCGTCGACCTACTCGGCTCCGTATCCGGCCGCACCCTCTACTTCTCGGTCGACGAGAGCGACAGAGATCCTCAGAGATTCCTCGCTTATCTGATGGCAGGTCTTGGCATGGGCATGCCCCACGTGAGCCAGCCGGCCGATCTCGCGTGGACGGCGATGTCCGAGAGCGACGGCCCGCTGCTCGACCTCACGGCGGCTCTTGTCGATCATATCTCGGGCCTGGCAGGGCAGACCACGGTCATCGCCATCGACGACCTCCACCTTGCCGACTCCTCGCCCGGCGTCGCGACAGTGCTCAATCTACTCGTCCGAGGGCTACCGCCCAATTGGACGCTGGTGCTGTCCTCCCGAAGGCCGTTGCCCCTACGACTGGCCGGAGTCGATCTTGGAGGCAGGCTGGTCAATCTGCAGGGACGAGAGCTCCGTTTGACACCGAGCGAGGTCGGCGCGTGGGCCTGGCAGACCTGGAGCATCCGCCTCACTTCCGCCGAGGCGAGAGCTCTCTGGCGCATGACCCACGGATGGCCGGCCGCACTAGTGCTATTGGGCCGGCGCCTGCTGGCCGAGGGTTCCGAGGTCCATCGGCAGAATATCACCGCGATCCTTGCAAAGGGACGTGACCTGCGAGCCTACCTGGAGCGCGACATCCTTTCGGGCCTGGAACCGGCCGAGGCGCACATCATCCTGGCCGCTGCGATGCTCCCGCGGGTCATGTTCCCGCGTGACGACTCATTTCTGCCCGGACAGGTTGGCGAGGCCGAAAAGCTGCTCGACCAATTCGTGTCGCAGGGCTATCTGGTCGCCAGCACGGGGCTGCGTACGTACACGCTGCATCCGCTGCTACGAGCATACGCGGAGCGTCTCGCCCGCGCGGACGATCGGGCAGGTCTTCTCGACCGAGCCGCCGCTCATCTCGAGCGCAACGGCGAGTACCATCACGCAGCCTCGCTGTACATCAGGTCCGGCCGGCTCGAGCAGGCCGGCCGACCCCTCCGCCCGCTCATGCTCTCGTCCCTATCCGCCACCGTGAGCCTGACTCGAGACGAGTGGGCCGACTCCATCTTGTCCGGATCGGCGGCAAGCCGTGCGACCAATCCCTGGGTGCTCGTGACGCGAGCCCGCATCCTGCAGCAACATGCCAAGTATGTCCAGGCGGTCGAACTCTATGAGCAGGCAGCGCGCAGCCTGTCGGCCGGCGGCGACAAGGAGGGACTTCTTCCCGTGCTCATGAGCACCGCGTTCTGTCTCTACAGCCAAGGGCTTTGGGACAACAGTCTCGACGTTCTCAAACGCTGTCGCGCGCTGGCGCGAACCGCACATCAGAAGATCGACGTGATGGTGACCGAAGGCACGGCGCTGGTAAGCCTCTGCCGCTGGGACGAGGCGGTCGAGAACTGGGAACGGGCTTTGGCGCTTGCGCCTCAAGAAGGCAGGAACGCACTCGTTCAAAGGGTCTACGCTGAGCGCAGCCGGCTCTTCACCTGCCTCGGCCAGCATGGGCTTGCCCTACGCTGGGGGCAGAAGGCGTTGGTCGAAAGCGATTCGGCCAGAACCCCGATCAAGGCGACCGTGCTGCGGAATCTCGCCGCGGCAGCCTGTCAGACGGGTGATTACGATAGGGCTGAACAGGCGGCTACCGAGTGCGACCGCATTATCGAAAGCCGGGGATACGTGTTCCTTCACGGATCATCGCTGCTGACCCAGGCCGATATTGCTCTCGGACGCTGGGATTATCGCGCCGCCGTCGTCAAGATAAAGAAGGCACAGTCGTTGGCCCTCGATACCGGCGACGCTCAGGTGGCATTCTGGGCCGAGAACATGCTTGGCGATCTCTGCCGGCGCAACTCCAATGCCCAGCGGGCCCTCGAGCACCACCGTATCGCGCTCGAGATCGTGCACGAGAACCGGCTGGCGGTACTCGAGCGTCTGCACGCGAGCGCCGGCGTGGCGATGGACCTCGTCTTCGTGGGCCAGGAAGATCAGGCACGGCATCAACTCGAGCAGATCGTACGCGACGCACGGCGCTGGAACCTGAGCGACTCGTTGATACGATCGCTCTTCTATCTCGGCTGGGTACACGCCCGGCGTGGGCACGAGGCCGACGCGGCTCGGTGTTTGGCTGAGGCCATCCGGGCGGCTGAGGAGTACGGTCACATACACTTCCTCGCGCAAGAGAGCAAGGTGGCGGCTCCCGTGCTGGCGCTGTGCGAGCGCTTCGGGGCGCGCCCGTTCTTGCGCGAGAGGGTCGTGCCGGTCTTGCCCGAGCGGATACGAGAGTACTACCTCGATCTCGCTGAAGGGTCAGTTTATCCAACCGACGTAGAACTGGGAGCCAAGAGGCGCCGACCGCTGCGGTCACCCGACGCGCCAAGTCCTCACACGCCGTCGTGCGGGCCGACTGCTGAGGGCATCGAGGCCCTCACCGATCGGGAGAGGGAGATTCTCGAGATGATCGCGCTGGGCATGTCGAACAAGATGATCGGCTCGCGCCTCTTCATCTCCGAGAAGACCGTCAAGACACATGCCAACCACGTGTTTCACAAGATCGGGGTATCGAGCCGTCTCCAGGCGACGCTCGTGTACCAAAATCACCAGAGAACGGCCACGAAAAAGCCCGCCAGGCGGCGAGGGTCAGCGCAGGTGGAGTAGCCTGCCTCCCAGCCGCCCGGCGGGCCGCCGTCGCAGAACAGCCCTTACTTCTGGAGGTTGACTGGGATCTCGTCCACGATCACTTCGGAGCCGTCCTTCGGCGAATCGAAGTAGACGACGAGCGAGCCGACCCCGGCCTCGAAATCGAGTCCGTACCTTAGAGTCACGTCGAAGGTGCCCCGCGTTCCGGTACCAGAAGTCGCATTCACCATTTGGTCGAGGAGACGGATCCCGCCCGCGTCGACGAGCCGGATGCGGAATACGGCCTCGAACACGTTGGCCGTCCCGGTGACACGCAGGGGGCTGTGCACCACGTTGAGAACGGTGGGTGACTCAACCAGGATGGCCGGCGACTGGCTCTCGAAATCCGCCCGGCCCATAGGATGATCGATGATGATGCCCTCGCCGCCGAGTACGTCGATCGCCTCGCCGTCGAGCTTGAAATTGACACCTTCCACGGTGGGAAACTGCGTGAGCGTGAAGACGACCTCAGCCAGCCGCATGAACATGGAGAGGCTGCCGCCGCCGGACGCGTACTCCTTGGAGAGGTCTACCGTGGCAACGCCGTTTGCGATGTCGAGGCCCAGGAACGTCGTACCGTCCGGAAGGTTGGTCGTCATCCCAGACTGGTGCTCATCGGCCGTGGGACCAGCGATGAGAGCTTTCATGGCCGCCGATCCGACCTCCAGAGTCTTGGGGATGACGCGAGTAGCGGCACAGATCTTCTCGTTCCTCGAGAAGTAGACATTGATGGTCGTAGTGTCGCCAGCGATGGTCGTGCTGGTGGTGGGCGACGGCGCGGTGGTCGTCGTGCTCTCGGTCACCGTCGTTGTGGTTTCTTCCGGCACTGTTGTCGTGGTGCTGACTGCGCCCCCATCTCCGACATCGTCGCCGATGCCGCAGCCGACCGCCCAAAAGGCCATGGCGCCGATCAACACGACAAACAGGCCGGCAATCCAGATCGCCTTGGGCGGACCGCCGAACGAGCTTCTCATCGTACTCCCTCCTTTGAACCGTGCCTCACACATACGAGTATGTTTGACCACCGACTTCACAGGCCTGCCGCGATCACGTAACGATAGTGTTACGGTTATCGGCCGGTGGTCTCGTCAGTCTCTGAACGCCTGCAGGGTGAGGACGAAACGAGCGCCGCCCCCGGGCACATTCGCAACCGTCAGTTCTCCGCCCAGAAGACGGGCGTTCTCTCGGGCGATGGCCAGTCCGAGACCGCTTCCTCGGCTCGAGGAGCGGCTGGGATCGGCCTTGTAGAAGCGATCGAAGATGTGGGGCAAGTGCTCGGGCGGGACACCGTCACCGCTGTCGGTTACCGCTAGGGCGACGAGGCGCTCGCCGTCCGCACTCCAGTCGCTACGGGGCTGGAGTAGTACGGGCGCCCCTCCGTGGTGGAGCGCGTTCTCGATGAGGTTCACCACGATCCGCTCCAATCGCCGCCGATCTGCCGCAACGATAGGTCCGTCGCCGAGGGCTGTTTCGATGGTGCTCGCAGTTGCCGGAACATGCACGGCGACCTGCTCCGACCATCCGTGCGCGCGTACCAATTGCTCCAAGAAGGAACTCAGGGCTATCGGTTCGATGACCGTTTCGGCGGCCTGTGCTTCCAAGCGGCTGATCTCGAGCAGATCGTCGACCAACTGCCTCAGACGGGTGATATCGGCGCCCACCATCTCGATGAGGCGCGTGAACTCTGGAGAGTAGGCGTCCGGCTCGGCAGCCACCCGCGCTTTGAGGAGCGAAGCCTCGCCTACGAGAGCCGCGACAGGAGTGCGCAGTTCGTGGGTGACGTCGGCGACGAAGCGTCGCTCTCGTGCCTGACCGGCCTCGAGATCGAGCATCTTGGCCTCGAGGTTCTCCGCCATGCGGTTGAACGAGGCGGCGAGCACACCGGACTCGTCAGATCCGGTCGGCAGGCGGATGCCAAGATCGCCACGCGACATCTGCACGGCAGCCTTGCTGGCCCTTCTCAGTGGCCTTACCAACCCACGCGCAAGGAGGTAGCCCGCGAACGCCCCCAGGACCGCCAGCACGACCCCGCCGATGATGAGCACGTCGCGAAGCTGCGCGAGTTGGTCGAGTCGATCGCCTTGCGGGTAGAAGAAGTAGAGCGAGATATCCCCCGAGTGGGCCGGACCCCCTACGATCAATGTGGGCTGCCCGGCGACGTCGATCAATTGATATCCGACGTGGCCTTCGGCGACCTTGGCGGCCAACTCCGGCGTGATCAGGTCGACTGAAACGTCGAAGCCTGAGCGATATGGTTGCTGACCGGTCTTGATGAGCGTGGCAAAGTCGCCCCGTATCTGGAAGGCGCCCACCAGACGTTTGTAGTCTTCGTCCTGGGGTAGCGCGGGCAGAATGGCGTCGGCCAGCACGAGGTTGAAGCGAGACTGGCGCAGTGCCCGGTCGAGCGCATCGTCTTCTTGGGCGGTCTTGGTGATGAAGTATGCAGACAGAGTCAGCGCGAGCGCGGTGAACACCACCGCGACGGCGAAGCTCAAAGCCACGCGCCTCAGGAGGGAGTGGCGCAGGGGCGAGGCGTGTCGCGGCGGTCTCGGCATGAATGGCCTCAGCCCAGCTCTGTCCGGCCGGCCCGGTAGCCTACGCCACGGACGGTTAGGATGAGCAGCGGATGGGTGGGGTCGTCTTCTATCTTGGCCCTTAGGCGCTGCACGTGGACATCGACCAAGCGGCTGTCGCCGAGGTAGGTATACCCCCAAACCAGCTCCAGCAACTGGTCGCGCGTGAGCACCTGGCCCGGGTGGCGGGCGAACTCGTAGAGCAACCTGAACTCCGTCGCGGTCAGCGCGAGTTCGGCGGCTCCGCGACGTACCAGATAGGCCGCGGGGTCGATCGTCAGGGGACCCAGGCCCAGAGGCGCGGCCCCCGGGGCGAGCACTGGCTGCCCGCCCGCCTGGTCGCTCGGGGCTGGGGCCACGGCGCCGTCAATGACAGGCTCGTCGCGATGAGCCTCCTCGCGCACCGCCAGGGCGGTCGCCCTCCGCAGCGCCGATCGGACTCGGGCGATCAATTCTGGGAACTCGAAAGGCTTCGTCAGGTAGTCGTCGGCCCCCGATTCGAGACCCGCGACGATGTCGAGAGTCGACGTGCGCGCGGTGAGCATGATGATGGGGACCAAAGAGATCTTGCGGATTTCACGGCACACGGCAAAACCATCGAGCTCGGGGAGCATGACGTCGAGAAGCACGAGGTCGGGTTTCTGAGACGCAAACGCGAGAAGAGCTGAGGGACCGTTCTCAGCCACGGCTACCTCAAACCCCTCGCCCTCCAAGCCGAGGCGGATGACCTCCCTGAGCGAAGGATCGTCTTCAACCACGAGGAGCAGTGTGCTCATGCTGGGAATTATCCCTCCCTGGGCCTTCCGCTTCCACCGAGATGTCGCCGGTCGCTGATAGCGTACGCTGTTCGGTGTGCAGTTGGCAATCATTTTACTGCAAAGAGCGGCCTTTAGCGTTTTGACAGCCGATATATGGGGTGTTAGCATCCGTTAGACACAATATGTGGTATCCCAGCGGCTCGCGGAGACTGGGATGCCTGACCTTTGGCCCCGCGGGGGATCCGAGCATGTGTACGCTGGTGGTAGTAGGACGAACGGTCGCCGGCGCGGTCTGCCGGCAAGGGGAGGGCGGATGAACTGCCCCTACTGCAACTCACCCGACAGCAGGGTGGTCGACTCCCGGGAGACCGAGAGCAAGGAAGCCATCCGGCGGAGGCGCGAATGCACAGCTTGCGGCCAACGTTTCACCACATACGAGAAGATCGAAGAGATCCCCATCACAATCGTCAAACGCGACGGCTCCACGGAGCTGTTCCATCCTGAGAAGCTGGTGCGGGGGCTCATGCAGGCGTGCGCAAAGCGGCACGTGCCGGTGGAGAGTCTTCAGGCGGCCGTCAACGACATAGAGCGAGAGTTGCGCGAAGAGGCGGCGTTCGACGTGCCGTCCGAACGGGTGGGTAAGATGGCTCTCGAGCGCCTGCAGGGTATCGACCTCGTCGCGTATGTGCGGTTCGCGTCGGTGTACCGGCAGTTCGAGAGCGTCGAGGAGTTCAAGCAAGAGTTGGAGCGACTGGAAGGAGGCTGCAGATGAAGAAGACATGGCGGCTGATGCCTCCGTGCGGCGGGGCGTCGTCAATCGGCAGCCCACCGGCAAGAGAGGGGACGAAATGACCGTCGCTGAGCTACGCGCGCTTTCGGCCGACCTGGAGCAGAGGCTCTCGCCCAGCGCGGTCAAGGTCCTCGAGAAGCGCTACCTGAAACGCACTCCCGAAGGCGAGCCCCTCGAAGCGCCCGCCGACATGCTCGCGCGGGTAGCCGAGAACATAGCCCAGGCCGATAAGTCCTACGACGCCGCCAAGCCGATCGACGAGACGATCGCCGAGTTCTTCGCCGTGATGTCGCGGCTGGAGTTCCTGCCAAACACGCCTACCCTCATGAACGCCGGTCGTGAGCTGCAACAGCTCTCAGCGTGCTTCGTGCTTCCGGTCGACGACAGCATGGAATCCATCTTCGGCGCCATCCGCGACGCGGCTCTCGTGCACCAGTCGGGCGGCGGCACCGGCTTCAGTTTCAGCCGCCTGCGGCCCAAGAACGATCTGGTGCGTTCCACCATGGGGGTGGCCAGCGGTCCGGTCTCGTTCATGCGGGTCTTCGACATGGCCACAGAGACCATCAAGCAAGGCGGCACCAGGCGGGGCGCCAACATGGGCATCCTTCGGGTCGACCACCCAGATATCGTGGAGTTCATCCGGGCCAAAGAAGACGAGCACATTCTCAACAACTTCAACATCTCCGTGGGCGTCACCGAAGAGTTCATGGAGGCAGTGCTCACGGGCAGCGACTATGCCCTGCGCAACCCGCGCGACCGCCGGGAGGTGGGCAGGCTGAGCGCTAGGGAGATTTTCGACCTCATCGTCAAACTGGCCTGGAAGAACGGGGAACCAGGCATCGTGTTTCTCGACCGCCTCAACCGTGACAACCCCACTCCTGGCATGGGAGAGATCGAATCGACGAATCCCTGTGGCGAGCAGCCTCTTCTGCCGTACGAGAGCTGCAATCTTGGCTCCATCAACCTGGCCATCATGGTCCATGACGGCGAGGTCGATTGGGAGCGGCTGCGCCGCGTGACCCGCACAGCGGTCCACTTCCTCGACAACGTCATCGATATGAATCGCTACCCGCTCGAGGCCATCGGCGTCATGACGCGCGGCAGCCGCAAGATCGGCCTGGGTGTCATGGGCTGGGCCGACATGCTGGTGGAGTTAGGCATCGCCTACGACTCCGACGAGGCCATCGCGCTGGCGCACGATGTGATGGGCTTCATCGAAGAGGAGTCGATCAAGGCTTCAGAAGAGCTGGCGGAGCAACGCGGCGTGTTTCCCAACTGGGAGCAGAGCATCTGGAAAGACCGCGGCCGCAGGGTGCGCAACGCCACCCTCACTACCATCGCTCCGACAGGCACCATCTCGATCATCGCCGGCGTGTCGAGCGGCGTCGAGCCGGTGTTTGCTCTCGCCTTCATCCGAAACGTCATGGACAACACTGAACTGCCCGAGGCCCATCCTGCCCTCGAGGCGGCGCTCAAAGAACGAGGTCTGTACTCCGAAGGGCTCATGAAGGGCATCGCGGCTGTCGGTGGACTTCACGATATCGACGTCCCCGATGACCTGAAACATGTCTTCGTGACGGCACACGACGTGAGCCCCGAATGGCATATTCGCATGCAGGCCGCCTTCCAAGACCATACCGACAACGCCGTCTCCAAGACCGTGAACTTCCCCAACCATGCGCGGCCCGAGGATGTAGAGCGGGTCTACCTGCTCGCGTACGAGTTGGGAGTCAAGGGAGTGACGATCTATCGCGATGGGTCGCGTCAAGACCAGGTGCTTAACATCGGCGAGGTCAAGCGTAAGAACGGCGACGCCGGTGGTGTCGTCCAGATGGAACTTGGTCCGCACGGCACAGCGGTGATGCCCGTGAGGCCCAGCCGCTCGCCGGTGTTGAGAGGCGAGACTCGTGAGAAGGTCACCGGTTGTGGCAGCCTGTACGTCACCGTCAACGAAGACGACTACGGTCCGCGCGAGGTCTTCGCCAACATGGGCAAGGCGGGCGGGTGCGCCTCTGCGTCGACCGAGGCGATCGGCCGTCTGGTCTCGCTGGCCTTCCGATACGGCGTGCCGCCCGACAAGATCGTCAAGCAACTCCGGGGCATACGCTGCCACGTGCCGCTGGGGTTCGGGCCTCACCAGATCCTTTCGTGCCCCGACGCTATCGGCAAAGCCCTGGCCGATAAGTACTACTTGAGCAACGGTGATGGAGGCAAGGCGGTGGGACAGTTGGAGATGCCCATCGCGTACGCGCAGGGGGCCTGCCCCGACTGCGGTGGGGCCATCGAGCACGAGGGCGGGTGCATGGTATGCCGCTCGTGTGGGTACTCGAAATGCTCTTAGGCCGCTCACAAGCCGATCGTTGATGGTGAGTCGCGTGGCTATCTTCATGGATATGGAGTTCGTCGCCATCGATGAGGCCGAGTTCCCCGACGCCTTCGCAGTGGTATTCGACGCGATCTACGCGGGAGAGACCTGGTGTCGCTCGCTGGTTTGGGTCGACGCCCAGATGGCCGCTCTGCTCGATCGTGACGAGCGCGCCGTGATCAGCGCTGCCCGCAACGCGCTGCTCGAGTCGTTGGCCGCCGAGACAGTTCCCGTCTCGTTCCAGCTGCGGCTGGGCGTAGATGGCGCCACGGTGATCGCCCGGGGCACCCCGGGCGGGCAGCGGTAGGGCTCGCAACGAACAGGACATAGGGAGCGCCCGTGGATCCTACACAGCTCATCGCGGCTCGCACCATGCAATCTCTCTACATCTGGCTCGACCTTGCGTTTCTCGTGGCTTTCGTGGCCGTTCTTATCTGGAGCAAACGCTACCAGGCTTTGATTGCGGGCCTCGCCGGCGGGGCCATCTACTTCGCCGTCGACTACGGCATCTACTATCGGGTGCTCGGCACCAGGGTCATTCATGGCGCCGATCCCTTCTGGTTCCTGCTGTGGCTTTCGTTCAGCTACGGAGTCACCAATTTCGCCTGGATCTGGCTGTGGCTCGACCGCGACAAGCGGGCCGTCGAGTGGTCGGTGTTCATCATCGCCGGCTGGGTATGGGTGGCCTTGATGAGCCAGGTACTCGGGTACGACAGCGATCCCATATCGATCATGCGGGGCACCTCCGACTATCACGGCATCTTCGCGCTGCTGCTCTTTGCCGGCTACGGCGGTCTCTGCGTCTACAACATCCGGCAGCGCGACAACGCCAAGCGAGTGCCGATCTTGTGGATACTGGCGATCGGCATACTTGTCCAGTTCAGCTGGGAGGCGGTCTTGGCCGTCTCGGGCATCCGCAATTTGAGCTGGGAAACGCTCGTGGTGAACTCGCTGATCGAGACCAACATGGGCCTGCCGTACTTGTACCTGATCCACCGCGCCTTGGCGACGAGGTGGGACGAGCGGCTTCGGTCGGCAAAGACACATGCGAACTGAACCCCATTCGATGCTACCCTGCTCACCAGGTGCAGCACTGCCCGGGATTCGTTGCTACTAGGTGCCGGAGGTGCCCGGTGGGCTTGGATAGTCAGACCCTGATCGATCTATACACGACGATGCTCACCATCCGCCGCTTCGAGGAGCGGGTGGTCACGGAGTTCTACGCGGGCAACATCTTCGGTTTCATCCATTCGTATATCGGCCAGGAGGCTATCGCCACCGGGGTGTGCAAGCATCTGGGCGTCGATGACCGCATCGTCAGCCACCATCGCGGCCACGGGCACTGCATCGCCAAGGGCGCCGACATGCACAAGATGATGGCTGAGATACACGGCAAGAAGACCGGCTACTGCAAGGGTAAGGGCGGCTCGATGCACATCGCCGATTTCAGTATCGGCATGCTGGGGGCCGATGGCATCGTGGGCGCGGGTCTGCCCATCGCTACCGGTGCCGCCCTGGCTGCTCAACTCGAGGGCGACGGGCATATCGCCGCGGTGTTCTTCGGCGACGGCGCCTGCCAGGAAGGGGAATTTCACGAGGCGCTCAACCTGGCGGCCATCTGGAAGCTGCCTCTGCTCTTCGTGTGCGAGAACAATCACTACGGCGTCAACACGCCGGCCTCCTACTCGCTTGCCGCGGGCGAGATCGTGAGGATGCCCGAGGCTTACCACATCGCCAACAAGCAGGTTCACGGCAATGACGTTCTGGCGGTCCTCGAGGCCGCCGGCGAGGCGGTCGAGAGGCTTAGGCGGGGAGAGGGCCCGTTCTTCTTGGAATGCGAGACCTATCGCTGGCACAAGCACTACCTCTCCAACGAACTGGAGGATCTACGGCCCCGCGAAGAGCTGGAGGCTTGGGCGAAACGTTGCCCCATCGCGTGCTTCAGGGCTAGTCTGTTGCACCAGGGAGTGCTCGCTCAGGCGGACTTCGACCGCATCGACGAGGAGGTCTGCTCCAAGGTCGCTGAGGCCTATCAGTTCGGCATCGACAGTCCCTATCCCGAGCCCGAGGACGCACTCGAGGACGTGTATTCGCTATGAGAGAGATCACCTACGAGCAGGCGGCGACCGAGGCGATTTTCGAGGAGTTCCGCAGGAATCCCAAGACCGTGCACCTGTCGACCGATTTGGCGGCCGACCTTACCGAGGAGTTCGGCGCCGAGAGGATCCGGGTCACCCCTATAGCCGAGAACAACTTCGTGGGAGCGGCAGTCGGACTTGCCGGCTCTGGCTTCCGCACGGTGGCCAACGTGCGTATGGCCACCTTCGGCTTCGTGGCCATGGACCAGTTCATGAACCACGCGGCGAAGATCACCTACATGTTCGGAGGGCAGGCCACCTTCCCCGTGCTCTATCGCATGACAGTGGGCGCGGGCATCTCGGCCGCGGCCGAGCACTCGGTGACTCCCTATCCCATGTATATGAACGCGCCGGGTCTGAAGATCATCCTACCGGCGACTCCGTACGACGCGAAAGGGCTATTCAAGACCGCGCTTCGCGACAACAACCCGGTCATCTCGTTCGAGCACGTGGCTCTGGGCGGGATGAAGGGGGAGGTGCCCGAGGAAGAGTACTTCATTCCGTTCGGGCAGGCCTGCGTGCGGCGCGAAGGCGCCGACGTGACAGTCGTCGCGCTGGCCAAGATGGTGCACGATGCGCTTGAGGCGGCGGCCGAGCTGGCCGAAGAAGGCGTATCTGTGGAGGTCATCGACCCTCGTACGTTGGTTCCGCTCGATACGCGGACGATTCTCGACTCGGTGGCCAAGACCGGTCGCTTGGTCGTGGTGGACGAAGCCTGCCAAACCTGCGGCGCCGCCGCGGAGATACTCGCGCTCACGACCAGTGACAAGCAGGTGTTCGGCGCTCTCAGGGCGGCGCCGGCACGCGTGTGCGGGCTCGATGTGCCGATTCCGTTCAGCCCGCCGATGGAGCGGTTCGCGATTCCCGACAAGACCAAGATCGTCGCGGCCGTCAGGGGGGTTATGGAACCAGCGTCACGGCCCTGGGAGGCGGCGTGAAGACACGCAAGATGCTCGTTCTGGCGCTGATGCTCTGCCTGGGGGTTCTGGCCCTGACGGGGTGCGGCACTCCAGGACCCGGGAAGGTCCTCGATTCGGCCATTAAGTGGATCGAGGATACAGACTGCCAAGCGATTCCCAGCGGAGTCAACAGCCAAACGTGGTGGCTCTACCAGAGAGGCGGCCGGGCCATGACCGGTCTCGCGGGCAGCCTCGTGATCAACGGTGACATGTTCTTCGTGCGCGCCACGCTGGTGGCAGCTGCCGGTGAGGAGCCGGCGTCACCACGGTGGATCCGCTTCTCGCGCCAAGACCTCACCGACAAAGACGTACAGGAGAAGGGCAAAGACGTCGCCCTGGCTTTGGTGGCCGCGGGTCTCGTGCAGCCACTGCTCGCAATGCAGACCATGGACGCGGCCCCGGAGGTCGCTGAGTCGAGCGACGGGAACGCCTGGGTGGTGACCGGCACGGTGACCGCCTCTGCGACGCTGGCGCAACTGCTCGGAAAGGACGTTGCTTCCCGGTTTGTCGATGCAGAGTTCCTCGAAGCGCAGCGAGCCGTGACCGTGATCGTCGACAAGAAGACCGGCCGGCCGCTCCAGACCACCATCGAGACCATACCCGGCAGCTCCGTCGACGCGATCAGCTACACCTGGATGCGCGGTCTGTGGACGCCCGCCGACGAAGACACCGTCGATCTGAACGAGTACCTCAAGTAGGCGGGGCGGCCCGGCGCGACAGCGCGCCGGCTGCCGCTACTCGACAATCCACTCGTTGGTCCAGGCCGGACGCGGTGGCGCCTTGCCCTCGTCCAGCATGGTCGTCCACTCTTCATCGGTGAGGCGCTTGTCCAGCGGAGCGGTGAACTCGTAGTAGGCGTATGACGCGCCGGCCAGGAGTTGCAGCTTGCCGTTGAGCTCGAAGGCCACATACAGCACCAGCGGGTAGCCGGTGGCCTCTTCGAGCGCCGCGTTGCTCAGGTAGCCGGTATGCACATCGGCCACCAGTGGGCTCTTTTCGGCCGCGGGGGAAAGCGTGGTCCCGGGTTCGGAGGTATTCCAGGTCTCGAGACCTTCGAGCCGCGCGCCATACCAGAGGATGGTCACCCTCTCTTCCTCGGAGAGCTGCTCGCCGTCGAGTTCCTTCTGGGCGATGGTCGCCAGGGTTTGGGCAAGGACGATCATGTCGTCGAGCTTCTCCGCCGCCTGCTGATCGGTCAACTGGTAGTCGTCCATGCTCTGGCGTAGGGTGGTGGCGAGCTCGGCGATCTTCGCGTAGAAGGCCGGGTACGGCTCCACGTATCCCGCGGATTCGGGCTCCTCGCCCCCGTCGCCCTCGGCGACCACCGACTGCTTGGCATACAGAATGGTGTCGTGACGCAGTTCGGTCCAGCTGCCAAGAGCGGTATTGAGGCTCTTGCGCGCCCAAGCGCGGCTCCTCATGAACGCCGGGGCAGTGTCGGCCGGGAAGGCCATGGCCTGCTGGAGTGACTCCAACCAGCCCGTATAGAGGCTGGCCGGCCAGACGCCGGCATCCTTCGACGTGAACTCGTCGTTGATCTTCTTGATCTGGCTCTCCCAATTCTTGAACTGGTCTTGGCCGAAATCCTCCTTGGCGATTCTGTAGGCCTGATCGGAGCCGAGGACGGTCATGACATCGAGACCCATTGGGAATTCGCGCTTGTTGTCGGGGGCCTCGCCCACGTAGTCCCAGACCAGCTGCTGGAAGGCGTATGAATCGGGTATGTAGCGCTGTCCCATGACTCTGAAGCTGCGCTGGTTCTCCTCGCGGCTGTCGCTTCCATCGGAGTCGACCTTCGCTGCTGTCTGGATTCTTGGCGGCGCCAGCTTGTTCAAGGCCTCGCGCACGGCCGCGATCTTGCCGGCGTCGGCCGTGGCGTCGGCCGCCGGCTGCGAGGAGCCGAACACCTCGGCCAGCACTTTCTGCATGTCGTCGACCGTGAGATCGTCGGCCCGGCCGACAAGGAAGCTGGTCGGGTCGTAGATGGCGGCCCACGCCTGTTTCGCGGCTCCGGTCAGCGTCGAAGCGACGAGAACGGCCCGGCGGGTGAGGCTGACCGCTAACTCGTCGGAGATGTCGTCTCGCGGGTTGATGTAGAAGGCCGTGTGGCCGTACCACATCATGGTCTTGAAGTACTTCTCGAGCTTGTCGCTGCGCGTGTAGTGTCCGCGGGGCTTGTACTGGCTGTAGTCTTCCCGATAGCCAAGGATCGGTGACGCGTCCAGTCCCGCGGCCGAATCGACAAGCGCGAGTTCGGTATCGACCAGGTCTGCGACGGCGTCGGGAGCGGTCGAAGCGCCCTGGAGCAACGACGCGGCCACCGAGAAATACGCGACGTTGAGTCGCGCATCTTCCTTGACCGCGGCATCAGTGGCGGTGTTCCATTGGTCGGCGGCACCCGCGTAGAGCGCCTCGGTCATGACGACGCACTGATCGAACAGAGCGGCTTCCTCCATGCGCTGGAGCAGCGTGTCAAAGAGGCCGTGGTAGGCGTTGAGGAGAGAGTCGGTCGTCACCAGCACCGGCAGGCCCTGGTAGCGGGCGGTCTCGTATACGTGCCAGAACTTGTACGGCCCGTTGATTGGATCCTGGACGGCGGCCACGAAGCTCTGACGGGCCAGCACCTGCTTCTGCGCGTCGGAAAGAGGTGCGTCGCCGAGATTGACGATCGTCGCGAGGTCGACCGGCTGCGAATCGAGGTAGGCAGGCTCGACGTACGGCCCCGAAAGCCCGTCCCCGGAGCCTCCGCCCCCGGTCGAGACGGTGGCGCCCTCACTCGTCGTGCTGCTGGCAGCGCCCTGGCCCGAGGTGGCAGCAGTCGAGGCGGCGGGCTTCTCAGAGCCGCAGCCGCCCACGACGAGGCCGGCGGACAGCAGGAATACCCCCACGATGAGAAGCCAGACCGATAGACCGCGCTTCATGATACCCCTCCCTATGGCTCGCCCCGGCGGGGCGACGTTGTGAGCCCTGCTCTATGTTTGCCCCCGGCGGGCAGGGCGTCAACAGTTGACCGGTAACGATTCTGTCACGGTTGCGTCTCGACAGGGTGTCACGGTAAGACCTCAGTGAAGCCAAAGCCGTTCCAGCGGTAGAAGCGCGGTGCCGAACCGCCCTGCTCATCAGTGGACTCCTGGGTGAGGACGATGACGTCGCCGTCTAGGTCCGAAGGCACCCGATCGGCGAATTCTCCGGGGCGGCCGGCGTTGCCCACCGCCAGCGCCGCCGGACTGGGCACGATCTCGCTCGTGACGATGCGCTCGCGGTATTGACCACCGAAGTATGCGAACAGGGCGATGTGGCGGCCCTCCTCGTCGTCGACCAGGGTAACAACCTCGAGGTGGCCGTCGTGGTCGACGTCACCGAGGCTGGTGTTAACGATACGCCACTTGTCGCGGCTCTGATAGACAAGGTCGCCATCGGTGAGGGTGAGACGCGAGCCTTCTACCAGGATCGACTCGACGACTCCGTCGTTGTCGAGATCTGCCGCGTAGACGGCGCCAGGTTGGAGACTATCGCCGGCCGTCGCGGGAATTGCAGGGGTCTTGTCGGGGCCGGAGCAGCCGGTCGCCAGCAGCGCGACGAGAAGGACGGTGAACGAGAGATGTGATCCGAAGAGCGGTCTGGCTATCGAGCGGCGAAGCTGGGCGTCGCGGCGCACGTACGCGAAGCAAAAGAGTCGCTGGAGAACGTCGCGCCCGCGGAGACCGCGCCCCGGCGGCCCGATCCCGTGTCCGCGCAACTCGCTAGGCAGGTTTGTGCCTGGCCCGGTAGTCCTCGATGGCGGCTTGGAGTCCATCGGCAGCCAGATTGGAGCAGTGCATCTTGGCCGGCGGAAGGCCTCCCAGCGCCTCGGCAACGGCCTTGTTGGTGATCTCCAGGGCTTCATCGAGCTTCTTGCCCTTGGCCATCTCGGTGACCATGCTCGAGGTGGCGACGGCGGCGCCGCAGCCAAGGGTCTGGAACTTGATGTCTTCGAGCACATCTTCTTTCACCTTGATGGTGATGCGCATCATGTCGCCGCACTGGGGGTTGCCGACCTCGCCGACGCCGTCGGCATCGTCGATGACGCCCATGTTGCGGGGATTGCGGAAGTGCTCCATGACAAGCTCTGAATACATGGTTAGTCCTTTGCTGACAGAGCGTCTTTGTTCATCTTGCATATACAGTTGGCGCACCAGACGGGCGACATCTCGCGCAGCCGTGCCACGATGGGCGGGAAGACCTCGATGAAGCGGTCGATGTCCTCGACAGTGGTGCTTCTGCCGAGGGTGACTCGCAGAGATCCATGGGCGTGCTCCGCCGGGATTCCGAGAGCGAGCAGCACGTGGCTGGGCTCGAGCGAGCCCGTAGTACAGGCCGAGCCTGAGGACACGCAGATGCCTTCCATATCGAGCATGAGTATCATCGATTCACCCTCGATGCCGTCGAGCCTCACGTTGAGGTTGCCCGGCAACCGGCGCTCCATGTCGCCGTTGAGATAGAGCGCCTGGATGCCTTCGCTGAGACCCTTCCACAAACGGTCTCGCAGTTCGCGTTCCCGCGCGGCGTCGTCGGCCATACGGTCGCGCGCCAGTTCGAGGGCTTTGGCCATGCCCACGACGCCCGGCACGTTGGTGGTGCCGGCCCGGCGGCCTCTCTCCTGGCCGCCACCGTGCAGTAGCGGGCTGATTCGGGTGCGCTTGCGCAGATACAGCAGGCCGACCCCCTTGGGGCCGTAGAACTTGTGGGCGCTGATCGAGAGCATGTCCACGCCCAACTGGTTGACGTCGAGTGGGAGCTTGCCGGCGGTCTGCACCGCGTCGGTGTGGAGGAGCACGCCGGCCTCGCGGGTGATCTTGCCTATCTCCGCGATGGGTTGGACCGTGCCCACCTCGTTGTTGGCGTGCATTATCGACACCAGGATAGTGTCGGGTCTAATGGCCTTGCGCACATCGTCGGGATCGACCAAACCGGCCGGGCCGACCGGCACGCGTGTCACCTCATAGCCCCGCTTCTCGAGATACTCCATGGTCTCGAGCACCGCGTGGTGCTCGATGGTGGAAGTGATGAGGTGCCGGCCCTTCTTCTGCTGGGCCTCCGCGGCCCCGAGAATGGCCCAGTTGTCGGCTTCGGTGCCGCCGCTCGTGAAGTAGATCTCGCCGGTCTCGGCCCCGAGGCACTCGGCGATGGTCTGCCGAGCCCGCTCGACGGCGCTCGCCGAGGTGAGGCCCAGACTGTAGACGGTCGAAGGATTGCCGAATTGTTCGCCGCACCAGGGCAGCATGGCTGCCACGACCTCCGGGTCGGCCGGAGTCGTCGAGGCATGGTCCAGATAGATCACCTCAGCCACTTTGACCTGCCTTCACGCAACTCGTCGCAACATGACCTCGCGGCCGTCTTGTGTGCGGCCGGCGGCACGATCGGCCGACGCCGGGCGCGTTCGCAACCTGCTGCGGGCGCTCCCTGTGTCCTTGCCTCGCACTCGTCCAGCATGTCCCTCGCGGCGGAACTCCATTCGGAAACGAGCTCCTAGGAGGTCTCCGCCGTAGTGGGTCCCCCCTGTTCGGGGGCGGTCAAGCACACAGCCCAATCGGGGCACATGTCTTCGCACAGGGCGCACGAGGTGCATTTCTCGGGGAACTTGAGCACGGGGATGCCGCTCTCGAGTTCCACCAGCGCGCCCTCGGGGCAGAAGTGAGTGCAGATGCCGCAGCGCTTGCAACGCTTCAAGTCGAAGACAGGCAGCTTTCTGACCTTGGTGGTTGTTGTCTCCTCTGTTTTCACGGCATGCATTGTATCTCAGGAGTGCAAACGCGGCACGCCGTACCACGCGAAGAGCGTGCGCAGCCAGCCGTGGCGTCTACGGAGACGCAATCTGACGGAGTCTCTGAACGCCTCGACCCGGCGTAGGTCTTGATGCTGGGCCCGGCTTCCCCCGAACAGGATGGCCTGCGCTCTCTCCACGAGGTCGGCGTCGGCCTGCAGACCCACATGCCTTCTGATGCCCTCCACGACCTCTTCGAGCGTCTGGGAGGCGCTGACCGGAGCGCCGTAGTCGTGAAGGTCGCGGTGAAGGAGCTCGAGCGAAGCTTGGACGCGCCTCTCGCGCGTGCCGCGATGCAGGCCGCGACGCCGCCAGAGGCCACGGGCGAAAGGCCAGCCGCCGATGAGTGCCACCGCGCCCACGACCCACGGCAGCCAAGCGGCTCGACTCAGCCAACCCGCACCTTGGCCCTGGGTCGGGGCGTCGGTGGTCCGCGGGCCCTCGTCCGGGTCGCGCGGCGGCATGGTGGTGGGGGTCGCTCCGTCCGGCGACGGCTCGGTGAAGGGGTTCACAAACCCTGGTGAAGTGGAGGAGGCCCCCGCGATGGGCACACTTCGCCCAGGTGTGGGGTCGAAGACCATCCACCCGACCGTGGGGAAGAAGGCCTCCACCCAAGCGTGCGCGTTGTTGGTGGTCACCTTGTAGAGCCCGCCGGAGGTCTGCTCGCCGGAAGTGAAGCCGACCGCCACCCGGGCGGGGATGCCGTTATAGCGCAGCAGCAGGGCCATGGCGCCGGCGAAATGCTGGCAGTAGCCCGAACGCGTATCGAACAAGAAGGCCGCATAGGGGGAGGAGTAGGTGCTCGCGGGAGGCGCGAGTGAGTACGAGTAGAACCTGCGGAGGTACTGCTCCACCCGCAAGACGATCTGGTAGGGATCGGAGGCCTCGCGGACGATGGTCTCGTTCAAGGAGAAGAGCCCGGCCCACTCGGAAGCGACCGGTGAGTCCTCGGAGAGAGCGGCGCGCCAGGCCGCTGCCTTGTCGGGGCCATCGAGGTCGGCGAGACGTGTGAACGGGAGGGTCAGATACGCCGCCATCTCGCCCGGATAGGCGCGGCCAAGCGAGACCAGATCCTTTGGACTCACTCGCGGAATGATGGCCGACACGGAGTAGTCGACGCCCGACGCGAGCGGCGTGCTCACCCGCACCGACCTCATGCCGTTCAGTCGCGGGGCGATGTCGCGGTCGATCGAGATCGATACGGCATCGCCACCGATGAACACGTAGTTGGTGGAGATCGAGTCATTCAGAGAGAATCGCTCCATGACGGTCTGGCCGGATGGTGTGGGCTCATAGTCGGGGATGCTGTAGAGGTACGTGCCGTCTCGGAGGACAGCGGGCAGCCTGCGTGTGAAAGCCTGCGATGTCACCCAGGCGTTGCCTGTGAAGTTGTCGAGAGCGTTGGCCCGCCAGTACGAGGCGGATGGCGACGAGACGGTCATGACGGGTGTGTTGTTAGCCGGGTCGAGCAGGCTCGGGTAGTTCTGCAACCAGTTGAAGGTGTAGACCGAGCCGCCCTGGAGGTCCCAGGTGCGCCAGTCGTACCAGGCCGCGGACGCCGTCGAGGGAGCGGCGACCAGCAGGAGGAGGCTCAGCCCCGCCCCCACCGCCCCCACCAGCGCTCCGGCGAAGGCGTCGCGCAGTCGCCAGCGAACACGGTCGAGACTACGGGAGAACACGAAGAGACACGCTGCCAGGATCAAGAAGACCACAGCCGGCCAGAGCGCGCGCGTCGAAGTATCGACGGTCATGGTGAAGCCGAGCATGATCATGACGAGAACGATCGCCGGCAGGGGTTGCCGTAGCGAGAGCGCAGAAAGCGCGGCCGCGCCGACCAGCCAGAAGATGACGAACGCTACTACGAGATGAAGCTCCGTCGACTCCCACACGAGCAGAGGAAACGTTGAGCTCTTGTAGGCGAGCAAGCCCTGGTAGAGCCGTTCGACGTAGAAGTGATACTGCGCTCCGGCTCCTTCGACGATGGTCGGCACAGGCATCACCGTGCGTACGAAGACATAACAGCCGATCGGCAGCAGGATGATCGCGAGGGGCCACAGCTTGCGGTAGATGAGCCCGGGAGCCGCGCACAGCGTGGCGATGAATACGCCGCGAGTGAGAACCTCGCTCATCGATGGGCGCACGATCGTGTCGAACGCGACCATGGCGACCACGGCCAGGCCCAAGAAGGCCGCCAGGTAGAGAATACGGGGGACGACCTTCATGCGCGCCTCACACGGCTCCGCTACGGCGGGATGCTTGCATGAGCGAGAGCCGCCGTACAAGGTCGTCTCCACGCTCGAGCGTGAGGCAGGGTATGCCCGCCGTGGAAAGCGACAACAGCAGCGCGCGCGACTCCGCCGAGAGAGAGTTGCCCGGCCGAGATTCGGTCGAGGGTCCGGTAGGCGGCAGGAAGGGGAGCAGTGCCGACTTCTCCTCCTCCGCGTGGGCCGCGAAGCCTTCGCCCGCGACGTATACGAAGGCAAGGTTCGCCCCGTCCTCCTGGAGTTGGAGCAGGCCGCGGACCAGATGGCGGTCGAGCGAGATCGACACCACGGTGACACTCTGGGAGTGGAGCAGATGAGGACCGTCGGTGCGGAGGTGCCGGAGCGCGTTGACGAGGGGGCTGCCGGCGTTGGGTTTGGTCTCGGCCAGTGTCTGAAGTAGGCCGCGACGGCCGGAGCCGTCGGCGGTGAGGCGGACCTGACGCCAGCCGCGTTCGTGACACAGGAGGCTGACGCTCCGGTTGGCGCGCAGTACGTAGTCGCCGACACTGCCGGCGGCGCGCACGGCGAGTTCGAAGTTGGTGTCGGGAGCTTCTCCCCGGAGGCGGTCGGCCGTGCCGTCGAGCAGAAGGGTGACATCAGCGCCGGCCGGTTCGTCCATCTCGCGGAGCATGAGACTGCCGGTTTTGGCCGTGCTCTTCCAGTCGATGCGGCTGAGGGGTTCACCGGGCTGGTGAGGACGGATGCCCCGGAACTCGGACGCGCCAAACGCCCTGAGACCCTGGCGGCCGCTCCAGTCGTGCCTGAGGCCGATGTCGGGATAGAGCACGCAGGAGTCGAGGCGGACGGTGCGGGGCAGAACGGTCACGATGAGGGGCTCGCTGATCTTGTGCGAAGAACGGCTGAGCCCCAGGTGGTCCTCGGCTACGGCTTCGGCGCTCGGCAGCACGTGTACGCCTCGGTTCACCCGGCCGGTGTGACCCCTCAGCACCTGGGAGCCGCGAGGGGCCATCCCCTCGACCTCGACCTCGAGGTCGCCTTTGCTCATGCCCCCGAGTTGATTCCGGAGCACGAGCTCCGGACCGGGCAGAAGAGAAGCATTCTTGAGCGTGACGATGAGTTCGGGTTCGTCACCAGCCACCGGGCGCTCGGGAGTGAAGGCCCGGGTCGCCTGAAGCCGCCGGCCGGTCAGGATCACCGAGAGCCAGGCGACGGCGAAGGCTCCCAGAAACGCGAAGGCGAAGAGGTACAACTCCCAGGTTCCGACGACGCGCGCGGCGAAGTAGGTCGCGGCCGCAAGAGCGAGCAGCGCATAGCCGCGCAGGGTCGGATAGGCCACGTCTCAGCCTCCGCTTTGTGGCACCGGCACCGTCTCGATAAGCTTGCCGACCACCGATTCAGCCGTGACGCCGTGCACCTTGGCGTCGGGAGACAACATGATGCGGTGGGCGAGGCACCGTACTGCCAGGTCTTTGACGTCCTTGGGGACCACGAAATCGCGGCCGCGGAGCAGGGCGAGCGCCTTGGCGGCCCGCATGAGGGCGACTCCCGCCCGCGGACTGGCTCCCAGATAGACGTCGCGGTGCTCGCGTGTCGCCGTGAGGATCTCGACGATGTAGCGTCGGAGCGCCGGGGCTACGCGCACCCGGGTGACGGCCTCGGTCATGATCAGCACGTCGGCGCCGTCGATGACCGGCGTCAACTCGGCCAGCGGACTACGAGATGTTTGCTCCTGGATGATGCTCTCCTCGGCTTCGGTCGACGGGTAGCCTAGGCTGAGACGCATCATGAAGCGGTCGAGTTGCGCTTCGGGGAGCGGGTAGGTGCCTTCGTACTCGATGGGGTTCTGCGTCGCTATGACCATGAAGGGCGGGTCGATGAGGTGGGTCACGCCATCGACCGTGGCCTGGCGCTCCTCCATGCACTCAAGCAGGCTCGACTGCGTTTTGGGAGAGGCGCGATTGATCTCGTCGGCAAGGACGATGTTGGCGAAGATGGGACCTGGGCGGAACTCGAACTCGCCGCGCTTCTGGTTGAAGACGCTGACGCCCGTCACGTCGCTGGGCAGAAGGTCGGGCGTGAACTGCACCCGGGCGAACCTACAATCGATGGAGCGGGCCAGAGACTTGGCGAGGAGGGTCTTGCCGACCCCCGGGAAGTCCTCGACGATCAGGTGTCCGCCGGCAAGAAGCGCGACGACGCACGCACGGATGACTTCCTCTTTGCCGATGATCACCGACCCGATGCTCGCGGCAACCTGCGAGGCCCGACGGGCCACTTCGCGCATCTCGTCGTCCTGCAGCACGGCCTGAGAGGTTCGGGACACGGGCTCCGCTTGTTCGAGGATAGTGGCGTCGACCGCGGGACCCTGCTCCACCGGACCGTAGATCCTATCGGGCATGTCGTACCCCTCGCATTCGATTGGGCCGGCACACGTGGCTCGGTGACCGCGGCTTCGTTTCTCAGCAGCCCCCCAGGCGCCGGGTGTTGTCTCGAGGGATTTTAACCTATTGCGGGGATTTTATGGCGGCCTCGACGAGCGCCCTGAGGTCTCCCTCGGGTCTCCAGGCCTTCCCCTCGCGGGCGATCAGCCCTTCGTCGAGAGCAAGCGCGAAGGAGAGCGTCTCACGTGAGGCAAGGACGAAGGTGATAGTAGCGGTGCCGCCCGTGGAGCCGCTCGCGAGCGGTACCGTGGTGGCGGTGACCGAGGCGGCGATGTCTTCGTCGACCTGCTCCGCATCGGCGACAGCTACAGCCAGCGCACGAGCCGCCGGTAGATCGGCGCTGACGCCGTAGCTGGTGAGCGAACCGTTCTCGTTCGGCACGAGTATGCTCACGAATGATGCCTCCGAGACCAGGTCGAGCGACGTGTCGGCCGGGAGTTCGGTCATGTCGAAGGGCGATGTAACGGCGGCGGATGCGCCCTCGTCGGCGAGACGGGCATCATCCGGATCGCTGTCGCGGGTAGCCACGACCGCCACGACTACCACCACCGCGACGATGACCACGATCAGCACCCCGATCCCGAGGAGTAGCGGCCTGCTCGAGGCGATTCGCGAGACGATGCTCGTTCCCTTGGCTCCGTCGCTTGACATGGCGGCCTCCTTACCGGTTCCATAAGGTTACCTCGACGCAGAGTGCAACGCCAGGCAGTACGGTGCACGGGAGTGCAAGGAGTGTCGGGGCGAAAGTCGTATTGTGTGGAAGGGCGCAAGTAAGCGATTTGGCTGAGAATGCCGATACTTACCATCAAGGTATCGCTTCTACCGAATAGCACGAGGTTGGGCACGGCCAGAGCGGGCGCCTATGATGTCGTCTGAGGGAGGGACTATGCTTCGAAAATGGACGGTAGACGGCGGCTTCGCCGGTCAGACGGCTCGTGGGTCGAGTCCGGGTCCGGTGAAACGCAAGCGGCTGGCTGCGCTGACACTCGCGCTGGTCGCCATCGCCATCATCTGCCTCCTCGCGTTACCCGCGGCCGCGGTGGCGATGCCCGTCCAGTTCTTCTACGTGCCGTTCCCCGAAGACCAGTTGCTCACCTTGATGGACACCATCAACACCGCCGCGGCCGATCCCGTAACCAGCTACATCACCATCGCGGCCGTAGCCAACCACACGATCATCTACTACGATCAGTGGGAGAACGGCTACGACATCGATATCGCCAACACGTACAACATCTACACCGCCTCGAACACCGGCGGCACCCAGATCTGGGGCGATGGCAACCCGGCCAACGGGGCGCCTCCCGGCATTCCCGGTGACGTGATCAACGCCGGCACCGTCATTCATCTCACCAATGATATCTATGTCGCGACTCGCCAGTCGATCGAGTACGACTTCGATGGCGGCGACAAGATCGCCGCCACCAAGACCGTCGCCATGACCCGGTCGAGTTGGGCCGCCACCAGCCGGACCCTGTTCGCCGGCTGCGTCGAGGTCTTCGACACCAACAGTTGGGGCACCGACTATCGGGCGCCCATCGGCACGAACGTGGCCAACAGCTACGACATGTTCCAACTCACCGCTCTTTCGATCATGGCCGGAGAGGACGGCGCCACGATCTCGGTCGACGCGAACAACGACGGTGACTACCTCGACGCGAACGACAAGCAGGCGGTCGTCCTGACCGAAGGGCAGAGCACGTACGTGACCGGGGTCGTGTTGGGGGCGCGAGTCGTCTCCAACAAGCCCGTCCAGGTCGACATCTACTCGGGCGACATCGGGTCGAACTACGAGAGCCGTGACTCGGCGCTCATGCCCACCTCCTGGTGGGACGACAGTTACTACACTCCGGTTTCGACTTACAACGTCAGCTCCCAGGACGGAGACGAACGTACGACCGTGTGGCTCTACAACCCCGGTTCGAGCGCCATTACGGTGACGTATCAGAGGCGTAGCACTACCGGCACACTCACCTCGAGCAATCTTTCGGTGCCCGCCGGCTCGACGGGCAAGCAGATTCTCGAAAACGGCGCCGCGGGCGTAGGATCGCGCTTCTTCTCGACTCCCGCCACGGTCTCAGCCGCCGCGAACAGTACCGGCACGACCGGTGACGCGTCGGCGAGCACCTTGACCTTCTCGCACACCACGCCGGCCGGGGCGAACCGGTTGCTGATCGTCGGCGTGGCCGTGGGCAACGACGCGAACACCCAGTGTGACGTGGGCAGCGTGACCTTCGGAGGCACGCCGCTGAAGCTCGTGGGCCGGGTGATGGCTCCTACGGGCGGGGGCGGGACTCCCAATACTCGCCCGCAGACCGAGATCTGGGCTCTCGCGAACCCGTCGGCGAGCACGACCGCCAACGTTGTCGTCACGCTCAACGGATCTCGCCCGTTCCTGGCCGGAGCCACCACCTTCACCGGCGCCGACATATCGCGGGGCCTCTCTTCGGCCCTGGGTCGATTCGCCTCGAATTCGGCGAACACCTCGCGCGACCAGATGGTCGATGTGGGCACGAATGTCGGGCAGGTGGTCTACAACGTAGTCGCGACCGCGCGGGTCAACAACAGCGACCCTGGCGGGTACTCGGTCGACGGCGGGGAGACCAAGATATGGGGCGATATTCTGGCTCGAGCCGCCGCCAGCGGCACCGTTCTCCGGATGCGGAGCGCGAGCAGCATCGAGACCGCGACCGGCTTCAACACGAACATCGACTGGCGCGCCGGCACGAGCCTACCGTGGGCGATCAGCGCCGTACCGGTCAAGCCGGCGAACGGCGCCGTGTTCTACGCCTACTCGACCACCGACTCGGCCAGCACCAACGGTGGCACGTACAACCAGGCGTGGGACTGGAGCTACACGATGATCCCCGAGTCGATGCTGACGACAGAGGCCCTCGTCGGACTCGGTATCGGCCGCGACCCAGACTCGGGCACCAATCCACTAGAGAACGGCAACCCGGTGTGGGTAACCCCGGTCGGCAACGGCGATAGCGCGGCCACCGTCTACTACGATTTCGACGCCGACCCCACCACGGGCGCGGTGACCGATGCGAGCGGCTTCCGGTGTGACGGCTCACTGAGCCTCAGAGAATTGGAGCAGGCGCGCATCTACGACACGAACGACAGAGATCAGAGCGGAACCTTGGTCTACACGCTCGATCCACAGGTGAGGCTGGCCGTCGCCTGGGGGCAGGACCCTGAGACCGCGAGCGCGGGCGCGCCCGGTCTCGACGTCGGCACCAGCGTACCGCCAATGCCGGAGTTCACCGCCGGCAAGGACGGACTGCTGTACGACAATCCCGCTCTGCCGGGAATAGAGGGCGACAAAGACGGCGACGGCTACATCACGGCGGGCGACGAGATCGAGTGGCCCATCACAGTAGTCAACGTGAGCAGGCTCCCTGTGCCTGACATCATCGTCAAAGACGACGTTCCCGCCAATACGGCGTATGTGCCGAACAGCACGGTCGTCTGCTGGGACCTGAACGAAGACGGCGTCTACGAGACGGAATACCCGATCGCCGACGATCTTTCGGGAACCGCGTTCCCACTCGACGTGACGGGCTACAACTACGGAACCTACTACGGGAGCCTGCCGGTGGGCCATTCGTTCACCGTCCGGTTCCGTGTCACGATCAACAATCCGGTCACGGTGGGAACCAACGCGATCGTCAACAACGGCACGGCGACCGCCTTCGGCTGGATAGATCCGGTCGGTGACTTGGTGTATCTGCGCGCGCGCCTTGGCGATTTCGTCTGGTACGACGAAAACAACGACGGTATTCAGGATGTGACCGAAGGCGGGATGCCGGGGGTCACCGTCACCCTCTACGACGGCGAGGGCCGCATCGTTCGCTACGACAACGGCGAGCAGATCACGACTGTCACCGACGACACCGGCCGGTACGACTTCATGGGACTGCTGCCCGGCTCGTACAGGGTGCAGTTCCTGCTGCCTCTTCCCACAGCCGACTCATACACCGAGATCTCGCCCCGCAACGCGACGACCGACGACGTCGACAGTGACGTGTATCCCTCCAACGATCCGGTCAATCCGAGCCGCACCGACATGGTCACGCTCGGAGGTGGACAGTGGGACAACACCGTCGACTGCGGTGTGATGCTCTTCGTGACCAACCCCACCCAGGCGGTGGTCGGCTCGTTCGCGGCCTATCTCTCTGCCGGTCGTGTGGCGGTCAGCTGGGAGACGACGAGCGAATCGGGGACGGCCGGGTTCTATCTGGAACGGCAAGACGGAGATCGATGGACGGATGTCAACGAGCGTCTCGTCCCGGCGCAGTTCGGATCTCCGACCGGCGGCTTCTACAGCGTGGTCGATCCAGTTGCCTCTCCCGGCGAGCCGCTCACCTACCGGCTGGTCGAAGTCGAGACCTCGGGGAGCAGGGTGCTACACGGGCCGTATCGGGTCGTAGCCTCGCTCGGTCTGCCTCATGCCGCGGTTGCGGATGTCATCGCTCGAGGCAACGCGACGGCCTGGATCCCGAAGATGGCCAAGACCGTGGCGGAGCATCCATGGATGCCGTGGCTGCCGCCCTTCAAGCCGGCGAACGCCACCCAGATGAAGATCGAGGTGACCGAGACCGGTCTCTATCGTGTTGATGCCACCGACATCGTTGACGCCCTCGGCGTCACCGTTGAACGCGCCAGTGAACTCATCCGCACGATGGGAGTGAAGCTCACCAACAAGGACAGGTCCGTCGCCTACCTACAGGCTGACGACGGCTCTTCTCTCTATTTCTTCGGCGAAGCAATCGACAGCATCTACACCTGGGCCAACGTGTACTGGCTCTCGATCGCCAGGGGAACGGTGATGGCTTCGGGCGGCCGGGCTACCTACAGCACCCCCCCTGCCACCGACTTCGTCGATAGCATCCACGTCGAACAGAACTTGGAGAGCTACACCGACGGCTTCCACGACCCTGAAAGTGACTTCTGGCTCTGGAGCTTCCTCTTTGCCGGCGAGGATGGTTTCGACACCCAGACCATCGACGTCGACGCGCCTGGCGCGATCGAGGGTACGACGCTGAGCGTCTCGCTGCTTGGGATAACGACGATTCCGCAGACAAACGAGCATCACGTGCAGGTGCGCCTCAACGGCACGCTTCTCGGAGACGATTGGTGGACCGGCGTGAGCCAGCGCACGGCGCAGTTCGCGATCCCCTCAGGACTACTGAACGCCGGCGCCAACCAGGTGGACGTGACCGCGGTGCTCGATGGCGATGTGGACTACAGCATCATTGCCGTCGATTCGCTCGATCTGGTGTACCGCCGCTCGACTACGGCTGTTGACGACGCCCTGCTGCTCACCGCCGAGGCGAGAGGGCAGGCGACGGTGAACGGTCTGAGCTCGCCCGCCGCCCTGGTGCTCGACCTCGGCGACCCGCTGGCTCCGCAAGTGGCGAGGATCGTGTCGTCCGGCGGCGACGCCGGCAATGCCTGGGTGACGTTCACGACCCTCGCGGCCAGGCCCTACTACGCGACAACCCTCGGCGCCGCACTCCGCCCGGCGGCGATGTCGGCGGTCGAGCCTCTGCGTTTCGCGGGCGCCGGCGCCGCCGGAGCCGGCTACATCGTGGTCACACACCCGTCGTTGCTCACGCAGGCGACCGCGCTGGCCGACTATCGCGCGACCCAGGGCCTGACGTCTATGGTCGTGACAACCAATGAGATCTACGACAACTTCAACTTCGGCATCCAGGATCCGCGTGCCATTCAGACCTTCATCTCCTACGCGATCAGCCGTATGAAGCCGTCGCCCCTGTACGTGGTGTTCGCCGGCGATGGCAGCTTCGACTACAAGGACTATCAGGGGTACGGAGATTCTCTGGTTCCGCCGCTGATGGTCGACACCGATGGTGGCCTGGCCCCTTCGGACAACCTGCTGGCCGACGTCGTGGACTCCGACGGTGTGCCCGACGTCGCGATCGGCCGCATACCCGCCCTCGATGGCGCCGACCTTCAGAACGCGCTCGCGAAGATCGTGGCGTACGAATCGGCCGCCACGGGGAGTTGGCGCCGGTCGGCCGTGTTAGCAGCGGACAACCTCGATCCCGACGCGGGTGACTTCGCGGCCGACAGTGACTCGCTCGCCGCGCTGCTGCCGAAAACATTCACGGTTACCAAGGCCTATCTCGACACGGTCGATGTGGCCACCGCCCGCACCGCGGTACTCAACGGGTTCGCGGACAATCTGTGGATCAACTACACCGGCCACTCCGGCATCGACAACTGGGCCGCCGAATTCCTGCTCGAAGGTGCCGACGTGCCCGGCCTTGTCGCCAGTGCGCGTCTACCCTTCGTGACCGCCCTCACCTGCGTGGCCGGACAGTTCGCCCTACCCGGCGCAGACTGCCTGAGCGAGAGCCTCGTGATGCAGCCGGGAGCCGGCGCTATCGCGGTGTTCTCTCCGACCGCGAAGGAGGAGAACGACTTGTCGGTGCGACTCGGGTCCGCGTTCGCCGGCAACATGTTCGGCGGCCTGAACTCGGTTGCCATGGGCAGGGTCGTGCGCGCAGGCTTGGAGCAAGGCGCCGCACTGGGGTTGCCGAGATCGTTGCTCGCGACATACTGCCTCCTCGGCGATCCGGCCTTGAAGGTGAAGTGGTGATGCTCAGCAAGAAAGCCGACGTCGTGCAGCGGCAGGTGGCCGGAGAGGTGTTTCTCGTGCCCATCAGGGGGCACCTGGCCGATCTGCAGGAACTATTCGTGCTGAACGAGACGGGCACTTGGATATGGGAGCGGCTTGACGAGCGAGGCTCCACTCTCGACGAACTCGTCACCGGCCTGGTGGCGGAATTCGAGGTCGACGAGCAGTCGGCCCGTGGCGATGTGGAGGCTTTCGCCGGGCGACTGGTCGAAGCGGGTCTTGCGGAGATGGCGGAGCAGGCGAAGCGTAGTGTCGTGCTCCAGTGGCATAGAGTTCGGATCGTCCGAATACATGCGCGCCTTCTTCGAGCGGGCCGCGCGCGAACGGCTGCCCGTGGCCGGGGGGTTCGATCTCACCAGTCGCTGCAACTTCAGGTGCACGCACTGCTACCTGGGCCATCTGACCGGCCAGACGCGCGCCGAGGCCGCGGAGATGAGCGCGAGCGAGATACTCGACTTGATGGACCAGGCGGCCGACGCGGGCTGCCTGCAGGTGCTTCTGACAGGAGGCGAGCCCCTGCTCAGGGACGATTTCGTCGAAATCTACCTAGCGGCGAAACGCCTGGGCCTGCTCGTGACCGTCTTCACCAATGGGAGCCTCGTCGACGAGCGGCATCTGGACTTGTTCACCGAGTATCCGCCTCACGAGGTCGAAGTCAGTGTCTACGGAATGAGTGAGGCCACGTACGCGCGGGTAACCGGGGCGCCGGCCTTCGGACGGGTGATGCGGGCCGTCGAGGCCCTTGTCGAACGGGGCGTCCGCGTCGGACTGAAGACGATGATTCTGCGCGACAACGCCGGCGATATCGCCGATCTCGAGGATCGTGCCCGGAGCTTGGGCGTGTCGTTCAGAGTCGATCCCGTGATCACGCCGCGTCTCGACGGCGACCGTACGCCGCTCGAACAACGCGTGGATGCTGAAGTGGCCGCGGCGATCGAAATGCAGGTGGAGGGATACCGTACCGAGATGGCCCGCTTCTATCACGAGCACTCCGACGCCGTTGCGTCGGCCGAGACGTCGCGCAAGCTCTACATGTGCGGGGCGGGACGATCGAGCTTTCACGTCGACTCGCGGGGACTCGTGCATCCTTGTGAAATGAGCCCGATAGCGTATGATTCGCGCCGATTGGGCTTTGCGCGGTCTTGGGAGGCCGTGAAGTCGGCGGTCGACCAGGCGGTCTGGGAGGGAGCCGGCGGATGCGCAGGGTGCTCTCTGGTGCTGCTATGCGGTTACTGTCCGGCGCTTTTCGCCCTCGAAGGGGGATCGCCCGCGGAGCCGCCGAGCTATCTGTGCCGGTTGGGCGAGAGCAGACACGCGCTTGTGGGGCGCGAGAAGTTGGAGGTAGCAAGTGTCAACGCAGACTGAGCCGGGTTCGGACCCAGGACGCACCGCGCGCCGCCAGTATGAGCCACCGGAGATAGCCCGCGTCGACCTGCAAGCCGATGAGGTGCTGGTGACCGGCTGCAAGACCATGCGATCGGGCACGAGCAAAAGCGACCGGCGGTGTATAACCGTAGCCTGCTCGGCGCTCGACAAGTCCTGAGAAGCCCCTGTTGACCGAAACTCGGTCTTGATGCACATGCGTCCATCGGAGCACGCCTGGCTCACGATAGCCGGCATCACCGCCTCGATCCGTTCTCAGCCGCCCCTGAGGTATTACGATGATTCCGGGTATTCCGCGTTCTTGCGTCTGGACGGCGTCCGAGACGGTGATGCTCCCGCCATCGAGATCGACGTGACGCTCGCCCCGTGCGCGGCCAGCGACGCCCCTGTGAGCTTCGAGTGCGAAGACGCTTGGACCATGCAGACTGACGACCAGGGCTACCGCGTGAGCTTTCGCAGGATAGATACGCGGGCGATCCACACGGTGCTCTGCTCAGACAGGAGCACCACCAGCGTGCAGGTCTACGCCGAGCAAGACCGTGACGGCGCCTCCCCGCCGGGCGGAGAACCGATGAATCCGGTGCACTATCCCCTCGACCAAGTCTTGTTCATGAACCACCTGGCTTTTCGGGGTGGCGTGATCTGTCACGCCGCCGCCGCGGTGATGGAGGAGCGGGCCTTCGTGTTCGCCGGGGTGTCGGGAGCAGGCAAGACGACGCTCTCGCGCCAACTCGTCGCTGGCGGCCTCGACGGCTGCCTGCTGAGCGACGACCGGGTGATCTTGAGTCATGGCGCCGCGGAAGGCGACGCGCGTGAAGGCGCGCGCGAGAGGATCGTCGCCTGGGGTACCCCGTGGCATGGCGACGCCGAGATCGCACTGAACGCCTCCGCGCCGCTGGCGGGTCTACTGTTCTTGGTGCAGGCAGAAGTGGATGAGATCGTGCCGATCGCGACAGGCGGGGCGATGCGCCGCCTGATGCCGATGGTCTCCTGCCCATGGTACGACCCCGACCGGCTGCCGCCGACGCTCGACACCTGCGCGCGGGTGGTGGAGAACACCCCCTGCTACGAACTGCGCTTCACGAAGACCGGCGACCTGGTGGAGTTGCTGACCGACCTAGCTCGAAGGTAAGCCCGCGACCACGTGCCGTACCCGGCGCCGGAGCGGGCCGGTGGACCGAGCGCACCCGGCGTCAGTTGACGAAGAGCGCGAGAAGCGAAGCCCAACTCGGTGAGACCCCCTACCGCGCACCAGGCGCGGGGGTGTGAGACCTTGCGGTAAGGGTCACCCCGGCCCCGTGCGCGATTGCAGGAAACGTTCGCCGGCGGGAAGTGAAGCCCGCGACCATGTGCCGTACCCGGCGCCGGAGCGGGCCGGTGGAGCGAGCGCACCCGGCGTCAGTTGACGAAGAGCGCGCACGGGGCCGGGGTGTCACTCATGGTGACCCCTCGTACCCCCGTGCTAGACTACGCGCATAGGCGATGACAGGAACGAGTAAGCGCCGCTCTTCTCGCGGAGCGAGCCGGGGATGGTGGGAGCCCGGCGGGAATCGGTGCCTGAAAATCATCCTCGAGCCGCCAGCCGAAAGGTGGGAGCGAGCGCCTCAACCCGCGATGTACGCCACGTGCCGTGCGGTCCCGTCGAGTAGACCTGGCCGGGTCCTTCCCGTTATAGAAGGAGGGCGTTGCGCCGCACCGATCGATCCCGCCGTGGGTGGGAAGGGTCGGAGCTGGCAGATGCGTCCGCGGAGTGGGCGGCGCAGGCGGCGCCTTCGGCGCGCCGGCGCGGCCAAGTAGGGTGGTACCGCGGGTGACGTCCCGTCCCTACGCGTTAGTGAGCCCCGGCATTGTTCCGGCAGGCCAAGCGCGGGGCGGGGCGTTTTTGTTTCTTTGCACATCTCCGGGGGCGCGACACTCCCGGCGGCGCGGCACTACGAGGAGGATCGATGGCAGCGCAGTATCGACCGGTAGACACGGGGCAGAGCTTCCCAGCCCTCGAGGAGCGGATCCTTGGCTGGTGGAAAGAGCGCAGCATTTTTGAGAAGAGCCTCGAGCTGCGAGCCGGCAATCCTGAGTGGGTGTTCTACGAAGGCCCGCCTACGGCCAACGGCAAACCGGGGGTGCATCACGTGCTCGCCCGGGTGTTCAAGGACATCTACCCGCGCTTCAAGACCATGCAGGGCTTCCACGTGGGCCGCAAGGCCGGTTGGGACTGTCACGGCCTGCCGGTCGAGCTGGAGATCGAGAAACGGCTCGGATTCGACCACAAGGAGCAGATCGAAGCCTACGGAGTGACCGAGTTCAACCGGCTGTGCCGGGAGTCGGTGACCACGTATGTCGACGATTGGAACCGCATGACCGAACGCATCGGCATGTGGCTCGACCTCAGCGACCCCTACATGACCATGACCGACGGCTACATCGAGTCTGTCTGGTGGATCCTGTCGGAGTTCGCGAAGAAGGGCCTTCTCTACGAAGGTTACAAGGTGGTGCCGTACTGCCCGCGCTGCGGCACGGCGCTGTCGTCGCACGAGGTCGCGTCGGGCTACGCGCTGGTGACCGATCCGTCTATCTACGTGCGCTTTCCGCTGCTCAAGACCGAGGCCGGCTCCGAGGACCACGCGGCTGAGAACGTCACGGGTGCGCCGCCTTCGAACGGCCACGCGCCCGAGATCGCGGCCGACGGACTGCCCGTCAGCCTACTCGTGTGGACCACCACGCCGTGGACCCTCATCTCCAACGTGGCCGCGGCCGTCGGTCCTAACATCGAGTACGCGCAGGTGAAGTTCGGCGACGAGCACCTGGTCTTGGCCGCCGATTTGGTGGGCGCGGTGTTGGGCGAAGAGGCCGTGGTCGAGGGGACCTTCGCCGGTTCGGCGCTGGTGGGTCGTCACTACCGGCCGCCCTACAGCTTCGTGCCGCCCGACAAGCCGGCCTGGCGGGTTATCGAAGCCGATTTCGTGGCCACCGACGAGGGCAGCGGCATCGTGCATATCGCGCCGGCGTTCGGCGCCGACGACATGGCGGCCGGCCAAGCGAACGACCTGCCGGTGGTCATGCCGGTGGACGCTGAGGCCCGCTTCACCGCCCAGATCACGCCGTGGGCCGGTCTCTTCGTCAAGGACGCCGACAAGGGCATCATGGACGAACTGGAGGGCCGCGGGCTGCTGTTTCGCCGCCAGCCCTACGAGCACAACTATCCTTTCTGCTGGCGTTGCGACACGCCCCTCATCTACTACGCCAAGACCTCGTGGTACGTTCGCACCACCGCCCGCAAGGACGACGTTCTGGCCGCGAACGAAGAGGTGGCCTGGTATCCGGACCATCTCAAGCACGGCCGTTTCGGCAAGTGGCTCGAGAACAATATCGACTGGTCGCTCAGCCGCGATCGCTACTGGGGCACGCCCCTGCCCGCGTGGCGCTGCAAGAACGGCCACGACACCATCGTGGGCTCGCGGGCGCAGTTGAGCGAGTTGACTGGGCGTGACCTGTCGAACCTGGAACTGCACCGTCCGTACGTGGACGAAGTGGTGTTCCCCTGCCCGCAATGCGGCGCAGAGACCAAGCGCGTGAGCGCCGTGATCGACGCCTGGTTCGACTCCGGATCGATGCCGGTCGCTCAGTGGCACTATCCGTTTGAGAACAAGGAGACATTCGAGAGCCGCTTCCCAGCCGACTTCATCTGCGAGGCCATCGACCAGACGCGCGGCTGGTTCTACAGCCTGCTCGCCATCAGCGCCCTGCTGACCGGTCACACGTGCTACAAGAACGTGCTGTGCCTGGGACACATCCTCGACAGCGATGGGCGCAAGATGTCGAAGCGCCTGGGCAACGTGGTCGACCCGTGGAGCATACTCGACAAGCAGGGAGCCGACGCGCTGCGCTGGTACCTGTTCACGGTCAGCTCGCCCTGGTTCGCCCGCCGCTTTGGGCCCGAGAACGTGGACGAGGTCATCCGCAAGTTCATTCTGACCCTGTGGAACACCTACTCGTTCTACACGCTCTACGCCAACATCGACGGATTCGATCCGGCCGAGCATGATGTGCCCGTGGTCGAGCGGACGTTGATGGACCGCTGGATCATCGGCGATCTGCACTTGCTCGTCAAGAAGGTCACCGATGAACTGGAGGGCTACGACGCCTTCGCCGGCGGACGGGCTATCGCGGAGTTCGTCGACGAGCTGTCGAACTGGTACGTGCGCCGCAGCCGCCGCCGTTTCTGGAAGAGCGAGGCCGACGCCGACAAGATCGCCGCCTACCTTACGCTGAACGAGTGCCTGGTGACGCTGAGCAAGCTGCTCGCGCCGTTCACCCCGTTCTTGGCCGAAGAGCTCTATCGGAATCTCGTGGCCGAACGCATGGTGCCTGCCCAGGATGTGCCGGAGTCGGTGCATCTTGTGGATTGGCCTGAGCCCGACGAAGCTCTCATCGACGAGGATCTGTCATTCCGCATGGCCGTGGCGCGGCAGGTGGTGAACCTGGGTCGCGCGGCGCGCAACGCCACTCAGATCAAGACGCGCCAGCCGGTGGAGAAGGCTGTGGTCGCCTGCAAGGAGCGCGAGCGCGCGGCCGTGGAGAGCCTTGCGAGCGTCGTGGCCGAGGAACTCAACGTGAGGAGCATCGAGTTCGTGGCTTCGGCAAGCGAACTGGTGAGCTACGTGGTCAAGCCCAACTACCGTACGCTGGGGCCCAAGTTCGGCAAGAACATGCCGGCGGTCGCGGCCGCCGTGGCGGCGCTTCCGGCCGATGAGACCGGCGACCGGGTGGCGGGCGGCCGCTCGGTGATGGTGACCGTCGGCGACGCCGCCGGCGGCGCGGGCCACGAGTACGAGTTCGCACCCGACGACTTCGCCGTGGAGACCCACCAGCGAGAGGGTTATCAAGTGGCTCGCGAGGGCGCGCTGGCGGTGGCCATCTACACGGTGCTATCGCCGGAGCTGGTGGCCGAAGGCCTGGCCCGCGAACTGGTGCACCATATTCAGAACACACGCAAAGCGGCCGATTTCCAGATCGACGACCGCATCCACCTGAAGGTCGCCGGACCGGCGGAGGTCGCGGAGATGCTGGCCGCTCATGGCGACTGGGTGCGGAAGGAGACCCTGGCGGTGAGTCTTGAAGTGAGCGAGACGAGCGCTGCGCCTGGCGCCGGCGAAGCGGCGGGTGTCGGTGAGGGTGGCGCCGCGCAGGCCGCCGGCGCGGCCCCATCCGACGGCGCCACGGCAGGCGCCCCGGCGGGTAAGTACCGCGAGTCGCTGAAGGTCAATGGCCTGCCGGTGACGGTCGAGGTGGCGAAAGCGTAGATCCGGCGACCGAGCGCCGCGGACTCGTCGAGCGCCGCGGCGGGCCGCCGACTCGCCGCCCTAGTGTGGCGATGGACTCCGCGCGGCCGCCACGGGTGGGCGACCGGGGTCTACGGTTCGCCGGGAACGGTCTTCGCGATGCCGACTATGGTCGTGCCTTCGGGCTCGACAACGACGGTCAGGGTGAAGGTGCGCGTCTCGCCGCCGGCGAGGGTGAAGCGGAGAGTCGCCTCGACCGTCGTCAAGGGGTCGTGACCCGCCGTGCTCGTGATCTCGCAGATCCTTGGCTCGCTGAGCGCTGAAATCATCCCGGCCAGGCCGGCGCGGGCCTCCGGCTCGACCAGCGCTTCCACTGAGGCTAGGTCTCTGTCGCCCGATAGGTAGGCCAGCACGGCATCGCCGAGTTGCTGTCCCACGCGGACAGTTTCGCGGGACGCGGTGGCCCAGGCCTCTGAGGTGGTCATCGAGCGGTAGTCGGTCGTGACGGTCGTCGCAACCGTCTCGGTGACCGGCGGAGCGACCGCGGCCAGCTTGCCCTTGAACTGATCGAGAGTCAGGGAGCGGTTGTCGAGCGGTTCGCTGTGGCCCCGGCACACGTAGGATCCGCCCTCTTTGATCCACAGGCTGTTGTTGTCAACCGTGAGCCAGTAGGCGTTGGTGGGAACAAAGGGCCCGTAGTAGTTGGCGGCTGTGCCGAAGAGAATGACCTCCTGTCCCAGCTTCATGGGACTCACTATGTCGTTCACCTCGTACGTGCTCCCGTCGGGCAGCACACCGCCGCGCGCGAGCACCACGACGGGGCTGCCCCACGCCGGCGAGCCGAGCAGCGTCTCGGCCGGTTCGACATAGTAGGCGGTGAAGACCACCGGCAGGGTCACCTCTTCGTCGGGGGTCCATTGTTCGCCGTCGGGGCTGTTCCATCGCGCCGGGTCTTGACCGACCACCGTGCCCACGATGCAGATGTCGGAGGTCTCGGCCATTTTGGCGAGGGTGAAGTAGCTGGGGTCGTAGCTCACGAACTCGGCGCGACTCACCGAGCCCGGCTGCTGGACTCCCTCGGCGCCCGTGTACCCGCAGCCGGCCGGCAGCAACAGAGCCGCCGCGAAGGCCGTGGCCACAAGGCATGCGAGTCTGGAGCGGGTGGGTCTCATCACCAGGCTATCGGCGCGTTGGCCGTGTAGATGCATGGCGCAGCGTCGGCATTCGGCGGTCTCCTACGGCCCCTCTCCCGCGAAGGCCGCCATACCCTTCTCCAGGGTAGCACGCTGCTCCTCAGGCACTTCCGTCAGGCCCCGCTCGAGGACGGCGATGGCTTCGTCGTCGTCGCCTTGGCGCCACAGCAGCTCGGCCAAGTCGAGATAGGGGGCGGCCAGGGAGGGGTCGTCGCGAATGGCTCTCCTGTAGGCTTTTTCAGCGCCGGCGGTGTCGCCCATGTCACGGAGTACGCTGCCCAGCCGGGAGCGCAGGGTGGCGTCTTCGGCCGCGGCCAGCAGACGCTCGTAGATTTCCAGGGCTTCCTCGTAGCGCGCGAGGTTGTAGTAGGCGAGGGCGAGCTTGCGCCGCAGGTTGACGTCGCCGGGCGCGGCCTCCACCTCGGCCTCCAGGCGGGGCAGCAGCTCCTCCCAGGTCTGCCGCGACGGTTGTCCGACCTCGGCGGCCGGCGCGGCCGTGACCGCCGGAATGAGCAGGGTGGCGTTTGCCGAGCCGGGGTCGTCGGCGACGAGGAAGGTCGCAGAGAGACTGATGGCGGCCACGATGATGGCCGCCATCAGGACTATCCACAGCATCCGCATCGGGCCCAGCCTCCTCGCGGGCCGCTCGCTCCGCGGCCCCTCAGCAGTGGGTCACCCGCCCGCGGGAGCAGGCTCCCGCCCGGACCTACTTCTTGAGCGTAGTCGTCGTGCTGGTCAGTTCGTTCTGGTAGTTCTCGGCCACCTTGGCGTCGTCGACGTTGAGGGCGGTCTTCGCCCGCTCCAGGACTTCGAGCGCCTTGGTGACATCGCCCCGCTTGTTGTAGACGCCGGCCAGGTTGATATAGGGATGCTTCAGAGTCGGGTCGAGCGAGATCGACGTCTCGTACTCGGCGATCGCCAGGTCCCACTTCTGCTGTTCGCGGTAGGCGTTACCGAGAGCGTTGTGGATGAAGGCGTCGTCGGTGATGGCAAGGATCTTCTTGTACGCCTCGATCGCGCCATCGTACTCACCCAACTGGTAGTGGGCGACGGCGAGCGCCTCGAGCGACGCTACGTCTTGAGGGTCGGCCTCCAATGCCTTCTCGAGTTCGGGGACCTGCGCCCTGTATTCGTCGAGAGACTTGCCGCCCTGGACGATGGTGGTCTCCTGCGTGGTCGGGCCGGCGGATACGGTCGTGGTGGCGCCCGCGACGGTGGTGGTGGTCTCCTGCCCGTCTCCGCAGGCCGCCGCGAAAACGGTCAAGGCGGCCAAACCAAGCACCAGCAACACGATCAGCCGGCTACGGTTCTTCGTTCTGGTCATCGTTTCCTCTTCTCCTATACAACTATCGGTCAGATGATTCTCGTATGTGTCACGGCACGACCACCTCTAATGCGTGCGCGTCGATTTCCACAGTTGCCGGCAACGTGCCCGCCAGTTCACCGTCGGTCTGAAAGTAGACGGTCTCTCTGATCGCTGAGCGGGATCAGTTCCGCCCGCTTGGCGCGTAACCGCTTCACGTTCGCGCTATGCAGATGAAGCCCGCTCGGCACTCCCAGCCAGAAGACGGCCAAGCTCGACCTCGTGGTTCCGGTGAAGATTAGCAAATCGAGCAGCCCGTCAGTAGGATCGGCGTCGGGTGTGACTCCCAGGTGACCCGCGTAGTAGCGGCAGTTGCTCGCGACGAAGAAGGTCGCCGTATGCTCCTCGCCATCGGCGCGGACCACGAAAGCCGGAGGGTCGGCCGAGAGTCCCCAGCGCAGCCCGGTGCCGACGAAGGCGAGTTCCTTGAAGAGCCTCTTCTGGCGCGGGTCGATGTTTCTGACCGTTAGCGCGTCGATGCCGGCGCCGGTCATGAGCATGAAGCCTCGGTCGTTGATCTTGCCTACGTCGAGCGAGATGGTCTTGCCCTCCGCGATGGCCTTGCACGCTCGTTCCACCTGGAAGGGCAGTCCCAGTTCGAGCGCGAGCACATTGACGGTTCCCGCCGGGACGATGCCCAACTTGGCCTTGCGGGGAAGGGCTCCGGGCCCGCCGCCGGCCTCGCCGTTCTCGGAGGCGCAGCCTGTTGTGGGCGCGGCCACCGGCGCCGTGCCGGGCGGGTCGCCGCCGGCCGCCGCGTCGTGGGCGCCCGTAAGGCCCTCCGGGGCGGTTCGTCCTACGCCGCATGGCGCCGTCTTCCAGCCCGCCATGCCGTTGACCACTTCGTTTATGGTGCCGTCGCCGCCGATGGCGACGACCACGTCGACCTCGCACGCGATGCGCTGCGCTATCGTCACGGCGTCGCGCGGGCGGCAGGTGGCATGCAGTTCGACGTCGACGCCTCGCTTGGCCAAGCCGAGGTCGACCGCCGAGGCGATCGCCCCGCCCCGTCCCCTACCGGCCGACGGGTTGTAGATGACGCCGGCCCTCATGCCCGCCCGCGCTCCTCGGCGCTGGGCGCGGCGGCGGCCTCCTCGAGGCTGCCGAACCGCACTTGGGCCCGCACTTCGCCGAGCACCGGCTCGAGGTACGCGAAGCGGCTGTAGCCGGCTTCGCGCGCCAGCCCGGCCGCGTGCTCGAAGTCGCGCCCCACCTCGCTGGGCTTGTGCGCGTCGGACCCGAAGGTGACGTCGACGCCGGCCGCGTAGAGCCGGCGCAGGATCTCGAGGGTCGGATAGGCCTCCTTCACCGGCTTGTGCAGCCCGGCGGTATTGATCTCGACGAGGACGCCCGAGCGCGCGATGCGCTGCACCAGCCGGTCGAGCTCCCTGTCGAGTAGGCGGGTTGAGCGGTAGCCGAACTTCTTCACGAGATCGAGGTGGCCCAAGATGGTGAACAGGCCCGACTCGGCGGCGTCGCCGACGAGCTCGAAGTACTCGGTCCAGATGTCGTCGATGTCGCGCTGCTCGTAGCCGTCCATCTGCCGGGGATCGTCGAAGCCCCACGCTCCCAGGTGGTGCACCGAGCCGATGACGTAGTCGAACGGATACTCGTCGAGCAGGGCCGTCACCTGGGCGATGGTGCCCGGCCGGTAGTCGGCCTCGATGCCGAGGAGCACATACCCGGGGAAATCCGTCTTGCAGGGCCTGCACTTCTTCGATGTAGGCGGGCAGGTCGGCTAGGCCCATCGACAGTTCGGCGTCGGGCTCGGGAAGCAAGGGCAGGTGATCGGCGACGCCGATGCCGGGGAGATGCTGCGACTTGGCCATGGCCACGTATTCCGACGGAACGCCGCAGGCGTGACCACAGCGGGCGGTGTGAGTATGGTAGTCGGGCAGGAGCATGTCAGCCTCCTTCGGCGGTGCTATCGGGGTGTTCTTCCGCCGTCCGCGTGGGCCGGCGAGCACCTCGCTGTCGAGCACGATTGTATACGGGCCGTCATTGACGAGCGAGACGATCATGTGTGCCCCGAAGCGTCCGGCGGCGGTCGGCACGCCGCGACCCTCGAGCGCGCCGCGGAACTCTTCCACCAGGGCCTCGGCCGCCTCGGGTTCGCCGGCGTCGGTGAACGAGGGCCTCCGGCCGCGCCGGCAGTCGGCGTAGAGGGTGAACTGGCTGATAACGAGGGCGGAGCCCCCCGACTCGAGCAGAGAGAGGTTCGACTTGCCATCGGAATCGCGAAAGATGCGCAGGCCGGCCACCTTGTCGGCGAGCGCCACGGCCCGCGCGCGCCCAGGCGCCGCCGGGTCGGACGCGGGCTCGTTCGCGGCGCCGGGGGCCGGTCGTACGTCGTCGCGTCCCACGCCTACAAAGAGCAGCAGGCCCGCTCCGATGCGGCCGACGATCTCGCCGTCGACCTGACCGAGGCTTCGCTGACCCGCTGCGCTACTACTCTCATGTCCGGCCCCCCGCCGTCACCGTGGTCCGCATATCCGGCGTGTGCGTGACACCGCCGGCGCGGCCTGTCACCGCTCGTCCTCGACCCGCACCAGCGTGCCTTCACAGTAGCCGTCCGGGAGCACCTTGTCCACGCGCACCCAGGCGAAGCGGTTCATGAGCTCGTCGTCGCCGTGCAGCAAGATCTCCACGTAGTTGCCGCTCAGACCCACCAGGGGCCTCTCCGACGCGCCCGGGGGTAGCTCGCCCGCGAGCCGCCTGTTCATGACCAGAACTCGCTGCTCGGTGCCGGCAAGCTTCAGGCGAAAGGCCTCCTTCTTACGCTCTCCTAACGCACGCAGGAGCAGACTCCGTTCGTGGATCGTCTCGGGGCTCACTTTGGGCCTGAGCGCGGAGGCGGCAGTCTGGGGACGGTCGCTGTAGGTGAAGACGTGAAGGTAGGTGAGCGGCGAATGTTCGACGAACGACAACGTTTCTCGGAACTCCTGCTCGGTCTCCCCCGGAAATCCGGCGATGAGATCGGCTCCCAGCGCGGCGTCGGGGAAGCGACGGGCCAGCGCTTCGACGACTTCCAGGTATTGAGCGGCGGTGTACGGGCGGTTCATGCGGCGGAGCACAGAGTCAGACCCACTCTGGAGCGGCAGATGGAAGTGGTGGGCGACGCGATGCCCAGCTTCGAGGATGACCTGCTGGAGCGCTGCATCCGTCTCCAGGGGCTCGATAGAGCTGAGACGGTACCGTTCGGGCCTGTCGCGGCCCACCAACGCTTTGAGCAGGTCCGCGAGCGGCCCCTCGCCGGTGTCGCCGCCCCAACTACCGAGATTGATGCCGGTGAGCACGACCTCGCGGTACCCGCGGGCGGCCAGCAGATCCACCTGGGCGAGTACCTCGTCCTTCGGCATGCTGCGCGCCGGGCCGCGCGCGAGCGGGATGACGCAGTAGGCGCAGCGTGAGTCGCAACCATTCTGGATCTTGAGAAAGGCCCTGGTGTAGCCATGGAAGTACGAGAAACTCCCGCTCTCGAAGAGGGGGCGCTCGGCGTAGGGCGTCACCGCCACCGCCACCGCCACCTCCGCCTCGTGAGTGCGCAGCCTGTCGCGCAGGTGCCCGGCCAGGTCGCTCTTGTCGAGGTTGCCGAGCACCACGTCGACTCCAGGGATCGACGCGATGGTCTCGGCGTCGATCTGCGCGTAGCAGCCTGTCACGACGACGACGCAGTCGGGGTCGAGCCGTTTGGCGTGCCTGATCTCGTTGCGGCAGGTCTTGTCGCTCCGCGAGGTGACGGTGCAGGTGTTGACGACCCGGATACCGGCGGGCGAATCCCAGTCGACGATCTCGTAGCCATCGGCCGTCAACGCCTCTTGCATCTGGGCGGTCTCGCACTGGTTGAGCTTGCAGCCGACGGTGCGGAACGCCACCCGGTTGCTGGGAGACGGGCCCTGTGTCGGATCAGTATCGGCGAGCGACATCTTGGGGGCCAGACCGATTCTCTTTCGTTCGTGCTGGAAGGCACCAAAGGCGGGGAGGATGTTAGCATATAGGCCGCTCGCGCCCTGCAGGGCGGGGGCCTCAACAAGCAGGGATTGTGGGGATTCGTGGAACTGATTCGCAGGCTCTTGCGCCGCGATCGCATAAGCGGGCAAGTCGTTCGTTTCGTAGTCGTAGGATTGCTGAACACCGCGGTCGATCTTGGGGCTTTCTATGTCTTGAGCCTCATCCCCGGGTTGCCTCACGTTGGCGCCAAGGCCGTCTCGTATGTGCTCGGCATCTGCAACAGCTTCTTCTGGAACAAGTACTGGACCTTCAGCGCCGGCTCGTCCGATCGCACCAAGCGCGAGTTCGCGGTGTTCGTCGCCGTCAACATGCCGCCCCTGGTGGTCAACGTGGTGGTATTCACGGTGCTCGGCATCTGGATCGACTCGGGCAACTGGCTCGTGCGTATGGCCAAGGCGTTCGCCGCCGCGGTGGTCTCGGTGGCGTGGAACTTCATGGGTAGCAGGTATCTGGCGTTCAGGCACTCCGCCCTGAAGGGAGCACCCCGTGGCTGACTCGTCGGGCGGCCAGACCGGTGGGGCGTCGCATGCCGGTTCCACAGCCTTCGGCATCGTCATCCCTATCCACAACGAGGCCGGATGCCTGGAGGCTGAGGTCGCCGAGATCGTTGGAGCGTTGGAGGCCCGTGGCGTCGACTACGAGCTGATCCTGGCCGAGAACGGCAGCGGCGACGACACGCTTGCCATCGCCCGGCGTCTCGAAGCGGCCAATCCGCGCATTCGCGCCATGCAGATGCCGGTTCCCGACTACGGCTTCGCGATGAAGACCGGCATGCTCGCCTCCAGGGGCGACTACGTGGTGCTCTTCGATATCGACTACCACGACATAGACTTCATGCTGGCAGCGGGTGTAGCGCTCGACGGCGGTCTCTCGGGGGTGGCGCGCGGCCCCGTTACCCAGCCCGGCGCCGCCGGGATCGTGGTGGGCAGCAAACTCATCGCGGGCTCAGACGATCGCCGCTCGGCCGCGCGCCACCTCATCTCGCTCGGCTTCACGACCATCCTGCGGGTGTTGTTCGATCGCCACATGGACGATACGCACGGCATGAAGGTGCTGCGCCGCGACGTCGTCCAGCGTTTCGCCCCCAAGACAGTGCGCACCACCGACCTCTTCGACACCGAGCTCATCATCCGGGCGCGGCGCGAGGGCGTGCTCGTCAAGGCGCTCCCGGTGACCTGCGAGGAAAAGAGAAAGGCGCGTTCTTCCATCGCCAGGCGCATACCGCGTACAATAAGGGGCCTGATCGATTTGCGCATGCTGCTGTGGAGGGAGGGAGACCCTGGAGCCTGAGCTCGAGGAGAGAACAGACCGCGGTGAAAGTGGGAGCATCTGGGAGTGGCTGCCCACTCTTCTCGCGTTTCTCGCCATCTATGTAACCCTCCTGATCTTCTACAAGCCCAACCTGCTGTTCAGCTCCACGACGGCGGCGGGTGGCGACACGGGCGCGCACCACTATCCGGCCCAGTACCTCATCCAAGAACTGCTGCCGCACTTCAGGCTCACCGGCTGGGCGCCCGGCTGGTACGCGGGCATGCCCATGCTCACCTTCTACTTCCCCTTCCCATTCCTGCTGATCGCGATCCTCGACTGGTTCATCCCCTACGCCGTCGCCTTCAAGATCATCACGGTTCTGGGAGTGTTCGCGCTGCCGGCCACCGCCTACGCCTTCGGGCGTCTGCTCAAAGTCCGCCGGCCGTTCCCCATCTTGGCGGCCGTGTTCGCCACCGCGATGCTGCTCATGGAGAGCTACTCCATCTACGGAGGCAACATCCTCAGTACGTTGGCCGGTGAGTTCGGCTACATGCTGAGCTTCGCGCTCGTGTGGTTGTTCCTCGGCACGCTCTACCGGGGCATGCAGAAACCCGGCCTCAACATGCTCTTCGTGCTCAACTGCCTCATCCTCATGGCGCTGGTGCTGTCGCACATCGTGACGACCATGGTGCTGGTCATGCTGGTACCGGGCCTGCTGCTCGTGAACAGGCGCTGGAAGTCGCTGCTCTACGTGGTGGGAGTCGCCTTCGTCGGCCTCTGCCTGACGGCCTTCTGGTGGCTGCCGTTCGCGAGTAACCTCGAGTGGACCGCCCATATGGCCTGGAACCAACTCGATTCGCTCAAAGACATCTTGCCCACGCAGCTTCTGCCCGCCGCGGCGCTCGCCCTCATCGGCATCGCCTACGCCATCGCGCGCAGAGAACGGCGACTCTGGCCTCTGGCCTGGATCACGTTCATCACCCTGGTGTTCTTCTGGGTGCTGCCCGATGGGCGGCTATGGAATGCCCGCGTGCTCCCCTTCTTCTACATGTCGGTGCACCTATGGGCTGCCTATGGAGCCACCTGGCTGGTGCGGCCGTTCGCGGTGATGATGCGTGACTTGTTCAGGCTCCACGGGCTCACGGCCCGCAGGGTCTACGTGCCGGTGGTGGCGATCGTCATCGGCGCGGTGCTGGTCATCACCAGCACCACGGCCGGCGGCTGGATCAAGTGGAACTATTCGGGCTACGAGGGCAAGGGCAGTTGGGCGCAGTACAAGCAGATTCTCGATTTCCTCGACACGCTCGAGCCTCAGGGCCGGGTCATGACCGAACACGGCCAGAAGATCGACGAGTTCGGCACGCCGCGGGCATTCGAGATCATCCCCTACTGGACCAAGCAGGACACCATGGAGGGGACGCTGATGGAGGCGTCGTACAGCGCGGCCTTCCACTTCATCAACCAGGCTGAGTTGTCGGAGCAGGCGAGCAACGCCATCATCGGTGTCGACTACCCGGGAGTGGATGTCCAACGCGGCATCAGCCACCTGCAGCTCATGAACATCCCCTACCTCATCACCTTCGCCAATCCCGACGGCGATGAGCGGGTGACGCCCGGCGTCCAGGCAGACGGCCGGGCCACCGAACTGGCGGTCTTCGGCGACTACCACCTCTTCCGCATCGCCGGCACCACCGGCTACGTGGAGGTCATGAAGAACCAGCCGGTGCGGGTGAACGTTCCGCAGAGCGAGTGGCGCGCCATGGCCAACCAGTGGTATCTCAACGAAGATGCACTCGACACGCCGATCGTGTGGGACAACGGCGAGGAAGCCCTGCAGCAATTCCAGCAGGTCACTCCCGAGGAAGCCCAAAGCCCCCCCGAGGTCGCCATCGACGCCCAGGGAGGCGTAACGAGTGAGACCTTCGGCAACGAGAAGCTCGAGTTCGACACCACCGCCATCGGCAAGCCGCACTGGGTCAAGATCTCGTACTTCCCCAACTGGCACGTCGATGGCGCCGAAGGCCCGTACCTGGCTTCACCGTCGATGATGATGGTCATTCCCACGCAGAGCCACGTGACGCTCTACTACGGCCGGACGGCCGCCAACACCATCGGACAGATCATGGAGGTCTTCGGGTGGCTGCTCGTCGTGGCGCTCGTGATCTGGCGGAGCGTGGTGGCGATCAGGCGCCGTCGCCTGAAGGGCGCCGTCGTCGATTCGGGCGTCGCGCTCGCCGGCGGATTTGACGCTGACGAGATCGACTATCGTGAGCAGGGCCGGTACACAGGCGCGCTTCACACTGGTGACTCGACCGACGCCGAAACAGGCAGCGAAGAGGCGTGGCCCGGCCGGGCGGCGCGGGGCGAAGCCGGCCTTGCGGGTTCAGACTATGCCCACGAAGAGGTCGGTCTGACCGAGGACGACTTTCTTGACGAAGATCCCAACGAGGACGCGAACCTCCGCCTCGACGATCTCGACGACGACGGGCCCGTCACGACCAACTACTAGCGCGTCGCCGTAGGGCGGCGACGGCCTTGCCGTGAGCCGGCACGGCTCGCCGAAAGCCCCGAGCGTGCGAAGCACGGAGCCGCGAAGCCCGGCGCCGCCGCGGGCCGCCACTCAGTGAGTGCCCGCGGCCCCGCGCTACCAGTCGAGTAGGCGCCTCTGGCCCTCGAGGCCGCGGACCGCGGTCGCGTCTTGGACCACCTCGAGCACTCCCCGGTACTCTCCGCCGGCGTCGCGCAGAGCGAAGTAGCGGATGTGGACGAAGCGCTCGTTGACGGTGATCCAGAATTCGGCGACGTCCTTCTCTCCCGCGCGGAACGCGTCGACTATCTGCTGCACCTTGTGCATGCTGGCCGATGGGTGACAGTTCTGCACCTTGCGGCCGATGACCCCCGGAGAGCGCGGGAACACCCGCTCTCCGTCGGAGTAGAAGCGCACCTCATCGTTCTCGTCGACGAAGGTCACGTCCACGGGGAGGCTACCGAACAGGAGGTTCAACTGCTCGAGGGTGAGAGAACCCGTCTTGAGCGCGAGCGAGTCTGAGGGCCACGCGGCAGCGGCCGCCGCGGGCGGCGCCTGGTCGCCCGGCCAGGACGGCACCTCGGTGACCAGCGCGTAGCCGATCTCCGGCTCGCCCTCGCGGATCGCGCGCCACTCCTCGTCGGAGAGCACGTCGAGCGCCATGGGAAAGAGCACCTTCTCTTCTTTGTTCACCATGTCGTC
>CAWDOM010000002.1:0-76154 GCA_963803925.1 uncultured Actinomycetota bacterium | reverse complement strand
ATTGGCGTCATCGCTTCGTCGAACCCCAAACCGGTTACCGCATCTCCATCGACTCGCACATTCGCTCGTCACTGGTGGCGCCCGGCCTCGGCCGCGGCGAGCGAGCACTGGAACTGCCGGGCGCCATAGTCGAAGTCAAGGGCGCGACCTTCGACGTACCGCCCCCGCTGCGCGACCTAGCCGAGATCGGATCCTCGTGGACCCGCTACTCGAAGTACTCGTCGAGCATCGACGCGCACGAGACCACGAGTGGCAGCGTGTCGCGCCTATGGCCCAACGGGATGATGGAGGCCCTGCCCGGCCGCCCATGCCCGGTCAGAAATGAAACGCGCTTACCCGTGACGGTTGTTGCGCGCCAATTGATCGAAGAACTAGAAACCGACTAGGAGGGTACGTCATGTGGGACCAGGTCGTATCGACGTGGCGGGATGCTGTCGCTCGCGCACGTGGACCGAAGCGATCATCGCGCTCGCGTTCTCGGTGGTCTTCTCGCTGGTTGCGTACTTCATGTACCAGCTGTTCTACGGGTCGAGACACATCGGGGCGGGCGTGCATCGCATGTTCCTCATCGGTGGGCCGGCCATCACCGTGCTCTTCCTGGGCATCCAAACGTCGATCCCGCTGTCTCTTGGTCTGCTGGGAGCCCTCTCCTTCGTCCGCTTTCGTACCCCCGTCAAAGACCCGGCCGAGATCGGCTTTCTACTCCTCCTTATCGCCTCGTCCATCGGGGCATCGTCGGCAACTTCATGCTTATCGTTCTGCTCTTCGTGGCAGTCTTCGTCGTCCTGGGCGTCAAGTGGCTGCTTCGAGACCGGGCCGCGGTGGGCGCCCGGGGAAGCCTCATGCTCTCCGTCGGGAGCAACGACTTCGAGAATCTCGAAGGCACGCTCAAAGTCTTTCTCGCCTCTCGCCTCAAGGGGCTCGCCCTTCAGTCGATGTCCATAGTCGACGGCAGGGTCAACCTTCAGTATCAGTACAAGCAGCAGCCTCACTCGACTGGACGGCCCTCGCGAACGAACTGAACCAGGCTACCGCTCCGGCGACCGTGGAGATATTCGTGGGGTAGCCGGCTAGCCTTCAGCGGCGCCATCGCGCCGGGTCACGTTCAGCACCCGGGCGTGAGCGCCTACCGGGAAGTTGACTATCTTGGAGAAGTCGCCGCCCTCGTAGCCGAATATCTTGCCCACGGTGCGCATGACGTCGAGGTCGACCACGACCGCCCCGAGTGTAGGGGCACGATCTCTCTCTCCACACGAAGAAGTAGAGGTCGGAGGCCACCTTCAGGTAGTGGCAGCGATCGGTGTCGGCCAGTCCCTCTTCCGAACCCTGGAGGCAATGCCAGGTGTAGAAGGTGCCGTTCAGATACACGTGCTCGTAACGCTCGCTGCTGCTATACGTGTACTCAACCCGCTTGCCCACCAACTCTGAGGTGGGTAGGTGCCGCGGAGTGCCGGCCGTGAAGGGGGTATCGATCGCACCGCTCAAGAAGCCCGAAACGGCAGTGAGTTCGTCGCCCGCGCCTGCTCGATCGAGCAGGCAGCGCCGAGTCTGGGCCTCCCCGGGTAGACGGGCGAGTAGCACCGTGACGATATCTTGCTCGAGGTCGACGACCAGCTTGGTCGTCGCCTGCTCGAGGTGCCTGACGAAATCCACGAAGTAGATATGCTCGCGGACCTTGGTGGCCCTGTAGGTCTCCTGCGCTTCGCGCCCCTGGCCCGAGCCCTGCTTCACTACCCAGGTGAGCAGGGCGTCGCTATCGAATTTGTGTTCGATCGTCTGCCCGTTCTCGAGGTCGAAGGTCAGCGTCCTGCCGGCGAGCTCGTCGGTAGAGCGTGGGGTGTTGCTGCCGGGGGCGAATGCGTGGGCCAGCTCGCCGACACTGATCCAATGGGTCGAGTCGGTCATGCACCCTCCTAGCTCAGTGGTATGCGTCTATGCACCACCGCGTACAAGCTCGACGCGCGTACTGCGCTCGAGAGCACGGCGCCGGCGGCCGCGACTTCCACATATGTGAACTCGTACGCGTTGCTCGTTCCAACCGAGGTGGTGACGGTGATAGAACCGTATCGCCCGCGGTGCCGGGGGGAATAGTGACGTTGAGCGCCGTGGAGGCGACATAGGAGACGCGCCACGCGGGAAGGGCGACGCCGTCAATCTTCACGACGCAGGTCTCGGAGAAGTTGACTCCGTAGACGAAGATATGGTCTCCGCCGGCGGGAAGCCGGTGCTCGCCGACAGACTGGTTATTCGCGGCAGATCGGCTTCGTCGTAGGTGAAGTCGTCATCGGCGGTGTCTTGGCTCTGCCCATAATCGTTACGAACCGAGATGTCGACGATGTCGCCGGTGGTGCCCGGAGGGGTCACGAACTTGACGCTGGTGGGCGACTCGAGTGTCACGTAGCGTGCGTCGGCTGCCGTGCCGTCGATCAACACCACGACATCGCCGCTGAAGCCGGAGCCGGTGATGTAGACGGTATCCCCACCTTGGTTGTCACCGTGAGTTGGGCTGATACGCGTCACGGTGGGCGCGCCGTAGCTGTAGTCGTCGGCCGCGGTGTCAGGGGTCGCGGCCGCCGCGGTCACTACCCTCACCCGCACGGTCGTCCCGTTGGCGCCCGGGGGCGCGGTCGCGGTTATCTGAGTCGAGTTGCTGACGGCCCAGTTCGCCTTGTTGACCTCGACCGAACCGAAGAAGACGCTCACCACATCGTAGAAGCCTCTCCCACTGATGAGAACCACATCGCCACCGGCGGGGTCGCCCCGCCGCCGGGGAGACGCCGGTGATGCTCAGGGGTGCCGTAGATGAAGTCGTCGTCGGCGGTGTCGAGGCTTTGCCCGTAGTCGTTCATAACCATCAGGTCGACCGACGACCCGTCGCCCCCGGGTGGGCTGATGACGGTCAACAGGGTCGGGCTGACGATGGTTATGTCGTCTTCGTCGGCTGCCACGTAGCCGAACCAGACACTCACCCGCCCGCTGAACCCGGTGCCTATGACGGTCGCCTTGTCGCCTCCTCCGACGCCGCCGACGCCGGGTGCGATCGCGGTGACCGTCGGAGCGCCGTAGCTGAAATCGTCTGCGAGCGTATCGGGACTGATCCCCTGGGCGGTGGTCACCCGCACGCGCACGGTCGAGCCGTTTGCGCCGCTGGGGCTGGTCACGGTGATCATGGTGGGACTATTCACGGTCACATTGCTCTGGCTCAACGTGGTTCCGCCGAACATAACGACCGCGTCCGCGGTGAAGTTCGCCCCTGTGATCACCACGACGGTGCCCCCGGAGGGGTTGCCCGCGGCCGGAGTGAGGTACGAGATGGTCGGCGCGTCATCTTCGTCGTACCTGAAGTCGTCGGCGCTCGTGTCGGGGCTCGTTCCGTAGGCGGTGACCACCTTGACCTGCACTGTGGTGCCGTCGACTCCCGCCGGTGAGGTCACCATGATCGTGGTGGAACTCACGACGCTGACATTCACAGCCGCAACGTAGGTGCTTCCGAAGAGGACTTGGGCGCCCGAAATGAAGCCCGTGCCCCGAGATGATGATCACATCGCCGCCGTCGGGGTCGCCTGTGGAAGGCGCGAGGCTGGTGATGGTGGGCGCAGTCGTTATCTCGTACGTGAAGTCGTCGGCGCTTGTGTCGGCGCTTGTGCCGCCGGCCGTAGTCACCCGCACTCCGACCGTGGTGCCGGCCGTGCCGGCCGGGCTGAGCACGGTGATCTGGGTGCCGCTGTTCACGGTCACATTCGTGGTCGGCACGGGGGTCGTGCCGAACCTGACCACCGACGCGGCCGTGAAGCCGGTTCCGTAGATTACGACTGTGCTACCGCCGGTGGACGTGCCGCGACTGGGAGTGATGCCTGTGACGGCGGGCGGTGCCGGCGTTTCGCCGCCGGTATCGTCATCGAGGTCGTCGGCGGCGTCGGCCGCCCGCAGGATCATGACCGCGCTCTGCGCCCTCGTTATCGACGACTCGGGATTGAGGCGGCCGTTCGAGCCTTGCGTGACTTCGCGCGCGACGAGATATGCCATGCCGGGCCGGTGCACCGTGGCGACCTGGTTCTGGTCGCTGAACGCGCCGAGGCGGGCCTCGCCCTCGGCCGCGTACCATGCGCTCAGACTCGCATACGCGGTTCCGGTCGATCCGGCGATATGCCCGAGGGTCCGAAGCTCGAGCGCCGACAGGTATCTCGCGAGGATGGTAGCTGCTTGCTGCCGCGAGATCTGCCGGTTGGGTCCGAAGGTCGTGCTGGTCAGGCCCTGGACGAGCCCGGCCGCCGCGGCGCCCTCGACGTAGGTGTAGAAGGTCGAGTTCCTCGGCACGTCGGAGAAAGTGGCGGACGGAGGCGAGGCGGTTGCCACCTCGAGGCCGAGCACCGCCATCTTGGAGAACTGGCCGCGGGTGACCATAGCGTAGGGGCGAAACGTTCCATCGAGGTACCCGTCGGCGACAGCGTCGACATTCTCTACGGCGACGCCGTAGACCGAAAGCCACACGCTGTCATCGATGTCTGACCAGGTACTCGCCTGGGCCGCGGCGGCGATTATCAACCCGGCGAGCGCTCCGAAGAGCACCGCGAACGTGACTCTCAACCAGACTCTATTCCTTCGCATCGTGTAGCTCTCCCATCTGGTGTGTGGCCGTCGATTGGCGACCCTCTGAAGGCCGCTGATTCAGCCGGTTCCCGCTCGGTGTCTCGCTTTGCTGAAGGTGCTCTCTGAGCGGCACTATAACAGATGAAGCTAGCGCGGCCGGCGTAAGGCGGACGTCAACAAACGCGCATGGTGACGCCCCTCGGACCCGAATCACACACCGAGGCCGAACGGCGCCCGATCATGAAGGATTGCATTGCTTTCGTCCCCACGGCCGCCTACCATTGACTCATGGACCTCTCGAATGTGGGACGGTCCACCGGGGGGAACCAAGCATCCCCGCGGCCGCGTCGGTGCTGCAGGTACTTCTTCGCGTGGAGGTGGTTCTCGTGCGCACGCTCCGTCGAGGCGTCATGCTGGCGCTATCCCTCGCTGTGCTTCTCGTTCTACTCGCCGTGCCTGTGCAGGCCGGCACGTGGACGGCTGTCGAGGCCGGCGACAACATCAACTACTACTCCGTCCATCCGGCCGATGCTTCTCACGTGTGGGCCGGAGGTGTGACCTTCATCCCACCGGGATCGGTGGGTTTTGAAGACAGCGGCATCATCGGTCGAAGCACCGACTCCGGCGCCACCTGGCAGTACTCCACGAGCCATCAGGCGGGCGACGTCTCCTTTGGCTGGAACTTCAGAACCGCGACCGCGGTCGACTTCGTCGACGCGACGCGCGGATGGGCCGTGCTCAGCGACGGTACGATCGTCGCGACGACCGACGGCGGCGCCACCTGGAAGGTCCAGGCCGAGGGCTCGTTCGAATTCCGTGACAACAACTGGGGCTACTCGTCTATCGACATGGTCGATGCCGCGCGTGGCGTAGCGGTCGGCGGCTGGGTCGGGTTCATCGGCGTCAGCAAGGCCCGCATCGCCTATACAGCGAACGGTCAAGACTGGATCGAGGCGGGTGTACCCGACCTCGAGCACGCGTCGCTCGAGGCGATCTGCATGGTCGACGCGAGCTACGGCTGGGCGGCGGGCTCGATAGGCGCGACCGACAAGACGCCTCTCATCCTCATGACGAGTGACGGCGGCGCCACGTGGACGCGGCAGGCTGCCGGCCCGCCGGCCGGAGCCGCGCTGCACGGAGTCTGGTTCACCGACCGCAACCACGGCTGGGTTGTCGGCGATAAGGGCGGCATCTACGTGACGGCCGACGGCGGCGCCACGTGGTGGAGCCAGGCTTCGCCGACCACCGAGACGCTGCTGGCCGTGACGTTCGCCGGCCCGGCGACCGGATGGGCGGTCGGTGAGAACGGCACGATTCTCGAGACCTCCAAGGCGGGCCTCCCGTGGGCCGTTCAATCCGCCGGAGTCGAGACCACGCTGCGCGACGTAGCGGTCGCCGCGGGGGTTGTGTGGGCGGCCGGCGACGAAGGTACGCTCCTCACCTCGACGGCGCCGGCAGGCGGGGTTCCCGGCTATTCGTTCAGCGACGTGGCCTCATCGCCGTACAAGGCGGCGATCGAGAGTCTTGCCATCGCGGGCATCGTCAACGGCTTTCCCGACGGGACCTTCAGGCCGGAGGCCGGTGTACTCCGGGCTCAGTGTGCCAAGATGCTCCTGGGGACGCTCGGCATCGCTCCCGGCTTTTCCACGTCTACCCGGTTCACCGATCTCGGCGCGCCCGACGCGAACGGCTATCCGCATCGATGGGTGCAGGAAGCCTTTGCGCAAGGCATCACCAATGGCGCCAATGCGGCCCAGACGCTGTTCGCTCCGTGGAACACCATCAGGCGCGACCAAGCGGTGAGCATGATCGTGCGGGGCACGCGACTGGTGACTCCCGGCCTGATCAAGACGCCTCCCGCCGGAACGCCGTCGCTGTTCGCGGCCGTCGGTCCGCCACATGGAGACAACCTGCGCATCGCTGAGTACATCGGCCTTCTGGACGGCCTTGCCGGCATGGGAGCCGGCTGGGACATCTACGCGCCGGCCACCCGCGGAGAGATCGCGCAGATGCTCCACGACATCAGGCCTGCGCAGGTCGGCGACTGAGCCTCGACGCGCCCGCCTCGGCGGGCACGGTCGCAGAGCGCGGCGGAGCTACGCCAGCGGCGCCAGCGCCTGCTCGATGTCGGCGATGATGTCGTCCGCGTCTTCGAGACCGATCGAGAACCTGAAGACGCCGTCGCCGCCGTACACCCGGTAGGACTTCTCCTGCTCGGATGTGAGGTGAAACGACGAGCGGAGCAGGTCTGCCGTGCCGAGGTACGCGATGAGACTGCGGGTGTGACCCAGGGATACGCCGTAGTGCACGATCCGCAGTCGCTCGGAGAGCAGGTGAGCCGCGGCCGGCCCGTCTTTCACTTGGAAGGTGACCATGCCCGAGAAGTTCTTCATCTGACGTACGGCCAGTTCGTGCTGGGGGTGTGACGGCAGGCCGGGATACAGCACGCGGGTGATCTTCGGGCTCTCCTCGAGCGCCCGGGCCACCGCGAAGGCGTTCTCCTCGTGGGCGGCCATGCGGATGGGTAGGGTGGTAGCCCCACGCAGGATCAGCCAGGCGTTGAAGGGGCTCATGATGCCACCCATATGGATGGCTACCGCGCGCAGCTTCTTCATGTCGTCGGCGCGGCCGATGACGGCTCCGCCGATGGCGTCGCCGTGGCCGCAGATGTACTTTGTGAGCGACTGGATGACGTAGTCGGCGCCCAGCTCCACCGGCCTGGTGGCGATGGGGGTGGCGAACGTGGAGTCGACTGCTACCTCTGCCCCGGCCTCGTGAGCAATCGCGACGACCGCTTCGATGTCGGTGAGGCGGAGCAGCGGGTTGACCGGCGTCTCGAGGTAGACGAGCCTCGTGTTCTTGCGCAGGGCGGCCCTGACGTTGTCGGCGTTCGAAGCATCGACTCGCGAGACCTCGATGCCGAGGTTCGGCAGCTTCTGATTGACGAACTCCGAGGCGGCCGCATAGGTGACGTCGCTCATGACCAGGTGGTCGCCCGACTTCAGGCAGTGCAAGAAGAGCCCGGCGATGGCGGCGACGCCGCTGCCGAAGGCCACGCAGTCTTCGGCGCCTTCGAGCACCGCGAGCTTGCGTTCCAATTGGGCGACGGTGGGGTTGCCCCACCGGGTGTAGACGAAGGGTGTCTCGTCGTTCATCTCGTCGGCAGAGAACGCGATGCTCGGGTCGATGACGAACGTGGTCGACATGACGATATCGGGAGCCGCGGCACCGGTGAGCGCGTTCGGCGGCGTGCCGGCGTGAACGGCGGCGGTCTTCACGTTCATGGCGGCGGCGGGGCTCTTGGTGAGCGTCTCTTTGAGCGACGGCGGCTTCTTCACTGTGTCTCCCTCGACGGTTTGAATCATTGTGCCACACGGCGCGGGCGCGCTTCGGCCGGGGGGAGCAGCCGCCACATCTGACAGTCATCGACATGGGGTAGTATTTCCGCACGCTCACTCCAGTCGGGAGGCTAACGTGTCAAAGCCGCGGCTCCGGGCGATGGCGCCCTCAGTGGCGCTTCTCGCGCTCGTCTTGCTCCTTGCCGGCGCTCTACCGCTGCCTGCGCGGGCTCTCGCGGAGGCTCCCTTCAGGATCGCTTCGCAGCTCGAAGACCGGTCGGGAGTTCTCGGGGGGCAGACCGGAGACGTTCTGTTCGCTCTCGAGGATCTCTACGAGACAGAGAAGGTGCAACTCTGGGTGGTCTTCGTCGACACATTCGCCGGCGTGGGTTCGGTGGATTGGGCCGACCAGACCGCCGACCTGAGCGACCTGGGGCTGAACGACGCTCTGCTTGCCGTCGCGGTCGAAGACCGGGCCTACGCGTACTCGGCCGATATGGACTTTCCGCTGACCGAGGGCGAGATGAACGAGGTCATGGTGTCGTGGGTCGAGCCGGCGCTGGTCGACAATGACTGGGCCGGGGCGGCCATAGCCGCGGTCGAGGGTATGACCGTGGCGTTGAGCGCCGGTATCCCCACGTCGGTGACCACCGCGACCACTTCGACTACCGCGACCACCTTGACGACGGCTACCACCTCCGCCGGTGGTCCGTTAGGGGCGTCAGGAGAGGGCTTCCCCTGGGGCCTCATCGTCGCGCTCGTCGTGCTGGTAATAGTGGCGGTTCTCGTCGTGCTGGCCATCCGGCGGGCGAAGACCGAGAAGGCCGCGGGTGAGGCTTCGCCCGACGGGGTCAAGCGCGCCATGTCGCTCAAGGATCTCCGCCAGCGGGTCGGATCACAACTGGTGACGACCGATGACGCGATCAAGACGAGCACCGAAGAGGTAGGTTTCGCTATCGCGGAGTTCGGAGAAGAGCAGGCCGCTCCCTTCGAGAAGGCGGTCGAAGACGCCAAGAAGGAATTGGACGAAGCCTTCAGGCTCTACCGGGAGTTCGACGAACGGGCCGATGAGCAGACCCAGCGCCAGATCCTCAATGGAGTACTGCAGCGTACCGGCGCCGCCAACCAGGCCCTCGACGGTCAAGTGGAGCGCTTCGACCAGCTGCGCGATCTCGAGAAGCAGGCGCCGCAGGTGTTCGCCGACCTCGATCAGCGCCTGGCGACGTTGGGGGCGCGCATCCCCGAGGCGCGGCAGGAGTTGGAGCGCCTCGGCGCGGTGTATGCGCCGGTGGCCCTCAGTTCGGTGGCCTCGAATCCCGACGAGGCCGCCTCGCGCATTGAGTTCTCGCGCGAGCAGGTGAGGGCCGGCCGCGAAGACCTCGGGGCGAGTCGCGCGGGCGAGGCGGCTGTGAGTGCGCTGGCCGCCCAAGAAGCGGCGGGGCAGGCTCAGGCGTTGCTCGACGCTGTAGGTCGTGTGGGCAGAGATCTGGCGGAGGCCGGCGGGCGCATAGAAGCCGCCGTCGCCGAGACCAGACGCGACATAGCCGAGGCTCGGGCTGCGGGCGGCGCGGCGCTCACGGGCGCCGCCGCTCAGCAGCTGCCGGGCCTCATCGGCGCCGCCGAAACGGCCATGAATGCCGCCGCCGCCGCGGCGGGCCCCGAGGGCGGCAGCGACCCCCTCGCCGCGCTCAGACACTTGGAGGAGGCCGACGGGGCGCTCGAGGCCGCCCTTGTGCACGTGCGCGACGAGCAGACGCAGCGGGCGAGAGCCACCGCCACGCTGGAACGGAGCCTGCTCGCGGCGCGCTCGCAGATCGCCGCCGCCGACGGCTACATAACCGCCCACCGCGGAGCCGTCGATAGCCAGGCTCGCTCGCTGCTTGCGGAGGCGAGGAGCTACCTCGACCAGGCAGTCGCGACAGGGCCGAGCGACCCGGCCACCGCGGCCAAGCACGCCTCGGTGGCATACGAGCTGGCCTCGCGCGCGCTCCTACAAGCGCAGCGCGACACGGAGCGCATCACCATGCCCGGTGGCGGGCCGATGATGCAAGGCATGGGGCCGACGATCGCCGGGGCCATCTTGGGTGGGATTCTCGCCAGCGCGCTGGGCGGCGGTTCATCGGGCGGCGGATCGCGGGGTGGTGGATCGCGGGGAGGCGGCTTCGGAGGCGGTGGGCGTGGCGGCGGGATTCGCATCGGCGGTTCTAGTGGTGGCGGGAGCAGGATCAGCCGAGGCGGCAGCTTTGCACCGCCGTCGTTCGGGGGATCGGGCACGCGCATGCGGCGTGGTGGCGGTGGGCGGTTCTAGCGAGCGTAAGGACCGTATCTAAGCGTAGGCAATCAGAGGTAGTCTATCTGTTGCGGGTCGTCGGGAAAGACATGCGGAAGGAGCTCCAATGGCACAGCAGTCCATCCTAGGCAGGATCTCACAGCTCGCGCGGGCGAACATCAACGCCCTCATCGACGCGGCCGAGGATCCCGAGAAGATGCTGGATCAGATGATCCGCGACTACATCAACAACATCCGTGACGCCGAGGAGGCCGTGGCTCAGACCATCGGCAATCTGCGCATGATGGAAGAAGACCAGCGCGAGGCCGCGAAGGCCGCGGCCGACTGGGGCGCGAAGGCCGCGGCGGCGGCAGGCAAGGCCAAGGATCTGCGGGCGGCGGGCAACACCATCGAGGGCGACCGCTTCGAGGGTCTGGCCCGGGTCGCTCTCAAGCGGCAGATATCCTTCGAGGAACAGTCGAGCGACCTCGCCGGTCCCATCGCTCAGCAGACAGAGGTCGTCGCCAAGCTCAAGAACGGCCTCAACATGATGCACGTCAAACTCCAGGAGCTGAAGACCAAGCGCGACGAACTGGTCGGCCGGGCCAAGGTGGCCGAAGCTCAGTCCAAGGTGGTCGACGCTCTCAAGAGCATCAACATCACCGATCCGACGAGCGAGCTTTCACGGTTCGAAGACCGCATCAGGCGCGAAGAAGCTCGGGCGGCCGGCATGGCCGAAGTGGCGGCTTCGTCGCTCGACGCTCAGTTCGACAACCTCGATGAGGTAGCCGACGACGCGGAAGTGGAGCGCCGCTTGGCCGAGCTGAACAAGTAGGGACGGCGGTCGCCGCCTATGCCGGCGCCGCCCGGCGGTCGAAGGGAGTCAGCAGAGCGGGGCGCAGGCGCTTTGGCGCCGGCGCCCCGTCGCATTGAAGGATTCTCCGCGCGCGCCTACCGCGCGCGCCGCGACCCGCGCACGGCGACGCCCACGCGGTAGCCGAGGCCCGCGGCGGCCACGGCCAGGTATACGAACACGATCACCTTCAAGAACGGCTGGGTCGCCAGGTTGTACCCCAGGACGAGGGCGTGCCCGGCGGCGAACGCGAACACAGCGTAGTTGAGCCGGTGGATCCAGCGCCAGACTCTCCGCAGCCGGTTGCGCTGCTTGGCCGCCGCGATGGTGAGCACGAGGAGCACCAGCACCACGGGGCCCAGAAGCACCTGCCAGACGTATCCCCCGATGCCCTGTGTCAGCACGAGGATGCCGTGAGCCAGGGCGAGGGTGAAGAGCAGCGCGGCGACCGCGTTGTGGACGTCTTGCAGGCGGTCGGCGCGGTAGACGCGGTTGAGCAGCGGACGGTAGGCTCCCACAACGGCGTTGAGAAACAGCAGGCTGAAAGCGACCAGCGCCAGGGTCCGCAAGGCGGCGAAGATGGCGGGCGGCACTCCAAAGCCGTCGAGTCCCATGGCGATGAAGGGCACGGCGAGCACCAGCGCCGCCACGGCGGCGAGCCCCGCTTGGGCGGCGGCTCGCGTCCGGCCGTTGCCGGCGACCAGCCGGCCCACCGCCGGCTTCTGCTCGAGGAGGCCGCGCATGCGCGCCGGGGCGAGCCGTATCTCGGCGGAGAGGTCGCGTCCGGCCGACGAACTGATGTCGCAAGGACCGTGGTGTCCGTCGAGCCACGTGGCGCTCGCGGATACATCGTAGACGACACCGTCGACGGCGACGTAGGCCGGCCGGCCCTCCTGGCCGTCGAAGCGGGCAAGCTCCTTCGTGGTGAAGGTCTGGGGCATGTTACGAATCCAGCAGCTTGACCAGGTTCCAGAGCAGTTGCGCGATCTCGCCCCGCGTCATGGCTCCTTGCGGGTTGAGCTCGCCTAGAGGCAATCCGGCGAGGAGGCCGTTGTACTCGGCAAGGCGCGCGTTCTGTCCGTGCGAGGAGCTGAGCGAGGGGTTCCAGGTGGAGTTGTAGTCAGCCGGCGGCGTGGTGAGCAGGCCGCGGTCGACGCTGTCGCAGGCGCGCACGGCCATGGTGACGGCTTGGTAGCGGGTCACGTTGTCGTAGGGAGCGAAGATCTTCGATGTCTTGCCCTGGATGATGCCCTTCTCGGCGCACACGGCTATGTACTTGGAGGGATAGAACGGGTCGCTGCCCTCGCGGTCGGCCACGTCGCCGAACGGACACACCTCAGAGCCCGTCACGGTGATGCCCAGGGCTTTGACGATGGTCTTGGCGTACTGCTGGCGGGTGACCGTGGTCGACGGTCTGAAAGTGCCGTTGCTGAAGCCGCCGATGATGCCCCGCTGCGATAGTTCGTAGATGGCCGCGAAGTATCGGTACGAAGTGGAGACGTCGCTGAAGGGCGAAGCCACTTCTTTGGTGATGAAGGTCCAGGTGACCGGGGCGCCGATCAGGGTCGCGCCCTTGGCGCTCTTGATATCACTGGTCAACGTGACCTGGTAGGTGGTATTGGGCTCGAGCTTCGATTTGGGCGAGAGGGTGGTGCCGTTCTCGTTGGCTGTCATCAGCGAGTCGACCTTGGCGCCGCCCATCTTCTGGATGTAGAAGGTGTCGGCTGTGATGGTGCTCGCGTTCATGGCCCGGTCGAACGTCACTGTGACCATGACATCGAGGGGCTGGTCGGTCGCCCCCGGCGCGGGGCTCTTGGTGAGCACCGCCGGCGGCTGCACGAGCACGGTACTGAAGCTCCACACGACCGGGGCGTCGTAGGTGAACATGCCGTTGGCCCCGGTCGCCGTGCCGATGAGCGATACGTCGTACGTCGCCGCTTCTTCGAGTTCCTGCTTTGGAGTCAGCGTGGCGGTCTTCGTCGCCTCGTTGTATGCGATGGTAGCGTCGACGACAGCGCCGCCTCGTTTGAACATGTAGAACGAGAAGGGCGTGAACGTGCTCGCGCGCATGGGCGAGTCGAATGTCACCGAGATCACCTGGCTGAGGGGGACATTGACAGCGCCGTCGGCGGGCGACTTCGAGACCACGCGCGGCGGGGTGTTGTCGACTGTGTGGAAGAACCAGGTGTACGGAGCCCCTTGGACGCTCATGCCCGCGGTGCTCTTGGCGGTTATGCCCACCGTGACGTAGTAGGTCTTGCCCGCGATGAGGTCGGCGGTGGGATCGAGGGTCGCTGTCTTGGTCTCGATGTTGTAGGCCACCGTGGCCGGCAGAGCAAAGCCGGTGTCGACCTTTATCGAGATGCTCCCGGTGTTGATGGTGGCCGGATCCATCTCCTCGTCGAAGACGACTGTGATGTTCTGGGTGATAGGAACGCTCGTGGCGTCGAGCGCCGGCGTGGTCGATACGATCTTGGGCGTCGGCGCCGCGCCGAGCGCGCTACCGGGAGCGACGCCGGGTAGTATGGGAAGGACGGCGGCAAGGACAACGGCTATCGCGACGAACGCGATCACACCGAGAATGCCGGTCCTAGGGGTAACGCGCCATGAGCTCATCATCGGCCCCTTCTGCTAGTGTGGCGGGATGTTCCGTATCAGGTCTTAATACTGGCTGGGGGATTTTCTTCCTGCCTGGAGCCGGCTGTCAAGCGGATCAGTCCGCGTCATCCGCCAGGGCGATGACCAGCGAGCACCGGGCGGCGACCAGGATTTGGCGCGGGTCTCCGCCGGGCGCTGGCATCGGCGCGTCGCCTCTGGCATCCTGGGGAGGACAGCCGCTCCTACAAGAAGGGCAGACACCATGACGAGGATGACGGGCAAGGAAGCCCTCATGAAGTTGCTGCGCCGCGAGGGCGTGGAGTACGTGTTCGGCATTCCCGGGGCGACAGAGATACAGTTCATGGACGCCCTCGAACGGGCGGGCGACATGCGCTACGTGCTCGGTCTCAACGAGATCGTCTGCGCGGGAATGGCCGAGGGATACGCTCGGGCGAGCGGCAAGGTGGGCTTTCTCAACCTGCACACGGCACCGGGGCTGGCGGCCGCCACTCCCATGCTCTACAACGCTCAGTACGGTGGCGTGCCGCTGGTCGTCACCACCGGTCAGAACGACACGCGGCTCCTCCAGTACGATCCGCACTTGTCGGGCGACATCGTCGGCATCGGCAAGGTCTTCACCAAGTGGGCCACCGAGCCCGTGCATGCCGACGACCTGCCGGCCGTCATCCAACGCGCCTTCAAGATGGCCCGCCAGGCGCCCACCGGGCCGGTGCTCGTTTCGCTGCCGCAGAACGTGCTCATGCAGGAACTCGACTTCGTCGACCGGCCGAACACCGTGGACTTCTCTCATACCCGTCCGGATGCCGCCGCGCTTGCCCGCGCGCTCGAACTCCTGTTGGCCGCTGAGCGGCCGTTGCTCCTGGTGGAGAGCGGCATTGCGCGTAGTGGCGCCTTGGACGAGGTGGTGAGATTCGCCGAGCTGACCGGTCTGCCGGTCTATCAGAACTGGATGTCCGACGTGAACTTCCCGCTCGACCATCCGCAGTATCTGGGCGACCTTGACGCCGCCATGCCTCCGACGACGGAGTTCCTCAAGACGATCGACCTGATCGTCGCCGCCGGTTGCTCGCTGTTCGCCGAGGGGTTTTACAACCCGGTGAAGCCGACCCTGGAGGGCACGAGTATCCTTCAGATCGACGACAACCCGTGGGAGATCGGCAAGAACTTCCCGGCCGACTGCGGGCTGCTGGGCGACATCAAGACCTCGCTGGCGGAGCTGAACGCGGCGCTTGAGGTCGGCTTCGCCTCGGGCGGGCCGGAGTGGCTGAGGTTCCGCGAGCGCGCGCAGGCGCGAGCGGCGGAGACGGCCGAGCAGAAGACCAAGGCCCGGGCGGCCCTGGAGGCCACGTGGGCCGCGGAGCACGACGCCCGGCCGATCTCGGTGTCGCGTCTGATGACCGAGTTGGCCCAGGTGGTCGCGCCCGACACCTTGATCGTCGACGACTGTTGGACCTCCTCGGCGACCCTCCGGCACGTACTACAGCCTAATGTGGCCGGCACCTATTTCAGGGCTCGCAAAGGCGGCAGCATAGGCTGGGGACTCCCGGGGGCGCTGGGCGCGCAGCTTGGCGCGCCGGACAGCAAGGTGATATGCGTGAGCGGCGACGGTAGCGCGGGTTGGTCGATGCAGAGCCTGTGGACGGCTGCGCGGTACAACATCCCGGTGACGTATGTCATCACCAACAACGCCACGTACGGCCAGGTGAAGGTGGTGCGCAAGCTGGTGCTGGGCGACTACCCGCTGGCCGAGAAGCACGAGGGCATGGAGCTCGACCAGCCGGTCATGGACTTCAGCCTGATGGCGCGGTCGATGGGCGTGGAGGGCGAGCGGGTGAGCGACCCCGACGAGCTGGGCGCCGCGCTGCGCCGCGCCGTGGACGCGCGCGCGCCGCGGCTGGTGGAGGTCATGCTGGGCTGGTAGGCCGGCGGCGGCGGGCAACCTTGCGCATTGCGGGGCTGTTGAGGTGCCGTGCTGCCTCGATGGTTCCCGGCCGCAGTCCGGTTGAAGCCAGTTCTCATATTTGCTAACATCGCTACGTGGCCTACTCTGTCGAATACTTCAATCAGCGGGTGCTCGATGAGATCGAGTCGTGGCCGGTCGGCATCTTGGCGGACTATGCGCGGTTGGTTGAGCTCTTGACCGAGTTCGGACCGGGACTCATGATGCCGCACTCGCGTCCCATGGGGGATGGGCTCTTCGAGCTTCGCCCTCGCGGGAGAGAGGGCATCGGCCGAGCGTTGTACTGCTTCATGGTTGGGCAACGCGTAGTGGTGCTTCATGCCTTTGTCAAGAAGACCCGAGAAGCTCCGAAGTCCGACCTGGCCATTGCCCGCAAGAGAATGAAGGAGGTGAGCGATGTCTAAGACCGACTACAAGCCGGTTTCTCATGACCACGAGGCTTTTCTGAAGAAGGCTCTCGAGCGCAAGGGTTTCGCCGAGGCCTACGAGGGTCTTGAAGACGAGTACAAGCTGGCCCGCGAGTTGCTGTCCGCCCGGGCGAGCGCGGGGCTTACGCAGGAGCAGGTGGCTGCGTCCATGGGCACCACTAAGAGCGCGGTCTCCAGGTTGGAGGGCGCCGGCGCTCACTCGCCATCGGTGAGCACGCTCAAGCGGTACGCCAAGGCCGTCGGCTGCGATGTGGAGATCAGGCTCGTGCCTTCGGTCCGGGAGGCTCGCGCAGGCGGTCAGTAGCGCTTGCTCGGACGCGCTAGGGGCGATCCTCAGGGTAGCGATCTGGGGCCGTCCGTCACTCCTTGACGACCCACTTGCGTCGGGGGGGGGTCATATGCTCAAATGCATTCCAGTGCTCAAGCGTGTTTGAGCGGGATGCTGCTAGCTGACCGGGGGGAACTGGTCCGGTGTATGTTCGTCTGCGCCCTGTCGCGCCGTTCTCCCCTTCTTGCCCGGCTCTCGTCTCGCTACGTGTGCACGGTTGGCTTGATCGCAGTCGGTGCCAATTGAACGAGACGTCAAACGAGAAGGGGGAGAACAGGGATGAACGCGAGGACTCGGACAGACGCTGGAGATTCGCCCACGAAGGGCAGACGAGCGAAGGCCGGCGTCAGGGGGGGGAGTGCTCATAGCTGGGCTGGCGCTTCTTCTGCTGCTGTTGGTCGGCGTCGCCCCGGTGCTTGCGTCCATGCTCCCCGAGGATTCCAGCCTCTCTTCCAGCGCAACTGATCTGAGTAGCTCAAGCGGGGCAGCCACCGTCGTCGCGGAACTCCCCGAACGACGCACCGCGAATACCCGCGAGTACCAGCTCTCAGACGGTAGTCGAAAGCTCGAGGTGCACCTTGGCCCCGTCAACTACAAGGACGCGTCCGGCGACTGGCAGGCGATCGATACCGGCATCGGCGCCTCCTCCAAGGAGGGATTTGCCCGCGAGAACGTGACCAACGCGTTCAAGAGCTACTTCGCCGAAGATGGTGACCGGCGAGGCACCATGCGCGTGGACGACGGCGAGTTTAGCCTGGAGGTGAGTCCGCTTGGCCGGGCCAAGACGGCGCTTTCCGCCGGAGCCGCCCAGCCGAGCAAGGACAGCGTGCTCTACGCTGACCTTTTCGATGAGACGAGCGCCCGCTACTCGGTACTGCCGGGAGCGGTGAAGGAGGAACTCATCCTCGCGAGCGCCAAAGCCCCCAGTACATTCCGGTTTGCGATCGACGCTCCCGGACTGACCCCCAAGACCCGGGAAGACGGCTCCATTGCCGCGGACGGTCTCGAGGCGAGCCAGCAGACCACCATCGCGAGTAGCCCGCAGCTGCCCAGCGTTCTTCGCACGATTGATTCTCGTGACGACGGACGCCGGGTGACGAGCGCGACCATTGACACCGGTAGCGGAAGCCCGCTGGTGAGCCAGTCTCTCTTCGACGGCGCCGGACGCCCGCAGCGCCAATGGGGGACGACCGGAGGCGGTAGCGGCTACACGGCCGCGGCCGAAACCACCGACGCCTACACCTACGACCCGAACAGTGGACTGAAGATCGCCGACAACCTGCAGCTCGCGAGCGTGGGTACCGCCGGACCCCTTGTCTCGGCCTACACCTACAGCGTCGACGGACGGCTCGTCTCGGCGACCACCAATGGGTACAGCTGCGTATACGGCTTCAACCCGCTCGGGAACCTGATCGATATCATTCCCCAAGGCGGGACTTCAACGACTCTCACCTACGACGCGGGCAGCCGCCTGCAGACCGCCCAGACCGGAACCGAGACCACATACTTCTCTTGGGACACGGCGAACGGCCGCCGCACCTCCCAGGGATCGACCTCCAACTCGGCTGATCCCCGCATTCGCTACACCTACACCGGCACCGGCAGGCTCGCCACCTACGTGGATGAGAACCCGCAGTCCGCAGGTAAGCGCGACCTACACCTACGACGCTCAAGGGCAACGCACCAAGTCGGCCGTGACCATCTCCGGACAGACCACGACCACGCAGTTCGCCTATGAAGGTCTCTTGCTCATGGGCCTCTCGGCCACGCAGACCGGAGGGGCGACCAACGACAACTGGAGAATCACATATCTCTACGACGAGAACGGCCGGCCCTATGCCGGAGTCTACCGGCAACCGAACACGAGCACCGAGCCGGTCGTCTTCGGCATGACAACCACCGATCGCGGTGACGTGGTCTCGCTCCTTGATAGCGCCGGAAACCCGTTTGCCGCCTACCGCTACGACGCTTGGGGCAACCCGCAGGGAAGCGGCAACCTCGGAACCGGCATCTGGACGCAGTCGACGGGGCTCATCAGCCAGGCAGTTGCGGATGCCATCGCCATCCGCCAGCCGCTGCGGTACGCTGGCTACTGCTACGACTCCGAAAGCGGCCTCTACTATCTCTCTGCTCGTCACTACGACCCCAAGACCGCTCAGTTCATAAGCAAGGACCCGATCAAGAGCGATGAGCTGAGCCCGTATCAGTATTGTGGAGGAGATCCCGTCAACCGCGCTGATCCGTCAGGTGCTTGGTGGGGGTGGCTGAAGAAGATCGGCAAGGCCTTCAAATGGCTCGGAGGTAGGATCGAGGCAGGATGGCAATGGATTCGAAGTAAACGGCCAGAAGCTTCTCGTCGAACTCGCATACGCAGCGGTGGCGGGTCGCTCATAATCGTCGGCGTGGCAACGGGCGGGCTAGGCGGATGGGCCTTGGTGCTGGTTGGGATGTATGTATCGAAGGGGCATAACACCGGCGATTGGTCGCAGCCATACGAGGGGGACTGATGTGGGGTGACTACTCAGAATGATCTTCTGGCAAGTGACCGGGAATCGACTCAAGATGGCGAGAGGGATGGAGACAGCAAGAGACAGAGCCTACGCGAGCGATCACTATCTCGAAAGCGAACTGCACGTCTCCGTGGGTTCAAGTGAGGTTGTTGAGGCGTGTTATGAGGTGGCTGCGAGTCTCGATATGACGGTTCTTGAGACGCCCAGAGGACGGCTCGTCCTCGCGGGCTACTTTCCTGAATTCGCGAGAATCGATGTCGAGGTGACAAAGAAGGAGGAGGGAAGCCTAATCCTTCTCGATTTGGGATCCGCCCGCTGGTCTTTTCCGTTGAGGCTGGTCGCGGTGACTTGCCATACCAGCGCGGCCTCATCGGCAAGGTCGGCGAGCAACTGGACCATAGCCCTTTGCGAGAATAAGAGGCCAGGGCCGCCAGCAAGCGGCGACATGACTGAAGCAACGTCTATTCGTCCTGCTTCAGGATCTATCAGATCGCTTCGCTTTGCCGCGGTGGTCTGCGGACTTGGGGGCCTCTTTGTCCTGGCCGGGGGCGCGTTCATGTGGTTCCCGACCCGTTTCGCAGACTTCGAGTTCGTTCTGGTTGGTGTCTGGCTCGTCCTCGTTTCCTACTGTCTGGAGGGCGTGAGAAGGAGGTTGCTTGGCTTGGCCTCGCGGGGAACCGAGATTCTGATTGGAGCTTCCTCAGTTGTCTGGGCGGTGGTGACCTCGATCCACTACTTGCTGCGGTGAGCGACGAAAAGCGACAGATTCCTTCTGCTACCGGGTGGCTTTGCGGTTTCTCGTCCTGCAGACGGGTGGGGGGACGTATCGGTGGTGGCGGGGCGGCTCGACCGAGGCGCCGTGTACCTCGCGAACCGGCTATCGGGATCATAATTCCGCACCCGGGCCCTCCACTCATTGAGTTGCTGGCCGAACATGCCCTCGGTGGCGCCGTAGATCTTGCGGATGGCGGGTCATGATCTGGATCCTCGACCACCGCCCGGGATAGACGCCGTGTTTGTGGTGCAGGTACGTGCCAAACTCGAGGGCGGTCTGGCAGACACTTCCGACCAACGTGACATTCTCGCAAGAAAGCCGCCTACAGGTTGATGACCTTATCGGCCCCCAGCATCGCCTCGGTGATGTCGTGCATGTTCGAGATCTCACCCGCGGCCACCTGGTCCTTGAGGTCGAAGTAGCTGAGGCAGGTGCCGCACAGCAAGATCTTGGCGCCCTGCTCGGCAAGGGAACTCAGATCGTCCAGAGCCGGCGAGCTCCTGACGGCCAGCTTGACCGCGCTGTTGAACATGACGATGACGTCCGGGTGCCGGGGCGCCTCGGCGAGCACGTGTAGGTGGCTCCGCATCAAGATGCGGCCCAAGTCGTCAGCGCCACTGCCCATGGCGTCGCTCGAGATCGCGAGGACGATGGGTCCCGGGCCCGGCTGGGCCGCCACTCCATCGGATGGCTGGTAATCACTTCTCGACTGGTGGTCGCTCACGTGTGGTCTCCTTGTCTCTTGTGTCTGATGCCGGCGGGGACAACCGACGATCGCGCACGGTGTGTGTGGCCGTGATCTCGATGCCCGCGGCCGCCAGAGTCTCCTCGGCCGCCTCGCGCTCGGGCGGGCTGACCCGGATGCACACCCCGCACTGAGAGCTCAAGCTGCGCGGCACGGGCACCAGTTTATGCGGCACGCCCGCCTTGGTCAGGGCCACCTCGCCCTTCATGGCGTGTGACACCGAGCGAACGAGGAACACGACGTAGTCGGGCGGCGAGGTGCCGGGCGTCGCGGGTGTCTCGTTCATCGGTCCGGCGCCGCGTCGCGGGCCACGGCGCGCACGGCGCCGACGGCGTAGTCGATGTCGTCTGCCGTCGTGAAGGGTCCCAGCGAGAATCTCACCGTGCCCCGCGGGAAGGTGCCAATGGTCTTGTGGGCCGCGGGAGCGCACTGAAGCCCTACCCGGGCCGAGATGCCGAAGTCTTCGTTGAGGCGTAGGTCGACGTCGGCGGGGTCCGCGTCTTGGAGGTTGAATGAGACCACGCCCACCTGCCTTACGGCGTCGAGCGTGCCGTACACCTCCACGTGCGGAGTCAGCCGCAGGCCCTCTATCAGCCGGGCGGTGAGGTCGCGCTCGCGGGCGCGGATGGCGTCCACTCCCTGCTCCTCGAGCCAGCCGATGGCGGCGGCCAGTCCGGCGAGACCGACCGCGTTGAGGGTGCCGCTCTCGAACCGGTCGGGCAGGAAGTCCGGTTGCGCCTCCATCTCGGAGTCGCTGCCGGTGCCGCCCCGGGTGAGGGGACGCAGGCGGGCGGGGTCGACGCTTTCGCCGATGAGCAGGCCGCCGGTGCCTGTCGGACCAAGCAGCGCCTTGTGACCGGTGAATGCCAGGAGGTCGATGCCGAGTTCCTCCATGTCGAGGGGTATGGCGCCGGCGGACTGGGCGGCGTCGACCAGCAGGAGGATCTTGCGAGCGCGGGCCATGGCGGCCACCTCCGCGACCGGGAGGAGCGTGCCCACCACGTTCGAGGCATGGTTCATGACGATCATGGCCGTCTCGGGAAGAATGGCCCGCTCAACAGCCGCCGGGTCGAGGAGGCCTTCCGGCGAGCAAGGCACCACCGTCAAGCCCATGCCTTCGGCCTCCAGAGCGCGAAGCGGCCGCATGACCGAGTTGTGCTCCATGCTGGTGGTGACGCAGTGGTCGGCCGGCCCCAGCAGGCCGTGGATGGCCAGGTTGAGAGCGTGCGTGGCGTTGGCGGTGAAGACCACACGCAGCGGGTCGGACAATCCCAGCAGACCGGCAACGGCCTCGCGGGCTTTGTAGACGACCCGGGCGGCTTCCACCGACGCCTGGTGACCTGACCGACCAGGATTCGCGCCGATCTCCGTTAAGAAACGTGCCATCGCGGCCACCACTTCGGGCGGATTCGGCCAGCTGGCCGCTGCATTGTCGAGATACACCAGGCGTCCGGGCATGCGGGGCTCCTCGGTCGTACTCAGGCGCGTCGTCTGTCGCTCAAGCGATCATCTCCAGAAAGGCTTCCACGCGGGTGGTCAGTTGGCCCACGTCGCCCGCCGAATAGTCGGTATCGACGCGCAGTATGGGGATGCCCGCTTCCTGGGCCGCGCGCGTGACCAGCGTCGCTTCGATCTGGTAGGGGGCGCAGAACTGCAGGTTGCACTGGATGATGCCGTCGGCCTTGTACTCCTTGGCCAGGCTGATGACGTCGTCCATGCGCGCCGAGTTGGGCGTGAAGCAGGCGCAGTCGATGTCGAGATACTTGTCGGCGATGGCGTCGAGCATGCCCGGCAGATCGGTCGCGGTTTCGTCCACCAACTTCGAATAGTAGCGCGAGCCGGTGCACATCTCCTCCATGACCACCACGCCGCCGGCCTTTTCGACCACGTCATGGAGCTTCCAGTTGGGAATGGACATAGGCGTGCCCGTGACCAGGATGCGCGGCGCGGCCGCCGGCGCCGCGCCCCTCCCCGCCGCCACGCGGGCTTCCAGCTCGTCGGCTATAGAGTCGACCATCTTGGTGAACCGAGGCACGTCGTCGTAGAAGGCCACCTGCACGGCCAAGAGGGCGTCCTTGCCTGAGATGGGCGGCGGGTCGGCCTTGCGCGTGGCGTTGAGCCGCTGCAGCGCCCGGCGCTTGTCGTTGACCTCGACGATGGCGGCGTGCAGGTTGGCAGGGTTGAGCTCCCGGCCGCTGGCCTCCTCAAGCTTGGCGACGAGCCGCTCTATCTCAGCGCGCCACAGGGCGCGGTCGCCGGCCCGCTTCATCTGCGGCAGCTCCATGACATGCACCGGAGCCATTTCGCCGAGCAGCTCGTACATCTTCTTCTTGCCGTCGCAGGTGGTCTCGCCGACCACCAGGTCGGAGACCTCGGCGTAGGGGCAGACCTTGCCCAGCTTGAAGCCCATGGCCGACTTGATGAGAGCGCAGGTGTTCTGGGGGAGCAGCCGCTCCACTTCGCCGTAGGCCCACTCGGCGCCCGCGCAGAGCCCGACGCACTGCCCACCCAGGGCTCGGATGAGTTCCTCGGGCACATAGAGACAGAAGGTGCCGACGACGGTTCCACCGGCCGCCTTGTGGTCGACGAGTTCCTTGATGCGCAGCCCGTGGATCTCGCTCATGACGAAGTCGAAGTACGACATGCCCGCGGGGCGGTCGGGCTGGGAGAGGTACGCCTGCGTATAGAGGACGGGAATGGCTTCGAGAAGGGCGTCATGCCCCTCGAGGTCGAGGCCCAGGTCTTGCCACATGGCGCGGTAGTCGGTGGCGGTCTCGATCATGCTTCCTCCTTGTAGGTGGGCCGGCCGCCGGGCGCCTGGCCTCGTGGAGGAACGTCTGTCTACCCTGTCCGCTCACCCAAGAGGGCCACAGCTCCGGCCGCCGGCAACGACTCTGTTGCTTGGCGACGGTCACTGGACGATGGCTTCGTGCACCCCGTGCACGCGGGAGCGTTCGTTCAGGTCTTCGCTCGGACGATCATGCTGTAGCACCTCCCCTCTCACTTCGGTGGGGCCACGCGGAGCGTACCGCGTTCCGATGCGACAGCTTACCGCACGGGCGGCCACGACGGCACACGAACAGCGACAGCGATGTGGCGGCGACACCTGGTGACGCCGCCGGACTTCTCTGGCATCCTGTGAGCATGGAGCCCGAGAGTCCGCTACTTGACAAGCGCGAGATACGCCGCAGGCTGGCCGACGTGTGCCCGCCCGAATTGACCGACCCGCCGGAGGCGCGGCCACCCGAGGCTGAGCTCCCGAGGGCGCCGGGTGGCAGGGGCGTTCCCGCCGCGGTGCTCATCGGTCTGGTGGCACACGAAGCGGGACCAGGCATCATCCTCACCGAACGCACGGAGCACCTCTCCAACCATCCCGGTCAGGTCAGCTTTCCCGGCGGGAGGATCGAGGCGGGCGACGCGGGTCCCAGCGGAGGGCGCTCTGCGCGAGTCGTTCGAGGAGATAGGGCTCGATCCCGACAAGGTGGAACTCCTCGGCTGTCTGCCGGTTCACGCGACCATCTCCGACTTCAAGGTCTACCCCTTCGTCGGCTGGATCGAGCCGCCTTTGGAGTTGACCCTCGATCCCCACGAAGTGGCCGGCGTGTTCGAGGTTCCGCTCGCGTTCGTCGTCGACCCCGCGAACCACCGACTCGGCAGCTTGGTGCTGGGCGGTGTCACCCACACCTTCTACGTACTGGAGTGGGAGGAGCATCGCATCTGGGGCGCGACGGCCGGCATGCTCGTCACGCTGGCGAAAGCCCTGGCGTCGCGGTAGCGGCTTGCTCGCTCACGGGGTCGACGTGGCCGGAGCCGGATCGGCGCCGAAGAGCCGCTCCACGTCGATGCTGTCGTAAGCCTTGGCGAACTCCACCTTCATGTCGGCGTACCAGGCGTTGACCTGCTTCTCGTAGAGGTACTCGTACGCGGCGCGGTATCGGAGCGTGTTGCCCGCCTGGTCGGCGATCATGTCGGGGCGCAGCGGCACGCGCATGATCAGATAGAGACCCTCGCCGGTCTCGACGACGCCGCTCCACTGGTTCTCTTCGAGCTGATCGAAAGCGGCCATGAACTCGGCCGGCATCGCCGCGGAGGTGAACACTACCCCGTCGGTATAGGGAGCCGCGTCGGGATCTTGACCGTATTGGGTAACGAAGTCCGCGAACAAGCCGATGGGATCATCGCTCCGATCCAGCCGGCCGATGAGGTCCTCGAGAAGGTCGCGATTGCCGGCCTTCTCCTCGGCGCTGAGGGGCGCGGTGCCCGTCCCGGTGTTCGACAGAAAGACGTAGCGCGCAGAGAGCAGGCCTTTGGCCGAGACATAGGCGGATACGTCGGCGTCGGTGCACTTCTCGCCGCCGTCGCCGTAGAGCGCCGCGAAGACCTGCTGCGATAGGTAGCCGATCTCGAGCAGGTAGTCGTAGACGCTCTCGCTCACGTACGTCTGCCGGATGATCCTCTGGTATTCGGACTCGCTGCCGTACACAGAGACATTCTCGGCCCGTATGCTCGCCATCTCCTGTCTCTGGGCGCCGGTTATCGCGAAGCCCATCCCGGCCGCGTGGGTCTCGAGCGCGCGGTGCCTGCCGGCGTAATCCACGGCCGATGAGAGAAAGAAATCCTTGAGGGGCGCGCCGTTGATCTGGGTCGTCCAGTCGGCTATCGCCTCGAGGTCGTTCTGGGTCTCGTAGTAGCCGGCGATGAACCGCAGCCAGTAGAGGAACTCAGGCCAGTAGACGGGGTCGCCGTCGACGGTGAGGATGACGGTGTCGAGGTCCAGTTCGACTGCCCGCGTGTCGCCGCCGGGGGCGCTCTTGCCGCCGCAGCCCGGAGTCGCGGTGAGGGCCACGACGAGCAGTCCGAGAACGACGATGATGGGGAGGAGTCTCATGGTCTTCATTGGTTGAAAGAGCGTACCAAATCGCTGCGCCGAGCGATATACTCGGCCGGCACCAGCCTCAGGCTACCTCTGGCTCGGGAGGTCCCGCATGCGACGCCTTATTTCCCTGCTCGTTCTGGTCGTGGCGCTATGTGTCTGGCCCGCGGCCTTCGCCCGCGCCGCCGGCGACGACGATGTGCCCGGCGCACCGCTCGCCATGGGCGGGAGCGTCGCCCAGACGGTCGATCCGGCCGACCCGGCCGACGTATACGCGGTCGACATGGTGGCAGGCCAGGAGGTCCACATACGACTCGATCCGGGCAACACGGCAGGCGCCGCCGGGCGCATCCACGTCTTCGTGCCGGGCGCCACGTCGATCGCCGAAGCCGAGCTCTACGATGAGATCATCTACGACGCCATAGCGGGCACGCCCAGGGTCGACAAGCACGGCGCCTACTTCGACTACATGCCCGCGAGGTCGGGCACCTACTACCTGGCGGTGGAGTGGGTGCAGGGTACGCTCGAGTACGGCCTGTCGGTCGCCCGCACTTCGCGCGCCCCGCTCGACCTGGCGCCCGACTCCGACGACGTTCCAGGAACAGGCGTCGGATCAGGCACCGTGACCGGCGTCGTCTCGACGCGGGCCGATCGCTACGATGTCTACGCCGTCGCGCTCACAGCCGGTCAGCAGGCCACCGTGACGCTCGAACCGCTGACTCCCCACGAGAACTACTTCGCCTCCAGGGCCAGGGTGAGCCTGCTGAAGGCGGGGACGATCTCGGTCGCCTCCGCCGCCAGCGCGGCCGTGGCCGGGCCGGCGGAGGCGGTGGCCGCGGCGGCCGCGGCCGACCGCAGGACGGCGACGTTGCGGTACACGCCGGCGACGAGCGGCACCTACTACGTGCTCGTCGAAGCCGGTCCGTTCGCGGCGCCCCTGTACGGCATGTCGTTCGCCTACCACTTGACCGTGGCGGGCGCCGGGGTCTCGCCGGGCGGCGGCTCAGGAGGCGGCGCTTCGTTCTCCGACGTCGCGGGTTCCCCTTACGCCACGGCCATCTACGATCTGGCGGGGAGGGGGATCATCACCGGTTTCGACGACGGCACTTTTCGTCCGAGCGCCTCGGTCACCCGGCAGCAGTTCGCCAAGATGATCGTGAAGACTCTCGGCTACGCGGTGACCGGCGCCGAGATCTGCCCGTTCACCGATGTGGCGGCGCAGTCGGGCAGCGATGCGTTCTATCCGTCGAAGTACGTGGCGGTGTGTGCGCTCCGGGGCATAACCACCGGCAAGACCGCGACCAGATTCGATCCGGCAAGCACGATCACGCACCAACAACTGATCACCATGGTGGCCCGGGCCACCGGTCTTGCCGACCCGCCGGCCGGGTACACACCCCCGTTCGGCGCGGGTCAGTTCTCATTGGCCGACCACTACGCCAACGCCCGGAGGGCCGCTTTCGCCGGTCTCCTGGATGGTCTGCAGGGCATGGGACCGGGGTACGACTTCGCCGGCCCGTCCTCCCGGGGGGAGTGTGCCCAGGTGCTCCACAACGTAGCGCAGGCCGCCGGCCGGTGACGCCGCGCCGAGGGTGCACCTGCGGGCTTGACTAACTCGCCGGCAGGCGCAGAATCAAGGTGAGACAGTCGCGCGACCTCAACCCAGGGGAGGCGAGCATGCAGCAGGATGCGCGAGGGCCGAATGCCGTAGTCACCGAGGGACGATCGCGACGGCGCCGTCCCTACCGCTCGCTGTTCTGGGCGATCGTGCTCATAGGCGCCGGCGTCATCTGGCTGCTGTTCAGCGCCGATGTGCTGACCGGCGCCAACGCCCGCATGCTCGCCCTCCTCTGGCCGATACTGCTCGTCGGCATCGGCGTCGACCTGCTGGCCGGCCGCCGGTCGCTCGCCCTCAGTGCCCTGGTGGGAGTGGTCACTGTCGGACTGGTCGCCGTCTTCATGGTGGTCGGGCCGTCGGCCGGCTGGACCGAAACCACCGAGCTCGTGACCGAGAGCCGCACGGTTTCCGTGGGCGAGGCAGCGAGTGCCCGGATCTCCGTCGACTCAGGACCATACGGGGCCAAGGTCCATGCGCTGCCGAAGTCGAGCGCTGTCGATCGGGCGCTGCTGGCCGCGATGGTCAGCTACACAGGCACGCTGCGCCTGGAGGCCACGGGCGACGCAGAGAAGATCGTGACGCTGGCGACCGAGCAGCGTCGCTGGTGGATGCCGTGGCTCGACGGCCTCGACGCGCAGCCCTGGGACATCGGTCTGGATGCCGGCGTGCCGCTCGCACTCGATTTTCAGACCGGCTCGGGGTCCGTCGACCTCGACCTGGTCGAGTTGGCCCTCACCGGCCTGCGCGTGGACGTCAGTTCGGGCGACGTGACCGTGAAACTGCCGGCCGGCAGCGGGCGGCCGTACACCGTCGATATGAACCTTAGCTCGGGCGATCTCAACGCACAGGCCGCGGCCGACTCCCGCCTCGACATGAACGTGGACATCAGTTCAGGTGACGCCCTGCTCACTTTGGGCGGCGACTCGGAGGCGACCGTGGACTTTCGCGGGTCGAGCGGCGAGTTCACGTTGCAGTTGGCCGCCGGCCAGGCCTGCAGGGTCGAGGTGCGACAGCTCTCGTCGGGCGACGTGCACCTGCCCTCGGGGTTCGTCCGCAAGAGTGAAGGCGAGGGCAAGGAGGGTGCCTGGGAGACCGGGGACTACGGGTCGGCCACGCACAAGGTGTTGCTCACCATCGAGCTCAGTAGCGGATCGGTGACCGTTCGGCGGTGAGGCGAGGCCAAAGGCCGGCCCCCGCCGCCGGGCGGGCGCGGGGGCCGGCGTACCGGTCCGTCCGACTGTGCGACAATCGGCTCATGGAACAAGGAGCGCGATCTCCACGCGTGCAGTATCTCGACGTGCTGAGAGTCCTCTCGATGCTGGCCGTCGTCCTGCTTCACGTTGTGGCGGGCACCTTGCGCGCCTACTACGGCTCGTCGCAGTGGCATTTCGCGAACGTCCTCAGTTCGGCCGCTACGGCGAGCGTCCCGCTCTTCTTCATGATCTCGGGCGCTCTTCTCCTCTCCAATCCGAGCACCGGATCGGTGGGATATACGCTCAGGCGCCGCGTGCCCAGGGTTCTCGTGCCGTTCGTCGTATGGTCGTGTATCGCCGTGGCGTACTATCTGGCGATCGGCCGCTGGATCGATGGCGCTCCCGACTGGAGCGCCGCCGCGGACAAGCTCAAGAACCTGCCCGCCCAACCCACCGCCATCCACCTGTGGTTCATGTATGCCCTCATCCCGCTCTACATCCTGTCGCCTTTCATCAAGAAGATGGTCGACGCGCTCGACAGGAACCTGGTGATCTACCTGCTCTCGCTCTGGGTGCTCTTCTCGGTGGCCATGCCGACCGTAGCGGCCTTCTTGCCCGAGTCGTACAGACCGATCCTTGTCCTCGACAGGCGCTACGACCTCAGCGTCATGGCGGGCTACGCGGGCTACTTCGTCGCCGGCCACTACCTGATGCACTTCGAACGACGCGTATCGAAGACGTGGTTGTCGGCCGTGGCGCTGGCCGCTGTGGCGTTGATCGCCCTGGGCACGTGGTGGAAAACGACCGCGCAGGGTGGGTACGTCGAGATCTTCAAGACGTACAGCGGCGTGTTCGTGGTCGTGCTCTCATGCTCGCTCTTCTTGCTGGTCAAGGAACTGCTGCGCGAACGGAGACTGAGACGGTCGGGGGCCACCCTCGTCGCCTTTCTGACCCCGCTCGCCTTCGGCGTCTACCTGATTCACAATCTGTTCGTCGATCTGCTGTCGCGGCTGGTGTCGTGGTGGCCGGCCACGTCGGTGCAGGTGGTGGTGGTGTCGTACGTGGCCGTGACCGCTGCCTCGATCGCGGCCGTCTACGCGATGTCGCGCATCAAGCCGCTCTGCTACGTACTTACCGGGCAGGTCTACCGACCCTGGTTCAAGCGACCGGCGACCGCCTCGGAGACGCAGGTCGCCGAGGTGGTCCGTCGATGAGGCGCCCGCGGCCGCCGCGCCCGCGCCGCCGGCGCGTCCCGAGACTCGCGTGGGCGTGGGCGCGGAGGCGCCGACCGAGGAGATCGTGCTTCCAAGAGTGTGGCGGCCCGAACCCGCCAAGGTCAGGCCGCCGGATGCGCCCGGCGATACCGCCGAACGTCCCGGCCGCGACCGCCGGAGAGACTGACGCGGCCTGGCCCGGCCGGCGCGGCGGCGCCGGCGGTCGGCCGGCTTCGTGCCCCGCAGGGGCCGCGACGCCCGCGGCCCGACGCGTTCGCGGCCGCCGGCTCTCACCGTCGGGCATCCTCGGACTTGCGTCCGATGTACGCGCGGGGCACTATGGGAGGGCAACGCGGCAATGCCCGCCGGCGCCAGTGTGAGGAGGCCGGCCTGTGGCACGAGAAGAAGGATGGGTACCTGTGGCGAGACTCGACGGAAAAGTGGCGGTCATCACGGGCGCGGCCTCGGGTATCGGCCTCGCGGCCACCCAGTTGTTCGCCCGTGAGGGCGCGAAGGTAGCAGCGATCGACGTAGAGCCCGATGCGCTTCAGGCAGCCGTCTCGTCACTGGGCTCTGGGATCCTCGCTGTTCCCGCCGACGTGACCAACGAGGTAGCTGTGGGCCGGGCGATGGCCCGCTGCGCCCAGGCGTTCGGCGGCATCGACATCGTGATCCCCAACGCCGGTATCTTCGGCGTGCAATCGACCATCGAGCAGGCTTCCATCGAGAACTTCGACCGGGTCATGCGGGTGAACGTGGGCGGGGTGGTCGTCACCATCAAATACGCGGTGCCATACCTGAGACGGCGGGGCGGCGGCAGCATCATCATCACCTCGTCGGTGGGCGCGCTCATCGGCAACCCTGAGGCCGTGGCCTATACGGCAAGCAAGCATGCCCTGACCGGCGTCATGAAGGTGGCCGCGCGCGAGCTCGCAGGCGACAAGATCCGCGTCAATACAGTGAACCCCGGTCTCGTAGACACGCCCATGATGCGCATCGTCGAGAAAGAGGTGGGGCTCGGCGACGCCCAACGCGGTCGGACTCAGCTCCAGTCGGCAACGTTCTTCGGGCAGTTCGTACAGCCTGAAGAAGTGGCCGAACTGATGCTGTTTCTGGCCTCGGATTCGGCCAAGAACTGCACCGGCGGCATGTACCTCATTGACGGCGGCATGCAGTACGGCGGCCACCCGGCGAACCCGAGCTGAGCGGGGCGGCCGCGCCTGGCCGCGCCCCCGCCCGGCCGCGGTCCTAGCGACCTAGCAGCGCTCGGCGAGGCCGGCCGGGCAGTGCCCAGGAGCCGCGGCGTCGCGCAAGATGAGGTCGAGCGTTCTCAGGTGCGACAGTCGCGAGAACGCGCCGTCGCGTAGATCCGATAGGCAGTGCACGTCTTCGGCGAGAAACCAGCCGATGAACTCGTGCGCGAACAGAAAGGCGTCGAGGTCGGCCCGTAGGCTGCCCTGTCTGATGCCCTCCTCGGCCAGCCTCGTGATTTTCGCCTGCAGGAGAATCTTGTTCTCCGCGGTGCGGCGATAGAGCGGGCCGTCTCCGTGGGCCATCGTGATGAACTGCAGGTTGGGGCTGTTGAACATGTCCATGTCGGAGGAGAGCATGTCGAAATGACTGAGGCCCAGTTCGCCGAACCGTTCGAGGACACAGGGATTCTTGGAGGAATCGAGCCATGCGAAGATCCTCTCAAGGAGGTGCGTGCTCGCCTCAGCCAGGATCTCTTCCTTGCTGGTGAAGTGCCGGTAGGCGGCCATCTCGGATAGTCCTACCGAGGCCGATATCTTTGAGACGGTCGTACCGTGGATGCCGGCGGCGCCGATGAGTCTCACCGCTGCTTCGACCAGTTGGCGCCGGCGTTGCTCGCGGGCGAGTCTGTGGCGCTTGGGGGCTACAGGTTCGGTGGCAGCCGCGGCGGCCGATCGTCCTTCCTCCCCGCACTTTGCCATGTCACTCCCTCCGTAGTCATCTCGAGCGTAGCTCTGTGGCACGGATTATAGACCGGCTGCGGGCGGCCTCCCGTGCCGTGGGCCTACGGCGTCCGCTCGTCGAGGACCGCCCGGATCTTGGCGGCGATGTCACCGATCGTGAAGGGCTTCTGGATGAAGGGGGTGTTCACGTCGAGGACCCCGCGCCGGACGACGGTATCGTCGGTATAGCCCGACATGTAGAGCGCCCTAAGGCCCGGGTGACGTTTGCGGAGACGGTCGATCAACTCGACGCCGCTCATAGTGGGCATGACCATGTCGGTGATGATCAAGTCGGGTTGTAGCCCGCCTTCCTCCATGAGTAGGAGGGCTTCTCCACCGTTGGCGGCCGTAGTCACCTCGTATCCCAACCGAGGAAGAACGGTGTCCATGAGTCTGCGCAGCCCCTCCTCGTCCTCCACGACCAGGACGTGTTCTCCGCCCTCGGCGCGTCCGGCCGCTTCCGGCTTCTCCCGGGCCGGCCGCTCATCGGCCTCGGTCTGAGGAAAGTAGACCTCGAAGGTAGAGCCCCGCCCGGGTTCCGAGCGCACCCAGATGTTGCCACCCGACTGTTTGACGATGCCGTAGACCGTGGAGAGGCCGAGGCCGGTGCCCTTTCCGGTCTCCTTGGTGGTGAAGAAGGGTTCGAAGATGCGGCCCACGACTTCCTCCGTCATCCCGCAGCCCACATCTGCCACCGAGAGCAGCACGTACCTGCCGGGCGCGGAGCCCGCGTGGCTGTCGGCATAGGCTTGGTCGAGGTCGACCGCCGACGTGCCGATGAGAAGGGTTCCGCCATCGGGCATCGCGTCACGGGCGTTGATAGCGAGGTTCATTATCACCTGCTCCAACTGTCCCGGATCCACCAGAACCCGGCCGATGTCGTCGGAAAGAGACAACTGCAGTTCGATGTGCTCTCCGATCAAGCGCTGCAGCATCCTCTCGAGGTTGCCGACGACGGCATTGATACTCAACACCTCGGGTATGAGGGTCTGTTTGCGGCTGAACGCGAGGAGTTGGCGGGTCAACTCGGCCGATCGATGGGCGGCTTCGAGGATCTGCCTCACCTGCTCCCTCAGCGGGTCGCCGGAATGAAGACCTTCGAAGATGCTCTCCCCATATCCGAGGATGATACTCAACATGTTGTTGAAGTCGTGAGCCACTCCACCGGCCAGGCGGCCGACCGACTCCATCTTCTGAGCCTGCAGCAGTTGGGCCTGCAGCGCTTGCCGCGCACTCTCGGCCAGCTTGCGCTCGGCTATGTCTCGAGCTATCGACAGCGCGAAGATCTCTCCCTTGTAGCTGAAGAGCCTGCTCGATATCTCGACCGGTAATCGCTCGCCGGCCTTGGAGATCTGCACTATCTCGAAGACGACATGGCCTTGGGCAGCGAGTCTTCGCATCGCGTCCTGCTGGTCTTCGTCGAGTTCGGGATCGTCGATGTCACGAGGCGACATGGCCAACAACTCGTCGCGGCTGTACCCGAGGCGAAGGCAGGCGACCTCGTTCACTTCGACGAAGACGCCGGGCATGTCATCGTGCATCGTGTGAACAAAGAGGGCGTCGTTGCTGGTGTCGAAAAGGAGCGCGTATCTCTCCCTGCTCTCGCGCAGGTCGATCTCCGCCGCCCGCTGGGTGCTGACGTCTTCGAAGAGCGCCACGACCTCGCCCGAGGGGAGTCTGTGCACGTGATTCTCGTACCAGCGGCTCGAGCCGTCTGGGGCTTCGTAGAGCGCGGGCGGGAAATGGGTCGCCTCTCCGCTCTCATGGACACGACGCAGGACCTCCAGAAGCCCCATTGAGCCGATGCCGGGAAACACTTCTGTCACTCGTCGTCCGAGAACCGTCTGCCGGGTAGCTCCCGCGATTCTCTCGGCCGTGTCGTTGAGGTCGCGCAGGACGAAATCGTCGCCGCCATCCACGGCTCCGTATACGACCACACCGGTGAATGGGTTGTCGAAAAGTTCGCGGTACCGGCGTTCGCTCAGCCTCAGCGACTCCTCGGCCTTCGTTCGCAACTCCATCTCGCGGGCGTTCTTGTAGGCTATGGCGGCGATGTCGCCGAACGCCGTGGCGAGTTCGAGGTCTCCCTCGGCGAACTCACCCTCTTCCTTTCCCAGAGCAAGGATCCCCACGGTCACACCGTCGACGCTCAATGGGGCGAGGAGCAAGGCGTCGAGTTTGACGTGGCCCTTTGGCAGAGCGTCTGGGTTCGGGCCCGCGTTCTGGAGGATCGCCTTGCCCGTCTCGTAGACTGCCCGGACTGGGCCCAGCATCGGCATCGGAAGTTCGACTCTGTCGGTGCTGGGCGAATCGCCGTAGTCGTAGAAGACGGGCATGGTCTGGTCGTCGGCCTCCGAGCGCAGCGCCACGAAACCACAGGTGGCACCGAGAAGCCCCTTAGCGACTCCAAAGATCTTGCGTGCTGGACTCTCGAAGTCGGTGTGCACCTGAACCGCGCGCGAGGCCTCGAGCAACCCCTCGAGCTGCTCTCTGCGCCGGACGGCCAGGTTGAGCGCCTGCCGCGTGCGCGCCTGCGCCCTCCGGCGATCGGTGATATCGATCATGACTCCCTGGATATACGACGTCCCGTCGTGGGGATCGCGCTCGAACACCGCTTCGTCGCGGAAGTGACGCCACTCGCCCGATCTGTCCTTGAGCCGGTATTCTTCTCTGAAGACCTTTCCCTGGCGAAGAGCCTGCAGCCCCGTGAGCAAGCGCGCTCGATCGTCGGGATGCACGCTGTCGATCCAGACGTCGGGCCGAGCCAACCATTCTGCGGGCGTGTAGCCCAGCGTGCGGACGGCCTGGCTTATGAACGTCGTCGTGCTTGTTTCGTCGGCGGTCGCGCGATAGATGATGACCGGCACCTGTTCGGTGAGCGTTCGGTACTCCTCCTCACTGCGCCGCAAGGCGTCCTCGGCGCGGTGGTGGCGCACGATGCGCCAGGTCTCGTTGGCGACGAGCTGGAGCGTCTCCACATCGAGATCGGTGTATTCGGTCGGCTTGTTGCCCACACCGGCGAGTATCACTATCTTGCCGCCCTCGACAACCGGTACGCACACCAGGCGAGTGAGCTCAGCATGGTCCTCCGGAAGACCGTGCTTGCGCGGATACGCGGGATAGTCGTTGAGCACAACCGGCTTTCGCAAGCGCACGGCGTCGGCCCATATGCCCGCGTCTTCGATGGGGTAGTGTCGCTCGAAGGCCGTGGCGCAGTAGTCCCGCACGGTGCGGTCAGACCAGGTGATCAATTCGATGCTCTGCTCGTCTTCGTGCACGCGGTAGACGAAGCTGATCTCGCTGGAGGTCAGGTTCTCCGACTGCTCCTGGACCCATTGTATGAAGTCGGCCTCGGCCATGCGCTCGGCCGCGGCGGGCATCTCGAGCAGCGCCGCGGAGCGCCTGGCCTGCAGTTCGACGACGGCGTGGGCCCGCATACCGGCGGTGATGTCCTCGATGATGGTGGCGAACTGCCCCGGTCTTGGGCAATAGGCGGTGACGTCGTAGTAGCGGTCGAGATCGCTCCTGTAGTCGACGAAATGGGCGGGTGACCCCGTGAGGGCCACGACGCCGTAACGTTCGATCCACTCCGGTTTCGCTTCGGGCATGATCTGCCACATCGTCTTGCCGAGTACGTCTTCGGCCTGTAGTCCGGTGATGCGCTCGAACGCGGCGTTGACCTCCAGAAAACGGTAGTCCGCCGGTCTCTGGGCCTCATCGTAGATCATCTCGTGCAGAGCGAAGCCACTCAGCATCGAGTCGAAGAGCGATCGGTAGCGTTCGGTGCTCTCCTGCAGCGATTTCTCCGCGCGCACTCTGTTGGTGATATCGACCACAGTGGTGATGAAGTGCAGGGGTTTGCCCTCGCCGTCGCGGCGGAGGGAGGTGCTCACGTCAGCCCAGACGAACGATCCGTCCTTGTGGATGTACCGCTTGGTGAATCGCGTCGCGTCGAGTTCGCCGTCCAGCAGCGGCCGGAGGTACTCCGTGACCGCCGGGATCTCTTCCTGCGGGGTCAGTTCTTGCCACTTCCTGTCTTTGAGCTCGTCCGGCGAATACCCGAGCATCTTGCAGAAGGCTTCGTTGACGTTGATCTCGCCGGTAACAGACGTGAGGGATTTGCCTACATTGGCGGACTCGAAGATGGCCCTGAAACGTGATTCACTCGCGGCGGTTTTCTCCTCGGCCCGCTTGCGTCCGGTGATGTCGGTCATGATGTGTACGGCGCCGGCCAGGCCGCCCGCCGAGTCGACCACTGGGTCCACCGTCACCTCGACCCACCGATCACCTATCTTGAGGTCGGTGGTCTCCCTCTGGAGGCTGCGGCGCATGCGCAGTACGGGGCATTCGGATATGGGCTCGCTCGTGTCATGCACGACCTGCCAGCATTGTTTGCCGAGGACGTCTCCGGGCCTGTATCCAAAGATCGACGTGGCCGTATTGTTGGATCTCACGACCCGCATATCCCTATCGAGGATCCAGATGGCGTCTTTGACCGAGTCGAAGGTCGTCTGCCAGTCGTCCGCGAGTTTGTGGACCTCATCGAGGTGGTGCTCGAGTTCGTGAGTGCGATCGGACACTGCTGTTTCGAGATGCTGAGTCGCCGTCTCGCGCATTCGGGCCGCGGCCTTGACTTTGACCATGGCGCGTATCTGAGCGGTTAGCTCGACCGGCTCGAGAGGTCTGGCGAGGAAACCCTCTGCCCCCACGTCGAGGGCCTGGGCCCGACCGGCGGTGCTGGTGCTCGTGGCTGTGAGAAAGACGACCGGAATACCAACGAGACGCTCGTCGGCTTTCAGCCGCCGGCATACTTGGAAGGCGTCCATACCGGTCATGCCGATGTCGAGGAGGATCACGTCGGGATCTTCGGCGCGCGCCAGTTCCACTGCCTCAGGCCCGTTCTCGGCGGTCACGACGACGGCGGCCGGCAACGCCTCGCGGATGATTGCGCTGAGGGCCTTCAGGTTGCCACGGTTGTTATCGATGGCGAGTATCTTCATGTGTCTCGCCTGCCGGTCCGCGCGGCCTCGGCCAGACTGCCGATGCCGTCTAGGGTGTGAGCCCCGCCCTCGGGGTCACACGCGCGAGATCCATTCAAAGGCCGACCCTCTTCTCCATTGCGGGAACCGCGATTCAGGGCGTTTGTGGCAGCGGCATCGACATGCAAACTGTATAGGCCGCTTCGTACCGCGTCAACCAACACACCGTGGGTCGTGCCGGCCGGATGCCCGCCATCCGGCCTGTGATATACCATGGCGCAATGGGTGACACTCCTGCACAATCTCCACCGGGCAGCCCGGCTCACGCTGCCGGTAGACACGCCGTCTGGCTCGATCTCGGACTCCGTGACTACGCGGACGCGTGCGGGCTGCAGTCACGGTTGCACGCGCTCCGCCTCGCGGGGGCGGCGCCCGATATGGCCTTGGCGCTCGAGCACACTCCGTGCATCACCTACGGCCGAGCCGCCCATTCAGCCGAGAACATCGTGGCAAGCGAGGAGCTTCTCGGGCAAGCCGGCATAGCGGTCTACCCGACAGACCGGGGGGGAGATGTCACCTATCACGGTCCCGGCCAGCTCATCGTCTATGCGATCGTCGATCTTGCCCGCTACGGTAAGGACGTGCACGCGCATTCGTGGCGCATGGAGCAGGTCTTGATCGACACTCTGGCCGCGCTCGGGGTCGGCGCGTACCGCAGGAAGGAATACCCCGGGGTCTGGACCGACGAGGGCAAGATCGGCGCCATCGGGCTGCGCGTGAGCCGCTGGGTCACGCTGCATGGGGTCTCGCTCAACGTTTCTCCCCACATGGCGCACTTCTCGCTCATCGTGCCCTGCGGCATCAAGGAGCACGGTGTGACCTCGATCGCTCAGCTGCTCGGCCGCCGGGTAGAGATGGCCGAGACCAAAGCCCTCGCGAGAGCCTCGTTCGAGAGGGTCTTTCAGGTTGCGCTCGACGACGCGTCGATCGGGGAGCTTGGAGTCTAGGTTCCTTCCGGTGCGACTCCGCTGTCGGCTCCGCCCAAGATGGCCGGCTGACTCATCACGTCGGCGGCCAGGTCGGCGATGGTGGTGCTCGAGAAGAGCCCGTTGAGCATCTCGGCCGCCTCCTGCCAGAGCGGCCGCGTCGGACACGAGGAGATCCTATCGCAGTGGCCTGAGACTCGACAGGGGGCGGGCATGATCTCGCCCTCGACGGCTGTCAAGATGTCGGCGACCGTAATGGCTTCTGGCGCCCGAGCGAGCATGAACCCCCCTTCCCGGCCCCGCAGACTGCGGATGACTCCAGCCAACTTGAGCGCCATCATCAGCTGCTGCACGTAGGCCGGGGAGATAGACTCGGCCTCGGCCAGCTCGAACTTGGTGCGAGTAAGAGAGGGACGCTTGGCCATGAGCACGAGAATTCTCGTCGCGTAGCGGCCCCTCGTGGAGATGTTCATCATAGTGTGAATGCCCCCGTCGGAGAAAAGACTATTGAAATACTCATCTTACTAGTGTATAAGTGTTTCGACGGCAATTCAACCCCCGTCTGGAGGGTCATAACAGATGAAAAGGTGGACCAAACCAATCGTGCTCCTGGTGCTCGTGTTCGGCATCGTCAACATCGCGCTCGGCATCGCGTTCATCTCCATCGGTGTCGGCAAGCAAGACTACCTGGCGACCACAATGAAGGATGAGAAGATCACGCTTGGCATCCCCGACCCGGATATAGCCAAGGGCGAGGTGATCGACACCATGGGAGAGGCCCAACGAGCCGGTGACATAGTGCGCAGCCACCGTCACGAGATCGCGCCGACCTACGGCGACCTGCTCGGTGGTGACAGGTTCAATCCGGGCGACCCCAAGCAGTTGACGTACGCGCAGGCCATGAATATCGAGAACTACCTGTACCTGGCCGCTGCCTCTTTCGGCATAACGTATCTCTCGATCGGCGCTGGGGTCGGCATGATACTGGCCGGGCTCGCCCTGCTCGCGATCGCGGTGTTCATCTGGGCGTGGTTCAGAAGGACCTTTCCGAAGAAGACCGACTGCGACGCTACCGCGGCGGCCGAGGCGTAGCCAGAAGCCGCTCTTTCCATAGTCCCCCCCTCCTGGGTCTCGCGCGGCTTGCCGCGCGAGACCCGGCCCTTTCTTGAGCCTCGACTCACTAGTAGTATTGTGGTCTGGAAATCCCATCCTTAGAGGTAGAGGTGAACCCATGACCGAAAGCATCGGGTCTCAGGGCCGGCTCGAGGGGCGAGTGGCGATTGTCACCGGGGGTGGCGGAAGCAACAGCATCGGCAGAGCGATCTGCCGGCGTTTCGGACGAGAGGGCGCTCGGGTGGCTGTGCTCGACATCAACGTCGAAGGCGCGACAGCGGTTTGTGACGAGATCTTGCAGGCGGGCGGTACCGCGTTGCCGGTAGCGTGCGATGTTACCGATCTCGACCAGTGCAAGGCGGCCGCCAAGTTCGTGGCTGAGGCCTGGACGGGCCGTGTCGACATCCTCGTGAACAACGCCGCGTTCTTCGGAGGCATGGGATCCTGGCGGCCCTTCGATGAGTGGACGGCCGACGAGTGGGACAGGATGCAGGAAGTCAACGTGCGGGGCATGTGGTTCTGCTGCCAGGCGGTCTTTCCGTACATGCGCGACCAGCAATACGGCAAGATCATCAACTTGAGCTCTTCGAGCTTCTTCCAAGCGGTGCCGGGCTTCATCCACTACGCCACGAGCAAGGGTGGGGTCATCGGCTTCACCAGGGCTCTGGGTCGCGAACTTGGAGAGCACGGCATTCGCGTGAACGCGATCGCTCCGGGATTCACCGTGTCCGACGCGCAACTTGGCCTGACCAAAGAGCATCCCCAGTGGTACTCGGAGAACCGAGACAGGCAGGCGCTGCACGAACGCAACGAGCTTCCCGACGACCTCGCGGGGCCGGCGTTCTTTCTCGCTTCGGCCGACAGTGACTTCATGACCTGCCAGACCCTGCTCGTCGACGCCGGAGTCACACCACACTGAGACGGCGGAACACCGACATCGCGGCGGGCCCAGAAGGCCGCCGCGAGGATCATGGTGAGGGGGGCGGCGCCGGCCCGCCGCGCGCGAACTCCGGAGACGGCAGTTGGCCCCGCACTTTTCTGATCATCTTCAGTGGTCAAGCCTTCTCGTTGCTGGGCAGCGCGGCCGTGAACTTCGCGCTGGTGTGGTGGCTGACGATCGAGACGGGCTCGGCCACCATTTTGGCCGTGGCCTCGATCGTCGCGGTCGTCCCGCAGGCGCTGGTAGGCCTCGTTGCCGGGCCATTCGTCGACCGCTGGAACCGACGGCTGACGATGATCGTCGCCGATCTGTTCATAGCCCTGGTGAGTGTGGCGTTGATCGTCCTGTTCGCACTGAACGTGGCCGGTCTGGAGGTCGTTCTGATAGCCCTCGCGGCCCGCTCGGTCGGGGCTGCCTTTCACACACCGGCCAGCCAAGCCGCGGTGCCGATGTACGTTCCGCCCGAGCAATTGATGCGAGTGGCCGGCTGGAACTTCTTTCTGAGCTCCGGGGTCGCCATGGCCGGCCCGGTGCTGGGGGCGTTCCTCATGGGCGTCGCGCCCATCAGCGCGGTCATCGCCGTCGATGTCGGAGGCGCGGTAATCGCGGTGGCCTCCCTGGCGTTCGTGCGCATCCCGCATCCTGAGCAGGCCGGCGGACAGTCGCAGGCGGGCCTGCGCGCCGAGTTCGTCGACGGCTGGAGAGAGCTGCGACGGCATCGAGGTCTCTTTCAGATGACTCTCCTGCTCGCCGTCGTCACGCTGCTCTACATGCCCATAAACGCCCTGTTTCCGCTCATGACGTTTGGGCACTTCGCGGGATCGGCGCTCGACGCGAGCGTCGTCGAACTGGCTTTCGGCACGGGCATGCTTGTCGGCTCGCTCGGAATAGGCGCGGCGGCGGCTCGCTCGTCGCCCACGTGGCTCATCGCCGCCGGCATCTTTCTGGCGGGCCTGACGATCGGAGGTTCGGGATTGCTGCCTTCGCCGGCCTTCTGGGCGTTCGTAGCCCTGTCGGTGGTCATGGGCTTCTCGGTACCCCTGTTCGGCGCGCCGCTCAACGCCATGTTCCAGAGGATGATCGATGCGGCGCGGCTGGGAAGGGTCTTGTCGCTCTACATGACCATCGCTCTGCTCGCCTCGGTGCCCGGACTTCTCATCGCCGGTCCCCTCGCCGAACGGATAGGTGTGGCTCGTTGGTTCGCCGTCACAGGCGTTCTCGTGTGCGTGGTCGGGGTGCTTGTGAGGCTACTGCCCTCTATCCGGGCGCTCGATCGCGCTCACGTTGCATCCGAGGCGGTGGAGGCTCCCGATGTGCCTCCGGCGTGAACCTCGCGCTCGCGCACGCAGCGCGTCTTGAGAGCGGCGACCAGTTCCTGCAGGGCCGCGAACACGTTCTCGCGGATATCGCCGGCCACCAGCACTCGCATGATGTCGTCGCCCACGGCGAGGCCGCCTTGATTGATCCACGCCCGTACCGCGACAATGCCCGGCCTGCTCTTCGCCGCGTCGACCGCCTCGCGAAGCCGGTCTTCGTCGTAGGATAGTTCCATGCCGGTGACGGCGGCGCCGTCACGGGCGGTGCCGCGCACCACTCCATTGTGTAGCAGGTACATGCCGACGCCGGCGCTGCCCGCCTCGTGTTTCGCCTCGTCAAGCCATTCGTCGAACGACGGAGTCGCCAAGGATTCACCACTCCTTCATGCCCATCTATCGCGCAAGAGGTCCGATGGTATCACGCCGTTTCTGGCCGCCAAACAGAAAGCGGGCGCCCCGAATCTCGGGACGCCCGCCTGCATGAATAGTGCCGCGATATCGTTACTTCTTCGCCAACCTCCGCACGGCGGCTTCGAAGCTCTCGTCGACGATGTCGAGCGCCTTGTTCAGCAGCTCGTCCTCGATGGTGAGGGGCACGAGCGACCTCACCACGTTGTCGCCGGCGCCGGCCAGCAGGCTGAGCACGCGGCGCTCGAACAGCTGCGCGCGTACCTCCTTGGCAAGAGCGGGCGCCGGTTCCTTGGTCTGCCGGTTCTCGACCAGTTCCATGCCCATCATCGCGCCCCGGCCACGCACGTCGCCTATGGCCTCGAAGCGCTGTTGCAGTGCCTCGAAACGCGTGCGCATGGCCGCGCCGATTGCCTCGGCGCGCTCGAGTAGGTTCTCCTCGGCGATGATGTCGAAGACTGCCAGACCCGCGGCGCAGGCGACCGGGTTGCCGCCGTACGTACCGCCGATCGAGCCGGGTGGTGGAGCATCCATGATATCGGCGCGGCCCGTGACCGCGGCGAGCGGGTAGCCCGAGCCGAGCGACTTGGCCGTGAGCACGATATCGGGCACCACGCCGGCGTGCTCGATGCCGAACATCTTGCCGGTGCGGCCGAAGCCCGCCTGGATCTCGTCGCTGATGAAGACGATGCCGTTGTCGGCGCAGATCTGCTTCAGTCTCTGGAAGTACTCGGGAGGCGGAGCGACAAAGCCGCCCTCTCCGAGCACCGGCTCGACGATGACAGCGGCGACCTCGTTGGCCTCGACATACTCGACGAAGGCCTGCTCGAGCAACTCGGCACAACGCGCCCCGCAGCCGGGATAGGTGTCGTTGACCGGGCAGCGATAGCAGTAGCCGTAGGGGATGCGGTAGATCTCGGGAGCAAACGGCCCGAAGCCGGTCTTGTACGGCAGCACCTTGGAGGTGAGGGTCATGCCCATGAGCGTGCGCCCGTGGAAGGCCCCCTCGAAGGCGATGACCGCGTCGCGCTTGGTGAAGTAGCGGGCGATCTTGACGCCGTTCTCCACAGCTTCAGCGCCGGAGTTCACGAACATGGTCTTCTTCGCGAAGTCTCCGGGCGTCGCCTGGTTGAGCTTCTCGGCCAGCCGGATGTACGGCTCGTACATCATCACGTTGAACGAGGTGTGCGAGAAGAGCTTGGCCTGCCGCTCCACGGCCTCCACGACCTTGGGATGGCAGTGGCCGACGTTCATCACCCCGATGCCGCCCGCCAAGTCGATGAACTCGCGGCCTTCGACGTCGACTATGATCGAGTTCTTCGCGCTCTTCGCGAACGCCGGGAAGTAGTTGTAGACGCCCCGTGGGACGTTGTCGGTCCGCAGGCCTATGAGTGCTTGCGTGTCCATGCTTACGCCGTCACTTCCTTGACCATGTCTTCGAAGGCGCCCACATAGCGATCGATGTCTTCATCGGTATGCTGCACCGAGAGGGTCCATTCCTCTTCGCGTCCCGGAGCGATGATGACGCCGCGGTTCATGTTGTAGAGCCAGGCCAGGTAGCAGAGTTCGACGTTCTGGTACTTGATGAACGACTCGTAGTCGGTGATCTTGCCGGTCGCGAAGTTGAAGCAACCCTTGGACGAGATGCCCACCGTGTAGCCGGGGAAGGAGTACTTCGCGGCGATGCCGTCCATCTCGCGGATGAGGCGGTCGTTCAAGTAGTTGAGGTGCTTGTAGGCGTCGGGGGTCATGACCTCTTCGATGCTGCGTGCGGGCGGCGGCCATAGACAGCGGGTTGCCGCTGTAGGTGCCTACCTGGTAGACCTTGCCGCTCGCCACGACCTCCATGACCTCTTCGCTCGCCCCGATAGCGCCGGAGGGCAGACCGCCGGCCAGGGCCTTGGCCAGGGTGACCATGTCGGGCACCACGCCGAAGCGCTCGACCGCGCCGCCGGCGGCCGTGCAGATGCCGGTCTTCACTTCGTCGAAGATGAGCACGATGCCGTGCTTCTTGGTTATATCGCGCACTGCCTGCAGGTAGCCCGGTTCAGGCAAGACCACGCCGAGGTTCATCATGGCGGCTTCCATGATGAGGCAGGCGGGCTTGCGGTTCTCGGCGATCAGCCGCTCGATGCGGGCCTCGAGCATGGGGGCGTCGTTGAACGGCACGGCCGACGTCATGTCGATAGACGATTGCGGAATGCCCGCCCCGTAGGAGATCGACTTGTAGTTGTCGCGGGGTCCCACGTCTCCGAAATCGGCAACACCGAGACTCACCATCACGTAGTCGTGATGGCCATGATAGGAGCCGAAGATCTTGAGCACCTGATCGCGGCCTGTGTACGCGCGGGCGATGCGGATGGCGTCCATGGTGGCCTCAGAGCCCGAATTCACGAAGCGCCACTTGGGCAGGCGGAAGCTCTTGGCGAGGTGCTCGGCGACGATGAACGAGTCCTCGGTGGGAAGCGCGAACTGGGTGCCAAGTTCTGAGCGCTTCTTGATGGTCTCGACGATGGCGGGGTGGGCGTGGCCCTGCACCATGCAGCCGAAGCCGTTGTGGAAGTCGCTCAGCTCGTTGCCGTCGACGGTGTAGATCTTCGAGCCCTTGCCATGGCTGAAGTAGATGGGGTAGGGTTCGCGTACCTGATAGGTGGAAGAAACGCCGTTGACGAGCGAGTTGGACGCCCGTTTGAACATCTCGTACGATTTGGGGCTCTCGGCCTGGAGCCGCTTCTCTTCGCGCTCGGCCAGTTCGGCTACGAGTTTGTTCTCGATCTTCGCTTGGGCCATGATGCGTGTACTCCTTCTGGGGCAGCCTGTTAGGTCAGGGCGGCAGAGAGCCGCCGGGCCATCAACAACGGGAATGTAGTTCTTCGAGCACGTCCCAGACCGGCATGTCGGCCACCGTCTCTCTGGAGCACCAGCTCGTCGAGGGTGGTCCTGCCTCACTACCGCCGCCAGCGCGCTGCCGGCGAAGCGTCACAACGGAACGTGCTCCCAGCTATCACCGCCCTTTGGGGGGCTTGTCAACAGCCCCTTGAAGCGCCGTTCAGGCCTGCATCTCCTTGAGACCCCACGGAAAGTCGTACTTCGGCATCAACTCCAAGAACGGGTCGGGGTCGAAAGCCTCTGGTCCGAGGACCCCAGCGCCCTTCCACGCCCCGGTCTGCAGGAGTTCCATGGCGATGACCGGGTTGACCGCGGTCTGCCACACGACCGCCTGCACACCGTAGTCTCTCATGCAGGTCTCGTTGTCCGCCACCTGGTAGAGGTAGACCTGCCGCGGGTGGCCGTTCTTCGTGCCCTTGACCCAGGTTCCGGCACATGTCTTGCCGAACATCTGGTCGCCCAGGTGGGCAGGGTCGGGCAGGCATGCGGCCACGACGTCGCGCGGGGCGACTTTCACTCCCTTGACGTCGATCGGAAACCGGTTGTCGAGGCCGAGCATCTTGATGGTCTTGAGCACGTTGATGAACTCGTCGCCCAAGCCGTACTTGAAGGTCACACGCTTGCACTTGACCCAGCGGGGCACAAGGAGCACCTCCTCGTGCTCCACGTTGACGCACTCCACGGGGCCGATGCCGTCGGGGAACTCGAACGTCTCGGGCTCCGAGAACGGCGCCGTGGTGCACCACCCTTTGCCTTCTTCCCAGATGACCGGCGGGTTGAGGCATTCTTCGATGGTGGTCCAGATGGAGAAGTTGGGCGCGAACTCGTAGCCTCTGACCTCGAGGTTGGCTCCGTCGCGGACGCCGATCTCGTCGATCTCGTCGAAGAGGTGCTTCTCGGCGTACTTGGCGAAGACGTCGGCCATGCCGGGCTCCACGCCCATGCCCACGAGGGCGAGCAGGCCCTTCTTCTGCCAGGCCTCGGCCCGTTCGAACTGGTAGTCGCCGAGCTTGACCCCGCAGGTGTTCGAGGGGGTCGGTCGCGTGCGGCGACGACAGGGTCATGGCCATGTCCATGTAGTTGCAGCCGACCTCGTAGGCGGCGTCGAAGATCGCCTCGTTGAAGACCGGGTCGACCGCGTTGTGGATGAGGTCGACCCGTGCTGCCGGGCAAGCGCGGCGACCATCTCGGGGTCGCTCGCGTCGACGAACTCAACGGGCATGCTGGCCGGTTGCCGACCTTGTCCCAGACCTCTTTGGCGCGCTCTATGTTGTAGTCGGCGAGCACCAACTTCTCGAGCCAGGGCTTTTCTTTCGCGATGACGGCCATGGCCTCACCCACACCGCCAACACCTACGAGCAGAACCTTCATCCGGGCCTCCTCAAGCCATGCATTGGAAATAGTCGATACTAGTCCTGGCCGGAGCCTGACGCCAGCGTCTTACCCTTCCACGGCTCCAGCCTGATGGCGGCGATCGTGCAGGCGACGGCTACCGCCGCGAAGACCCCGGCGATGATAAGGATGGTCGTCAGCATCGTGTCGAAGTTCCCCAAGAACCCGGAGAGGTACGTCTCACCGTAGGTGTCGGTGTAGTACTCCTCGGCCCAGTCTCCCTCGAACCAGCGTAGCCAGGGAATGGCCAGGAAGCCCGCGATCGCGAATCCGATAGAAGACGCCGGCTATCCTCTTGAGGTCGCCAACCGCGAGACGCGTGCGCCGGTTCACCGGGTAGTGCTCCGGGTCCTTCTTGGCGAGACCGCCATAGCGCCTCTTCCAGATGACGTACATGACCGGTCCTGTGAGAATGCCGATAGACCGCCTATGAAGTAGTCGGTGCCGTTGACGAAGAACGACATCACGCCGATGACGATGGGCACGATGCAGAGCAGCACGAGAAACGGGTAGCCGCCTGGAATCTTGAACTGTATTCCTGCTCGGGGATCCTCTTTCTGAGGATCATCGCCGAAATGTAGACCAAGATGTACGAGGAGATCAGCAGGAAGACATCGACGATGACGACCGTCGTGAACGCGAAGTTGCACAGTACCAGGTTGACGAGCGCGACGGACAAGACCGCGATGTACGGCACGCCGTGCTTCTTGTCGACCTTGACCAGGACTTTCGGCGCAAGATGATCATCGGCCAACGCGAAGAACCCTCGCGATCCCGAGGCGATGTACGTGTTGTAGATCGAACACTGGGCTAGGACGGCGATCACGATGAAGAAGATGCCGAATCCGGCCCCCCAGAAGGTAGTGACAACATCCGCGTACCCGATACTCTCGGCAGTCGTGCCCCACTCCTCCCACGAGCCCAAGGAGCCGAGACCCGCGACGGTCGGCAGAATGTACACGGCCATGATGAGGGGAACGGTGATGAGGGTGGCCTTCGGGATGACTTGCGGGTTCTTGAGTTCTCCGGCGATGGTCGACATGGATTCATAACCCGAGTACATCCAGATGCCGATGGCCAGGCCCGCTCCGATGAACATGATCCATTCGGCGAAGGAGATACCCGTCACCCCGAGGATCTCGCCGTGCGAGGTGAACGGCACGAACGGGTTCGACTCCCAGTCGAGAAAGCCGGCGATCGCGACGATGGCGAACGCGGCGATGACGAGCACAGACAGAATCGTGGTGATGATGGCGACGTCTTTGACGCCGCGGATATTGATGTAAGTGAAGATGAGGATCATGGCGGCTTTGATCGCGAACTGCTCGTAGCCGTTCAGATCCCACTGGGACGCGAGGTAGCCGCCAGCGAGGATCACGTAGAGGGTGTTGTCGATATAGACCGAGATGGTTCTCCACCAGCCCGCCTGAAAACCCCAGAACTCGCCCAGCGCTTCCTGAACCCACTTGTAGTAGCCGCCTTCCTGAGGCCTCGCGGAACCGAGCTCGGAAGCCACGAAGCCGAACGGCAATCCCCACACGAAGGGAAGCACCATGAGCATGACCAACGTCAGGCCTGCTCCAGATGCGGGGATCATCTCCTCGATGCCGTAGGCGCCCGCCGCTACGAGGGAGAAGATCATGAAGACGACGGTCGAGACTCGAAGATCGTGCTGCTTGAGTCCGTGTGTGCCGACGTCGACTTTCACCGTGCGCTTTTCGACTGTAGACACGTGGCATCCTCCTTGACGGCTGGTCGAGCAGGTCCCCTCGGAATCCCCCGTGGCGCGGGACGCCGTCAACAGCACCGGTGAGTGGCGCGATGCGTTGCGTGAATGCCCCGACACGGGCTAGGCAAGCGTAGCACTTCGAAGCGCGGCGCGGAATCTTGTTGCGCATGTCAACTGGACTTCGCTAGTACAATGGTCGGCAAGGGTGTTCGGGCCGGCCGTCAAAGCGTGCGGACTGTGCCGCGGGCATCTCTCGGGCGAGTCGGGAGTCTTCGAACAAGGGGGTCCTGTGGATTTCTACCAGGGACGGGTCTTGCGGGTCGACCTCACCACGTCGTCCGCGGCCGTCGAACCGCTGAATATGGAGTGGGCCGAGCGATACCTCGGCGGCAAGGGGTTGCTCCTGCGCTACATGTGGGAGTACGCGCCGCCCAAGGTGGACCCTTGGTCGCCCGAGAACCCCGTGTTTCTGATGACGGGTCCTTTCGCGGGCACCAACGTGAGCACGGCCTCGCGTCTGGTGGTCGGCGCCAAGAGCCCCGCCACCGGGCTGCTCGACGACAGCTATGTGGGGGGATCGTTCGCGCCCGAGATGAAGTTCGCGGGCTACGATCTGATCATTCTGACCGGCGCGGCGGCGCGCCCGACCGTGCTGTGGATCAAGGACGACGTCGTTGAGTTCCTCCCGGCTGAGGAGAAGTACTGGGGACTCAAGACCTCCGAGATCGAGGAAGCGTTGCGCCGCGATTTGGATCCGCGGGCGAAGGTGCTCTCCATCGGTCCGGCGGGTGAGTATCGCATCCCCTGGGCGTGCCTCAGCACCGACCAGTTCCATAAGGCCGGACGAGGGGGTCACGGTGCTCTCTTCGGCGCGAAGAACCTCAAGGCGGTGGCGGTTCGCGGCACGGGTTCGGTGAGCGTGGGCGACGCGAAGGCCTTCTTGGCCGACATGTTTCGCATCCACTCGGAGTACGTGCTCACCGGCGACAATCTCTGGGCCAACGAAGAGGGGACGCCTATCTTGGTCGACCCTGTCGACGGCGCGGGAGCTATTCCCACGCGCAATTGGTCGGCCGGCAGCTTCGAGCAGATAGGCAACATCAACTCCGAGGCCTTCCAGAAGATCAAGACGGGCAATCGCGCGTGCTACCAGTGCTCGCTCGGCTGCCGGCAGGTGCACGAGGTGGGCGGCGTCAAGGGCGAGGGCCCCGAATACGAAACCATAGCCCTATGCGGATCGAACTGCGGAATCGGCGACATCGAGGCCCTGATGCGCTTCAACCAGGAGTGCGACGAGTGGGGACTCGACACGATCTCGTCGGGTTCGGTCGTCGCCCTTGCCATGGAGATGACCGAGAAAGGCATAGCCGACTTCGGCGTGCGCTTCGGCGAACCCGAGGGCTACGTGGCCGCGGTCGCGCTCATGGCTACTCGCCAGGGCGCCGGCGCCGAGCTCGCCTTGGGCGCCCGCGCTCTGGCGGCCAAGTACGGGGCGCCCGAGTTGGCCATGGAGGTAAAGAACCTGGAACTCCCCGGCTACGATCCTCGCGGGGCGTTCGGCATGAGCATCTCGTATGCCACCTCCGACCGGGGTGGCTGCCATATGCGCACGTATCCGGTGGGCGACGAGATCCTGGCCGGCAGCATGCCGCCAGACACCATGGAGGGCAAGGTGGCGCAGGCCATCGGCGGCAGGGTGTCCGACGGCTTCATAGGCCAGAATTTCAGCTCGATCAAGTTCAGTGGAATCTGGTGCGACTTCTGGGCGGTCACTCCCGAGCAGCTGTCGCAGATGCTGCGGCACGTGTGGCCGGGGGAGTGGACCGAAGACGACGTGATGCGCACCGGAGAACGTATCTGGAACCTGGGCCGGCTCTTCAACCTGCGCGAGGGAGTCGAGGCCGACACCATACCGGCGAGGCTCTACGATGCCACGGGCGCCTTTGCCGGCGGGCCGTCGGCGGGCAAGGCCATTGGCGAGGACGCATTCAAGCAGGCTCTCGCCGATTACTACCGGTTGCGCGGTTGGGACGCGAATGGGGTGCCGACCGAGGCCAAGCTGGCCGAGGTCGGCGTCGACGTGCGACTGTAACGGCGCGGTTGAAAGGAAAGGTCACCCGATGCCTCATGTCATGATCAACAACAAGAAGTGCACGGGCTGCCATATGTGCGAACTGGCCTGCTCCGCCTGGCACGAGGGCGTTTACCGGCCCTCGGTCGCCCGGCTGCACATCGACGTCAATCCGACCACGATCGCCGTGAAGGGCTCTACGTGCCTGCAGCTTGGCTGCGCGAAGTGCGAAGAGGCCTGTCCGGAGGGCGCCATCGAGCGCCACGAGATCGTGGTCGAAGCGGTCGGCCTCGGTTCTACTCCTGGGTACGTTCTCAGGGTGAACGAGACGCTTTGCACCAATTGCGGCGCCTGCTACGACGTCTGCCCGCGGAGCGTCATCTTCGAGCACCCCGACAAGCACGTGGCGGTGAAGTGCGACCTCTGCGACGGTGAGCCACAGTGCGTGGCCTTCTGCCAGAACCCGCACGTCTTGGCCGTCGCACTCAAGACCAGCAAGGCCGAAAAGGTGCCGGCGGCCGGCTAGGCTCGGGCGCTGGCGGAGAGAGCAAAGGATCGCCCCGACATGGCTCGAGCTTCCATACGGTTGCCTGTTGGCATGGCCGGTCCCGGCGGTAACACGTGCCTGGAGTGTGTAGGCGCTACCGTTGGCGAGGCCCTGGCCGATTGCGTGGGCAAGGAGCCGCGGCTACGCGACCGCATCTACCGAGACGACGGTTCGGTGTGGGTGGGGGTCTTTCTCAACGGCAAGAACGTGAGGCAGGCCGGCGGCCTCGATTCGCCACTCACCGACGGTGACGAGATCCGCATTCTCCCACCGATCGCCGGAGGCTGAGATAGCGCGGCCCGCGTTCCCCGAGCCGGTACGGCCCCTGGGCGCTGATCGCCGGCGCGTCCGAAGGCATCGGCGCGGCGTTTGCGCACGGCCTCGCCCGGAGAGGCATGAACCTCGTGCTGGTGGCGAGAAGACCGGACCCGCTCGAAGGCTCTATCGGAGGAGTTGCGTGAACAGCATGGCGTCGACACCCGATGCTGCGAGGGCGATCTCGCCGGCGTGGAGTTTCTCGCGCACCTTGCCGCCAATTGCTCTTCTCTCGACCTGGGCCTCCTCGTCTACAACGCCGCGCACTCGCCCATAGGGGAGTTCGTCACTCTGCCCGACTCCGACCTCGAGAGAGTCGTCGATGTCAACGTACGCGCACCACTCCTTCTGATCAGGGCTCTGCTGCCGCCGATGCTCGACCGCGGCCGCGGCGGGGTCATACTCATGTCTTCGCTCGCGGGCATGGTCGGCGCTCCTCGGGTCGCCCCCTACGCCGCCAGCAAGGCGTTCAACCGCATTCTCGCCCAGGCTCTATGGTATGAGATGAAGGGCCGCGACATCGATATGCTCGCCTGTTGCGCGGGCGCCACCCGCACGCCGGGGTACGCCAACGCGTCCGACCAAGACGCACCGGGCACCCTCGACCCCGAGGACGTCGCCGAGCAGGCGCTTCGCGCCCTCGGACGGCGGCCGATGATGGTCCCCGGGCGCGTCAACCGCCTTGCCGACTTCTTTCTCAACCGTCTGCTCTCGCGCAAGGCGGCCGTCACCATCATGGGGGCCTCGACCAGCGGCCTCGTGCAGCCAAAGGCTCCCAAGCGACCCAAGGACCCGTCATGAACGACTTCCCCGCCGGCTTCTTCGCCCCCTGGATCATCTACGCGGTCATGCTCGGGCTGCACATGCTGCTGCCCGCGCGCCGGGTCGCCGGGTATGTGACCGACCCCCAGACTGGGAAGCCTCCGACGTACCGGCTCAACGGACTGCTGGTGTTGGCCGTGGTAGTGGCGGCGTGGGTGGTTCTGGGCGCGAGCGGCGCTCTCTCGTGGGATTGGCTGTACCTGCACCGCTGGTCGGGGCTGATCGGCTCGGCGGCGCTCGGACTTCTGCTCAGCCTCGCCGCGCTGGTCTGCGGCCCACCCACCGGGCGCAACCTGCTCGCCGATCTCTACTTCGGCCGGTGGATGAATCGCCTGCTATTCGGAGGCCGGGTGGACGCCAAGATGTACCTCTATCTCATCGGGGCGGCCATGCTGGGGTTGAACCTGCTCGCGTTCACGGCTCACCACCTGATGAAGTTCGGCGACGCCTTCTCGCCGGGGGTGGTGCTCTACTGCGTGCTCTTCTTCTGGTTCCTGACCGAGTACCTCTTCTTCGAGCGAGTGCACCTCTACACGTACGACATCTTCGCCGAGCGGGTCGGCTTCAAGCTCATATGGGGATGCTTCACCTTCTATCCCTACTTCTATGCCGTGGGCCTGTGGGCGACCGCCCACCGGCCCGACCCCGGCACTCGCTCGTGGCTGCTCGTCGTGTTCGCCCTGGTCTACTTCACCGGGTGGGCGATATCCCGGGGCGCGAACATGCAGAAGTACTACTTCAAGACCCAGCCCGGACGGCGGTTTCTGGGTCTGGTGGAGCCGAAGGCGCTGCGTGACGGCGAGCATTCGCTTCTCTACAGCGGGTTCTGGGGGGTCTCGCGGCATGTCAACTACCTCGGCGAGATCCTCGAAGCGCTTGGGCTGACCCTCGTTCTCGGCTACTACGGCGTGTGGATGGTCTGGCTCTACCCTGTGTACTACATCCTGCTCTTCATCGCGCGCGAAAGGGCCGACGAACGGCGCTGCGCAGCCAAGTACGCAGATCTCTGGACGGAGTACGTTCGCCTGGTGCCGCGTCGCATCGTGCCCTGGCTCTACTGACAGCGTCCGGTCTCATACGGCCGGCGCGCGACCGCCATCCGCACCGCCCCTCCCGCGTAGTACGCTAGCGACATGACGTGCCGGTGACTGCCGGGCGTGTAGCGTACAGACTTTGGAGGAGGCGGCAGATGGGTTACTTCAGCATGCTTGGTGCGATTCCCGGGTTCTTTCTCAGTTCCCTGTTCTTCATGCTTCTCTGGGGACCGGTGTCCAACAGGCTCGGTCTGCCCGACATTGGCTACAAGGACGCGATGCTCTTCACGATCACCTTGTGGATCGCGGTAGCACCGTTGGCGACAGTAGGCCGCGGAAAGAAGAAGTAGCTCGAGCGGGGTTCACGACCGCTTCTTCGGGGGATGCTGATTCAGCATCTCCCGAAGCGTTTCGGCCAGGACCTTCGGGCTGAACGGCTTCTCGAGGAGGTTGACCGAGGCATCGAGCCGCCCCTGGTGGACGATCGCGTCGCGCGAATAGCCCGAGACGAAGAGCACGGGCAGGCCTGGAAGCAAGGAAACGAGGCGTTCGGCCAACTCGTTTCCTTGCATGCCTCCCGGCAGCACCACGTCGGTGACCAGAACGTCGGGTCGCTCTCCCTCGGTCTCGATCAACCGCAACGCCTCGGCGGCGGTTGCGCTCGAAAGCACCCTGAACCCGTACCCGCGAAGGACCTCTGCCATCAGGGTCCTCAGTGCATCCTCGTCCTCAACCACCAGCACCATCTCACGGCCTATCGGCATGGATGTTTGGGGGGTCTCGGGAGGCTCCGTCGCGGGCTCCCCGACGACTCTCGGCAGGTATATGCGGAATGTGGTGCCCCGGTCGGGCTCGCTGACGACGTCGATAGCACCGTGGCTCTGCTTCACTATGCCGTACACGGTGGACAGTCCCAGCCCAGTCCCCGAACCGGGACCCTTGGTCGTGAAGAAGGGTTCGAAGGCCCGTTCTCGAGTGTCTTCTTCCATGCCGATGCCCGTGTCGGATACCGCGAGCATCACGTGGCTGCACAGGGCGGGCTCAGCGGCGACGTAGTGGTCATCCCCGTCGAGGCGGACGTTTGCCGTCTCCACCGTGAGGCGGCCTCCCGGGCTCATGGCGTCGCGGGCGTTCACCGCCAGGTTCATGAGCACTTGTTCGAATTGGTTGACGTCGGCCTCCACTCGCTCCAGATCGAGCGCCAGGTGGGCGACGAACTCTATGTCCTCGCCCAAGGTCCGGCGCAGAAGCCCCTCCATTCCGGCAACGACGTCATTGAACGAGACGACAGTGGGTCGCAAGGGCTGGCGGCGCGAGAAGGCCAGGATCTGGTTGGTGAGCGACGCCGCGCGGTCGGCGGCGCGCCTGATCTCCTCCACCTTCTCACGGGCCGAGGAATCGGCCAGCGAGTCGTCGGCAAGCAGGAAGTCGCTGTAGCCGAGAATGATGGCGAGCAAGTTGTTGAAATCGTGCGCGATGCCCCCTGCCAATTGCCCGACGGCCTCCATCTTCTGCGATTGCCTGAGCTGGTCATCGCGCTCCCGGAGGGCACGTTCGGCCTCCACCCTTTCGCTGACGTCGGTGACGAACCCCTCTAAGAAGAGCAGGGCGCCATCGTCGTCGAAGACCCCGCGGCCCCGCTCCCACGCCCACTTGGCGCCGCCGCCCGCCGTAACGATGCGGTACAGGAGGTCGAACGGCTCACGTGCCGCCACCTGCCCCTGGACCCTCTGCCATGTCTTTTCGCGGTCGTCGGGGTGGATGAGGTCTCCGTACGCGACGCCTGCGCTGCCGATGAGCTGAGAAGCCGCGTATCCGGTCAGCTGCTCGCAGCCTTCGCTCACGAAGAGCATGGTCCAGTCCTGGTCGTTCTGGCAGCGGTAGACCATTCCCGGAAGGTTGGCCATGAGCGTGGCGAGTCTGCGTTCGCTCTCAGCTTGGGCCTTCTCGCTCCGTCTCCGGTCGGTGATGTCGATGGTGTACCCCGCCAGGAGTTGCCTCTCGCCGATGGTGATGGGGAACTTGATCGTCGTGTAGTGCCGGTCGTCGAGGTCCTCCTCGAGTTGGAGCACGGAGCCGGCTTCAAGCACAGCCCAGTCGTCGGCGGTTACCTTCGCGGCGAACTCGGGCGGAAAGATCTCGCTCATCGCCCTACCCCGCATCTGTTGAGCCGTAATGCCGACCAGCTCGAGGTAGTTGTCGCTGGCCTGCAGTACGCGGCTCTCCGACGGGGTCACCTCTTTGATGAACGTGTAGACGGGCGAATGCCGTAGGAACGACGAGAACAGCTCCTGGCTCTCGCGGAGCGCTTCCTCGGCTCTCTTGCGTTCGGAGATGTCGAAGACGTACTGAATACAGAGGTCATCCGAGAGTGATGCCCAGATCTCGCGCCGCCAGGCGCCTTCGCGGTTGACCTCGACGTGCTGCGGTTGCCCGGTTTTCCACAGTTGCGGCGCTTGGCAGAACGGACAGGGCTCACTCCGTTTCGCGACGGTTGCGAAGCACGTTTGGCCTGGGATCGCCCCCGCCTGGCGGGCGAGGCTGTTGCAGGCGACGATCTCGAGAGTGCCGTTCCGAAGGATCATGGCCATGCACCCGGGAATGTGGTCGAGCAGAGCCAACTGCGCGTCATAAGTCTCTACGGCAGGGCCATTCGACGGGGATGCCGGCGAAGACGCTATGAGGGGGTCGGGCCCACATTCATGTTGGGTCGTCAAGACGGCCTCCCGCACGCCGTTCGAGCCCCGGTTTGTCTCGCGCATAGGGTTGCAAGAGGTGGCCCGTACCGGATTCGAACCGGTGATCTCCGCCTTGAGAGGGCGATGTCCTAACCGCTAGACGAACGGGCCAAGTGGCTGCCCGACGAGGATTCGAACCTCGGCTAACTGGTCCAGAGCCAGTCGTGCTGCCGTTACACCATCGGGCAAAAGCGCAAGCAAGTGTATCACCGAGACGAGGTCTCGCCCAAGACCCGCAAGACTTCCACGGCGCTGCCGCGGGGCCCACGCTTACCGCTTTTCGAGGTACATTGGTTAGGGGCGTCCGCGCGTAGCGCAGAGGTGCCAATGGGCGAACTCGATATTCACACCATGCTCGGCCTCTTGGCCGTGCTCAACATCTTCTTAGGCCTGGTCATGGTGGTCTATTGGCGGACGCAGCGAGTGTATCCCGGATTTGGTCTGTGGACCCTGTGCAATGCGTGCGTCGCGGTCATGTGGATCCTCTTCTTCTTTCGAGCGCGAATCCCCTTTGCTGTCGCGGTGCTTCTTCCGAACACACTAGCGGGTGTCGCTCTCATGCTCAGGCTGGAAGGTTTGAGGCGTTTCCTCGGCAGGCCTCGCTTCGACTACCGTGCCCTGGCTATTCCGGCAGCGATACTCGCGTCGTATCTCGTTTTCGTCTACGCCTACGAGGACGTGTACGCCCGAACGGCCGTCACGACCTTCGCGATAGGCATGGTGGTCTGGGCAATGGCGGCGCTCGTTCTCACCCGGGCTTCGAGGGCCGATCGTTTCACGTTCTATGCCATAGGCGCCATGTGGCTGTTGTACGGCATGCTCAATGTCGCGCGCGGGGTGTATTGGCTGGCAGTGTACGAGGGCGCCCCGCTCCTTGAGCCTGGGTTCTTCAATGAGTTCTACTACGTCTCGACCGTGGTGTTCGACATCGGCTGGACCGTTGTCTTCATCACCATGAATCACCAGCGCACCGCGCTCGACCTGGAGACCGCGCAGGTCGCCGCCGAGACGAGCCGCGACCGGCTCGCGAATATCATCCAGTTCTTGCCCGACGCGACCTTTGCGGTTGATCGCGAGCGGCGGGTGATAGCTTGGAACCGGGCGGCGGAGGAACTCATCGATCTGCCCGCGTCCGAGGTGCTCGGCAAGTCGTATGGGAGCGTCGTCGGCCCGGTCCTAGGCGAGCGACGGCCCATTCTGCTCGACCTTGCTCTCGACCCGAGCATGCCCGTTCCCGACTCCTACAGCGCCGTGACTCGCGACGGGGATACCGTGTCGGCCGAGGTGGATCCCATCGAGATCAGCGGCCGCAGCATCAGTGTATGGGGCACGGCCAGCACCCTGCGCGATGCGCGGGGAGAGATAGCGGGGGCCATCGAGTGCATCAGAGACGTGACCGAGCTCAAGCGCTCCGAACGGCAACGAGCCGAACTACTCGCTCGCATTCTCGAAGGGAAACGGCTCGAAAGCCTCGGCGCTATGGCCGGCGGCATCTCGCACGACTACAACAATCTGCTGGCCATCATCCTCGGCAGTCTGGAGCTTGCCGGAGAGTCCATCGCGCCTGGCTCCGACCAGGCCTCCTTCATTGATGAAGCGAAGCGGGCCACACTCAGGGCCGCTGAACTCACCGAGTATATGCGCGCGTACTCGCGGGGCGGGTCGACCCTGCTCACGCCGCTCAACCTGGCGACCTTCGTGGCCGACAGCAGGGTGGTGCTCGAGGCCATAGCCAACCACGGCGTTGGCCTTGAACTTGTCCTTGACGACACGCCGCCCATCGAAGGTGACCCGGCGGGGATTCTCCAGTTGCTCACCGTGCTCGTCACCAATGCCGTCGAAGCCATGGTGGGCAGGCCGGGCCACGTGCAGATCTCCACGGGCACGATGGAGTGCGACGACGACTGCATCGCGAGGAGTACTTTGCGGGAGAAGCCCGTCGCGGGGCAGTTCGCGTACATCCGCGTGAGCGATGGCGGAAACGGGATGGAGCAGGAGACCATGGGCCGGATGTTCGATCCCTTCTTCACGACGAAGTTTCCCGGCCGGGGCCTGGGCTTGTCGGCCGTTTCGGGAATCGTCGCGGCTCACCGAGGGGCGATCGTGGTAGATAGCCGGCTGGGCGTGGGAACCGTCTTTACCGTCCTCCTGCCAATCGTAGGGGAAGAAGGGAGTTGTGGAGGAGTCAATCCGGCTCAAGCGCCTCACGCAGCCGCGGCGAAAGCCGCTGGGCGGTACGGCCTTTCGAGGTAGTGCACCTCACGTGTGGCTGGTGGGTCAAGCACCACGTTGCGCAAGCATGTCACTCACGAGTGCCACCTCCCCACGAATCGTGCGCCGGCTACCCAGGCTTCAGAGCAACACTACGTGGCGCGCGCATCGAGCACCGAGCGCACCATGACCGCCAGACTGTCGGGGGCGAAGGGCTTCTGCAGAAAGTTGACTCCTTCAACTACTCGGCCGTCGCGAACGACTCCCGATTGCGTGTAGCCCGACATGAATACGACCGGTAGATCGGGCCACGATTCGCGCAGCTTCATCGCGAGGTCGGTCCCCTGGCCGCGACCCGGCAACACCATATCTGTCACCAGCAAATCCGGTCTGCCGTTCTCCCGCGCGACCACGTCAAGGGCATCGGCGACTGTGCCGGCGCTATGCACCCGGTACCCGAGATCGCTCAGCACGCGCACGAGCACCGGGCGCAATGCCTCTTCGTCCTCCACAACCAGAATGGTCTCGTTTCCCCCTTGGGCACGACGCTGGGGGGTCTCGGCTTCCTTCTCGGCGGCCGGGGCCTCAACGCGGGGCAGGCAGATCGTGAACGTCGTGCCCTTGCCGGGCTCGCTCTCAACCGTGATGACGCCGCCGCTCTGCGCGACGATGCCGTACACCGTCGCGAGGCCCAGTCCGGTGCCCTTGCCCGGCTCCATGGTGGTGAAGAAAGGTTCGAACACATGCTCGCGGGTCGCCTCGTCCATGCCGACGCCCGTATCCGAAATGGTCAATACGACATAGGGGCCCGGCGGCACATCGGCATGAAGCGGTGGGTGTTGCCCGTCTAGGCTAACGTTGGCGGTACGAAGCGTCAGCGTTCCGCTGTTGGGCATCGCGTTGCGCGCGTTCACCGCGAGGTTCAGGATAACCTGTTCGAACTGGTGGACGTCGGCCGCGACATGCCCGAGCGCCGGGTCGGCGCGCACGACCAACTCGATGTTCTCGCCGATGGTTCGGCGCAACAACGGCTCCATCTCTTCGATCACCGCATTGAGCGAGACGACGGTCGGCCGGAGCGGTTGGCGCCGCGAAAACGCCAGGATCTGCCCGGTAAGCGAGGCGGCCCTCTCCGCGGAGCGCAGGATCTGCTCCAAGTCACTCCTCGACCGCTGAGGGAGGTCGTCATCGGACAGCAACAGGTCGGTGTAGCCGATGATTGCGGCGAGGAGGTTGTTGAAGTCGTGAGCGATGCCGCCCGCGAGCTGGCCGATGGCCTCCATCTTCTGTGATTGCTGCAACTGCTCCCGCAGCCTGGCTCGCTCGGCCTCTTCGCGCCGGCGGTCGGATATGTCGCGGGCAATGCCCTGGGCTCCAACGGCTATGTGGTCGTTCCAGAGCACGCGCGCGTGTACTTCGTAGGGAATGATGCGTCCATCCTTGGCTCGGAGTTCGACTTCGAGGATGACTCCCGGCGCCTCGGGTCCGGCCTGCGCCTCGCGCGCGAGCAAGCTCGTCACGCGGGCGGCAGTGGCGCTGTCGCAATGGTCATGAAGCCGGGTTCCAACCCACTCTTCCTCGGTGTAGCCGAGCTTGTCCAGATTGGCTCCGCTCGTGAATGTGAACTCCAAGTCCATGTTCGTGGTCCAGATGGTATCGACCGAGTTCTCCGTGAGATACCGGTAGTGCTCCTGGCTCTTCTTCAGCTCGGCCGTGCGTCGAGCGACCTGCTTGCGGAGCAGCCGAAGCCAGAGCAGAACGACGAGGAGCAGGGCGAGGAGCGGGCCCACGCCGTAGGCTACGTAACGCAGAATGGTAAGCACGTCCGGCGAAGAGTCCTCGTACACTCCCATCCATTTGTCGTAGATCTCGCGGTATTCGCCGCTTTCTTCGAGAACGGCCAGCCCCTCCGAGAAGCTCGCGAGCAACGCGCTCTGACCATCGAGCACCGCGTAGCAGTAGTCGAGAGTGACAAGAGGCTTCGAGCCGACCACGAGGTTCGTGAGGCGTTGCTCCTGTATGAGATGTAGCGCCGGGGTGCGCGACAAGAGCGCGCAGTCGTAGAGACCCGCCGCCACGGCAAAGAGCGCCTCTTTGGGAGTGCCGACCGTGACCACAGAGAGGTCGTTCGCAACGGCGAAATCGTGCATGATGTCGCCCTCTTGAACGACGACGGTCTTGCCCTCGAGCTGCTCGGCCGAACCGGGGGGATCGCCGGTTCCGCTGCGCACTATGGCGACGCCCAGGCTCTTGGTGTGGGGCGGGCTGAAATCATAGTCGAGATCTCGCTCGGGTGAGTAGAACATGCCCTGCATGACGTCGACCTCACCCCGCTCGAACGCCGCCCGCGTGTCCGACCAATCGCCAAGTCGTATCTCGACGTTCAACCCCAGTTGGTTGGCTATCGCGCGGGTGAGGTCGACCGCGAAGCCGGCGGCACGACCCTCGGAGTCAATGTACTCGTATGGGGGATAGTCCCAATCACCACCCACGACGATGGGTCTGTTAGTGGGTAGCTCGAGCGCCGCGAACCATTTGGCGTGCAGGTGCCGGTAGGTTCCGTTCGCCATAACAAGTGATAGTCCCTCGTTGACCAGCGCCAGCGTCTCGGCGTCGCCCGCTCTTACCGCGAAGCAGAAGTCCTGCTCGAAGCCCTCCACGGGCGTCTCCACGACCCGGAGGTCGACGAGTTGGTTTTCGCGTATCAAAAGCGTGGCCACCAGCCGCTGCACCACCACCGCGTCGTACGAACCCGAGGCCAGGTTGCGTAGCGCCTCGTCGTACGTGGCCGTGGTTACGAGGATGGCCCCCGTGTCCGCTCGGCGCATGAACTCCTCGGCGTTGTCACCCTTCATGACGGCTACCGTCTTGCCCCGCAGATCGTCGAGGCTCTCGATGCCCTGGGTGTCTTGCCGGACAACGATGGCGCCGTGAAGAGTCATGTAGGGAAAGGTGAAGTCGTAGAGCAGCTCGCGCTCAGGGGTGCGGCCGACCAGCGGCAGAACATCCACCTCGCCGCTGTCTAACCTGCCGCGTACGTCGGCCCACTCACCGACTGAGAACGTCACACCGCGTCCCATGGCGGCGAGCGATTCTCTCAGGAGTTCGACTGAAAAACCGGTTGCCCGGCCCTCAGAGTCGACGAGGCAGAACGGCGGGTAGCCGATCTCAGAAGCCGACCTGATCGGAGCGGGTTGGCCTATCGCTCGAGCGGGTGCGCTGACGACCAGGGCACCCGCGCAGAGCACCAGCGCGCACGCGACCGTCGCCCGGAGAAGAATGCGCCTCCTAGTCATGTCACCACCATGCGCGAGCCTTGGCCTCCTACGAAACCCCCGCATTCGGATTCTAGAGGATGCGTTCTCGTGCCGCCAGACCTGGTAGCGGTCTTCTGACGACTAGCCAGACACGAGTGCTACTTCTGCTTGCTCTCGATCCGCGCCCAGGCATCCTTCAGGGTGACCGTGCGGTTGAAGACCGGCGCGCCCGGCCGGCTATCGTCGACGTCAGCGCAGAAGTAACCCAGGCGCTCGAACTGGCAGAGCGCCCCCGGCGCCGCCTGAGCGAGCCCTGGCTCCAGCTTGCACCCCCGCAGCACTTCGAGTGACCCCGGGTTGAGGTAGTCGACGAAGTCTTGACCCTCGGGCACGTTGTCGGGATTCTCGACAGTGAAGAGGGGGTCGTAGAGTCGCACCTCGGCGTCGACTGCATGCTCGGCCGACACCCAGTGGATCGTCGATTTGACCTTGCGGCCGTCGGGAGCGGAGCCTCCTCGCGTGGCCGGATCGTAGGTGGCGTGTACCTCGACGATCTCACCGGTTTGGGGATCTTTCACCACACCGGTGCACGTGATCAGGTAGGCGGAACGCAGCCGCACCTCGACGCCGGGGCTCAGCCGGTGGTACTTGGGCGGCGGCACCTCGCGGAAGTCGTCTTGCTCGATGTAGATCACCCGCGAAAACGGCACTTGACGGGTGCCGGCACTCTCGTCCTCGGGGTTGTTCACGGCCTCCATGTGCTCGACCTGTCCCTCGGGATAGTTCTCGATGACCACCTTGAGGGGGCGCAGCACGGCCATGGCGCGCGGCGCCCGGCGGTTGAGGTCTTCGCGCACGCAGTGTTCGAGGAGCGCGATCTGAACCATGTTCTCGCGCTTGGCCACGCCGATGCGGTCGCAGAAGTCGCGGATGGCCTCCGCCGGATAACCCCGTCGCCGCATGCCCGAGATGGTGGGCATGCGCGGGTCGTCCCAGCCGCTCACCCGGCCTTCCTGCACCAGGCGGAGCAGCCGGCGCTTGCTCATGATGGTGTAGGTCACGTTGAGGCGGGCGAACTCGCGCTGGCGCGGATGCACCCGCGGAAGGTCGAGGGCCTCGAGGATCCATTCATAGAGGGGACGGTGGACCTCGAACTCGAGCGTGCAGATGCTGTGGGTGATGCCCTCGATGTAGTCGCTCAGGCCGTGGGCGAAGTCGTACATGGGGTAGATGCACCAAGCGTCGCCCGTGTGGTGGTGCGAGGCGTGGCGGATGCGGTAGAGCACGGGGTCGCGCAGCCAGACGTTGGGCGCGGCCATGTCGATCTTGGCGCGCAGCACTCGAGTGCCGTCGGGGAACTCGCCCGCCCGCATGCGCTCGAACAGATCGAGACTCTCGGCCACCGAGCGGTCGCGGAACCTGCTCTCCTGCCCTGGCCTGTCGGGCGCGCCGCGCATCTCGTCGACCTCTTGCGGCGTATGGTCGCAGACGTAGGCTTTGCCCTTCTTGATGAGCTGCAGCGCGTACTCGTAGAGCGGCTCGAAGTAGTCGGAAGCATAGAAGGGCTCGAGCGAGGCGGCCGGGAACTCCGCCGCTTTGGCCGGCGGCATGAAGTAGTCGTCGGCGCCGTCGACGGGGCGCACCTCGGGCGCTTCGCCGAGGCGCTTGAAGCAGAGGCGGTCGTCGGCCCAGCCGGCGATGAGCCACTTGACGTCGGCGGTGATGGAGTCGACGTACTCCACGTCTTCTTTGGTGGGGTTGGTGTCGTCCATACGGAGGTTGCACCGTCCATCGAACTGCCGGGCTATGCCGAAGTTGAGGCAGATGGACTTCGCGTGGCCAATGTGGAGGTAGCCATTGGGCTCCGGTGGGAAGCGCGTCACCACTTCGGACACACGGCCCGAAGACAGATCCTGCTGGACCAACTCACGCAAGAAGTCCTGCCGCTCTTGCACTGTCTGGTCCGCCTGCGCTGCCTCAGTGGGGCTGGTGCGTGCGTCCGGCATGGCGTCGGTGCTGCCGGTCATGGCTGTTCCTCGCTCTCGGTTCTATGGGGGTGGAAGGTCCGCCGAATCAACTGCTCTTTGTCTCACACACCTGGGGAGGCGTCAAGGCCGGGCGTACGGCCATGCGCCCCGCATGCAAGAGGTGGTGCCGAAGCGTCCAGGTGGATCCGGCTCTATGGGACCTGCCGGCCGCAGGCGGCGCAGAACTTGGCACTGGGATCGAGGGCGCCGCCGCACCGCGAACAGAAGCTGGGCCCCGTGCCCGCCGGCGACGACCGCGCCTGCCCGGCGGAGGCGGCGTCGTGCGCGCTCGCGACTTGCGCGGCGGCTTGGCCGGCCATCGCGTCGCCGGCCGGCGTGCCGCCGGCGACGGTCGCGGCCTGCCCGGCGCCTCCGCTCCCGCCCCTGCCGAGCAGGAAGGCGAATCCGGCCAGGGCGGCGGCGGCGACGACCGCCAACACTACGATCAAGGCGATGATGCCGCCCGAAAGGCCGCTCTTATCCTTGTCTTCACCTGCGACGCGTGCCGTCTCCGACTCACCCGCTTCACCGCCGGCCTGGTCGCCACCGGCGACGTCACCAGTCTCTCCCGGTCCGGAGCCCTCGCCGGAACTGGCGCCCGCGCCGGCGACCCCATCTCCCGCTGTCTCGCCTGAGCCGCCCCCCGCGCCCTCTGAGCCGCCGGCGCCGCCGCCTTCGGGCGGAGGCGCGACCAGACCCATGGCCAGTAGGGCTTCCGTGGACCACCAGAACGGTCGTACCGCCACGCCGTACGTGTTGACCAGTTCCTCCCCGATATCGCCGAGCACCTCATCGTTGACCGTGTCGATGACGACCGCATGCCGGATAGGACCCCCCGTGAGATATGCCTTCGTGCCGTCCGACCGGACGGCGATCTCCTCAGGTCAGTAAGCCTCGAGGGGTATCCGCTTCACGATCTGTCTGCGGGAAGTGTCTATAACGGCACAGAAGTAGTCCTCTGCCGCGGGAGCCTTCGGGGTGATGGTCGCGCCGCTGTAGTAGCCGACTATGTCGGTGTCGGCGGAGCACACCACGTACCCCTTCGTGCCGTTCGGCACGAATCCCAGGCCGAGCGCGAACGAGGGATCGGTGCGTACGCTCCACAACTCCTCGAGAGTGCGCGGGTCGACGACTCGAACAAGGTGATTGTATGGCTCGCTGAAGAAGACGGCACCGTCGTCGGGCTTGATGGCGATGGAGGCGACAGTGGCGGTAGCCATCTCCTCGATGACCTCCCAGGTGGTCAGATCCAGGCAGACCAGCCTGTTGCCCGTGCCCTCGGCCACCAGCATCATCCACTTGGCCCAGGTTTGCGCCGGACGATCGCGGTATTCGTTCACGCCGACGTAGGCCCGTGCTCCGTCGAAGCTCACGGCGACACAGTATCCGGCAAGCTCGCCAAGCGTGCGCACTACCTGGTCGGTGGCGGTGTCGACAACCTGTAGACCGGCGTTCGTGCACACGAGGACGAACCTACCGTCGGGCGTGCACGCGACTCCCCTCGCGCAGGTCGCCCACACCGAGTATTCGATTGGGATGGTGAGGTCGCGCATGGCATTCGCGCGCTTCTCGGCGTTGGGTGCGGTCACGCCGGGTAGCGGGATATCTCGGAGTGCCCGCCCGGTCGTCGCGTCGAGCACGTGCAGCATCGGTTCATCACTGTCGGTCATGTAGACACGGCTGTTGTCGGGCGACACGGCGACGCTGGTGAGGAGACTCCCCGTGGCGGTGCGAGTCGCCAGAGTGTCGTTCGCGCCATCGATGAAGGCCGCGACTCCTTCGTTGGTGAGGTATCCCTTCTCGGCGCTGTCGCTGTCGGTCTCGTGTTCGGCGACGTACGCCGCTTGCTCGCCTACGGCAGTAGCGGCTGCGGCGCCTGCCGTCGACCCGATCGCTAGAAGGACGACAAGCGAGCAGAATGCCATGGCACAAGTGTGGAGCACGCGGTGACGGTTCATGACGACCCCTTCTCTTCGCTCCGAGCCAGTCCGCTCAGGGTGCGCGGCGTGGGTGCCTGGCCCCCCGAAAACCGGGACCTGCAGCCTACTCTAGCTCCACACCGGCTGCTAGTAAAGCGGCTCGTGCCCGGGAATCGGTTCCCGGGGTCGGTGGCGTCGCTCGTTGATCAGGAGAGTGCAGGCCAAGGCCACCGCCGCCGTCACCGCCGAGAGAAGCAGAGCGAGATCGTAGTTGCCCGTGCGGTCGAAGATGACGCCGCCGAGATAGGCCCACAACCCGCCTCCGATCATGTGCACCGTGGAGATGAATCCCGAGATGAACCCGATGTGGGTCACGCCGTACAAGGCGCTCACGAGAGTCGGCACGAGTGGGGCGGTCACGAGGAGGGTGAGCCCGAACCCCAGAGAGAAGATCCAAAAAGGCACCGAGCCTTTGAACTCCAGCAACATGACGCAGAGGATGATCCTGAGACCGAAGGTGATGGCGATGGGCAACTTGTTGCCGATAGCGTCGGCGGCTGGACCCGCGAGCAGGATTCCCGCCAGGCTCAGCAGGCCGAGCCAGGCCAGCATGCTTGCGGCGGTGGCGTCGGAGAGACCGTAGTCGGTCACCATTGGCACGAGATGGGTCGTCACGAGCATGTCGGCGCTTCCGCACACGAACATGGCCAGGGTGAACATCCAGAGGGAGCGGGTGTGCATGGCTTCGAGCAGGGTGAGGCCCCGGTCGACGGTCTCGGTGCGTGCGGGCGCGCCGTCGGGCGTGGGCGGCGGTGTGCCCCGGTCCGCGGCCGCCTGGGCATCGAGCCTGAGCGCCTGTTGCTCCAAGAGCATGTCGGGGTCGCGGCGCAGCACCCCGAAAGCGAGGGCGATGTTGAGCACCAGGCTGATCGCGGCGATCCAGAGGAGTGTGGTCCGCCAGCCCGATACGGCGATCATGTCGGAGAAGACCGGCAGTAAGAAGAACTGGCCGAAGCAGCCGCCGGCGAAGGCGAGACTGACGGCGAGGCCTCTGCGCCTCTTGAACCAGTGACCGATGACCGACCCAAACAGGGGGACCGTTATGCCACCGAGGCCGGCCGCGCTGAGCACGCCGTAGTAGAGCACGAACTCCCAGAGTGAGTGCATGCTGGCCATGAGTGCATAGCCGGCCGAGAACAAGACGGTCGAAAGCGCCACCACCCACTTCGAGCCGTAGCGGTCGTAGAGGCGTCCGGTGACGAGGACGGCTAGAGCGTATACCGCCATGTTCACGAAGATGGCCGACGACAAGGCGCCGCGGCTCCAGTCGAACTCGGCGGCAACCGGCTTCACGAGCACGCCGACGATGTAGCGGGCGCCTGTGTTGAGAAAGAGGATAAGGAACGTCGCGGCCAGCACGTACCAGCCGTAGAACATGTGAACAAAGGGGCGTCGCGCATGCATGACCGCGCCCGATTCTACCGCACGCGGACGGCGGACCGGCCGCGCGTGGGCACCGGATGTCTCTGGGCCCACGCGCGGCGCGGGACGCTCTGTGTCTACTTCATGCGCCCGCCCGGCCCGCTGCCGGTGCACCGGCCGATGGACTCGATGTTGAGCTTCGCCGGCCGGACCATCAGTTCGACCTCGCAGTCAAGAGCGCCGAGGAGTTCCACCATCTTGTCCAGGGACTTGGTCTTGTTCGTAGGATCCAGAAGCCTGGATAGTCGCGAGGCGGACGTCTTGATCCTGCGAAGAAGCTCGTTCTTGGGAACGTGATGTGAACTCATGCACCTTTGGGCCTCGATGGTGAGGCGGTAGAGCAGAAGATCGCGCATGTACTTCGGATCCTCGTTGTACTCGAGAACGGAGTCGACGTGCACCGAGCCCTCCTTCCCCGACCTGTTTCTTCTCCATTGATGAGCGCGGCTGGTCTCTTGCTGCCTGATGAAGCTCCAGCGAGCGGAGAAGTAGCGGTTGGTCTTCTTGAGGATGCGCTGAGCTCTCTTTGGCAAGCGATCGGCACTTTGGCAGATGCCGACACGCAGTCGGGTGGGTCCACCTATGCGGAAGTCATTGAGGATCTGACGAACGATTCAGCGCTCTTGGTCACTGTTTCAGGATACGAGACCGAACTTGCCATCTCCTACTGGGTGCCGATCTTCGGAGCCGATCCGGCCACGTTGGCCGCGACTCAAGCTCACTTAGACAGCGCCAACGCGGCCTTCTCCCAAGGCGACCACCTAGCGGCCGTGGCGCAGTATCTCCAGGCCATCGCCACAAACCAGGCCCGGGTGATTGAGATCAACCCGCTGGGCACCCTCAGCGAGGGAACCGCTCTCTCCGGAGCCGGCTCCTTCACTGACCCAGACTCCATCTCCTGGACCTCGGCCGTCGACTACGGTGACGGCTCCGGCATCCAGCCCCTCGCCCTTGCGGACGACAAGACCTTCGCCCATCGCCGCCGCGCCCGAACGAAGCTACGAATGAACCGGCGTGGCCGATAGCTTCACGCCCAAGGCGTGGAGCAACTTGAGCACGGTGTCGTACCGTGGCTTCGCGCCGGGAGCCAGAGCCTTGTAGAGGCTTTCGCGACCGAGACCGGCGTCTTTGGCGAGCTGGGCCATACCGCGGGCACGAGCCACGTCGCGCACGGCGGCCAAGAAGACATCAGGATTTGGATCCTCCAAGGCGGCGGTTATGTACTCGGCGATCGTTTCTTCGTCGTCGAGGTAGTCGGCCGCATCAAAGGGAGCAAGATTGGACATGGTCACTCCTTCTCAAGCGTCTGCGCCATGTCGATGGCGCGCGTGATGTCGCGCTTCTGCGATGACTTGTCGCCACCAAGCAGAAGCAGGTAAAGAGTCTCTCCGCGACGTGTGAAGTAGATGCGGTACCCGGGTCCCGTGTGAACACGTATCTCGAACACGCCCGCACCCACTGGTTCGCAGTCTCCGAAGTTGCCGTGTTCGGCAGAGCGAATGCGATGAAGGATGCGCGCGCGGCCGATACTGTCCTTCAGAGCGAGGAGCCACTCGTCGAACTCAGCTGTCCGCAAGAAGGTGTTCACGTACCTATTGTATCCGAGCGGATACAATAGCGCAATGCCCGGCCGCGCGTGGGCCCCGGAGGTCTCTGGGCCCACGCGCGGCGCGGGACGCTCTGTGTCTACTTCCTGCGTCCGCCCGCTCCGGTGCCGGCGCACCGCCCTATGGATTCGATCCGGCCGAGCAGGCAGAAGCGGCACTCGGCGGCCGTCTCGTCGATGCAGGCCTTCGCCGGATAGATCTCGTACAGCGCCCGGTACTTGCGCGGCGTGAGGTTCGGCATGACGATGTTGGCGCCCCGCTGGAGCCCCTGTTCGCGGCCCGACGCCTTGTTGATGGTCGCCAGCGCGGTCGTGCTCGGGATGTTTGCCTGCGGGCAGACCAGGCGGGTCAGCGCCACGGCCTTGTAGACCATGAGCTCGGTGTTGGGCACCTGGTCGGCGGAGCGGCTCGACGGGCGCCCACGAGCCGTCGCCCAGCGGCGTGCCGGGATGGGAGATGTAGGGCCCGACGCCGATCATGTCGAGGTCGAGGCCGCGGAACAACTCGATGTCGTGCGCCAGGCTGTCGTAGGTCTGCCCGGGGATGCCCACCATGACGCCGCTGCCGATCTCGTAGCCGAGGTCGCGGAGCAGCCGGAGGAGTGCCAGCCGTGTCGGAGCTTGCGCCGCCGGCAGGTTCGGGTGGATCAGCGCGTAGAGGTCGTCGTCGGAGGTCTCGAAACGCAGGAGGTAGCGGTCGGCCCCGGCTTCGCGCCAGGCGCGCGAGATCGTCCTCGCTGCGCTCGCCCAGGCTGAGGGTGACGGCCAGCCCGGTCTCGGCCTTGATGCGCCGGACCACGCTGGCGATCCAGTCGGTGTTGAGGCCGTAGTCCTCGCCGGCCTGCATGACCACGGTGCCGTAGCCATATGCGACTGCCTCCTGGGCGCACGCGACGATCTCGTCCTCGGTCATGCGGTAGCGGCCCAAGTCGCGGTTGCCGGCGCGCAGTCCGCAGTAGCCGCACTGCCGCACGCAGTGGTTGGAGATCTCGATCAGCCCGCGCAGGTGCACCTCGTCGCCCACGTTGGCCGCGTCGGGTTTCGTCGGCCAGGCGCCACAGCTCGGCCAGCCGGTCGGGGTCGGTCTCGGCGAGCCAGGAGAGGATCTCGGCGTGGGTGAGGGACGCGGCGGCGCCGGGCGCCGCGGCGGCTAGTGTGTCGGCGAGTGGTGCCGCGTGGCGCGCCTCGCGTGCCGGCGCTTCGAGCGGCGGGGTGGTGCTCACCAGCGTCACCTCCTGCAAGGTCTGGGCTTGGCGCGTTGCGGACGATCTCGAGCGCCGCCGGGAAGGGCTCCAGCGCCCGTTCGAAGATGCCCAGGATGTAGGCGATGGCCAGGCCGTAGTTGGTGATGGGCACGCCCGGCCTGCCTGCAGCGCAGGATGCGGTTGAGCATGGCCCGCCGGTTGGTGGTGCAGGCGCCGCAGTGGACCACCACGCTGGTAGGGCGACAGGTCCTCGGGGAAGTCGTGGCCCTGCACCGTGTCGATCTCCAGCTTGCCGCCCACGTACTGCGTTGAGCCACCGCGGGATCTTCACCCGGCCGATGTCGTCGGCGATGGGGTGATGGCTGCACGACTCTCGGCGATGAGCATGCGGTCGCCGGGCCGCAGGCTGCTCGATGGCCAGCGCGCCCTCCACCTGCGCGGTGAGGTCGCCCTTGAAGCGCGCGAACAGGATCGAGAAGCTGGTCATGGGGATCTCGCGCGGCGTGTCGGCGGCCACCTTCAGGAAGGCCTGCGAGTCGGTGACCACCAGCTTCGGCGGCCGGTTGAGGCGGGCCAGCGCGCTCTGCGCAGCTCGCGCTCCTTGACCACGAGGGCCATGGCGTCGGTGTCCAGGAGGTCGCGGATGGTCTGCACCTGCGGCAGGATCAGGCGGCCTTTGGGCGCCTCCTTGTCGATGGGCACCACCAGCACGGCCAGCTCGTCGGGGCCGACGAGGTCGCCCAGGATCGCGGGATTCTCGATGAAATGCTCCGGAGCGCTTGTCGAGCAGCGCCTGCCGCAAGTCGAGGAGGCCCTGTCCGCGCACGGCCGACGTGTACACCACCGGCGGAGGCTTCGCGGTCGCCGCAGGCCTGCCGGCCGGCCGGAGTCGCCGTCGAGTGTCGATCTTGTTGAACACCACGATCGCCGGCATCTTGCCGCTCCGAGCAGGTTGGCGAGGATCAGCTCCTCGAACTCACCCCACTGCCGCGGCTCGGTCACCAGCACGCCCAGGTCGGTGCGGTCGAAGACCTAGCGCGTCCGCTCGGCGCGCAGCTCGCCCAGGGCGCCCACGTCGTCGATGCCGGCCGTGTCGATGAAGAGCACCGGTCCGAGCGGGCAGCAGCTCCATGGGCTTCTCCACCGGATCGGTGGTCGTGCCCGCGAGTTCCGAGACGATGGACACGTTCTGCCGGGTGATCGCGTTCAGCAAGCTCGACTTGCCGACGTTCCGCGGCCGAAGAGGCCGATGTGCAGCCGCATGCCGCGCGGCGCGTCGAGAAGGCTCATGGCTTCTTGTCTCCTGTCGACGTTACGGCGCCGGCCGGCGCCTGACCTTTCCCGGCCTTCGCGCGGGAGCTGCCTCCGAACCCCGGCGAACCCAGGCGCATGACGGCTTCGGGGCTCAGCAATTCTTCGAGTTCCGTTTCGGTGAGCAACCCCTCGCTCAGAATGACCTCGCGCACGGTGCGCCCGCTCGCGTTCGCGCGCCCGATCACCTCGGCCACGGTCTCGTAGCCCGAGCGTGCCGACCAGGGCGGTCGCCATGGCGGTGGACGACTCCACGTGGCGGCGGCACCGCGCCTCGTCGGCCTCGATGCCCTCCACGCAGTGCCGCCGCAGGATCATGCAGCCCTGGGCGAGCAGCCCGATCGACTCCGAGCAGGCAGTCGGCGACGAGCGGCAGGAAGGGGTTGAGCTCGAGGCTGCCCGCGCCGGCCGCGGCGGCGATCGTCATGTCGTTGCTCATGACGACCATGGCCGCCTGGCTCACCGCCTCGGGGATCACCGGATTGACCTTGCCCGGCATGATCGACGATCCGGCCTGGCGCTGCGGCAGCCTGATCTCGCCGATGCCCGCGTCGGGGCCCGACGACATGAGCCGCAGGTCGCCGCTGATCTTGAGCAGACTCACCGCGCACGCCTTGAGGATGCCCGACACCTCCACGAACACGTCGGCGTTCTGGGTGGCTTCGACCAGGTTCTCGGCGCGGGCGAGGCCGACGCCCGTGAGGTCGCGCAGCGTGTCGACCACCCGGAAGATGAACTGGCGCGGCGCGGCCAGGCCGGTGCCGACCGCGGTGCCGCCCAGGTTGACCACGCGCAGGCGCTCCTCACACTTGTAGATGCGCCAGCGGTCGCGCCCGAGGGCCTCGGCGTAGGCGCCCATCTCGCGGCCGAGGGTGATGAGCACGGCGTCCTGCATCTCGGTGCGGGCCACCTTGACCACGTGGGCGTAGCGCTTCTCGAGTTCCTGGAAGGCTTCCTGGAGCGCGACCACCTGGTCTTCGAGGCGGTGCAGCAGGGTGATGGCCGCCACCCGGAGCGCGGTCGGATAGGTGTCGTTGGTCGACTGGTGCAGATTGATGTCGTCGAAGGGCGAGACCCGGTCGTAGGCGCCGGGGCGCTCGCCGAGGATCGCGAGCGCGCGGTTCGCGATGACCTCGTTGACGTTCATGTTGGTGCTGGTGCCGGCTCCGCCCTGGAGCGCGTCGACCAGGACGTGCTGCGACAGCAGACCCGTAGGCCATCTCGTTGCAGGCCTGCTCGATGGCGTCGGCCTTGGCGGGGTCGCCGGCCCAGGCGCCGAGGGCGCGGTTGGTCTTGGCGCAGGCGAGCTTGACGGTGCCGTACGCCCGAATGAGCTCCTCGTTGACGGGCCTGCCCGCCAGCGGGAAGTTCTCCACGGCCCGCACGGTGTGGATGCCGTACAGGGCGTCGGCCGGGACGTCGCGCTGACCGAGCGAGTCGTGCTCGGTGCGGGTGGCGGCGCCGGGTTTGGCGCCGCGGGCGCCGCCGCGTGACAGGTGCCGCGGCCGGGCGGTCCGCGCCGCGCGGAGCTTGCGGCGCGGCACTGTCGGCGCGCCGGCCCCGGCCTCAGCGGCGCGGCCCCGCCGGCGCCGCTCACAGGCTGGGCGGCGTCTCTAACAGTAGACATCGCACTTGCCCTCGCGCACCCGCGTGAGCAGCCGCTCGGCCAGCTCCCGGTCGTGCTCGTCGAGCCGCTGCAGTTCCTTCTCGATGAGCGCCTCGCCGGCCTCCCGGGTCTCGCTCGCTCGCGAAGCCCTGCAGGTACTCCGCCAGGGTCACGATGGCGTTGGGCGCGCAGCGGTGCTTGATCTCGCCCGGCTTGGCCAGCTCCATGAAGTGCTCGCCGGTGCGTCCGCTCCGATAGCAGGCGGTGCAGAACGAGGGCACCTCGCCCATCTCGATCAGCTCGGCCACCACTTCTTCGAGCGAGCGGTCGTCGCTGATGCGGAACTGTTCCTTGTCCAGATCCTGCTCTTCGTCCGCGGCGCTGTAGCCGCCGATCTCTATATGAGTGCCGCCGTCGATCTGCGAGCAGCCGAACTCGATCAGTTGCCGCCGGAGTTCGGCGGTTTCGCGGGCGGTCAAGATCATGCCCACGTACGGCACCGACAGGCGCAAGATAGCGATAAGCTTTTTGAAATCCGAATCGTTCAAAAGGTAATCGGCGTTCACGGCGCGGTTGCTCGCGTCCTTGAGCCGCGGGAACGAGAAGGTGTGCGGCCCGACCCCGAAGGTCTCCTCGAGGTGGATGGCGTGGGCGAGCAGGCCCATGGCCTCGAAGCGCCAGTCGTAGAGCCCGAACAGCACGCCCAGGCCCACGTCGTCGCAGCCGGCTTCCATGGCGCGGTCCTGTCCGTAGAGGCGCCAGAGGAAGTCGCGCTTCGGGCCCGTAGGGATGCATCTTCGCGTAGGTGGCGCGGTGGTAGGTCTCCTGGAAGATCTGGTAGGTGCCGATGCCGGCTTCTTTCATCAGCTTGTAGCCCTCGACGTCGAGCGGGGCGCAGTTGATGTTGATGCGGCGGATCTCGCCGGCGCCCTTGGTCGAGTAGATGGTCTTGACCGCGTTGGCGATGACGTCGGCCCCGTAGTCGGGATGTTCGCCGTAGTCGATCACCAGCCGCTTGTGGCCCTTGCTGACGAGGGCGTCCACCTCGGCGCGGAGCTCGTCGTCGGTGAGGGTGCGGCGCGCGACCTTGTCGTTGTCTTGGCGGAACCCGCAGTACATGCACGAGTTGACGCACTTGTTGCCGATGTAGAGCGGGGCGAAGAGGACGATGCGGTTGCCGTAGACGTTCTTCTTGAGCTCGCGGGCCGCGTCGAACATCTCCTCGAGCAGCGCGGAGTCGGTCACCGAGAGGAGGGCGGCCATCTCCTCGAGGTCGAGCCGCTGCATGCGCATGGATTTCGCGATGATCGGCCTGACCTCGCCGGCCTCAGCCGGGGAGCGGCGCAGCAGTTGCTCGATGCGTTCGGCGGGGATGAAGTCGGTTAGGCCTTCACTGACTACCTTGGGCAACATGTTCGGCTCCTGGGACTGAGGACTTGGACAGGAGAGACCTCACCTGAATCCCGGGGAGCTTGCCCAACTTGCCAGTCAATGCGCTGACACGTTCGACAGAGGTGTCGACGACCAGGGTGATGATGCTCACACCCCGCTCGTGATAAGGAAGCCCGAATCGACCGATGATTTCGTCGCCGAACTCATGGATGAGATCATTGACTTCTTCAACGGGCGCCACGTGCCGTTCCACGATTATGGAAACTGTGCCGAGCCTCTTCTCCACCGGACAACTCCCGTGAATCAGATGTCGTAGGGAATGATACGTCTGTAGTGTACATTACTTGCCCCGGCGGGGGAAGGGGGAGGCATGAGGCGGCTTGACCTTGCGCCGCGCCGTGCATACTCTGTCAAGTACCAGCTAGGCGGGACCGAGCCAGTGAGTTGTGAAGCTCCCGCCAACCCGAGAATGATGCCAAAGGACCGCAACACCCGTGACGCACGCGCCTCGGCAATGCATCTTCTGCAAATCGACGACGGCAAAGATCACGGCAGTCGAGCACATCGTGCCCGAGTCCCTGGGAAACACAGAACACATCCTCCCTTGCGGAGTTGTTTGCGACCCATGCAACAACTACTTTGCGCGCAAGATCGAGGGACCTATCCTTGAATCCGATTTCTTCCGACAAGCTCGACATCGTAACGGTATTCCGAGTAAGCGAAAGCGCGTTCCAGTCCAGGAGGCAATCGCCTTTCCCCGAGCCATTCCCCTCCAACTGGGCATTGCTACTGATGGGACCAGATATGTCTGTCCGGCCGACGAGGCGCACAATGAGGACTTCGAAAGGATGCTCCAGCAAAGGCAACGCTTCTCGGCGGTGTTCGAAGTCGGCAGCAGCGCCCGATCAAAGACTATTCTCCCGTTTCCTGTTGAAGATGGGACTTGAGGCGTCTGCCGCAAGAATGCTTCCGGTGAAAGACGGAATAAGGGTCGACCACATTGAGAACCAGGCGCTCGACGAAGCCCGTCAATTCGTTCGCTACGGCCGCGGTCCGAGCATTTGGCCGTTCCACGAAACTCGCATCTATGACGAAGGGCAGCGATTCTCTGATCAGGCTGAACCCTATGACATTCCGCACGAATACACGCTGCTCTACACTGACCACCAGGAAATGTACTTCGTCATCGCCATCTTTGGGGTGCAGCACACGATCAACCTTGGCGGTCCCGAGGTTGATGGCTTTCTACGCTGGCTGGAGTTGCGCAACAATGAAAGCCCACTCTACCCAAAGGGCACATGAAAATGGCATGAAAGCGGAGCCGCCAAAGGCGCGGTTTCAAGCGCTGCATCAACGCCGAGGGCAGCGACAAATGGGCGTACAGTACGTCGCGTTAGCGGATTGCACGGGCGCACAGGTGTAGGCGGCCGTAGCAGGCCACGTTTCCGTGTAGACTCAAGCGGCGGGCCTGTCATGTCAGGAGGGGGGCACGATGTCAGAAGTCTTCACCGAAGTTGCCTTCGCGGACGCGGATCCTGGTAACCGCTTCTTCGACTCGCTCAAGAGCGACTACGAGGAGTTCCCCGCCTGGTTTGCGAAGAAGGCCGGGGCAGGGGAGCGCGCATTCGTAGTCGTGGATGGTGATCGCATTGACGTGTTCGTCTACCTTAAGGATGAGTCTGATGAGGGGATTCGAACTCGTCGACGGAACCTGTCAAGCCGAGTGAGACGCTCGGCGTTCGGTAATTAAGGTGCGACCGCCTCCTTCGGTTCGTTGATCCAAGCGGCACTGGGGATCTCCGGGGGCTGCGGCCGTCCCTTGACGAAGCGCTCCGGGGTGCGCAGGTAGGCCTGGGCAAGAACCACGGTTCGTTTGGCTCGGATCTCTTCGGCCTCTCCATGATGAACGGCGGCCGGGGTCATGAGACCGATGCCTGAGTGACGATGCTCGTGGTTGTACCAACTGAAGAACTCACGACAGAAGCTCCGGGCTTCTTCGATCGAGGAGAACCGCGCCGGGAAGCTCGGACGATACTTGAGCGTCTTGAAGTGCGCTTCCGAGTAGGGGTTGTCGCTTGAGGTGTAGGGCCGGGAGTGGGTCTTGGTGATGCCGAGATCGCTAAGGAGGAAGGCGACCGGTTTGGAGGTCATGGAGCTGCCCCGGTCGGCGTGCACGGTGAGACTCCCCGGCGCGATCTTCTGCTGCTCGGCCGCTTGGGCGATCAGAGCTTTCGCTACCTGGGCCGATTCCCGGTGCTGCACGGTCCAACCCACGGAGTAGCGGGAAAAGACATCGAGGACCACGTAGAGGTAGAAGTAGGTCCACTTGGCCGGTCCGAGGAGCTTGGTGATGTCCCAGCTCCAGACCTCGTTCGGCGCCTGGGCCAGGAGCTCGGGTCTCGCGGGCCGGATGGGTGAGCTGGGCGCCGTGTCCCGGACCTCGCCCCCGGCCGAAAGAGGCGATACATGGTCCTCTCCGAGCAAAGGTAACGCCCCTCGTCAAGAAGCGTGGCGTAGACCTCGGCCGGGGCGGTATCTGAAGTTGCCCCGGTTCCGTGGACGGTTGGGGTCTTAGCTTTTAGGCCTTTCCCAAGTGCCTCCTTTCATAGTTGATCGGGGAGAGATAGTCAATGCCAGAGTGTCGCCGGGTGGGGTTGTACCAGCCCTCGATGTAGGAGAAGAGCGCCATCCGGGCCTCCGAGTGACTGTGGAACCTGTTGCGGTCGATGAGTTCGCATTCAAGGGTCGCGAAGAAGCTCTCGCACATGGCGTTATCGTATGCGTCGCCCACGGTCCCCATCGACGGACGCACCCCCGCCTCCCGGCAGCGTTTGCCGAAGGCGAGTGAGGTGTATTGACAGCCGTGGTCGCTATGGCAGATGGTGCCGGATGCACCCCGGCGCTTCGCAAGGGCCATCTCAAGCGCATCGAGGACCAGTTCGGTGCGCAGATGAAGGGCCATGGACCAGCCGATGATCCGCCGCGACCAGGCGTCCATGACCACAGCGAGAAACAGGAAACCGGCGTAGGTGGGAACGAAGGTGATGTCGCTCACCCAGAGCTCGTCCGGACCAGCGGCGGTGAAGTCTCGGTTCACGAGGTCATCGGCCGGCGTGGCCTTCGGGTTGCGCACCGTGGTCTTGTGGCCCTTGCGCCGGGAGACGCCCTGGATACGGGCTCTTCGCATGAGCCGGGCGATACGCTTCTTGCCCACGCGGATGTTCTCGTCTCTTAGATCGTGAAGGATGCGGGGCGAGCCGTAGGTCTCCCGGGAGGCCTGGTGGGCGTCCCTTATCTTGGTAAGCAGCCACTCGTCGGTGAGGTCCCGATCCGACGGCGGACGGTAAAGCCACGCGTAGTAGCCGCTCGGGGAGACACCGAGAACCCGGCAGGCGGTGGCGACTGGATATCGGCCTAGTTCGCGTCTCACGAACCCGAAGATTCGGGGGCAGCTGCTCGGTCTCCCGGGCAAACCAGGCCGCGGCTTTTGAGAGGATCTCCGCTCGATCCTTAGCTGGCGGTTCTCGCGACGCAGGCGCACGAGCTCTTCCTTCTCAGCGGTCGTGAGACCGT
>CAWDOM010000001.1:0-38418 GCA_963803925.1 uncultured Actinomycetota bacterium | reverse complement strand
AGAAGCGACGTCTTCGTCATGCCCGGAATCGTGTTCGTCTCGAGGAAAAAGAGAGCGCCCTCTCTCCTCGGCGGTCACGATCAAGTCCGAGCGCGACATCCCCCTGCACCCCAAAGCCCACGTGTGCCTGCCACACTCAGCCGCTCGCACTCTCGCCGGGCGTTCGCGCTGATGCGCGCGGGGATGATGTGCCTGCTCATGCCAGGCAGGTACTTGCTAATCGTAGTCGTAGAAACCGTGCGCGGGCACGATCTCGAGGGTCGGCAGCGCAAGCGGGTGGCTCGTTGCCGAGCACCCCGACCGTGACCTCGGTGCCCGCAACGAACCGCTCGACCGAGCACGCTGCGGGTCGTAGCTTGAACGCAAGGCCCGACGCGCCGAGGGCAGCTCTACCGGCGAGTGGACGATCGTTACGCCTATCGCGGAGCCCTCGTTGGCAGGCTTCACGACGGTCTTTGGCCCCGAGCGCGCGCGGTGATCTGCTCGGTCTCGACAGTTCTTGGCCGCGATGAAGCACGACGTACTCGGGCGTTGGGATGTTCGCAAGCGAGAGGAACTGCTTGCTCATCACCTTGTCCATGGCCAGCGCGCTCGCGAGCACTCCGCTGCCCACGTACGGCATCTCGATGAGCTCGCACAGCCCCTGTACGGTGCCGCTCACCGAAGCGGCCGTGCAGACAGATGAACGCGACGTCGGCCTCGCTGCGCACCAGATCGATCACGAACTCGTCGTCCCCGGTGTCGATCTCGACCACGTCGAAGCCGCTCTCGGCAAGGGCCGCCGACACCTGTTCGCCGGTGTTGAGGGACACCTCACGCTCGGCGGAACGCCCGCCCTTCAGGACGGCCACTCGGATCTCGGTGGGTCGGATCGACATCGAAGAGGCGCTCCTTCGGTTGCCGGCTACAGCAGCATGCCGAGTCGGAGCTGGTCGAGCACGAGCAGGGCTATCCACCACACGCCGACGCCGATCAGCGTGGCCACCGAGCCGCGGATGAGCGCCGAGATGAGCAACCGCCCCTTGGAGGAGCCCGGGCGACCCCACGAGGCTATCCACGAGACGAAGATCAGCAGCGGTCCGGCTATCAACAGGATCAGACCTACCATCAGCGCCACGGGGTAGAGCTCCGCCTCGTACACCGCTGCTCCCTCGGGCAGCGCCTCGAACTGCCACACCATCAGCCCGGCGAAGACGACCCACAGTACGTCGTAGATCACAAACGGCCAGATGCTGACCTTGTTCGCCGAGCGGTCGTCAGCCCCCTCCCCAGGTGCGGACTCGACCTGATCGGGGCCTGTCGTGCCCGGCGCGATGTCGTCGAGCGACTGCTCGGCGGCGGCTTCGGTGTCCGTTTCGGCGGCACCACCGGTCCCCGCGTCGGGCTCTGCCCCGGCGTCCGCCTCCGTCTCGGCCCCAGCCGCAATCGCTGCTCCGGCGTCGACGTCGACGTTCTCGCCCGCGGCAGCTATCGCCGCGGCGACGTCGTCACCATCGCTGCCGTCCAAGGACTCCGCTGTCTTGATCCGACTCCGGCGCATCGGTGACCTGCACCGGAGGTGGATCGGCGCTCTCGGGGGTCTCGACAACGGCCTCCCCGGTCGCACCGTCGGCCGTCTCGACAGCCGGCACTTCAGTGGGACTCTCGTCGTGCTCGGTCGCGTCCGTCACTCCCCCTCCTCCGTATCGCTGCACGTCAGTCTACGGCTTGGGTCGGTCACCCTCAACCGAACTGGGCCTGCTCGGACAGACCGACAGTGCCCGCGCGCACGGACGCTGGCCGTGCCACGCGCTCCGCACCCCTCTGACCTGCATTATCGGCGTCGATGATCGCTCTGTTCGCGCGATGAACATGTTGTGGGCGTATTCGTGAAGCGGGGTCGACTGGGGTATCTTCGCTTTGTGGTTCCTGCCTGACATTGCCACAGGGGACGGGCTGCTAAGGGCGGCTTGGCTTCAAGAAACTAGGAGCATTCGATGACCGACGAACCTCGCGCCGACGACGTGACGCCGCCCCAGCCCCAGCCCCCAGCCGAGACCCCGCCGCCCGCTCCGGTCGTACCTGCGCCCGAACCCGTGGCCGCACCCGAACCCGCACCGCCCGTGGCAGCGCCCGCAGCTGCGCCGGTTCCCCCGGCGACGCCTCCGGCTGCGCCCCGCAGCCGCGGCGGTTCCACCGGTGACCCCCGCTCCACCCGCGAACCCACCGGCCGCTGCAGCGGTTCCACCCGTTGCCCCGCCCGCCGACCAGCCCACAGCCGAGAAGCCCTCCGGCGGCCACGGCTCGACGGGCGCCATCATCGCGGTGGCGGTTGTTCTCGCCTTCGTTGTCGCAGCGTTCACCGGCGCCTCCGCCGGCTTCTTCGGCGCACGACTCGCAGTCGGCCAAGGCTTCGGGGGCACCACCAAAAGCCGCGAAGATCACCGTCGTGCCCTCCGAACCACCGATCCGGCAGTTGCCGCCTCGGCGGCCAGCGTCCCCTCCGTCGTCAACGTCGACGTGTCCGGCAACGGTGCGTCCTCTGACAGCAAGGGGCTGCCCGAAGGCCACCCCGACGCGCCCATGCAGGGCAACGGCTCCGGCGTGGCGTACAAGGCTGCGCCCGACGGCGGTACGTACATCCTCACGAATAACCATGTCGTCGAGGGTGCCGACAAGATCACCGTGCGTGACGAGGGAGGGAAGACCTACCCGGCCACGCTCGTGGGTCGCGATCCTGAAACCGACATCGCGGTGCTCGAAGTGGACGTTGCGATTCCAGCCATCGACCTCGGCGATTCGGGTGACCTTGTTGTTGGACAGGGCGTCGTCGCGATCGGGTCTCCGTATGGCCTTGAGCACACCGTCACGTCGGGTGTGGTCTCTGCCTTGGGCCGCTCGCTACCTGGATTTTCCCACTCCGGGAACGCCTACCCGCTCGTCGACGTGATCCAGACCGACGCGGCCATCAACCCCGGCAACTCGGGTGGGGCGCTCGTCGTACTCGCGGGGCCGGCTCGTTGGCATCAACACCGCGATCTACTCCGACAGCGGCTCCAACGGCGGCATCGGCTTCGCCGTACCGGTCAACACCGCAGTGCGCGTGGGCAACCAGCTCGTCGAGGGTGGCGAGATCAACCACCCGTTCGTCGGCATCATAGGCTCGACGTTGACAGAGGAGCTGGCGGCAGAGAAGAAGCTCTCCGCCAAGGAAGGCGCCTACGTCGCTGAGATAGCCAAGGGCTCGGGCGCCGAGAAGGCCGGCGTCAAGGTCGACGACGTGGTCGTCGGTGTCGACGCGACCCATCCGTTCGATGGACGACCTGATCCTCCAGATCCGTCGCAAGCAGGTGGGCGACGAAGTCACCATCACCGTCTCGCGCGACGGCAAAGAGATGGACCTCAAGGTCACGGTCGGCGATAAGCCCGCCGAGTTCTCCGCTCCGAGCACGGAGCCCACGGAGGCGCCCAAGCCGTAGGCGCGTGCCACCGGCGAGAGTCAGTACGAACGGACAGAAGGGCCCCGGCAACCGCCGGGGCCCTTGTCACTTCTGCAGACCGACCCGAACGCAGGCCAGTGGCCGGCGCTTGCCTAGGAAGGCTTGCGCGACCGCATCCACGCAAACACGCCTACCGCCGCCACAGCTCCCGCAGCTACGACGAGGGCCGCGATCAGGCCCACAGGCACGCCGGACGACTCTGGCTCTTCCTGGTCCTGCGATCCCTCGGCGGCCATCGCCGCCTCCGAGGCGAACACCGGCTGGGTCGCGCCGGCCATCTCGGTGACCGGGTTCTTCACGCCGGCCTCCTTGGCTAGCTCGTCGGGCAACGACCGGTAGTTGAGTGCGGCCCTGAGGGTGGTCTTCGGCGCCTGCGGGCATGGCGACGGTGAAGGTCGAGGTGACCGACTCGCGCGGCGGAATGCGGTCGTCGGACTCGACGCCGGCCGCGTTCCACAGCTCCGTGGGGAACTTGCCGTCCTTGTCCTTGAGCACGGTGCCGAACCTGCGCTCGCCCAGCTTGGTCGACGTGCCGTTGGCGTTCTCGGCCGTCACCTCGAGCCACATCTCGCGAACCTCAGCCAGGCCGGTGGGCAGGTAGTGTCCCGCACCGACATTCGTGACGTGACCGAGACATCACCGACGAAGGTCTCACCCACCAGGACGCGGTGCCTCCAGCTTGAGCTCGATGCCGCCGACTTGAGCGAGGGCCGTCGCCACAGCTCCGCCGGATCCCCAGCGCCACGCTGCGTGCCGCTAACGTCATGCGGAAGATGTTGTCACGCGTCCAGGCGCACCCACGGCGGCCTGACCCGTGACGGTCCGAGCTCGCGGGCGTCGCCACGTGGCAGTCCTGGCAGAGGACTCCCTCAGGCGGCCCAGTACTGGGCTTTTCTTCCACTCGCGGAACGTCGACTCGAGGTGCATGCCGTTCACGGGGTGGTTCACGTTGTGGCAGCCGCCGCAGAACTCGGCCTTCTCGTGGATCCCCGAGTACTCCGCCGGGTGGGGCGCCTGCGGGTCCTTGAGCTGCGCGCGGCGAGTGCCGCTGGGGTCGACCAGGTGGAGGTGTTGCCGGCTCGACGTTCTGCATTGCGATGACCTGGTGGCAGAACATGCAGCCGACGCCTTGCTGGGTACCCGCACCCGTGACGTTGCCGGCAGCGAGCTCGCCGGTCATCGCCGCCGCTGGTGCGTGACACGTCCGGCAGAACGGTCCGAGCTTGCCGCCGGTGGCGGCTTCGGCCTGCGCGACCTTCGCATTGAACACCGGGTCGCGCAGCGCCTTCGTGTGCATCGACACGGACCACTCGCCCACGAGCATCGAGTGGCATGTGCACGCCTCGGCAGGCGGGAACGCGTCTTGCGTGGCGTTCCCGGGTTCGACCGGCAAGCCTGCTGCGCCGGCCACGGCTGGCGCGAATATGGACGCGGCAGCAACCACCGCCAGGAATGCCACAAGAGCTTCTCGTTTCATCGGTAGTCCCTTTCTGCTTGCCTCTCGAGCCGTCTGACGCATCGGCGCATTAGTCGAAACGATTGTCACATGGTAGCATTTATCCACTAGCGCAGCGTCCGATTGGAGTTGTACCTCGTGCTGATGAACAAGGATCGGGCGCTTCGCGTCCTGAAGGAATCGGGGATGCGGCTCACGCCACAAAGGAGAGCGGTCATCGATGCGCTTACTGGGGATACGACCCACCCCTTCGCCGAGGACGTGGCGTCCCGGGTCGCGAGCAAGATGCCCGGCGTCTCGCTGTCCACTGTCTACAAGACGCTGCACGAGTTTGCCGCGCTCGGCCTGATACACGAGCTTGGTTCCTCCGGCGCCATGCGCTTCGACGCCGAGCCGGAGCCGCACGCCCACGTGGTGTGCCCCATATGCTTCGCGGTCGAGGACTTCGACCCCCCGGCGGCGGCAGTGCGCCAACTGGGCCTGGCCGCAGGCATCGGAGACGAGGACGTGTTCATCACCGTACACGCTCCGTGCGACGCGTGCGCGCGAGCGACGGTGCACTAGGACCGAGCACCTCGGGCGATCGGCTCGACGGCTGCTGCCCAATGCCAATCCCCTATAGCTTTCGCGCCAGAGGGGTACGGATAGACCTGACCGAGATTGACGTGAGAGGAGAGTTCTATGGTCGAGAAGTACCGTTGCTCGGGATGTGGCTACTTCCACATCGGGCCGGCGCCTGACTTCTGCCCGGTATGCGGGGTGCCCAAGACCGCCTTCAAGGAGTACGACGGCCCGGGTGACCTCAGCGGCACCCAGACCCTCGAGAACCTGAAGGCTGCCTTCGCAGGCGAGTCTCAGGCCAACCGCCGCTACACTCTGTGGCGCCGTATCGCCGAACTCGAGGGCGCTCCGCAGTCCGCGCTCGACGCGTTCGACCGCGCCGCCGCCGAGGAGACCGCGCACGCGCTGGGCCACTGGGCCTACATCGCCGGTGCGACCACGACGGCCGACAACCTGGCCGCCGCTGCGCAGGGCGAGGACAACGAGGCGACCGACATGTACCCACGCTTCGCCGAGATCGCCGAAGCCGAGGGGTTCTCGGACATCGCATACTACTTCCGCAGCGTGGGCCGCTTCGAAGGCGAGCACCGCGAGGAGTACAAGACCGCCACCGCCGATCTCGAGCAGTAGCCCCGTGTCCGGCGGCCGAGCAGCTCGTCTGCCCGCCTCGGTGGGCATCAAGGCGCTCGACGCCGCCGGTATCGCCGCACTGCTCGCCGACCTGGATGAGCCCGCGTATCGCGCGCGACAGGTCGTGAAGTGGGTCTACGGCCGCGGCGCTAGTTCGTATGAGCAGTTGACCGACGTACCGGCCGGCCTGCGGGAGTCTCTCGCAGGCCGGCTCGCGTTGCCGGTACCAACCGTGGCCGATCGCCAGGTCTCGGCCGACGGCACGCGCAAGTACCTGCTCGAACTGGCCGACGGCTCGACCGTTGAGACCGTGGGCCTGCCGACCGACGACCGCCTCACCGTGTGCTTCTCGACGCAGGCCGGCTGCGCGATGGGGTGCACGTTCTGCGCGACCGGGCAGTCCGGGCTCGTGCGAGACCTCGGACCTGGTGAGATGGTCGACCAGGTTCGCGTGGTTGCCGACGACTTCGGCGAGCGCGTCACCAACGCCGTCGCCATGGGCCAGGGCGAGCCGTTCGCCAACTACGATGCGACGCTGGGCGCGCTGCGTCTGATGAACTCGCCCGACGGGCTCGGGATCGGAGCGCGCCATCTCACCGTCTCGACCTGCGGGCTCGCGAGCGCTATCCGGCGCTTCGCCGCCGAACCCGAGCAGTTCACCCTCGCGGTGTCGCTGCACTCGGCGCGCCAGCCCACCCGCGACCGTCTGATGCCGGGCGTTAGGGGCGTGTCTTTGGGCCAGCTGCGCGAGGCGCTCGTCGACTACGCCGAGCAGACCGGGCGCCGCCCGTCGCTCGAGTACGCCCTCATCGACGGCGTCAACGACACGGATGCCGAGCTCGAAGCACTCGTGGCGTACTGCCGAGGGATGCTCGTCCACGTGAACCTGATCCCTATCAACCCGGTCGCAGGCACCGAGTTCGTACGCGGCCGAGACGACCGCGCGGCCGGCTTCAAAGACCGTCTGGAGCATGCGGGGGTCGAGTGCTCGATTCGCGTCGAGCGTGGCGCCGACATAGACGCCGCGTGCGGACAGCTACGGCAGCGCGCTCAGACCAGCCGCTAGCCTGCGGGTTTGTTGGCTGACGTGACGTTGCTCCCTGGCTCCGGCGCATCGATCGGGCACACCCCTCCCAGTGCAGGGCACCACGCACACGCCTCAGGGTCGTACTCGGCCAGGTGCGTCACGGGCTGCTCGGCGATCGCCTTGATGCGCCGCTCGATGTCTGCGCGAATGGCGGGGGCGTCCTCGGCGCTGAAGTCGAAGCTGACCCCCTGAGCGCCCTGCTCGACGAAGCAGAACACGGCCTCGACCCGTCGGGCGCCCGCTTCGAACGCAGCCAGCGCGTAGCATCGGGCCTGCAGCTCGTAGCCGGCCATCCGTGACGCGGTTTGGCCAGAGGGCGCACGCCCGGTCTTGTAGTCGAGAACGAGCGCCTCGTCTTCTGTCCAGGCAAGCACGTCGATGCTGCCGCCGAGCGCGGAGCCACCGACACTGATGCGGATCGGCTCCTCGCACTCCACGCGGTCCGCTCTGGCAAGCCGCGTCGAAAACGGGGATGCGCCGAAGGCGTCGAGCGCCGACACCAGCCGCGCACGCCCCGCTTCTCCGAGGCGGTAGCGTGCGATGGCAGCGTCGATGCTCTCGGGCACCGGCTCGCCGCCGCGTGCCGTCTGCATGATGGAGTGAAACGCCGACCCGAAGTCACTCGCGCGACTGTCGCGGGGCGCGCGGAACTCGCCCAGGCGCAACTCGTAGCGCACCCGGTACGACAGCGGGCACTGCTCGTGCGTGTGAAGCGCCGAGTAGGAGACCTTCTGCGGGATGCCCCGGGCGGGCGGTTCGCTCGGCGGTTCTTGGCACCTCGTCGAAGAGAAGAACGTCGCCCGTCACGCAGGCGGGTGCCGGGCGCTCCTGCTCCTCGGACGGGCTGGCTACGGTCACCTGGACCTCGGTGCCGCCGCAGTTCGCGGCTCCGGATGCACCCGGGTCGCCTACCGCTTCGCGAATCCAGCCGATCATCGCCGAGGTCTGGTCGGCTGGCTTGCCAAGATTGCTCACTCCCGAGACGACCAGCAGGTCCTGGGCACGAGTGCACGCAACGTAGAGGCAGCGTTTCTGCTCCTCGAGGTCTTTGACCTGACCCGCTTGCGCCAAGCGTCCGTGCAGCGCGGTGGCAGCGCTCTCGCGGTCGTCTCCGCACTTGAACCTGAGGCCGACCACGGGCGTGGCGCTCTCCCCTTCACCCACCTTGGCCACGAGCACGTTGTCGGGCGACCGCAGCTTCGCTGCACCCAGGTCGGCTACGAACACGACCGGGAACTCGAGTCCCTTGGCCGAGTGGATCGTCATGATTCTCACGGCGTCGCCGCCCGCCTCCGCGGCCGCCTCACGATCCTTCGCGCCGTCGCTTCGCTGCCTGAGGTAGTCCACGAAGGCCGCCGGGTCGGAGGACTCTATCTGCTCGTACTGGGCGGCGTAGCGGGCGATCTTGAGCACGTTGCTCCACGCTCGGAGACCGGCCGGTCCTAAGCTGAGGAGCGTGAGGTCGTAGTCGAACGCGGCGCACGCCGCGTGAACGAGCTCGTGCAGCGAGAGCGTGCCCTGTCGAGATCCCAAATCGTCGATGGCGCGATAGGCGACCGAGATGGCCGCTGCGTCGTAGCGCGAAAGGTCGGCGGCGCCCGCGAGCCCCTCGCCCACCGCGCGTACCGCCGTCCACAGCGGCTCGCGTCCGGCGCTCAGGCGCAGCGACAGCAGCGCGTCGTCTGAGACGTGGACCAACCGGCTCGCCAGCACCTCGGCAAGCCGCTCGTCGTCGGCCGGCACGGCGATCGCCCGCAGCAGCGCCATGACCTCGCGCACCTCGACAGCGTCGAACAGCGTCGCACCCGCGGTCACCAGGACCGGCACGCCTTCGGACTCCAACGCCGACGCGAATACCCCCGCGTTGGTGGCGTTACGCAGCAGAATGGCGATCTGCCCGCCACTGACCCCTGCATCGGTCAGCTGTCGGATCCGGGAGGCGACAAGGTGCGCTTCCTCGGCGACGGCCGGAGCTTTCGATCTGTCAGGGTTGTCAACGAACAGACACTCCACCCGCCCCGAGAGCTCCGCCAGAGGACCGGGCGCAATTTCGCTCCTGCCTGCGCCGAGCTTCATGAAGCCGGAGCCGAAGAGGTGCGGCTGCGAAAACGCCGAGTTCACGAAGGCCAGAATCTGGCCGTGCGAGCGGAAGTTCTCCTTCAGCTCGATCTTCGCCGATACCTCCTCGCGAAGCCGCTCGAACACGTCGACGTCCGCGTAGCGAAAGCCGTAGATGGACTGTCGCTCGTCCCCCACGACGCACAGGTTGTCGTCTCTGAGCGGTGTGATGACCCTGAGCTGCAACTCGTTCGTGTCTTGGAACTCATCGATCATGACCATGCGGAACTGCTTGCGGTACCGCCGCGCGATCTCCGGGTTCGCGCTGAGCAGCCCGACCGCCCTCTCCTGCAGATCGTCGAAGTCGAGCGCCGCGCGCTCGCGCTTGAGCTCTGCGTATCGCTCCGCGAACCCCGCCACGAGCGCCTGGTAGCCCTCGAGGATGTCCGGGAACGACGACGCCATCGCTGCCGATCGCATCGTTTGGATGGCCGCCCGCAGCGCGTCGTTCGCGTTCTTCGCGTCGCCTCGCACGCCCTTGATGTCGTAGTCATCGCACGCGGCGATCAGTCGCACACACGAATCCGCGTCACCGAGCGCACACGCCGAGAGGCCCGCAGACCACTCGCCGAGGCGGCTCCTGCTTCGCTTCACCAAGTCCGTCGGATTGCACTGCTCCAGCGCGCACGCGAGAGCCTGGGCGCTGTCCTGCGCTCGGGCCACGAGGTCGTCCAGCTCGTCCACGCCATCGGGCACCAGCACGTTCCTGGGCGCGAGCCCCATCGCCCTGATGTTGTCGTGCACCGAGATGACCTCGGCCCGAAGCGTCGCCGGATCGGTCGTGTCGAGCAGCCTGCTCGCACCATCGTGAGAGCCGTACAGTGAACACGCTGCCGACTCGAACGCCTCGGCCTTGAGCAGGCCCGCCGCAACCTCGTCCACCTGTGTGAAGCGAGGCTCGACGCCGGATTCGAGCAGGTGCCGTCTCACCAGCCGGCCGCAAAACGTGTGGATCGTCGAGATCCAGGCCTCCCCGACCCGACGCCCTTCAGCGGCGGACAGCTCACTGCCCACGACGCGCCTCACCCGTTCGGCGATCTCACCCGCCGCCTTGTTGGTGAAGGTGATGGTGAGAATCCGGTCGACGGGGGCTGGATCCCACTCCTGCTCTGGCGCGGGCCGCATCGCTTGGGCGAAGCGGTGGGCCAGTACCGTCGTCTTACCCGAGCCCGCGCCCGCGCTGATCGCGAGGTCTCCCGCGACGGACTCGATCGCCCTTCGCTGGTCGTCTGTCATCCGCCGAGTCACCGGCACCCCCCGCAGAACAGCGCAGCTCCGCAGTAGGTGCAGCTTGCGGACTTGCGCGGTTCGCACGCGATGCGGCCCGAGCGCATTCCCTCCACCGCTTCGGCCGACAACGCCAGCCCACCCTCGATGATCTCGGCGAACTCGTCAGCGCTCTTGATGTCGGTGCTGGTGATGCCCGTCGGAGAGAGTTCGCCACTCCTGATCAGTCCTCGGACCGAGGTCTTCGCGAGCGAGCGGTACAGCCCCGCGATCGGCTCGAGCCCCAGAACCGCCTCGACGGCCTTGAAGTAGAGCGGTATCTGCACCTTGCCCGCTTCGAGGATGTCGGCCGCCTTGGGTACCGCGGACCGCTTGTAGTCCATGACGATTGCCCGGCCCTCGTCGTCAACGTCCACCCGGTCGACTCGGCCGCGCAGTCTGAACGACCCCACGTCCACGCCCTCCTCCGTACCGAACTCCCACTCCAGGTACTGGGGCCGAAACCCGGCGAACATCTCGGCGTCCTGCCTGATGGTGCTCTCCGCCCAGCGCATGGCCCGCACGCGGGAGAGGCGCTGCGAAATGTCCGGTGCCGCCCCCGACGCCTTGTCGAGTTCGGTGCTCGCTCGCCTGAGCGTATCCAGAGCGCGGTCGAGAACGGCGGGCGTGACGGGTATCTCGCCTGTCTCCAGCAGTGACACGTACGCTCGGCGCAGTAGCTCGTGGGCGTAGCTGCCCTCCTCGGCGGCACCGAACTCCCTCTCGAGCTCCCGTGGCCGCACGGCGTACGAGTAGAACCAACCGTATGGGCACTGGAGGTAGGTTTCGATCTCGCTCGCCGAGAACACGTCGCGCTGCGACAGCGACTCCACGAGCCGCTCGTCATCGATGCCAACTGCGCGCCCGGCGGCGCGATTGGCCGCGCCGACAAGACGCGCACCGTTTCGCTCCCCGCGCAATGCGGCCGCCCTGCGTTTCTCGCGCTCTCCTGCGCCTTCGTCCGCCGTCGGCGCTTGCGAGAGCGACCTGTAGGTGTGCGGAAACATGCTCTCTTCTGAGTCCTGGTCCCTGAAGCTGTCTCCGGCAATCTCGAAGAACGGGGAGATGGCTGCGGGCTCACCGTCGTCGTCGGTACTGCGGGCACTTAGGACCAAACGCTTCTTCGCCCGAGTCACCACCGAGTAGAACAGGTACTGCTCGAACTCGGCGCCAAGCGCCGTCTCCCCGCTCCCCCCGAAGGCTCGCAAGACGTCGTCGACAGCGCTTCCCGGCAACATGTCCTCGTTTGGGGTGTGCGGGAACTCCCCTGCGTTCAGTCCGCCCAGGATCACGGTGTCGAAGCGACGACCCCGGGCCCTCGTCACCGAGGTGACTTGGACGCGGCCCGGTCGCTCCGCCGCGCCCGGGCCCATGCGCAGCCCTTCCAACGCCGAGAGCACGTCTCGTAAGGTGAGCTGCCCCGCCTCTACGAACGCAGCTTGCGATAGAACCCGCAGCGCGGCGGAGTACGCCCAGGCGTCGGCTTCTTCCTGTGGCCCCGAGTCGATTCCTGTCCGTCCGTATCCCAGCACGAACAGCGCCTCGATGCCCTGCGCCAAGCGCCGAAGATCGTCCACGTCCAGCGTCGGTCGATTCGACGCCCTCGCGCACGTGATCGCGCTAACGAGCTGCGGCGAAAGGCGGCTCACCTCTTCAAGCATCCTGCCGGCGTCGCTCACCGAGCCGGCTCTCCACCGCCGCTCGACCTCGCGGCACTGCTCCCTTCCGAGACCGGAGAACCCCGATCTGAGCAGCGCCAGAAGCTCGGCCCGCTCCCCTGCGAGCGCGAATCCGATCAGATGGCGCACGGCCGAGCCGAAGGAGACGAGCCCGAAGGGCCGCCGGACATCGAAGTCGGCCGCGATGCCAGCGTCTGAGAAGGCCTGCTGGAGGGTGCTGAAGTGACGCTCCGGGTCCCTGAACACGACGGCGATTCGCTCGGGTGAACTGGCAGTTTCTTCCAACAGCGCCGCACGTACAGCTTCTGTGATGAGTTGTGCCTCGGCATCGTGCCCCTCGCCAAGGGAGAACCTCACCGCGTTGGCCGGATCGAGCCGAGGGGGTGGCGAGAACAGGCCGCGGGCGAGCGCTTCGAGCGTCTCGTCTGCATCGAACGCCCCCGAGGGCACGTGTATGCGCTCAGCTGGGCCCATGCGCTCGATGAGCGCAACGGCGGCTATCGTCGCGGCCGAATCCGGCTCGTACGTGACGGTGACAACGACGCTGCCGCGCGCTCCGTACTCCCGGATCAGGGTCTCTTGGGACAGGCTGAAGTCGGTGAACCTGTGCAGCACCAGCGCCTGCGCTACCGGGTGATATCTCGCGAGCCAGTGGGTCGCCTCGGCGCGCTCCACCAACTCGTTGAGCTCGAGCGCTAAGGCGTACTCCGTGATCGAACGCGAGAGCAGCACCCCAGGACCACGGTCTTGGCCGGCGCCCTCTCGCCATCCGAACCCCGTCTGTTCGGCAAGCTGCTCGGCGCAGCGCGATATCAGGCTCGCGATACCCGGAGTGGCGTGCGCTCGTCTTGCGGCGGCCGCGCACAAGAGCTCTCGCTGGTCCTGACTGATGATCGCTCGGCCATCGCCGAACTGGTCCCACGCATCACCGATGTAGCGATCGAAGGTCATGCAGCGAAGTCCGGTCGGGCTGCTGGCCGACAGTTCTGTCAGCGCGCGCTCGGTGTCCGGACCGGACGGCAGCAACAGCACCGGCCGCAGACCGGCAGCGAGCTGCTCCTTCAGTGCGGCGTACGCCAGACCGGTCTTGCCGGCGTTGGCCGCTCCGGTGATCAATCGCAGAGTCAATCGGGGCCCCCTATCCGCTGTCTAGGGTGCCCTGCCGCTCTGACATCATGGGGTCTGCGTCTGCGTGTACCCGTCAAGCCCCTCGCGCAACTCCCGCACCTTACGCCACGCGACCTCCTCGTCGCGGCCCAAGTAGTGCTCGACTCGACCGCCCAGGCTCTCGGCCGCCCTCTCCGCACGCTCCGCGATCTCCCGGGCCACCTCAGCCGCACGCATCGCCTCGTCGGCGAGCCGCTGACGAGTCCTCGCTCCGCTAGCCGGGGCAAGGAGCAGTCCGCCGAGGAAACCGAGGGCGAGGCCAGCAATCACACCGATGGCAAGATATTCCATGTTTCGCTTCACGAGTTGACCTCCTCACTTGCAGCTGCACCGGCTGTGAGCAGCGCGAATATTCTTTCGAGCTCCTCTTCGCTGTGGAACTCGATCTCGATCTTGCTCTTGTCCTTACCCTGTCGCACTCGCACGTTGGTGCCCAGTAGCCGGCGAAGCTTGCGTGCAACCGCCTTGAAGGACTTCGGCGCCACCGGCCTTGGGGCCCGCTCCAGCTGCCCGGCGGCGTACAACCTCGCCAGGTTCTCCGCTTCCCGGACGGACAGGCCGTCCTCGACGATCTTCGTTGCGAGCTTGACCCGTGCAGTCTCCTCGGGCACCGACAGGACGGCCCTCGCGTGTCCGGCGCTCAACGACCCGGCATACACAAGGTCTTGGACCTCCTCGGGAAGATCGAGGAGCCGCAGCGCGTTGGTGATCGTCGATCTCGACTTGGATACCTTGTCGGCGAGTTCGGCCTGCGTCATCTGGAACTCGGAAAGCAGCTTGCGGTAGCCGCGGGCTTCCTCTATCGCGTTGAGGTCCTCGCGCTGAAGGTTCTCTATGAGGGCGATCTCCAGCGACTCGAGCTCGTTGGTGTTCAGCACTCGGACGGGCACGCGCTCCAGTCCTGCCATGCGACACGCGCGCCACCGCCTCTCACCTGCGATTATCTGGTAGCCCTCCCCCATTCCTCGGACGATGATCGGCTGCAGCAGCCCCACCTTCTTCACCGAGTCAGCGAGCTCCGCCAACGCGCTCTCCCCCATGTCGGTTCGCGGCTGGTCGGGATTGGGAGAGATGAGATCGATCGCGAGTTCCGTGATCTCCTCGCCGGCCTGTGACTCCTGCGAGGCACTTGGAATGAGCGCTGAGAGTCCTCTGCCGAGTCCGCGCTTAGACACGTTCCATCACTTCCTTCGCCAGGCTCTGGTAAGCCTCCGCACCCTTTCCGGATGGGTCGTAGATCGTCACGGGCTGCCCGAAGCTGGGTGCTTCGGAGAGCCGAACCGTGCGCGGAATCAGTGTCTTGAACACCTTGTCGCCGAAGAAGTCACGGACCTCTTGAACGACCTGCGAAGCGAGCCGGGTCCTCGAGTCGAACATGGTCATAACGACGCCAAACACCTCAAGCGAGGGGTTGAGGTGCGTCTTGACCAGCCGCACACTGTCGAGAAGCTTGGAAAGACCTTCCAGCGCGTAGTACTCGCACTGAATCGGGATTACCAACCCCTCGGCTGCGGTGAGCGCGTTGATCGTCAGCAGCCCCAAGGACGGCGGGCAGTCGATGATGATGTAGTCGAAGTCATTCGCGACCTCGGCGAGAATGCTCTTCAGCCGATTCTCACGGCTTATTGCCGACACAAGCTCGATCTCGGCCCCGGCCAACTGAATCGTGGACGGAACTACGAACACATGTTCGACTTCCACCGGTTCGATGATCTCCGCGATGTTGGTGTCGCCTAGCAGAGCGTCGTAGACGCAGAGCTGACGCTCGTTCTTGTTGAGACCGAACCCCGACGTCGCATTGCCTTGAGGGTCGAGATCGACCAGGAGCACCTTCTGAGCCTGGCCACCCAAGGCCGCAGAAAGGTTCACTGCGGTGGTGCTCTTTCCTACGCCGCCCTTCTGGTTCACAACCGCGAAGATGCTCGCAGGTCCCTGTCTGGCGCGATCGGAGGTGCTGTTCGTCACGTCTCCCCCTCCTGGTTCTGCCCTGCCGGCAGATTATAGTCGACCGGCCCTGAACGGTGAACCCCCTGTCAGGCCAGCGGTCGTTGTTGTGCGAGACCCGTCCTCCTGGGTAGTCTGACCAGAGCCTCGCCCGCGCGCTCGTATACATAGACAGACCTGAGCTCCCCGCCACACGGCAGCACGTACTCTCGACGCGCCAGCGGCTGCATGCCTGAGAGCCTGCCGGCTTCCTCGGCACGCCTTGCCTCGGCGTCCTCCGCTCGACCCTTCATGGCAACGAGCCGACCGCCTTCCGCCAAGAGCGGGGAGGCCAGCTCCACGAGAGCGGGCAGCGATGACACGGCCCGGGCAACTACGATGTTGGCCCGCCTGGACATTTCAGAATCGATCTCCTCCGCACGGCTCGGCCTCACCTTGACGTGGCCTCCAAGACCGGCATCCACCAAGAACTGCTCTACTGCCCGCGCCTTCTTGCCCACCGAGTCGAGCAGTAGGGCGCTTCGGCCCGTAGCAAGAGCAAGCGGGATTCCAGGGAAGCCCGCCCCGCTGCCTAGGTCAACCATAAGGCCGTCCGGCGAATCATCAATCTCGGGCAGCACCATCAGCGAGTCGACGATGTGCAGCCTGATCGCGTCGGCTGGGTCCGTCACGCTCGTCAGATTCAGCGTCAGATTCTGTTCGAGAACCCAGTCCAGGTGCAAGAGGGCCAGTGACTGCGCCTGCTCCGGCACTTGGAGTCCGGCCGCCGCAATCAGTTCGCTCAAGAGACCCAGCGCATCCTGGCCAAGATGTTTCACGTGAAACCTCCCACGCCAATGTTACCGCACTCGGTCTGGATGTTTCACGTGAAACATCATGCACTCTCCCGATGTCGGCCGACATCCCGGATCTCGCGTGGACCGCGCGATGTCCGCTTGCCGCGGACCCTAGTCCTCCGCTGCTCGCGCTAATTGTGACAGAACCCGTCGGCCCACAGCTTCTTGTCGTGAGCTTCGGCGTTGAAGGTGAACCCTTCGGTGGGCCGTGGTTCTGTTTTCGGTGTCTGGTCGGTCGGCCACATTCAGGGGGACTCTGAACGCCGACTCGCTGGAACCGAGTGGGCTCGCACGGTTGGTTTCGGAGTCTCAGGCAGGCACAGCTCTGATTCGACCCCTCCAACCGCCGATGCGTACGGAAACGAGGACTCGTGCGGCATTGGGTCTCGCGTACTCCGCAGTTGCTTGTGGCGCCACCACGGTCCTGCCTGAACGCGGTCAAGGGCGAGGATTCGACTTCGGCGCACCTCAAACTGCCCTCCCGTATAGGTGCCCCGCTGAGCGGTCGGGTACTGCGCCATGTCGGCTTCACTGATCCTGCTCTAGTCGCACGGCGGATGCCCGAAGCGGCCCCAAGTGCGCGTAGTCCGAAGAACCTCTGCGGTTCTCGAGGCGGCAATCTGGCCGAAATACGACGAAGGGCGCCCGGAGGCGCCCTTCTTGGCTTGCGGTGTCTGAGGGGAGCGCGACTACTTGGGGCTGATGACCACTTGGCGGTAGGGATCCGCCCCTTCGCTGCCCGTCTTGACCCTAGCGTCGTTTCGCAAAGCCACGTGCACGACTCGTCGCTCATAGGCCGTCATCGGGCGCATTCTGACCTCTATGTGCTGTCGCGCGGCACGGTCCGCGGCACGGCGTGCCATATCCTCGATCTTCTGTCGGCGGCGATGGCGGTACCCCTCCACGTCGACGACGACCGGGTATCTGAAACCCACTTGCCGGGTGGTGACCGCGCCAACGGCGGTTTGCAGCGCGTCGAGAGTCCTGCCGTGGCGCCCGATAAGGAGCCCAAGATCTCCGCCTACCACATCAAGGATGATCTCACCCTCGTCGCCCTCATACTCTTCAACGGTCGCCGAGTCCACTCCGAAGTGCCCGAGAATAGTCTTGAGTGCCCCGACCGCGGCATCGGCTATCTTGTCGAGATCCTCGTCGGACAGTTCCGCCTCAACGGAGTCGGCCATGAGCTCCGGAGGCACGACTTCTTCGTCGACTTGAACCTCGTCGTCGGCTTCCTGCTCGAGTTCCGCAGCCACCTCCGGCTTGACCCATACTCTTACCTTGGCCTGTCGGGAAGAGCCCACGCCGAACACCTTCTTGCCCGGCTCCTCCAGCACCTCGTACTCGACAGCATCCTGCTGGACGCCGAGCTGTTCCAAGGCGGCGTCGACTGCCTCCTCGACCGTAGGCGCTTCCTGGATACACTCGCGGTTCATCTTCTCACGGCACCTTTCGGTCAGCGCGGAGCAGGAACTACTTCCCGCTCTTCTTCTTCGACTTGGGCGATTGCTCCTGTACTATCTCGTCTTCGGCGTGGGAACGCTTCATTGAAGACATCATGATCTGCTGCTGTGCGACGCCCCAGATTGACGAGACATCCCAGTACAGCAACACACCGGCGGGAGCGCCCCAGCCGAACCACAACATGACCACCGCCATATAGGCACCGATCATCTTCTGTTGCTTCTCGCCCGGCATGAGGAACTGGGGCAGCCATACGCTAAGGCCGAAGAGGACGACGAGTATTACGTAGGGGAGTGCCGCCACGAGCCCCTGTGTCGAGAACACCATCGCGGGCGTCTTGGCAATATCTGGAACTAGGAAGAAGAATCTTCCAACTTCCCCTGTTTCGGTCAGGTACTTCATCAGTGTGCCGGGGTTCTTCTCTGTACCGCCGAGCACCTGGTACAGCGCGATCAGCAGCGGCATCTGCAGGAGCATCGGGAGGCACCCGCCAAACGGGTTCACCTTGTTCTCCTGATAGAACTTCATCGTCTCCTCTTGCAGCTTCTCCTTGTCGTCCTTGTACTTGGCTTGCAGCTCCTTGATCTTGGGCTGGATTCGCTGCAACTCGTACATGGAGCGCGTCTGCTTGATCGTGAGTGGCATCAAGGCAAGACGGACCAGCACAGTAAGAACGATGATCGCCAGACCCCAGTCGCCAACGACGCCCTCGATCTGCTGTAGAAACAGGAAGATGACGTCTTTGAACGAGTTCCAGACACTCACGATGAGGTTCACTTGGGAGGGGCTCCTTGGTTCACTGCCGGCTAGGGCACGGGGTCATGGCCACCAGGGCTCCACGGGTGACAACGGCCGATTCGCTTGGCTGCGAGCCAGCCACCCTTGAAAACCCCGTAGCGTTCGACTGATGTTAGCGCATATGTCGAACAAGACGGCGTGAATCTGCACGCCGGTGGGAACAGGGGAGAGATTAAGACCTTGTAGCCGCGGATCAGTAGCATCACGGCTTGGCGGGGGAGTATCGCCAGTCTGTGGAGGAAGCCCCTCACGATTTCAGCTCCGCCCGAGACAGCAGCCGAGCGAACGCAGCCTCAGTCTCCTGGGGAGAGGCTGTGCCGGTCTTCCTTGTCGCTATGAGGGCAACGTCGAACCCGGGCCAAGGTCCGCCGGCTGCGCGCACCGCTTCCCTCAGCACCCGCTTGGCCCTGTTCCGCGAAACCGCAGGCCCCAGCTTCTTGCCTGCGATAAACGCGACGCGGCCATCGTGGCCGCGTCCTTCAGGCGTCTTCGCGATGAGAGCTATCACCAGCGGGTGTGCGACCCGCCGAGAGTCGCGGAAGATCGAGTCGATCTCGCGCGAGGACTTGATCGTGCTCACGGGCACGTCCCCTCGCTGGGCCGAAAAGTCAGCTAGGCCGAAAGGACCTTGCGGCCCTTGCGGCGCCGAGCGGCCAGTACAGCGCGGCCGCCACGGGTAGACATGCGTGCGCGGAACCCGTGCGTCTTCGCACGCTTCCGAACATTGGGTTGATAGGTTCTCTTCACATTGCCTCCTTCGTTGCCCGCCCCGGTCAGGGGCAAAGCCCGACGATTATATGGTTCCATACCGGGCGCGTCAACGCTCCTGAGCTCTGCATCTGAATCATGTCGTGCGCTGGTCCTAGGGCCCTTCGCCGCTCTTGGCTTGGGGGAACGTCGCTGAGCCACAAAGGCGTGCCGCGATCTTCCAAAGACGCCTTCCATTCTGTGGATACTGTGGAAAAGGCAGGATTCGCGCTCCCGGTTTCTGTGGATAACTCCCGGACTCGCGTTGTGGTGCGTTCTGCCCATTGCTACTATCGGCCCCACTTGAGGGGGGTGGACTTCTCCCTCAACACCCTTGAAATGAGCCACTCATCATCGTATTTTGACCGTTTGTCCCCCTAGTCGTGGCGCTCGCCCTGCGGCTGACGCGTGGGCGCCGAGTCCCCTGATGTAGCCCGGAGCTGCTTCGGGGACAACGGTGGGCATTCCGGAGGTTTCGCGCCACGGGTTTCCACAGACTTGTGGAAGGTGGCTGGTGGATACACCTTCCCCGAGCAGGGGTGTCGTGCTGGATCGGCGAAGTGGCGTAGGGGGGTTTCTCCACAGTGTGGAAACTCCTGTGGATGAATGCGAAAAGGGCTTGTGGTTGAGGGCGAACCGCCGTTCGTGTTTGGGAAAACCGCAGGTGGGGGGCGCGTCCGCTAGGGTGGGTTTGAGACTGAAGTACCCCACAGGCTGTGGATTGGGCTGTGGATTGACCGAGGTTTGTGGAAAGCTGGGGGAAGATGAAGTCCTTCTACGAGGCGGGGCCGGAGCGTGGCGACCTGACACGCTTGGCTGCTTCTCACGCCACGCTTCCGATACTCGCTCGCGCGCGCGTGGCTGTATATGAGGCAGCCGGGTCGGCCCCCCGTGTTGAAGAGGTGTCCTCTCGCGACGTCGGCGAGTACATCGAGGCCCTCGCTTCTCGTGTGTACGAGTTGGCCCGGGAGCGGGGTGGCGACATTCCGTACACCGTTATTCGCGAGGTATCTGAGAACCTGATCCACGCCGACTTCACGGAGCCTGTTGTCTCGATACTCGACGACGGCGCCACCGTGCGTTTTGCGGACCAGGGCCCGGGCATCAGCGACAAGGAGCACGCCGTTCTCCCGGGGTACACCACAGCCAAGACCTGCATGAAGCACCATATTCGCGGTGTCGGGTCCGGGCTCCCGATAGTGAAGGACTATCTTTCCATCTCAGGTGGCGACCTGATGATCGAGGACAACCTTGGTAGCGGTGCGGTCGTCACGGTTCGCTCTGGGAGCCTGACTCGCCCCGCGCCCACGCCTCCAGGGCATGTGGGGGTGGCGCGTCCCGGCCCGGCGCCGAGGGTGGGAGTCGACGACGCATCACCATCGCTCGACTTCACCGATGACCGCCCTGCTGGAGGCGCGGCGGATCTCGTGGCCGCGCCGCGCCTGTCTATCAGACAGAAGCAGGTGCTGGCGCTCGTGATGGAGTCGGGCTCAGCTGGGCCAAGCCTGGTAGCGGCGGACCTGGGTGTGGCGCTGTCTACAGCGTATAGAGATCTCGCCACCCTTGAGGACCAGGGGCTCATCTCGGCTGACTCCGGTAAGCGCCGGCTTACCGATGATGGCCTTGCCTATCTGAAAGAGATGACTTCCGGCTACTGACAACCCTTTGATTCGTGTTTGGAGTGAGGTGTGACTGTCATCGCAGTGGACATAGACGGCGTGTGGGCACAGGTCCTCGACATCGTCAGGAGTGAGCTCAACACTCCCAGCTTCAAGACGTGGTTCGAGCACACGCAGCCCGTGGAGCTCACCGACGATGGCGTCTTCGTCGTGGGTGTTCAGAACGAGTTCGCGCGAACGTGGCTTGAGGAGAGATACGCTCAGCGCCTGAGCGCCGCCTTGAGGCAGGTGATCGGGGCCGATGTATCTGTCCGTATCGTCGTCGACCAGTTAGGGGCGTCCGTCGAGGAAGCATCGCCGCCTGCCCCTACTGAGTCTGTGATCGAGATTCCCGCGGATGGCCCTGCCGCCCCCAAAGCACGCACCGACTATGACGAGAAGTACACGTTCGACTCCTTCATCGTGGGGGAGTCGAACGAGTTCGCTCGCAATGCGGCGCTCGCCGTCGCCGAGCAGCCCGGACTGAAGTACAACCCTCTGTTTTTGTGGGGGGGCCCGGGTCTGGGTAAGACCCACTTACTCCAGGCCATTGGACACTACGTCACGGAGAACTTCCCCCATAAGAAGGTCTCCTACGTGACTTCCGAGCAGTTCACGAACGACTTTGTGGAGTCGATCAACGCTAAGACCCAGAACAGTTTCAGGCAGAAGTATCGGACCGTCGACGTACTCCTGATCGACGACATCCAGTTCCTCGAGAAGAAGCAGGGAACCCAGGACCAGTTCTTCCACACCTTCAACGAGCTGCGCCAGCGCGGAAAAGCTATCGTTCTAGCCTCCGACCGGCCCCCCCGTGATATTGACATGGACGAGCGCTACCAAAGCCGTTTCGCCTCTGGTTTACAGGCCGACATCCAGCCGCCCAACTACGAGACGAGGCTTGCCATTCTCAAGCAGTTCGTCGATGTACAGCGAGTGCCTTTTGAAGACGATGCCTTGGCCTATGTCGCAGAGCGCTCCTCACCCAACATTCGGGAGATGGAGGGCGCGATCATAAGGATCATGGCCTACCGTGAACTCTCCAAGAAGGATGTTATTGATGTCACGATGGCCGAGCAGGTCACGAGAGACCTCTTCCCAGACCACTCCCACCGGCCGATTCCGGTGACAACCATCCAAAGAGAGGTGTGCCGCTTCTACACCATCAGCCAAGCCGATCTAGTGGGCAGCAAGAGATCTCAGGCTATCGTCTATCCTCGGCAGATAGCTATGTATCTCTCTAGAGAACTCACAGATCTCTCTCTCCCCAAAATAGGTCAGGAGTTCGGCGGCCGGGATCACACCACGGTCATGCACGCGACCGCGAAGATCCAGAAGCTCATGAGTGAGCAAAGGGAGGTATACAACCAGATTCAGCAGCTGACCAACGCCATTCGCCAGAAGAGGTAGGCCTGTGGGCTGTTGAGAACCCTGTGTATCCTTCGGTGTTCTGTTGGGGATAAGCGCTCATTGTTGTTGAAAAGGGGAGGGGCCGCAGATTCTGTGGACAAGAAACACTTTGGGGTAACAGCTCGTTTGAGCAAGACACGCCGAGCCTGAGGTGCCCAAACGGAACCTGTCCACATTTCCACAGAGCTTATTGTTGTTACTGTTTAGTAAGTAGATATACGAAAGGAACACTATGAGGATCAGCATCGCCCGAAGCGAGCTTCTGGACGCATTGACCGTTGTATCCAAAGGAATGTCGTCCCGCTCCACGCTCCCGATCCTCTCCGGGATCCTCCTTGTGGCTGAGGGGGACACTGTCTCTCTGCAAGCGACCGATCTCGAGGTCTCAGTCAGGCACTCGACAGCCGCCATGGTCGACCAGGGTGGACAAACAGTGATTCCGGGCAAGCTCCTCGGCGATATCGTACGGACGCTGCCAGAGGCCGCGGTAGCCCTCGAGAAGGACGGCGACGTAGTCGTAGTCAAATGCCAGCACTCGTCATTCACCCTGAAAACCCTCAACCCGGCCGACTTCCCCAAGTTCCCCGAGGTGAGCGTGGACAAGCAGGTTTCCCTGCCGGCTCAGCTTCTCGGGTCCATGGTGAAGAAGGTGAGCAAGGCAGTAAGCCGAGATGAGACGAGGGCGATCCTGACCGGTGTGCGGCTGATGATTGAGGGCCCTTCAGTTCGAATGGTCGCCACCGACAGCTACCGTCTAGCCACGAGCGAGGTCGTGCTTGCGGAACAGCCTTCCGAAGAGATGGACGTGGTGATTCCCGGCCGCGCCCTTGAAGAGGTGACGAGAATCGCCTCATCCACAGACACAGTGACCCTCGGGACGTCGGACAACCAGATCGTTTTCGGGTTCGGAGAAACCACCTTCGTGACCAGAAGGATCGAGGGCTCCTTCCCGAACTGGAAGCAACTCATCCCGAAGGAGTGTGAGACCTCGGTGGTTCTGGATACCGAGGAGTTCTTGTCGGCGGTGAAGAGAGTCTCACTGATGGCTCTCCACAACAGCCCACTGAGGCTATCGGTGTCTGTCGAGGATCAGACCCTGTCCCTATCGGCGACGACTCAAGATGTCGGTGATGCATCCGAAGACATCATGGTTAAAGCAGAGGGCAAGGACGTCGAGATCGCGTTCAACCACACTTTCCTCGTGGACGGCCTGGTATCGACGACCGCCGACACCGTCACGGTAGAGATACAGAACTCCCTGAAGCCCGGGATCATGAAGTCCGGCGGAGAGGAGGAGTTCCTCTACCTACTCATGCCGGTACGGCTCGGCTAGATTCCAGGTGGGCCTCTCGATAACCCAAGTAGCGGTCTCCAACTTCCGAAGCTACGAGAGCTTCTTGCTCAAGCCAGACCGGAGTCTGACCGTGTTGGCCGGACCCAACGCCGCCGGCAAGACGAACCTCATCGAGGCGATACAACTGCTGACAGCGGCTGACTCGTTCAGGAAGCCGGGCTGGGGAGAGACCATCAAGACAGGGGCGCCTGAGGCGGTCTTGTCGTTGGAGGCCAAGGGAGACAACAGGAAACTCGAGATAGGGCTCACCATCTCGGCCTCCGGGAGGCGCTCTTACTCGGTCAACGGGAAGAGTCGCCGCAGTGTCAACCAGGTGGCCGGCGTGCTGCCATGTGTCGTCTTCACGCCGGACGACCTCAGGATGGTCAAGGACGCAGCAGACAGACGGCGATCGGCGCTGGACGGCCTGGGTTCTCAACTCTCACCTACCTATGCCCGCCTCAAGAGCGAGTACGACAAGACGCTCCGGCACAGGAACGCGCTGCTGAGAGAGGGGGTCACCGACACCGAGAACCTCGCTCCGTGGAGCGAGAGGTTGGCTGTGGTCGGGGGCTCCCTTGTGAATCACCGCAGGAGGCTCTTTGATAGGATGTCGCGCGCGATGGGGGTGATCTATCCGCGCTTGACCGATGACGGGCTACTTGAGGCGGCCTACGTGCCTTCCTGGGAGAGGGACGGGGTCGAGGCAGACGGGATCCCTTCCGAAGAAGCGATACGTAGACACATGGAGGGGAATCTCGCCGCGGAGCTCTCGAGGCGCTCGAGCGTGTCCGGCCCCCACAGAGACGAGATCGTGTTCCGGATCAACGGCAGCGATGCCCGCGTCTACGCCTCCCAGGGGCAACAGCGCACGATCGCCTTGGCGTGGAAGTTGGCCGAGGTGGAGGTCATCTCGGAGATAGCCGCGCAGCCCCCGATCCTGCTCCTGGACGACGTCATGTCGGAACTCGACGAACGCCGCCGCCACGCCCTGACGGCCCTGGTGGGCTCGGTGACCCAAACGGTGATGACCACGACGAACCTGGGCTACTTCGAGGAAGGTCTACTCGAGCGCGCCAAGGTGGTGGCCCTCCCGTGAGACGCCAGGGCAAAGGGGTGGACCTGAACACCTCCCTGCAGCGCCTGGCGGCGCGCCTCGATCGCAAGAACAGGGGAGCCCTGCTGCAAACACGCGTCGCCGAGCTCTGGGGACAGGTGGCGGGTCCGGCGGTGAGCGAGCACACGACCGATGCGCACCTGCGCGGGGCCGAGCTCGTGGTGTCGGTCGATCTGCCCATCTGGGCGACCGAGTTGTCGGCACTGTCGGGCGAGTACATCAAGCGGATGAACGAAGGACTGGGTCAGGAACGAGTAACGTCTGTCCGCTTCACTGTGTCTCGAGGTGTGGGGGAGAAGCGGCGTCTCGAAGCCGCCGAGAGGCGGGGGAGGGAAGAGGCCGACAAGGATCGCGTAGAGTCGGTCCCCTTGTCCGAGACGGAGCGGGCACAGGTAGAAGCTTCAGCCTCTGCGATCGACGACGCCGAGCTGCGCGAGGCGGTCATCCGGGCCACCATCGCGGACCTGGAGTGGAAGAAAGGCCTTTCCGGGGCCAAAAACCGCTAGGAGCCGCGAGAGGGCCTCTCAGGGCTATCGAACACCCTTTCCACCCCACAGGTTGTGGTAAAATGGGTAGGGTCACCACAAGATGTCGTGGCTCACGGGGCGCCGTTTCAGCCCCGAACCCCTCTACAAAACGAAGGAGCGAGCGTGGCCTCTCAGCCGAACTCGTATTCCGGCAAGGACATCCAGGTACTCGAAGGGCTCGAGGCGGTTCGCAAGCGCCCGAGTATGTACATCGGATCCACGGGCCCCAAGGGCCTTCATCACCTGGTCTACGAAGTCGTCGACAACTCCGTCGACGAAGCGCTCGCCGGCTACTGCAACGCCATCGATGTTGTGATCCACCCCGACAACTCGCTGAGCGTCACCGACAACGGGCGAGGTATCCCCGTCGACAACGTGCCCAAGTATCGCAAGCCCGGCGTCGAAGTCGTCCTCACGGTCTTGCACGCTGGAGGAAAGTTCGGAGGCGAGGGCTACAAGGTCTCCGGCGGGCTCCATGGTGTGGGCGTGTCGGTGGTCAACGCCCTGTCCACCAGGCTGTGCGTCGAGGTCAAGCGCGACCACAAGATATGGAAGCAGGAGTACGACCACGGAAAGCCCGTTGCGCCACTGAAAGCGGACGGGCAAGACCAAGACCACGGGCACGACGGTCACCTTCTGGGCCGACGGTGAGATCTTCGAGACGACCAACTACGACTACGACACGCTGGCGACACGCTTCCGCGAGACGGCGTTTCTCAACAAGAACCTGAAGATCACCCTGACCGACGAGCGAGAGCTCGAGCCCAGGGTCGAGGAGTTCCGCTATGCCGGCGGCATCGTGGACTTCGTGAAGTACCTCAACGAGAACAAGGACACGATTCACGCCAAGCCGATCTACTTCGAGGCCGAAGGCGAAGAGGGCTCCGTTGAGGTATCGATGCAGTGGAACACGGGCTACTCGGACGCGGTGCTGGCGTTTGCGAACAACATCAACACCCACGAAGGCGGCACTCACCTCGAGGGGTTCAAGAACGCACTGACCACGCACGATCAACGACTACGCTCGCCGGCAGGGCATCCTCAAGGAGAAGGACGACAACCTCACCGGTGAGGACATCCGAGAAGGGCTCGCGGCGATCGTCTCGGTCAAGCTGCGCGATCCGCAGTTCGAGGGCCAGACCAAGACCAAGCTCGGCAACACCGAGATGCGCGGCTTCGTACAGCAGATCGTGACCCAGGGGCTTGCCGAGTACCTCGAGGAGCACCCCAAGCCCGCGCGGCTGATCGTCGGCGAAGTCGGCCCAGGCGGCCAAGGCCCGCGCGGCTGCTCGCAAGGCGCGTGAACTCACGCGGCGCAAGGGACTGCTCGAGTCTTCCACGCTGCCCGGCAAGCTGGCGGACTGTTCGATCCGCGAGGCCGAGCTCACAGAGATCTACCTCGTCGAGGGTGACTCGGCCGGCGGTTCGGCCAAGCAGGCGCGCGACCGCTCGTTCCAGGCGATCCTGCCGCTGCGCGGCAAGATCCTCAACGTCGAGCGTGCGGGACTGAACCGGGCGCTGTCCTCGGAAGAGATCCAGGCGATGATCACGGCGATGGGCACCAACATCGGCGAGGAGTTCGACATCGAGTCGGCCCGGTACCACAAGGCGATCATCATGACCGACGCCGACGTGGACGGAGCGCACATCCGCTGCCTGATCCTCACGTTCTTCTACCGGTTCATGCCGGAGATGATCGAGAACGGCTACATCTACATCGCGCAACCTCCGCTCTACAAGCTGAGCGTGGGCAAGAAGCACGAGTACGCCTACAACGACCACCAGCTCCAGCAGCTGCTCGCCCGGCTACCCGAGGGCACCAAGTCCAACATCCAGCGCTACAAGGGTCTGGGCGAGATGAACCCGGAGCAGCTGTGGGAGACCACGATGGACCCCACGAAGCGCACGCTGCTTCAGGTCACGATCGATGACGCCCTGGCCGCCGAGAAGGCGTTCACGGACCTGATGGGCGATCAGGTGCCCTTCTTTTTGGCGGAAGAGCCTCTCGTCATTCCACCGGACCAGGTCTCTTCGGTTCTGCTCAAGACGAAACCCGGCGCGGACACCGGGCAGATTGCAGGCGAGATTTACCGGACCGTGCCGGGGGTCTATCCCATCCAGAGCGCCAATCTGTTCCAGTCATCGCGCACGCAGTTGAACAGCCTGCTCAACGCGGTCGTCATCATAATGGCATTGATCTGGCCGCTGGCTATCGTGCTGATCGGCATGGTGTACCTGATGGCCGCCAACGAGCGGCGCAGAGAGCTCGGAATGCTGCGGGCGCTCGGGGCCACGAGCCGCTTCGTCGCCGGGCAGCTGCTTGTTGAGGCGAGCCTGCCGGCGTTCTGCGGCGCGTCGGTTGGGGTCTTCCTGGCGGCGCTGGCGATCTACCTCTTCAGAAGGTTGATCGTGGTCTCACTAGGAGTGCCTTTCCTCTTGCCATCGCCCGGTTCATTGGCGCTTCAGATCGGGATTGGGCTGCTGTTGGCCATGTTCAGCGTGTTCCTGGCCGCCCTGCTGCCGGCCGTCAAGATCAGCCGGCAGGATCCGGCGATTGCCATGCGGGAGTAACGGTCATGATCATGCTGGAAAACGTAACGAAGGTCTACGATCTGGGAAAGGAAGCACCGTCACCGCGGTGCGTGGGGTCAGCGTGGAGATCAAGTCGGGCGAGTTTGCCGTAATTGTCGGCCGCTCGGGATCGGGAAAGACCACGCTTCTTAACCTCGCTGCCGGCTTAACCCGCCCAACCGCGGGCCGGGTCACCCTCGATGGCGTCGAGCTGTGGGACCTGACCGATCGGCAGCAGTCTCACCTGCGGAACCGAAAAATCGGGTTTGTCTTTCAGTTCCCCAGCCTGCTGCCGACGTTGACGGTGCTCGAGAACGTCGTCCTGCCCACCATGTTCGGATCCAACGGACGCGAGGCCGAGCCCCGTGAGCGGGCCAAAGCGCTCCTGGACAGGGTCGGCCTTGCCGATAAGCTGAACTCCTATCCGCGCCAGCTCTCCGCGGGCCAACAGCAGCGAGTGGTCATCGCGCGATCGCTCATCAACCAACCCCAGGTGCTGTTGGCCGACGAGCCCACCAGCAACCTGGATGAAAAAACGGAGATGGAAATCGTGGACCTGTTTCGTGACCTGCACACCAGCCTGGGGCTGACGATTGTGCTTGTCACGCACACGCGCCAGCTCGTTTCGTCGGGCATGCGATCGATCGAAATGGCCGACGGCCGGATCGTGGACGTTCACGTTGCCGGCGCCAGGGATCGGATCTCACAGAGTCTACCTGCCGTGTTTGATGCGCGAGCAGAATAGCGCCAAGGTCAATCCTGCGGGCTCCAGGGCGATTTCATTGTGCGAGGCGCCTCCGCGCCCGGCAACTGAAGTTGCGGCTAAGGCTGCCAGGTCGCCCTGCGGCGACCACTCTGCGCGGCCACAGGGCGGCAGCGCGGCCCTGTGGCCGCAGTAGGGGCGGGCCGCATCCTGAGCGGAGGGCGCCACAGCGCCCACAGTCGAAGGAGCGACGCCCGCCCCCGTTAGCAAGCCCCGTTAGCAAGCCGCAGCTTGCGGCGCTTGCGACGCCGGCCGATGCCGGCAACCGCAACATGATTTCGCCCTGGGCTACGGCCTCGATCGCGGTTGACACGCAGCCCCCCCGCAAGATATACTCCACCAGTCTCCGACTGCCACAACCTAACACCTCGCCCGAAGCCGCGCGATCTCGGAGAAGCCTCCACTGAGAAGCGGTCGCGCCGGGCGCCCCTTGAGGAGGTCAATCCATGCGACGTACTTCACATTGGTTCCTGACCCTGGCCGTCATCCTCGGCCTGTTCATGCCGGCCGCGCTGGCCTCGCCGGCCCAGGCGGCCCCAACCGAGCTTTTCTTCTCCGAGTACATCGAAGGCTCCAGCAACAACAAGGCGCTGGAGATCTACAACGGGACCGGCGCGGCCATCGATCTGTCGACCGGCGGATACATCGTCCAGATGTTCTTCAACGGCAGCGCGAGCGCCGGGCTGACCATCAACCTGACCGGCACGGTGGCCGCGGGTGAGGTGTACGTAGTCGCTCCAACCAACGCCAACGCGACCATTCTTGCACAGGCCGATCAGAGCGCGGGGACGGCTTGGTTTAACGGCGACGATGCCGTCGTGCTGCGCAAGGGGACCACTGTCATCGATGTCATCGGGCAGATCGGCTTCGATCCCGGGACCGAATGGGGCACTGGCCTGACCAGCACGGCGGACAACACCCTGCGCCGCAAGGACACGATCTGCGCAGGCGACTCAAACGGCTCGGATGTCTTCGACCCGTCTATTGAGTGGGAGGGGTTTGCCCAAGATACGTTCGGCGGGCTGGGCGCACACGTCGCCACCTGCGGCCTCGTTGAAGACATCGCTCCGACCGTCGCCAGCACCGTCCCGGCTGACGGTGCATTGGACGCTCCCGTCGCCGGGAACATAACCGTGACCTTCAGCGAACCGGTCGATGTCAGCGCCGAGGCAGCCACCATTGCATGCCCCGGGGCATGCCCGTGACCTTTGGCGGGCTTCCCGCTAACGATGTCACGAGCATCACCCTAGACCCGATCGCCAATCTGCCTTTCAGCACGGTGTGTGTCGTGACCCTCACGGAGGGTGGAGTGACCGACAACGACGGCACGCCTGATCAGATGGCGGCAGACTACGTCTTCCGTTTCACGACAGCGGCGGACGTCTGCACGCTGCCTTACACCGCCGATCTACGCGATCCAGGGCAGCGGCGCAACCGTCGCCGTGACCGGCGCAGTGACCACCAAGGGTGTCGTGGTGGGCGACTACGAAGGCGCTTCGCCCGCGCTGCGGGGCTTCTTTATTCAGGATCCAACCGGCGACGGCGATCCCGCCACTTCGGACGGCATCTTCGTCTTCGAAGGCAGCAACGCCAATACCGTAAGCCCGGGCGACCTTGTGCGGGTGACGGGCACGGCCGGCGAGAACCAGGGGCAGAGCCAGATTAGCGTGGGGACCATCGTTAACTGCGGCGCCGGCACGATAGCCCCAACTGACGTCACCTTCCCCGTCGCCTCCGTCGACTTTCTTGAGCAGTACGAGGGCATGCTCGTCCGCCTGCCGCAAACGATGGTCGTCACCGAACACTTCCAGCTTGGCCGGTTCGGCCAGGTGGTGCTCTCGTCGGGCGGCCGGCTCATGCAGCCCACCAATATTTATGCGCCTGGACCGGATGCAGACGCACTCCAGGCCGCTAACGACCTGAACCGGATCATCATCGATGACGCCTCGCAAGCGCAGAATCCCGACCCGATCCTCTTCGCCCGTGGCGGGCTACCCCTGTCGGCGTCTAACACGCTGCGCGGCGGCGACACAGCGACCGGGATCGTCGGCGTGTTGAACTACACGTGGGCGGGCAACTCTGCCAGCGGCAACGCCTATCGCGTCCGGCCGATCAACGCGCTGGACGGTTATGTCCGTTTTGAGCCGACCAACCCGCGGCCAACTGAGGCGCCCACGCTGTCCGGTTCGCTGCGTGTGGCAGGCATGAACCTGCTCAACTTCTTCAACACCTTCGTTGGTTGCACCAACGGCGTCGGCGGCGCACTGACCGACTGCCGCGGCGCAGAAAACGAGACCGAGTTCAACCGCCAGTCGCCCAAAACTGTGGCTGCGATCGTCGGGACAATGGCGGATGTCATTGGGCTCGTTGAGGTGGAGAACGACGGCTACGGGTCGGACAGTGCCATCCAGGATCTGGTAAGCAAGCTGAACGTTGCTACAGCTCCGGGCACGTACGCGTTCATCGACGCAGACACAGGCACGGGCCAGGTCAACGCGCTGGGCGTGGACGCGATCAAGGTTGGCCTGATCTACAAGCCTGCGAGGGTGATTCCCGTGGGGATCACCGCTGCGCTGAATACTGAAGCGTTCGTGAATGGCGGCGACACTATAGCCCGCAATCGGCCGGCGCTGGCGCAGGCCTTCGAAGAGGTCGGCACGGGCGAGCACTTCGTGGTTGCGGTGAATCACCTGAAGAGCAAAGGTTCCGCGTGCGATGCGCCCGACGCCGGAGACGGCCAGGGCAACTGCAATCTCGTCCGCGTGAACGCCGCAAACGAGCTGTGGACTTGGCTGGCGGGTGATCCGACCCAAACCGGTGATCCCGACGCGTTGATCATCGGCGACTTGAACTCCTACGCGATGGAGGACCCGATCACCGCGCTAAAGGATGTGGGCTACACCGACCTGAAGCTCTTCTTTGGCTCGCAGGAAGCCTACTCCTACGTCTTCGACGGGCAGTGGGGCTATCTCGATCATGCGCTGAGCAGCCACTCGCTGACGCCGCAGGTGGCTACCGTGTTCGATTGGCACATCAACGCGGACGAACCGAGTATCCTGGACTACAACACGGACTTCAAGACCGCCGGCCAGATCACCAGTTTGTACGCGACGGATGAATTCCGTATCGCGGACCACGACCCGGTGCTGATAGATCTGGCCCTGAGGCCTGAGATTAACGAATCCATCGTCACTGCAGGCGGGTGGATCGACTCGCCGGAGGGCAAGGCCTTCATCCCCTTCAACATCAAGTACAAGAAGGGCGCCCTCACGCCCTCGGGCAACCTGCAGTTTACGCTCAAACCGGCCGGTTTGGATTTCCGCAGCACGAGCTATGAGTGGTTGGTGATCAACCAGTCCGGCACAAGCGCGCAGTTCAAGGGTCAGGGCACGATCAACGGGGGCCTCGCACCGAACGGCGAGCCATATCAGTTCATGGTTTGGGTGGGCGACGGCGCACCGGACACTTACCGCATCAAGATCTGGTATGTAGACGGTGCGAACACTCCGATCGTGTACGACAACGGCGTCCTACAGCCGATCGTCGCCGGATCGATTCAGATACACGTGAAGTAGCGCGCACGATCCATGGTGGGGCGCCGTATGCTGCGCCCCTGCTCCCACCATGGGCGCCCCCACGCACCCCTCTATCCCTCAACCTTAATTTGCGCATCTCCGCATCTTATGGCATTCTCCCGCCCGCGGAGGGCGCGTACCACCACCCCCAAAACCACCCTGCGCAGGTGCGGCCGTCAGCGAGGAGGACGTCATGAGCGTGAAGGTTTACTGCAAACTTGCAGACTGCGTCAATTGGGACAACGGCGTCTGCGGCGCAGAGGAAATCCGCATCGACCGCGAAGGCTATTGCGCCACTTATGAGGAATACCCGAGGAAACCGGCGACGAGCTGGATCTGCCCGCACACGTCGAGGATCTCAACTGGGAGGACGAGGACGACGAGGACCTGGAGATCGATGAGCTCGGCGAAGATAGCTGGAAAGATCTCGACGAAGAGGAAGACGAGGAAGACGAGGACAACGTCGACGAGGAACGCTGGAGCGACTGATCTCCAGGTGATCATTCCCTGTTGAGCCGGCTTGCCGCGGCTGCCGCTCCCTCCCTCACCACAGGTTCCACGCCCCATTTTTGCCAATCTAGCGTGTTCATCTATAATTGAAAAGCGCCGCCTGAACCGTCAAGTTACTTCAGGCGGACTGGCGCAGCTTCCATTCCCTCATCCCCGCCTTTTGACAGAGCGTTCCAGTTGAGAGCAATTGGAAAGGCACCGTGTGCAGCTGTCGTAACCTTAAGGAGAAACGAGAACTATGGCGAAGAAGTGGGTCTACCTGTTCACCGAGATCGAAGAAGCCGAGAAGCAGGTTGGCGGCGTTTGGGATGCCGTTCGTGGCTTGCTTGGCGGCAAGGGCACGAATCTTTTCGAGATGACGCGCATTAAATTGCCGGTCCCGCCGGCTTCACCGTCACCACCGAGGCCTGTAACACGTACCTGGCCGGCGGCAGCAGCTTCCCGAGGGCATGTGGGAGCAGGAAGTCGCCGCAATGAAGGCGACCGAGAAGACCACCGCCAAAGGCTTCGGCGACCCGAAAAACCCGCTCCTGGTATCCTGCACTTCGGATCCGAAAGAGTCCATGCCCGGCATGATGGACACCGTCCTCAACATTGGCCTGAACGACGAAACCGTCGAGAGTCTGGCCGCACTGACCAATAACGAGCGCTTTGCACGGGACGCGTACCGCCGCCTGATCGAAGGATTCGGCAAAGTCGTGCTCGAGATCCCCGACACCGAGTTCGAGCATGTGCTGCACAGCGCGAAGGAAAAGGCCCGCGTGAAGATGGACTTCGACCTGACCGCCGGAAACCTGAAGGAAGTGGCCGCGCAGTACAAGGCGATCGTAAAGAAGTACAAGGGTTTCGATTTCCCCAGGTCCCTATCAGCAGCTCCGCCTGGCCACCGAAGCCGTCTTCAAGAGCTGGAACGGCAAGCACCGCGATTGACTACCGCAGGCACGAAGGCATCCCGGACACCCTGGGCACCACGGTCAATATCGTGACCATGGTCTTCGGCAACATGGGCAGCACGTCGGGCACCGGCGTGGCGTTCACCCGCAACCCCAGCACCGGTGAGAAAGCCGTCTACGGCGAATACCTGATCAACGTGCAAGGCGAGGACGTGGTCGCCGGCATCCGCACCCCCGAAAAGGTGGCGGTGATGGCCAAGGATCTGCCCGAAGCGTACGAAGAACTCGCGAAGATCTGCAATATCCTCGAGAACGACTACCGCAACATGCAGGACGTGGAGTTCACCGTCGAGCGCGGCAAGCTGTGGATGCTGCAGACCCGCAACGGCAAGCGCACCGCGGCCGCGGCCATCAAGATTGCGGTGGACATGGCGAACGAGGGCGTAATCACCAGGAAGGAAGCCGCGCTGCGTGAAGCCCCAGCGATGTCGACTCGCTGCTGCACCCGCAGTTCGACCCGGCCGCCAAGAAGGCCGCGGCAAAGGAAGGCAAGCTGCTGGGCACGGGCGTGAACGGGCCCCCGGCTGCAGCCGTCGGCCGGCCTACTTCGACGCGGACCTGTGCGAGGAGAAGGCCAAGGACGGGCCGGTCATCATGGTCCGGCAGTTCACCAAGCCGGATGACCGTGCACGGCATGATTGCGGCCAAGGGCATTCTGACCAGCGAAGGCGGCGCCACCAGCCACGCGGCCGTGGTGGCGCCAACTCGGCCGGCCATGCGTCGTGGGCGCGGCCAGCATCAAGATCGATATGAAGCGCGCCATGACCGCCGACGGCGTCACGGTCAAGGAAGGCGAGTGGATCAGCGTGGACGGCAGCACCGGCGAAGCGTTCGTCGGCCAGATTCCGACCGTCGCGCCGAGGTTCGAGGAGCAGACCGACCTGATCACCCTGCTGCAGTGGGCCGACGAGATCGCGGCCGAGCCGGGCAGCCGCCAGCCGGGCAAGATAACGCACCCACCCGCGGCCTGCAGATCTGGGCCAATGCAGACTACCCGGCGGACGCACGCGGCGCCCGCAACTTCGGCGCCAAGGGCATCGGCCTGACCCGCACCGAGCACATGTTCTTCGAGGTCGAGCGCCTGCCCATCGTACAGCGCATGATCCTGGCGCACGACAGCGCAACACGCACCGAGGCTCTGAACGAGTCGCTGCCGTACCAGCGCAGGGACTTCGACGGCCTGTTCGAGGCGATGACCGGCCTGCCCGTCATCATCCGCCTGATCGACCCGCCGCTGCACGAGTTCATGCCCGACGAGGAGAAGCTGCTGGAAGAGGTCATCGAGATGCGCCTCAGGGCGAAACCGAGGGCCTGGAAGAGAAGGAAACCCTGCTAACCTCCATCCGCGGGCTGCATGAATCGAACCCGATGATGGGCATGCCGCGGCGTTCGCCTGAGCATCATGATCACCGAATCGTCCAGATGCAGGTGCGCGGGAACTTCGAAGCGGCGTGTGACGTCGCCCGCGCGGCTTCGACCCGCACGTCGAAGTGATGATCCCGCTGACCGGCACCGTCAACGAGACTGAAGTGGGTCCAGCCCAGGCTGGAGCGCATCGCAGCTGCAGTGCAGTCCGAAAAGGGCCAACAGATCGACTACAAGTTCGGCACTATGATCGAGATCCCGCGCCGCGGCTGTGACTGCGGCCGAGATTGCCGGGCTGGCCGAGTTCTTCTCCTTCGGCACCAACGACCTGACCCAGATGACCTTCGGCTACAGCCGCGACGATGCCGAGCGCAACTTCCTCCTGAAGTACGTCGAGGAAGGCATCCTGCCGAAGAACCCGTTCCAGACCATCGACCGGGAAGGCGTGGGCGAGCTGATGCGCATGTGCGTCGAGAACGGCCGCAAGGCCCGGCCCGACCTGGAAGTGGGCATCTGCGGCGAACACGGCGGCGACCCCGACTCGATCGAGTGGTGCCACCTGATCGGCAACAACGTCAGCTGCTCCCCGTTTCCGCGTGCCGGTGGCCCGCCTGGCCGCCGCGCAGGCTGCGGTGAAGCACTGGGGCAAGTAGGTGGTTTGCAGGGGCGGGGTGACCCCGCCCCTGCCGAGGCGATAAAACGGGCCAGGTTCCTGTGCGGACCTGGCCCGTCTTGTCTGAGCCCACAACGGAGGTCTGATCATGACGCTTGAAATGCTCGTAGTTCCTTCACACACCCTGACCGACTCGCAGGCGGGCGAAGTCGGTGCTGTGCGGCGAGGTCTTCCACCTGCGATTACCGGAGCCTTATGAATCTCTGCCCGGTTCGCACTCACGTCCTGGGCTATGCGGATGGCCGGCTCGTGGCGCATGCACTCTGGCTGGACCGGCCGCTGCGCGTCAACTGGGGACCGTGGCTCAATACGGCCTACGTAGAGGGCGTGGCAACGCACGAGGACTATCGCAACCCGCCGGCTGCGGTGCGGCGGTGACGCAGCGGCTGCAGGCAGAGGTGGCAGGCTACGACTTCGCGGCGCTGTCGCCTGCGGCGGAAAAGTGGTATATCGCTGGGCTGGGAGCGCTGGCTGGGGCCGCTGTACATCGAAGAAGAGTGTGCGGTGACGCCAACGCCCGACGAGGTCGTCCTGATCTACCGGACGCCAAAGACCGCAGCCTGGATCTGAAGGCTGCACTCACTGCGCCGTGGCGGCCGTTCGAGCTGTGGTGAAGCGTCGGGGGGTCAGCTCTGAGGCCGCACCGGTCCCAGTCGCACCAACCGTTCCTCGTCCTCGCTGCCGTTCGACAGGTATTCATACGTCCAGTCATATTGGTAGAACGTCCCACACAGCGGGCACCGCTTGAGGTGATGCCGCTCTTTGTCGTATGAATCGAGCTCTTCCACGGGAACCAGCCGCGCTGGCCGCGGGCGGCAGCGGCCGGTCTGGTCGTCCCAGCCCCACTTGTAGAAGGATGTCTCCACATCGCGGAGCTGGCAGCAGATCTCACACTTGTCGATGGCCGGCATGAGCCTATTGTACCTTGAGTCGGTGATTCGCGGCGAATTGTTCCACAGATGGTAAACTCAGGGTAAAGTGATGTAAGGAGATGCTTATGACCCTGCCGGCACGGAGTGAGATTCGCATCGGTCTGCGGGTGCAAATCGTCGAGAAGCAAAACCAGCGCAACGGCGCACTGACCGAGGGGGTCGTCGCGCGCATCCTGACCAGCAGTCCAAGCCATCCGCACGGCATCAAGGTGATGCTGGAGGATGGGCGTGGGGGCGAGTGAAGGCCGTGTCGAAGGATGCTTGAACAGGCAGCGGGGAACCTGACCGCGCCTGGGCGCACCGGTGAAAGTGCTGCGTCTCAGCACGATGCTGTGGGTCGCCCAGGACGAGCCTGTGAGTTCGCTGAGAAATTCGACCTGAACGAGATTTTCACAGTTTCTTCACAGCCAGATCGTTTACAGTCGGGGCACACCTAACTACGAGAACACGCCATGCCAACTATCTTGATCGTCGATGATGATCCTAAATTGCTCAAAATGCTCCAACGCACGCTGTTGTACGAGGGCCTGAATGTGCTGACAGCCAGTAATGGCCAGGAAGCCCTGCCCCTCGTGGACGCACACCAACCCGACCTGCTGATCGTAGACTGGATGATGCCCAAGATGGACGGGCTGGCACTCCTGCGTCGCCTGCGCAGCGACGGAGACAAAACCATCGTGCTGATGCTCACCAGCCCGCGTGATGCCATTGAGAATCGGGTGGAAGGGCTGGAGGGAGGGCACGGGCAGGGACGACTACCTGGTAAAGCCCTTTGCACCGGCCGAACTGGTTCGCCACGTCATGCCCTCCTGCGCCGGGTCGGGTCGAAGCCGGAATCACAGGCAGTGACCTGTGGAGATGTCACCCTCGATCCGACCACTCACGAAGCGGCGCGGCGACAGGGATATCGCCCTGACGCTCACCGAATTCAAGCTGCTGCACCTGCTGCTGCAGGCATCCACGCCAGGTGTTCGAGCGCGAACAAATCCTCACCGAGGTGTGGGGATACGACTTCGGGGGCGACGACAACGTGCTGGAGATCTACATCGGCTATCTGCGCAAGAAGCTGGAGGCCGGCGGCGGCACACAGCTGATCCATACGGTCCGCGGGGTCGGCTACGTTTTTCGCGAGGAATGATGTCCATTCGATTGCGATTCACCCTGCTGTACAGCGCCATCCTGGCCGTGACCCTGGTGGTATTGGGCGTCGTTCTGTATTCGATCCAGGCACAAACTACGCTAGACACCCTTAAGGGCGATCTGCTTCGCACCAGCAGAACCCTCGGCGCCGCGGTCGTGCGGACGGTCATCGACCCAAACGCCCCACCGGCAGGCGGTGGACCTCCGCCGGAAGGGCGCGCAACCACCGGTGCGGCTTGAAACCTTCTCGTCTGACGAGTTCTCGAGGGCGCTGCCGGAACGCGAAATCGTGCGGGTGTTGGACGCCGAGGGGAACCTGCTGGCCAGTCCTTTCAGCGGACCGGGAGGCGCTGCCGGTCAGCCGCGGAGGGGATGCAGGCGCTGCAGAATCAGCAGGACTGGTGGGAAACCGGCAGCGTCGAAGAACTTCGGATGTTGATTTACAACCATCCGATCGTCACCAACGGCGCAGTCACGTATGTCCTGCAGGTCGCCCGGCCGCTCACCGAGCGCGATCGCTCGCTGCAGTCGCTGCTGGATTCTGACTTTGGCCAGCCTCTCGATCCGGTGGCCTTCGGCATCGGCTGGCTGTTTTCCGGGTTTGTTCTTCGCCCCATCCAACATATCACCCAGACCACGCGGACCATCGGCGAGGAGCG